>JASBRP010000035.1 GCA_030149365.1 Solimonas sp.
TCCCGCTCATCCCGAGTCCCGCTGGTTTTCGCGGCACGGCCAGCCCGCCCCCCGATACCCGGCGCTACTCGGTGTGAACGGGTTGGGGTGAACTTCCGGGGCGATTCGTTTGAAGCGTGCTTGGAGCTGGCTCAGCTTGGAAGCCTGCTTGTATCCAAGAGCCTATTGAGCCCAGTTGCAGTTCAAGCCGCGCGCCGCATCTCTCCGCGCGGCTTCTTCGAGGAAGCCGGTGGCGGCTTGAGCCCGGCGATCTCCCTCAGTTCCTGTGCGGCGATGGCCTGCGGACGGCGTGACAGCCGGTCGAAGCGGCCGCTCTTGCCCAGGCGCCGGATCAGGCGCAGGTGCTCGTCGATCTGCTCGAGATAAGGGTTATGGCCGCCGAAATGGTGGTCCATGTAGTGGTACACGCCCTGGAAGTAGCCGTCGAGCCGTTCTTCCCAGAGCTTCTTGTTGAACTCCGGCGTGTTGCGCAGCAGGTCTTCCACCTGCGGGTACATGACCTTGGGCCCGCCCGGGATGCCGGGGCCGGCCATGCCGCAGATCACGAACTCGCGGAACAGGTAGGTCTTGCACTTCTCCAGGTAACAGCGGTCGGAGGTCTGCGCGATGATGTCGGCGCTGCCCAGCATGAAGCCCAGCATGCGGTCCTTGGGGTGGCGCACGCGGATCTTGTCCAGCTCGATCTCGTAGCCGGTGAAGTGCACCACCTGGCGCGTCAGCTCCGCGGCATCGCCGAAGCCCACCTGGGGCAGGAAGTCGGCCAGGAACTCGCCGCTGCGGTGGACGTGGTTGAGCGTGAACTCGGCGCCGTTCCAGGCGCTGTCGCTGCGGCGGCGGATGTAGCCGGCGTCGTGGAACAGTGCGATCAGGATGCCCAGCTGGGTGCGGCGCTCGCCGAGCCGCTGCGCCACCGGCACGTTGCGCTCGTGGCCGTCCAGCAGGCGGGCCATGGCCAGGGCGCAGTCCAGGCTGTGCTGGGCGTCGTGGTACCAGGTGTCGCAGCCCATGTAGCCGGGCAGGGTGCCGGCGTAGAGCCGGGTGAAGACGTCGAAGGCCTTGTGCAGGGGCTTGAGGTCCATGCCGGGGTAGAGGTCGCCCACGATGCCGCAGACGGCATCCTTCACCTCGTCCGGGTGCGAAATCCGGACGGTATCGGTGACGTCGTAGTGGTTGCGCCGCTTCCGCAGAAGACTCATCGGGCTCCTCCCCCTATTCAGGGGTTTCGTGAGCCATCATATCCCTGTCCCCATCCCCTGAATACGTGACGGGGCTCACATTCAGACTGTGAATTCCGACACGACCGGGGCGTGGTCCGACGGACGTTCCAGGCGCCGGGGTTCCAGGTGGATCTGTACCCCGGTGCAGGCGGCTGCCAGGGGCTCCGACAGCAGCACGTGGTCGATGCGCAGGCCCAGGTTGCGGCGGAAGCCAGCCTGCCGGTAGTCCCACCAGGTGAAGGTTGCCGGGGGGTGTTCGAACAGGCGGAAGCTGTCCTTCAGGCCCAGGTCCAGCAGGGCGCGGAAGGCGGCGCGCTCGGGCTCCGAGCAGAGGATGCCGCCCTCCCAGACCGCCGGGTCGTGCGTGTCCTCCGGGGCGGGGGCGATGTTGTAGTCGCCGGTCACCGCAAGCTTCGGATATTTCTGGATTTCTGCCGCCAGGTACTGGTGCAGGCCGGCGAGCCAGCGCAGCTTGTATTCGTACTTTTCGCTGCCCACGGCCTGGCCGTTGACCACGTAGACATTGACCACCCGCACCCCGCCGACCGTGGCGGCGATGACACGGCGCTGCTCGTCGGCGAAGCCCTCCATGTCGCGGCTGACGTCGACCAGGGGCTGGCGCGACAGCAGGGCCACGCCGTTGTAGGTCTTCTGGCCGTTGTGCGCGGCGAAGTAGCCGGCGGCTTCCAGTTCCGCAAAGGGGAACTGCTCGTCCACGCACTTGGTTTCCTGGATGCCGACCACGTCGGGTTCGGCGGCTTTCAGCCAGTCCAGCAGGTGCGGCAGGCGGACCCGCAGGCTGTTGACGTTCCAGGAGGCGATCTTCATGGGCAGGGGCTAGGCGGGTGGAGCGTGAAGTCTACCCAAAAGAGCAAAACCCCCTCTGCCGCGGGATCGGAGGAAATCCCTGGTTGCGGCAGAGAGGGCTAGCCCACTGCAAAACTGGCCGCGCGCCCTGGAAGGGGCGGGCGGGGTACTGCTTCGACTCAGGCCGCTTCCAGCAGCCCCGTGTGCCGCAGCAGCGGCTCGATGCTCGGCTTGCGGCCGCGGAACTCCACGAACAGGTCCATGGCTTCCTTGGACCCGCCCTGCGCCAGGATCGTGTCGCGGAACTTGTGCCCGGTCTCGGGCGCGAAATTGCTTTCCTCGAACGCGGCGAAGGCGTCGGCCGACAGCACCTCGGCCCACTTGTAGCTGTAGTAGCCCGCGGCATAGCCGCCGGCGAAGATGTGGCTGAAGCTCCAGGGCATGCGGTTGAAGGACGGCGGGCGCATCACGGCGACGATGTCGCGCACCGCGTCCAGCGTTTCCAGCACGCGCGAGCCCTGCGCCGGGTCGTAATCGCGGTGCAGGCGCAGGTCGAACAGCGAGAACTCGATTTGCCGCACGTTGGCCAGGCCGGTGAGGAAGGAGCGGCTGCCACGCAGCTTGGCGATCATCTCCTCCGGCATCGGCGCGCCGGTCTGCCAGTGCCGCGCGAAGCCGCGCAGCGTGGCGGGGTCGTAGCACCAGTTCTCCATGAACTGGCTGGGCAGCTCCACCGCATCCCAGGCCACGCCGTGAATGCCGGCCACCGAGGCCTCGTCGACCTGGGTCAGCAGGTGATGCAGGCCGTGGCCGAATTCGTGGAACAGGGTCAGGGCTTCGTCATGCGTCAGCAGCGCGGGCTGGCCCGGCAGCGGCGGCGTGAAGTTGCAGACCAGGTAGGCCACCGGCTGCTGCAGGCCCGAGGCGGTACGGCGGCGGTTGACGCATTCGTCCATCCAGGCACCGCTGCGCTTTTCCGGGCGGGCGTAGGGGTCCAGGTAGAACATGCCGAACTGGCGGCCCTCGGCGTTCTTCAGCGCATAGGTGGTCACGTCGGCATGCCAGACCGGCACGCCCTCGGCCTTCTCCACGCGGATGCCGTAGATGCGCTCCACCAGGTCGAACATGCCCTGCACCACGCCGGGCAGCGGGAAATAGGGGCGCAGTTCCTCTTCGGACAGGCCGAGCTTCTGCTCCTTGAGCTTCTCGGCGTAGTACGGCGAGTCCCAGGGCTGCAGGTCGGCCAGGCCGTCGAGCTGGTTGGCAAAGGCCTTGAGCTCATCGACCTCGGCCTGGGCACGCGGCTTGGCGCGCGTGGCCAGGTCCAGCAGGAACTTCTCCACCTCGTCGGGCGACTCGGCCATCTTGGTGGCTACCGAGACCTCGGCGAAGTTGCGGTAGCCCAGCAGCTGAGCCTGCTCGTGGCGCAGCTTGAGGATTTCTTCCATCAGCTCGCTGTTGTCGAACTGCCCGGCCAGCGGGCCCTGGCTGGAGGCGCGCGTGGCATAGGCCTCGTACAGCTCGCGGCGCAGCTCGCGGTTGTTGGCGTAGGTGATGACGGCGTCGTAGCTGGGGAAATCCAGCGTCAGCAGCCAGCCTTCCTGGCCCTTGGCCTTGGCCTTGTCGGCCGCGGACTGCTTGGCGGCTTCGGTCATGCCGCCCAGCAGCGACACATCCGTGACCGGCTTGCTCCAGGCCTGGATCGCGTCCATCAGGTTCTCTTCGAACTTGGTCTGCAGCTCCGACAGGCGCAGGCTGATGTCCTTGTAGCGCGCCTTCTGTTCCGCCGGCAGGGCGATGCCGGAGAGCTTGAAGTCGCGCAGGGCGTCGTTGACCACCTTGCGGCGGGCGAAGCCATAGGTCTTGAACTCGGCGCTGTCGGCCAGCGCCTGGTAGGCGCGGTACATCGGCTCGGACTGCGACAGCTCGATGCCGTACTCGGTGACCTTGGGCAGGCAGGCGTTGAACGCGGCGCGCCACTCGGCGGTGCTGGTGACGCTGAACAGGTGCGACACCGGCCCCCAGGCACGGTGTACGCGGTCGCCCATCTCCTCCAGCGGTTCGATCAGGCTGTCCCAGCTCGGCTGCGTGTTGTTCGCCAGCAGCGCCTCCACCTCGGTGCGGTTCTGCGCCAGCACGGCGTCGATCGCCGGCTCGGCATGCGCCGGCAGGACCTGGTCGAAGACGGGGAGGGGCGTGAGGCCCGCGGCAGCCAGCAGGGGGTTGGTCATGGTTCTCGTGGGGTACAGGGGAGGCTTCTACTTGGGCCCTATTGTCCCCCCCTTCAAGCCCTGCGGACGAGGCATCGCCGCGGCCATTTCCGCAGAGGGTTGTTTCGGGGGGGAATTTAGCGGGGTGCCAGGACAGCTGTACCGGCGTCCGATGTGATTATTTATTTACTTAAACAAGTAAATAAATCAAATTGACTCAAGCTCAGTTGCCAACCACACCCCGGGCCTGGAGCGCGAAAACCGCGGCGCAGCCCAGGGCCAGGAAGCCCAGGAGGCTGAAAAATGTCCACCAGCGCTGGCGCTTCAACAACTGCTGGGCGCTGAGCGTGGAGAGCAGGAAGGGGCGGCCGTCACGGCTGCGGTCCAGCACGTGGATGTCCGGATCCAGCGAGCGCTCCAGCTGGCGTCCCCGCACCGCTTCCATCGCGGCGCGGCGCACGGTCTCCCATTCCTGCGCGTCGATCTCGCCGTTGCGGTCGGCGTCGAAGCGGCCCAGCAGGGCCTCGCGGTCGCGCTTCCACTCGGCCAGCAGTTCGCGCAGTTCGGTGGCGGTGTCGAACTGCGGTGCGTTGCTCTGCGAACGGAACTGGCCGAGCGCCAGCAGGTAGTCGCCGAACTGCACCAGCTTCTCGCTGTAGCGGTAGTCACCACCGCCGAACCAGCGCTTGCCCACCGGCGGCCCTTCCGGGCGCTGGGTGCGGCCGCGCCACTGGCGCTCCAGGCTTGGGTATACCGTGGCGCCGGCGGGGTCGACGATGCAGTCGCCGGTTTCGTCGCTCAGCTGGAACAGCTCGCCACTGGTCTCGGCTTCCACCGTGACCCACTCGGTGGTGCGCTTGCCGTTGCGGTAGGTCGTTTCCTGGCGCTCGATGCGGTACCACCACCAGCAGCAGCGGACGCCGCTCAGGGGAGAATGGATTTCGGGGCCCGGCAGCAGGCGCGCATGGCCCTGCAGGCGCGTATAGCCCTGGGCCGCGGAGCGGATGCGCGACACCGGCGTGTCCTGGATCAGCCGCGAATGGCGCAGGTAGCGGAATGCCAGCCCGAACAGCAGCAGCGCGCCGATCGCCACGAGCAGGGTCCAGAACCAGAAGTGGCCGGCGTCGGCGTGGCGCAGGCCGCCGGCGAGCTCTTGCAGGAAGGAGGTCATCGGAAGGGGCGAGGCCGCCGGCGGGCAGCGGCCGCCGGCACGCCGGCGCGCCGCCTCAGGAGTTGAACAGGGCCTTCACGTCGACGTCGCGCTTCTCCTCCTCGGAGAACTCCAGCAGCACGGCGGACTTGAAGCCGGCCAGGCGGGCGACGATGACGTCCGGGAACTGCTCGATGCGCACGTTGTTGACGTTGACCGTCTCGTTGTAGAACTCGCGACGGTCGGAAATGGCATTCTCCAGGCCGGTGATGCGGCCCAGCAGCTGCTGGATCGACTGGTTGGCCTTCAGCTCGGGATAGGCCTCCACGGTGGCGACGATGCCACCCAGGCCGGCGCGCATCAGGCCCTCGGCGGCGCCTACGCCCTTGACGTCGCCGGCTTCCCGGGCGGTATGGGCGCCGGAGCGGGCCTTCATGACCTTTTCCAGGGTGTCGCGCTCGAACTGCATGTATTGCTTGCAGGTTTCGACCAGCTTGGGCAGCTCGTCATGGCGCTGCTTGAGCAGCACGTCGATGTTGCTCCAGGCCTTGGTGACGCCGTGCTTGAGGCTGACCAGGCCGTTGTAGATCACGATGCCGTACAGCAGTACCGCCGCCGCGACTGCCAGCCAGATGAAGCTGCTGATCATGTTTTATCCGCCCCTGTGGAACCGGCCCCGGGTCCCCGGGGTCCGTAATCTGGCCAAAGGATGCGTGAAAATGCCTGGCCGCGCTACCATATTGTCCTTCATTTTCAGCACAACTACCGTCAACGAGAAGGTTTTTCCGTGCGCAAGCTGATCACCCTGTTTTCCCTCGTGCTGCTGGCCGGTTGCACCGGTCCGGGCGTCCTCAATGCCTTCACGCCGTCGGCCGGCTACAACCAGGCGATGAACCTGCCGTACGACCCTGCCAGCGGCCAGACGCTGGACGTCTACACGCCGGAGGGCGCGCGCAACGCGCCGGTGGTGGTGTTCTTCTACGGCGGCCGCTGGAGCGAGGGCGACAAGCAGGAGTACCGCTTCGTCGGCCAGGCGCTGGCGTCCCGCGGCATCGTCGCCGTGGTTCCCAACTACCGGAAGTACCCGCAGGTGCGCTTCCCGACCTTCATCGAGGATGGCGCCCAGGCGGTGAAGTGGGCGAAGAACAACGCCGCCGCGTACGGCGGCAACCCGGACCAGCTGTTCGTCATGGGCCATTCCTCCGGCGCGCACATCGCCGCGATGCTGGCGCTCAACGAGAGCTACCTGAAGAAGGTGGGCGGTTCGCGCAACTGGCTGCGCGGCATGATCGGCCTGGCCGGCCCCTACAACTTCCTGCCGATCACCGATCCGGTGCTGCGCGACATCTTCGGCCCGCCGGAGCGATTCGAGCAGTCGCAGCCGATCTTCTTCGCCGACGGCCACAACCCGCCGCTGCTGCTGCTGCACGGCGAGAACGACGAGATCGTCTGGCCGGCCAACACCCGCAGCCTGGCCAAGGCCGTGTCCAATGCCGGCGGCCCGGTGGAGACGGTGATCTATCCCAAGATGAGCCATACCTTCATCATCGGCGCCTTCGGCTCGGTGTTGCGCGGCTCCACCGACGTGGTCGATCACGTTGACGAGTTCGTCAAGCGCATGGCCACCTACCAGCGGCCGTCGCCGCAAGCCATCACCGACATCCAGGCCGTGCCGCTGGAGATCGAGTCCGTGCCCCTGTCCTCGCCATGATCCGGCCGTTCCAGGGCTTGTGGCCGAAGGTCGGTGAGCGCGTCTACATCGACCCTTCGGCCCAGGTCATCGGCGATGTCGCGCTGGGCGAGGATTCCTCGGTGTGGCCGCTGGTGTCGATCCGCGGCGACGTCAACCGCATCCGCATCGGCGCCCGCAGCAACGTGCAGGACAACTCGGTGCTGCACGTGACCCACGACGGCCCCTACTCGCCGGGTGGTGCCGACCTGCAGATCGGCGATGACGTGACCATCGGCCACGGCGTGATCCTGCATGCCTGCCGCATCGGCAACCGCTGCCTGATCGGCATGGGCGTGATCGTGATGGACAAGGTGGTGGTGGAGGACGACGTCCTCATCGCCGCCGGCAGCACCGTGCCGCCGGGCAAGACGCTCAAGAGCGGCTGGCTGTACCGCGGGGCTCCGGCCCAGGCGGCGCGCGAACTCACCGCCGACGAGATCGCATCGCTGAAGTACTCGGCCGACAATTACGTGAAGGTCAAGAACAAGTATCTCGGCTGAGAGGCAAGGCGCGCAGCAGGGGGAGGGAACAAGGATGTCCGAACCACTCTGGAGTCCGCGCCGCCTGCAGCGCGGGGCGACCACGCTGGGAGCCTACGCCCACTACCTGCGCGATGCCGGCCTGTTCGACAGCGACGGCGAGAACTACCAGGCCCTGTGGCTGTGGTCGGTGAAGGACCCCGCCCGCTTCTGGGAGACGGTCTGGAAGTTCTGCGACGTGCGCTACAGCCGGCCGCATGCGCAGGTACTGGACGCTCCCTACCGCATGCCTGGCGCCCGCTGGTTCGAGGGCGCGCGCCTCAATTTCGCCGAGAACCTGCTGCGCTTTCGCGACAGCACCGCGGCCCTGGTCGCGCTGGACGAACGCGGCCGCCGCCGCGAGGTTTCCTATGCCGAGCTGCAGGAGCGCGTGCGCGCCCTGGCGGCGGCGCTGAAGCGGGACGGGGTGGAACCGGGCGATCGTGTCGCCGCCTTGCTGCCCAATTGCGCCGAGGCGGTGATCGGCATGCTGGCCGCCACCAGTCTCGGTGCCACCTGGACCTCCTGCTCGCCGGATTTCGGATTCAGCGGTGTGCTCGATCGCTTCGGCCAGATCGCCCCCAAGGTGCTGATCGCCTGCGACGGCTATAGCTACGGCGGCAAGGCCTTGGACACGCTGGAGCGCGTCGCACAGATCGAGGCGGCGTTGCCTGGCCTGTGCCGCGTGGTGGTGGTGCCGTACCTGCACGAGACACCGTCGCTGTCGGGATTGAAGCAGGGCGTGCTGTTCCACGAGTATCGCGGCGACGGCAAGCTGGAATTTGCCCAGCTGCCCTTCGACCATCCGCTGTACATCCTGTACTCCTCCGGGACCACGGGCATGCCCAAGTGCATCGTCCACGGTGCCGGCGGCACGCTGCTGCAGCATCTCAAGGAGCACATGCTCCATGGCGACCTGCAGACCGGCGACCGGCTGTTCTTCTTCACCACCTGCGGCTGGATGATGTGGAACTGGATGGTGTCGGGCCTCGCCGTGGGCGCCACGCTGGTGCTCTACGACGGCTCGCCCTTCCACCCGGGCCCCGAGGCGCTGCTGGAGATGGCCGAGCGCGAGCAGTTGACGCATTTCGGCACCAGCCCCAAGTACCTCTCGGCACTGGAGAAGAGCGGCTGGGTGCCCAAGGACCATGTGAAGCTGGATGCGCTGCGCGTGCTGCTCTCCACCGGCTCGCCGCTGGGGCCGGAGCAGTTCGACTACGTCTACGGCTTCATCAAGCCCGACCTGCAGCTGGCCTCGATCTCGGGCGGCACCGATATCGCCTCCTGCTTCGCCCTGGGCAACCCCTGGAGCCCGGTGTTCCGTGGCGAAATCCAGGGCCCCGGCCTGGGCATGGCGCTGGAGGTCTACGACGAGCTGGGCAAGCCGGTGCGCGGGCAGCCTGGGGAGCTGGTCTGCGCCAAGGCCTTCCCTTCCATGCCGGTGGCCTTCTGGAACGATCCGGACGGCAGCCGCTACCGGGCGGCGTACTTCGAGCGCTTTCCCGGTGTCTGGTGCCAGGGCGATTGCGCCGAGTTCACAGCGCATGGCGGCCTGGTCATCTCCGGCCGCTCGGACGCTACCCTGAACCCCGGGGGCGTGCGCATCGGCACCGCCGAGATATACCGCGTGGTGGACGCCCAGCCGGAGGTGCTGGAGTCGGTGGTGGTGGGCCAGCGGGTGGACCATGACGATCGCGTGATCCTGTTCGTGCGCCTGCGCGAGGGGGTGGAGTGGAGCGAGGCCCTGGGCGCCCGCATTGCCCAGGCCATCTGCGCAGCCCTGACCCCACGGCACGTCCCGGCCCGGATCCTGGCCTGCCCCGAGGTTCCGCGCACGATCAGCGGTAAAATCACCGAAATCGCCGTCCGTGAGCTGATCCACGGCCGGCCGGCCGGCAACGCCGAGGCGCTGGCCAACCCGCAGTCGCTGGACTACTTCAAGAATCTTTCACCTGAGGCACTTAGATGACCAAGAAACTCGTCCTTCTCCGCCACGGCCAGAGCCAGTGGAACCTCGACAACCGCTTCACCGGCTGGGTCGACGTGGACATCACCGAGCAGGGCGCGCGCGAGGCCAAGGCCGCCGGCGAGCTGATGAAGGCTGAGGGCCTGCGCTTCGACTGCGCCCACACCTCGGTGCTCAAACGCGCCATCCGCACCATGTACACCGCGCTGGACGTGATGGACCAGATGTGGATCCCGGTGAACAAGACCTGGCGCCTCAACGAGCGCCACTACGGCGCCCTGCAGGGCCTGGACAAGGCCGAGACCACCGCCAAGCACGGCGAGGAGCAGGTGAAGGTGTGGCGCCGTTCCTACGACATCCCGCCTCCGGCGATGGACATCAAGGACCCCGGCCATCCGGCCAACGATCCGCGCTATGCCAAGCTCGACGCCCAGGCGCTGCCCGGCACCGAGTCGCTGGCCACCACGCTGGATCGCGTGCTGCCCTACTGGCATGACGCCATCGCCCCGCAGCTCAAGGCCGGCCAGACCGTGCTGGTCACGGCCCACGGCAACTCGCTGCGCGCGCTGTACAAGTACCTGAACAACGTGTCGCCCAAGGAAATCCTGGAGCTGAACATCCCCACCGGCATCCCGCTGCTGTTCGAGCTGAACGATGATCTCACGGTGAAGTCGTTCCGCTACCTCGGCGATCCCGAGGCGGCGAAGAAGGCGGCCGAGGCGGTGGCGAACCAGGCGAAGGCGAAGTAGGTCTTTGCCGAGTTGAAGAAGGCCCCGGAAGGGGCCTTTTTTGTTTTTCGGCAGTGCAGTGTCGCCAGCAAGCTGGCTCCTACAACAGCAAGTCGGCCCGTGTAGGGGCCAGCTTGCTGGCGACCTGTTCATCCAGCCATATGGCATCCCAGAGCGGATAGTCACCGATCGAGTTCACCAAGCCTGCCCTCAACGGATTGGCAATGATGTAGCGGGCGCTGCGGCGTATATCTTCATCCCGGCGAAGTGCGTGGTCATGAAAGGCAGATTCCCAAAGAGAGCCAGACCGGCCTGTGGCCTTGTTGATGCGGATGGCGCTGGCGGACTTCAATCGCCGTACGACATCGGGAAGACTGCGATCTCCACCCAGCTGTAGCAGCCAGTGCAGATGGTCGGGCATCAGCACCCACGCAAGGGTTTTCGACTCTCCGAGCAATGCTGCATCGTTGAGCATTGGCGGGAGCAGCCGTCCGACGTTCCAGTCGGAAAAGACAGGAGCACGATCCGCGGTGACGGAGGTCAGGTGATAGACCTGTCCGGGAATCGAAGCGCGTCCCCTGCGCAGGGCGGTGTGTCCGGAATTGGCGGGCATTTCCATGGGTGAGAGACGTGTCGCCGACAAGCCGGCTCCTACAGTACCGATAACACCTTGTAGGAGCCAGCTTGCTGGCGACAACCATCCTGCTGCGCGCGCCGCCGCTTACTCGTGCGCGTGCCCGTCTCCCGCCACACCCACCCAGGCCAAGCCCGCAGGCACGAAGCCGAGATCAAAGTGGCCGGCTTCCTCGACGTGCTCCAGGTCGATGGCGACGATGGCGCGTTCCGTCGGCGAGCTGACGTAGATCAGCTCCGCCGCGCCGCTGGCGGCCAGGCGCGAGCCCCCGGTGCCGCTGCCTACGGAGGGCACGGCCTGCACGCCGCCCTTGCGGGTCCAGTCGCCGGTGTCCACCACATGCAGCATGCCGGTGGCATCGAGCACGGCGAGGTGGTGGCCGGTGGCATCGATCAGGTGCTGCGAGCGCGCGGCCGAGGCAGCCGGGTTGCCGTCCCAGTCCAGCTCGGTGGCGGTGCCCGCGGCGGGATCGATCACGTACAGCGTGCCGTCACCGGCGAAGGCCGCGAACTGCGCCAGCTCCGGATGGCCCGCCACCTGGGTGATGCGCTTGGGCGTGGCGATCTTGGCATCGGTAAAGGTATCGCCCTGCTGGCGCACTACCAGCACGCCGTCCTGGCAGCCGAAGGCGGAGTAGTCCTCGTTGGAGGAGCCGCCATGCAGGTTGGCGCAGCTCGTGGCGAAAGCCGTTCCGCCGTGGAAGTGATCGCCGTGCAACTCATAGGGCAGGACCTGGGTACGCGTGGTGTCCACGGCCAGCACGTAGCCCGGACGCGGTTCGGCGATGCCATGGACCGGGCCGGGCAGCGTCTGCCGTGCGACGATCGCGCCGCCGCCGATTCCTAGGCTGGCATCGGTGAACAGCTCGAACTTCGCGGCGGCGGCGCCCTCGCCGTCGTAGAACAGCGCGGCCTGGTCTTCATGCTCGCGGTAGTGCGCCGGCTTGATGCCGGTGAGGCTCAGCGCAAGCTTGACCGGGTCGTCGGCGTGCGTGTGATCGCCGTGCAGCCAGACGCCGCCGTCGATGAAGTCCACCTGTCCGCCCGTGGCCTGCACCACGACCGCGTAGCGCCGGCCGGGGCTGGCATGGACCGCGCTGACGGGATTCGACAGCGTGAAGCTTTCGATCAGTTCGCCATGGTCCAGGTCGTAGACATGGACCTTGTTGCTGGCGTCTTCGCCGAAGACCAGGCGACCGGTCGATTCGGTGTGGCTGTGATCGTCATCGGCCGGCAGGGTGTCCTTGTCGTTGCAAGCAGCCAGGGACAGCGCCGCACAGATCAGGGCAGGGCGCAGCAGGGTGGAGGTGTTGAAGCGGATGTGAGACATGATGGATTCCTTGAAGGATTGGGTATGACGGATTCCGGGCGTGACGCCGCAGCGCCGCCCGTTGGAGAGGTCGTGCATGGAGTGTCCGGGGCTCAGACCGGAGGACGGAAGTCGATGCGCATGCCGGCGAACAGTGAACGTCCGGGCAGCGGTGCCACGTCCTTGAGGAAGGACGTGCTCAGGCGCATCTTCTCGTCCAGCAGGTTGCGTCCCTGCAGGTAGAAGGTCGTGCTGGTGCTGCCGGATTCGAGCGTGTACGCCAGGTCCGCGGAGAGCAGGTCGTAGCCCGGCGTCGGGGTTTCCAGCGCCGCCGTGCGGTCCTGCTCCTGCGAGCGCATGTAGCGCAGGCTGCCATCGAAGGGGCCGTAGCTGGCCTCTGCGCCGATGCCCAGGCGCGTCGGCGTGATGCGCGGCAGGTTGCTGCCATCGTCCTTGAGCTTGCCGCGCACGGTGTCGCCGAAGGCCTTGAGACTCAGGCGGAAAGGGCCGCTGACCACCAGCTTGTAGCCCGCCGAGACCTCGGCGCCGTAGAACGTCGCGTCCTGCTGGACGTAGTCCACCAGCAG
>JASBRP010000044.1 GCA_030149365.1 Solimonas sp.
TGGGCTTCCATGACCGCGGGGCTGGCGTAGTTCTCGGAGGCGATCAGCTCGATGTGCGCTTCCTGCCGGCCTTCTTCCTTGCGGATGGCAGCGGACAGCTCAGGGTCGAATTCGGCGAGGCTCGGGGCGTTGGTCCACATGCTCATTCTCCACGCAGGTTGCAGCTGCAGTTCTCGCCGTGGCGATGTTCTGCGGATTCGTTTGCGATGCTTTCCTCCGGCTCCACGTAGGCGAAGCGCGCCAGCGGGTCCGCTTCCCGGGAGTCATCCCGGGAGGCATCCTTCGCCGCGTCGTGACGGCGCCTGGCGTAGCCGAAGCCCATCAGCCCAGCGCCTGGCGCGCTTCGCGCGCCGTGGCCACCATGACCTGCAGCGCCGCCTCGGTCTCGGGCCAGCCGCGGGTCTTGAGGCCGCAGTCCGGGTTCACCCAGAGACGCTCCGCCGGCACCACCTTCAGCGCGCGCTGAAGCAGGTCCTTCATCTCGTCCTGCGCCGGCACGCGCGGCGAATGGATGTCGTAGAGGCCGGGACCGATGTCGTTCGGGTACTTGAACTCAGCGAAACCATCCAGCAGCTTCATGCGCGCACGCGAGGTCTCGATGGTGATGACGTCGGCATCCAGCGCCGCGATGGACGGCAGGATGTCGTTGAACTCCGAGTAGCACATGTGCGTGTGGATCTGCGTCTCGTCGCGCACGCCCGAGGCGGTGATGCGGAAGGCCTGCACCGCCCAGTCCAGGTACGCCGGCCAGTCGGCCTTCTTCAGCGGCAGGCCCTCGCGGATCGTCGGCTCGTCGATCTGGATCACCTTGATGCCGGCGGCTTCCAGGTCCACCACCTCGTCGCGCAGCGCCAGCGCCAGCTGCAGCGCCACGTCGCGCTTGGGCAGGTCGTCACGCACGAAGCTCCAGAACAGCATCGTCAGCGGGCCACTGAGCATGCCCTTCATCGGCTTGGCTGTCAGGGTCTGTGCATACCGGGACCACTCCACGGTCATCGGCGTCGGGCGCGAGACATCGCCGTAGATGACCGGCGGCTTCACGCAACGCGAGCCGTAGCTCTGCACCCAGCCGAACTGGGTGAAGGTGTAGCCGTCCATCTGCTCGCCGAAGTACTCGACCATGTCGTTGCGCTCGGGCTCGCCGTGCACCAGCACGTCGATACCCAACTGCTCCTGCTTGTCGACGCAGAGCTTGATCTCCGCCTTCATCGCGGCGGTGTAGTCGGCCTCGCCGAGCTTGCCGGCCTTGAAGGCGGCGCGGGCGGCGCGGATCTCCGCGGTCTGCGGGAACGAGCCGATGGTGGTGGTCGGCAGCTTGGGCAGGTTCAGCACCGCCTGCTGGGCGGCGATGCGCTGCGCGAACGGCGCGCTGCGCTCGGCGTCCGCCGGCTGCAGCGCGGCCACCCGGGCACGCACGGCCTCGCGCCGGGTGCTGGGCGCGTTGCGGCGGCTCTCGATCACCTGGGCCGCTGCCTGCAGCTCGCGCCACACGGCGGGCTCGCCCTGCTCCAGGGCGCGCTTCAGCAGCGAGAGCTCGTCCAGCTTCTGCACGGCGAAGGCCATCCAGCTCTTCAGCGTCGGGTCGAGCTTTTCTTCCAGCGCCAGGTCGGTCGGTACGTGCAGCAGCGAGCAGGAGGGCGCGATCCACAGGCGCTCGCCCAGCAGGGCCTTGGCCGGGTGCAGCAGGGCCAGCACCCGGGCCAGGTCCGTGCGCCAGAGGTTGCGGCCGTCGATCACGCCCAGCGACAGCGCCTTGTCCTGCGGCCAGTCCGGCAGGAAGGCCTCGAGCTGGCGCGGCGCGCGCACCAGATCCAGGTGCAGCGCCGCGACCGGCAGCGACTTCAGCAGTGCCGCATGCTCGGCCACGCTGCCGAAGTAGGTCGCCAGCAGCACCGGCGGGGCGGCGGGCGCGATGGCGCCATAGGCCTGCGGGTAGGCCGCCAGCCACTCGGCCGGCAGGTCCAGCGACAGGATCGGCTCGTCCAGCTGCAGCCAGGCCACGCCCAGCGCGCGCAGTTCGGCGGCCAGCTCGGCGTAGACCGGCAGCAGCCTGGGCAGCAGCGAGAGCTTGTCGAAGCCCGCCGGTGCGCTGGCCTGCCACAGCCAGGTCAGCGGGCCGGGCAGCACCACCTTGGCGCGATGGCCGGCGGCCAGCGCGCCCTGCAGTTCCGGCAGCAGCCAGTCACGGTTGAGGCGGAATGTGCTGCCGGCATCGAGCTCGGCCACCAGGTAGTGGTAGTTGGTGTCGAACCACTTCTTCATCGCCAGCGCCGGCTGCGCGGCCGTGCCGCGCGCCATCGCGAAGTAGCCCGCCAGGTCCACCGGGCCCTGCAGGCCGAAGCGGGCCGGCGCGGCGGAGAACAGGGCCGTGGCGTTGTGCAGGTGGTCGTAGAAGGCGAAATCACCCACCGTCACGCAGTCCAGGCCGGCGGCCTGCTGCAATGCCCAATGCCGGGCGCGCAGGTCGCGGCCCACGGCGCGCAGGCCGGCTTCGTCGAGCTGGCCCTTCCAGTGGGCCTCCACGGCGGTCTTCAGCTCGCGCCGGGCGCCGATGCGGGGAAAGCCAAGGATATGAGCGTGGGACATGTCATGAGCCGGTTGGATTGAAGGACGCTCATGGTCAGCCGCTTGCTGCTATGATTCAATCTCGCAGTTTTATTGGTTTTGTTGAGAGAAATTCATGATCCAGTCCCCCCTGGAGATGCGCCACCTGCAGACCCTGGTGGCTTTGGCCGACACCGGCTCCCTGTCCAAGGCGGCCGAGCGGGTCTTCGTCACCCAGTCCGCCCTGTCGCACCAGCTCAAGCTGCTGGAAGGCCACTATGGCTCGCCGCTGTTCGAGCGCGGCACCAAGCCGCTGCGCTTCACCCAGGCCGGTGCCCGCCTGCTGGCCCTGGCCCGCGAGGTGCGTGAGCTGACCGCCGAGGCCGAGCGCGAGGTGGCGCAGTGGGTTTCCGGTGGGGGCGGCCAGCTGCGCGTCGCCGTGGAATGCCACACTTGCTTCGACTGGCTGATGCCCGCCATGGATGCCTTCCGCGAGCACTGGCCGCAGGTGGAGCTGGACCTGGTCAGCGGTTTCCAGGCCGAGCCCATCAGCCTGGTCGAGGGCGGCGTGGCCGATTTCGCCGTGGTGCATGACCGCCCGGCGCCGCGCAACGGCGTGGCCATGGCGCCGCTGTTCACCTACGAGACGGTGGCCATCCTGTCGCGCCACCACCCCCTGGCGCAGAAATCCTGGCTCGCGCCGGAGGACTTCGTTGGCGAGACCCTGATCAGTTATCCGGTGGAAGACGATATGCTGGACGTCGTACGCCACTTCCTCGCGCCCGCCGGCGTGAAGCCTAGGCGCCGCAACGCCGAGCTGACCGTTGCCATCCTGCAACTCGTCGCCAGCGGCCGCGGCATCGCGGCGCTGCCGGCCTGGAGCGTGCAGGCCTACCTGGAGCGGGGCTACGTGGTCGCCAAGCCGCTGGGAGAATCGGGCTTGCGCTGCGAGCTGTACGCGGCGATGCCGGAAAGCCTGGCGGAGAAGCCATACCTGCAGGACTTCGTGACCACGATTCGCGAAGGCAACGGCGGAATGTAGCGGCGACGTCGCTTGCCGCGGAAGGAGAGGGGCCCGCGCGTGCCGGAATGGCAGGGCCCATGACCACTCACTCGGACCAGGTTTTCGAAGAACCATGTCACACGAGACACAACTGATCGCAACGCTGGCCATCGCGCTGGCGGTCGCCTTCTTCGGCGGAGCCTTCGCGGCCCGCCTGAAGCTGCCCCCCATCATCGGCTACCTCGTTGCCGGCATCATGGTCGGGCCGTTCACGCCGGGCTTCGTGGCGGACGAGGGCCTCGCCGCGCAGTTCTCCGAGATCGGCGTGATCCTGCTGATGTTCGGCGTGGGCATGCATTTCTCCATCGGCGACCTGATGGACGTGCGCCGCATCGCCGTGCCCGGTGCCATCGCGCAGATCCTGGTGGCAACCATCATCGGTGCCGGCATCGCCCACTACTGGGGCTGGTCGCTGCCCGCGGGCATCTGCTTCGGCCTGGCCTTGTCGGTCGCCAGCACGGTGGTGCTGCTGCGCACCCTGGAGCAACTGGGCGAGCTCGATACGCTGAACGGCCGCATCGCCATCGGCTGGCTGGTGGTGGAAGACCTCGCCATGGTCATCGCGCTGGTCCTGCTGCCGGTCGCAGTGGAGTTCATGGGCCCAACCGGTGACGCCGCCTCGTCGAGCGGCTGGCTGGCGCCGCTGATCCACCTGGGCATCGTGCTGGGCAAGATCGCCCTGTTCTTCGTGCTGATGTACGTGGTCGGCATGCGCGTCTTTCCCTGGCTGTTCGCGCAGATCGCGCACACCGGCTCGCGGGAACTACTGACCTTGTTCGTGATCGGCGTCTCGCTGGGGATCGCCTACGGCTCGGCGGAACTGTTTGGTGTGTCCTTCGCACTGGGCGCGTTCTTCGCCGGTGTGGTGATCAACGAATCCAAGCTGAGCAGCCGCGTGGCGGCGGAGTCGGTGCCGCTGCAGAACATCTTCACGGTGTTGTTCTTCGTCTCCGTGGGCATGCTGTTCGACCCGTCGATCCTGGCGGACAAGCCGCTGCAGGTGCTGGCGGTCCTGGGCGTGATCGTCATCGGCAAGTCGGTGGCGGCCATCGCCATCGTGCTGATGTTCGGCTATCCGCTGAAGACCGCGCTGCTGATCGCCATCAGCCTCGCGCAGATCGGCGAGTTCTCCTTCATCATCGCCGCGCTGGGCGTCAGCCTGGGCGTCCTGTCGTCCGAAGCACAGAGCCTCATCCTGTCCGGCGCGCTGCTGTCCATCGCACTCAATCCGCTGCTGTTCAAGCTCATCCGCCCGGTCGAGCGCACGGTCGAGGGCAATCGCCGCCTGGCCTGGCTGTCGCGCCTGGGCGAGGCCAGGATCCGCCTGGCAAAGGACGAGCAGGCCATCCCCGAGCTCTACGACCATGTCGTGGTCGTCGGCTACGGCCGTGTCGGGCGGGCGCTGACCAAGATCCTGCGGCGCGCCGAGGTGCCCTTCGTGGTGATCGACAACAACCGCGAACATGTGGCGCGCCTGCGCAAGAAGGGCATCCCCACCATCAGCGGCGATGCCGCGATCGAAGACATCCTGACCCAGGCCCGGTTGTCCAGCGCGCGCCTACTGGTGCTGGCCGTCTCCGACGCCTTCCACTCCCGCCGCGTCCTGCAGACGGCGCGCAAGGTCGGCCCGAACGTCGAGACCGTGGTGCGCACGCACAGCGAGGAGGAGCGATCCTTCCTCGAGCGCGAAGGCGTCGGCCTGGCGCTGATGAGCGAACAGGTGCTGGCGGATTCGATGGCCGAGCACGTGCTGGAAGTCTACCGCCTGTCCGAACTGCTCAGCGAGGCACGTTGAGGAAGCGCGAAAGGCGGGCGGGGGTGATCCGATTGCAGGCCGGCCTGCGCTACATTCACCGTTCAAATCCGAGGAAGCTGCCATGTCGCATATCGAGGTCACTGCCGGGAATCACATCCTCGACATCCGCATCAACCGCCCGGAGAAGCTCAATGCGCTCTCGCCCGAAATGTACGGCGACATCGCGCTCGCGCTGGGCCGGCTCGACCGCGAGCCGGATCTGCGGGTCGGCCTGATCCACGCCGAGGGCAAGCACTTCAGCTCCGGCATCGAGCTCGACAAGTGGGCGCCGATCTTCGCCGCCGGCAAGGGCTTCCCGTTGCCTGAAGGCGGCGTTGATCCGTTCGCGATGAACGGCCCGCGCTGCCGCAAGCCGATCGTCATTGCAGTGCAGGGTTACTGCTACACCTGGGGCGTCGAGATCATGCTGACTACGGATGTGCGCGTCGCCAGCGAAGACACGCGCTTCGCCATGCTGGAAGTGAAGCGGGGCATCTATCCCTGCGGCGGCGCCACGCTGCGGCTGCCGGCGCAGATGGGCTGGTCGAACGCGCAGCGCTACCTGCTGACCGGTGAGCCGTGGACGGCTGCCGAGGCGCATCGCACCGGGCTGGTCCAGCAGACCGTGCCGGCCGGCGAGCAGTACCGCGCGGCGCGGACGATCGCCGAGAGCATCGCGGCGGCGGCGCCGCTGGGCGTCGCCGCGGTGCTGAAGTCCTCGCGGTTGGCCGAGGCCGAAGGCGAGGCTGTTGCCGCCGCCCGCATCTTCGACGACATGCCCTCGGTCATGGGCAGCGAGGACGCGCGAGAAGGCGTGCAGTCCTTCGTCGAACGCCGTGCCGCGGCCTTCAAGGGCCGGTAAGCCCGGCGCCGGGGGAGGCCCGGCTATTCCTGCCGGGCGTACCACGACGCGTAGGGTGTGTTCCTGGCCAGGTGCCGGTTGTAGTCCGGCGCGCCGTCGTCCCACCACACCGGTCCGCGCTCGCCCAGCGCGACCTTGGCGGCATGGACCTGCTGCCTGGCGGCACGCAGCCGGTCGGCATCACCGGCTCGCTGGGCGCGGCCCACTTCGCGACGGGCATCCATCAACTTGGCGACCAGGGCTTGCCGCTCCCCGGGCGGCAGATGCGGATTCGCCGCCCGCCACAGGCGCCCGCGCACGACGATGTAGCGCCCATCAGGCGTCGTCGGCACAGGGGTGTCGGTAGGTGCGGTCATTCCATCCAGACCGCGCGCGGCGGCGATCGGTTCGCCGCCCGCGGAAAGCCAGGTCTAGGCCGCCTTGGCGATCGCGAAGCCGACCGGGCTGGCCGGAACGGCATGGGCGAGAAAGTCGTCCAGCGCGCGGCGCAGTGCCGGGTTGGGGGCGCCATTCTCGCCCTCGATCCGGATCGTCTCCAGCACCATCAGGTGGTACACGCGGGCGATCGAGGCGGCATTGGCGCAGCCCAGTGCCTTCAGCGACGCGCCGGTGGTGAGCGACAGCGAATGATCGCGCCGCTGGAAGGCCCGGCCGACCAAGGGCAACTCGCGCCGGGCCTCCGCCAGCAGGTTCTGCAGGGCGCGATGCTCCAGGCAGATGTCGAGCTGCAGCGAGGTCGCCCGGCATAGGCGCGGCAGCCCCGACGCGCTCCCGCCGTTTTCACGCAGCAGGCGCGCGGCGATGTAGTCCAGGAACTGCTGGTTCAGCTCCAGCAGGTAGCCGTCGACACTTCCGAACTGCGTAGCGAATTGTTCGGCGCTCAAGCCGATGGTGTCCGCGATGAGCTCAGGCGTCAGCTCGTCCAGCGCATATTGGCTCGCCAACAAGGCGCCCGTATTCAGCAGGCGCAAGGAAATCGGTCCATTCATGAGGGTCTGCTCCTGGGGCAGGTCTCTGCAGGAGCGCTACCTTAAGCGCGGGCAGGCCCCCGGTCTGGGACGCAGTGCACAATGCATTGCCCCCTGGAAAGGGGGTGCGGGCCGGGCTCGGCGGTCAGCCCTTGGCCGTGAGCGCGGTCGTCCTGACCGGTGGCGACGACAGCTCATTCGCCAGGAACTCCGCCAGCATGCGGCGCATACTATCTGGCAGCGGAGTTCTTTGGCGCCAAGGATGGCCTGGCAGCGCGTCGCGCGAAGCAATTTGCGAAGAATCCTTCCGTTTCAGGCACACAACCAACAGCTTCCAGCGAGAACGACAAAGGAAAGTCGACAGACTATTCCGCCATCATCGCCATGTTCATAGCGCTAATTGTCATCGGGTCGTTCTTGTACTTTTCTCTGAAGCGAGCGAGGAAGGCGTGATCGACCCACAGGAAATCATCGACGCGCGTAGCGTAGGCGACGTCCGTTGCCTGCTCGTTGCCGAGCCCTCGCAGGACCTGGGCAAGGTGCTTGGCCAGGCGGGCTTGAAGCCCGATGGCAGCCAGCTCCGGGAGCACGATCATGCCGGCGCGCATGCCATTCTCACGGCGCTGCTTCACAAGGACATGCCGTTCCAGATGCCGCTCATGTCCAGGCCCGAGGCGGAGCAGATGGCGGACGCGATCCTGTCTGCTCACGTGAAGCCCGGTAGCCGGTACTTTTCCAATGGCAACTGGGTCGAGGGAGAGATTTCGGATTCCCTCACCGAGTCGCCGTTTGCTGCAGGCATTGTCGTGGCCCGCGAGGACGGGCGGTATTCCTGTGTCTGGATCGAAGACAAGGATTGATGAGCGTAGGGCCGCCGTTGCCCTACCTGCCTAATCCTTGGCCGCCACCGGCATGCCTGCCGTCTTCGCCACTGGCGGTGCCGCCAACGCATTCGCCAGGAACTCCGCCAGCATGCGTCGTAGTGCCGGGTTCGGCGAACCGGCTTCGCATTCGATCTGCGCGGCCTCCAGCACCATCTGGCAGTACACCCGGCCGATGGCATTGGAGTTGGGGCAGCCCAGGGATTTGAGCTCTACGCCGATCATCATCGCCGTGGTGCGGTTGCGTTTGTGGAAGGCCAGGGCCATGCCGGGCAGCAGGCGGCGCGCCTCGCTCAGCAGCAGGCGCAAGCTGCGGTTCTCCAGGCAGAGGTCGAGCTGCAGCTCGGTGGCGCGGCACATGCGCGGCAACCCCGGCGGCGTGCTGGCGGCGTCGCGCACCAGCCGGTCCAGGATGTGATCCAGGAACTGCCGATTCATCTCGGTCAGGTAGCTGTCCAGGTTGCCGAACTGCGCCGCGAATTGCTCGTGCGTCAGGCCGGTGGTGTCGGCCACGTTTTCCGGTGTCAGCTGCTCGAAGCTGTAGCGTGCGGCCAGGGCGGCCCCCGCCGCCAGCAGCCGTGATGAAGCCGGTCCGCTCATGAGTGTCTGCCCCCGCAGTTCCCCCGATCCCGCCACTATAGGCCCGGAAGGCCGGGCGGTCATGGACCTGGGTCACAGCGCCGGCCGGGCAAAAGAAAAGGGGCCACCAGGGCCCCTTTTCCTGCCACATCAGCCGCTTCAGGCTTTCTTGGCGTCTTCCAGCTGGTAGTACTCCATCAGCACCTTGGCCACTTCCGGGCGCGAGAACTCGGGCGGCGGGGCGATGCCTTGGCCCAGCATCTGGCGCACCTTGGTGCCCGACAGGGCGATGAAGTCCTCCGGCACATGGTCCGGGGCCTCGCGCATCATCACCACGCGGCCCAGCTTCTTGCTGTAGGCGGTGTTGTCGGCGCCGAAGATCTGGATCTGCAGCGCGCCGGCCGGCACATGCGTCTCGAAGATGGTCTGGGCGTCGAAGGGGCCGTAGTAGTCGCCCACGCCGGCGTGGTCACGACCCACGATCAGGTAGTCGGTGCCCATGTTCTGGCGGAACACGGCATGCAGCACGGCCTCGCGCGGGCCGGCGTAGAGCATGTCGAAGCCGTAGCCGGTGATCATCACCGTGTTCTTCGGGAAGTAGTGGTCCACCATCGTGCGGATGCAGGCATCGCGCACCGGCGCCGGGATGTCGCCTTCCTTGAGCTTGCCCAACAGCATGTGGATGACCAGGCCGTCGGCCTGCAGGCGCTCGGTCGCCATGCGGCACAGCTCTTCATGCGCGCGGTGCATCGGGTTGCGGGTCTGGAACGCCACGACCTTCTTCCAGCCACGCTGCTGGATCTCGTTGCGGATCTCCACGGCGGTGCGGAAGGTTTCCGGGAACTCGCCCTGGAAGTAGCTGTAGTTCAGCACGTCGATCGGGCCCGAGACCAGGGTGTTGCCCAGGTTCAGGAAGGTCTGCACGCCGGGGTGCTTGGCGTCGAGGTTGCCGAAGATTTCCTTGGCCATGAACTTCAGCTCGTCGTCGCTGACGTTCTCCACGGCCTGCACGTCCATCACCGCCAGCACCGGATTGCCGTCGACGTTGGGGTCGCGCAGGGCAATGCGGCTGCCGGCCTTGATGCCGGACTCCTTGGTCAGGTTGAGGATGGGCACCGGCCAGAACAGGCCGGCGGCGGTTTTCAGGTCCTTGGCCACGCCCAGGGCGTCGGCCTTGTTCATGTAGCCGGTCAGCGGGTTGAAGTAGCCGGCGCCGAGCATCACCGCGTTGGCGGCGGCGGCGGAGTTCAGCAGCAGGCTCGGCAGGCCCTCGGCCTCCTTCTGCAGGGCGGCGCGGCGGGCGTCGTCGGCGACATAACGCGGGTTCAGGGTGTCGGAGCCGTGGGGCTTGATCATGGTTCGTGTCCAGCTGGGTGAGGGGGCGGGCACCGGGAATCCGGGCGCCGGACCGGCATTGTAGGCCCCCACGACGCCATAAATAAATTGCAATATATCGATGCCTTCGTTCTCTTTAATACATATATAAGCTCCATGAATCTCAACCATCTCGCCATCTTCCAGGCCGTGGCCGCCAGCGGCAGCGTCAGCGGTGGCGCGCGCGAGCTGCACATCAGCCAGTCGGCGGTCTCCAAGCAGCTGGCGGAGTTCGAGCGGACGCTGGGGGTGGTGCTGCTGGACCGCCTGCCGCGCGGCGTGCGGCCCACCGAGGCCGGCCGCCTGCTGCTGGGCTATGCCAACCGCTTGTTCGCGATCGAGGCCGAGGCCACACAGGCCCTGGGTGACCTGCAGCAGCTGGGCCGCGGGCGCCTGGCCATCGGCGCCAGCCGCACCATCGGCGGCTACATGCTGCCGGAGACCCTGGCGGCCTTTGCCCGGCGCCATCCGGGCGTGGAGCTGAGCCTGCAGGTGGAGAACACCCAGGCCATCGAGGCCAAGCTACTGGCCGGCGAGATCGACATCGGCTTCGCCGAGGGCGTGGTCAGCAGCGACCAGCTCGACTACCGCGTGTATGCCGAGGACGAGCTGGTGCTGATCGCCGCGCCGCGCCATCCGCTGGCCACCGGCGGCCCGCTGACCTTGGCGGCGCTGGCCGAGTGCCCGTTGCTGATGCACGAGCCCGGCTCCGGCACCCGCGCCGTCACCGAGCGCGCGCTGGCCGCCAAGGGCATCCGCCTACGGCCGGCGATGACGCTGGCGAGCAGCGAGGCGATCAAGCACGCCGTGGCCAGCGGCGTGGCACTGGCCTTCCTGTCGGCGCAGGCGATCCGCACCGAGCTCAAGGCCGGCATCCTGCGGGTGGTGGAAGTGAAGGGGCTGCGTATCCGCCGGCCGCTGTATCGCGTGCTGCTGAAGAGTGCCTGGCACAGCCCGGCGCTGGAGGCCTTCCTGGGTGAGCTGAAGCCGCGCTAGCTCGAACGATAGCGCTCGTAGTGCGAGCGCACCTTCTCGACGTAGGCCTGGGTTTCCTTGAACGGCGGCACGCCCTGGTGCTTGGTCACCGCGCCGGGACCGGCGTTGTAGGCCGCCAGCGCCAGCTTCTGGTTGTTGCCGAAGCGGTCCAGCATCAGCCGCAGGTAGGTGACGCCGCCGCGGATGTTCTGTGCGGGGTCGAAGCTGTCGCTCACGCCCATGTCGGCGGCGGTGCCCGGCATCAGCTGCATCAGGCCGCGCGCGCCCACCCGCGACACCGCGCGGTGGTCGAAGCAGGACTCCACGCGCATCACCGCCTTCACCAGCGCGGCCTCCACCCCTTGCTGCTCGGCATAGCGGTCGATCAGCGCCTCGTAGCTGCGCAGGCGCGCCTCGAGTCCGGCGGAACTGATGCCCTTGCAGGAGACGTAGGCGGTGGGGCGGCCGAACTTGGAGATGAAGACGTAGGCGGGGTCGCGCACGCGCTGGTCGGTGAACAGGCGGGTGCCGGCAGGTTCGCGGTAGACGTAGACTTCCGCGGCCTGGGCGCTGGCGGCCGCCAGCAGCAGGCCCAGCAGCATGGCGCTGCCCCTGCGGCGAATCCCCCCGATAACGCCCCGTTTGCCCAAGACTTTTCTCACCCGCGGCAGCAATCGCCGCCCGGGGATTCTAGCCAATCAGCATCTTCAGCCCAACGCCGGTCAGCAGCAGGGCGAAACCGCGCTTCAGCTGGCGCGGCGGCAGGCGGTGGGCCAGCCGGGCACCCAGCGGCGCCATCAGCACGCTGGCCACGGCCAGGCCCAGGAAGCCATGCAGGCTGACGTAGCCCAGGTGCGGGGCGGGCAGGTCCGTGCGGTCCCAGCCGGACAGGATGAAGCCGACGGCGCCGGCCCAGGCGATCGGCAGGCCGCAGGCCGCCGAGGTGCCCACGGCCTTGCGGATGTCCACGCTGCGCCAGGTCAGGAAGGGCACGGTCAGCGAGCCCCCGCCGATACCGACCAGGGCCGACAGCAGGCCGATGATGCCGCCGGTTCCGGCCAGGCCCACGGGGCCAGGCAGGGGCGCGGCGGCCTTGGGCTTGAGGTCGAAGAACATCTGCGCCGCCACCGCCAGGGCGCCGCCGCCCACGATCAGGGCCAGGGTGCGGCTGGCCAGCTGGTCGGCCACGAAGGCCCCCGCCACCGAGCCGGCGACCAGGCCCAGGGCCATCCAGCGGAAGACCGGCCACAGCACGGCGCCGTGTTTCTGGTGGCTCAGCATCGAGGACACGGAGGTGGCCGAGATCACTGCCAGCGAGGTGGCCACCGCCACCTGCATGTTGGCTTCGGGCGGCACGCCCTGGCCCGGCAGCACGAAGGCCAGCGCCGGCACCATGACCATGCCGCCGCCGATCCCGAACAAACCCGCGAGCAATCCGGCGGCGGCGCCGGTCAGAACGTAGATGAGCAAGGATTCCATGATTCAGCGAACTCTCAGCCAGCGCGCACTACAATGAGGCGCGCATCCTACAACAGGCACCCCCCACTGATGCTCCGTCTCCCTGCATTCCTTCTGTGCTTATTCCTGAGCGGCACCGTCTCGGCCCAGACCGCCAACGAGGTGCTGCGCGTCGAGTTCCGCTCGGCCCTGAAGACCGTCGAGGGTGGCGGCGAGGCTGCCGAAAGCCCCGGCCTGCGCAACTACATCCTGTACCCCTACCTGCAGGCCGCGCGCCTGCGCCAGGCACTCAAGACCCGCCCCGGCGAGGCGCTGGACGCCGAGATCGCCGGCTGGCTGCGCGCCAATTCCGCGCTGCCGGCCGCCCGCGCGCTGCAGCGTGACTGGCTGGGCAACCTGGCCCAGCGCCAGCAGTGGACCACCCTGCTGGCCAACAGCGAGCCCACCGCGTCCGACGATGCGCTGCGCTGCCACCGCTACAGCGCCTGGCTGCAGACCGGCGGCATCGAGGACAGCCTGCGCGACGAGATCCTCGGTGTCTGGATGACCGGGCAGCAGCTGCCGCAGGCCTGCGTGCCGCCGTTCCAGTGGCTGCAGCAGCGTGGCGCGCTGACGCCGGAGCGCCTGGAGCAGCGTGCCCGCCTGGCCCTGGAGGCCGGCAATACCGATCTGGCCGAGTGGCTGCTGCGGGGCGTGCCCGCCGAGCGCGCAGCACCCCTCAAGCACTGGTCGCGCCTGCTGCGCGAGCCGCGCCCGGCCATCGAGGCGCTGATCGCCTCGCCAGAAGCCAAGGTCGAATGGGCGCCGCTGGAAGCGGCCTGGGCCAAGCTGGCGCGCGGCAAGCCCGACGAGATCGCCCCGCTGCTACCGAAGATGATCGAGCGCCGCCGCATCGACGCCCGCCAGATTGCGGAGCTGCGCCGCGACCTCGCCATGGGCTACGCGCTGGATCGCCGTCCGGAAGCCCTCTCGCTCTACAAGCTGGTGCCGGACGACGTGCTGGACGACAAGGGTCACGAGTGGCGCGTGCGCGCGGCGCTGTGGCAGAGCCAATGGGAGCTGGCCGCGCAGTGGCTGCACGCCATGCCCCCGGCGCAGTCGGCCGAGCCGCGCTGGGCCTACTGGCGCGCGCGCACGCTCGAGTACATGGGCCGCCGTGCCCAGGCCGAGCCGATGTTTGCCGTGCTGATGCAGGAGAACGGCTACTACGGCGTGCTCGCCGCCTGGCGCCTGCAGAAGAAGCTGGTGCCGCAGTCGCAGAAGCTGGTGGAGGACACGGGTATCCAGCAGCAGCTGATGGCCAAGCCCGAGATGCAGCGCGCCCGCGAGCTGTACCTGATCGAGCGCACCGACCTGGCCAACCCCGAGTGGCGCCTGGCGCTGCAGGGCGCGGACGAGCTGACGCGGGTGCAGGCCGCGCGCCTGGCCTCCGCCTGGGGCTGGCACATCCAGTCGGTGGGCATGCTCAACCAGATGAACCTGACGAAAGACCTGACGCTGCTGTATCCGCAGGCCTTCACCAAGGAGATCGAGGCAGGCGCCAAGTTCGCCGGCATCCCGGGGCCGTGGATCTACGGCGTCATGCGCCAGGAGAGCCTGTTCCTGCCCACGGCCGTGTCGCGCTCGCAGGCCCTGGGCTTGCTGCAGTTGCTGATGCCGACCGCGCAGCAGGTGGCGCGCAAGTGGAAGCAGCCGGCACCCACGCGCGAGTCGCTGTTCGACCCCGCCATCAACGTGCCGCTGGGCGCCGCCTACCTGCGTGACCAGACCGACCGTTTCGGCGGCCGCTTCATCCTGACCCTGGGTGCCTACAACGCCGGCCCCAACGCGGTGGCGCGCTGGCTGCCCAGCGAGTTCAAGGACGCCGACGTCTGGATCGAGAACGTGCCCTACAACGAGACGCGCGGCTACATCCAGAAGATCATCTGGCACATCACCGCCGACGCCTGGCTGAGCACCGGCCAGCCGCAGGACGCCAGCAACCTGCTGCTGCCAGTGTCCGCGCCGCCGCCCGCCGCGGCGGCCTGCCTGAAGGGCAGCCCGGGCTGCGTGTGAAGCGCTATCTGGTTGGTGGGCGAGGCGGAAAAAGCAAAAAGTCCGGTGGACCTTTTGCCCGCCGAGCGCCAGGCCACGGATGGCCTGGCCGGGCTGCCGCGCCATGGACGGCTGTCCTGCGAGGTGTGGAGTGAAGCGCTATCTCGTTGGTGGTGCCATCCGCGACGAACTGCTCGGCCTGCCCGTGCGCGAGCGCGACTGGGTCGTGGTCGGCGCCATGCCGGAGGAACTGGGCGACGCCGGCTACCTGCCGGTGGGCAAGGACTTCCCGGTGTTCCTGCATCCGCAGACCAAGGAAGAGCATGCGCTGGCGCGCACCGAGCGCAAGACCGCGCCGGGCTACCGCGGCTTCAGCTTCCACACCGGGCCCGAGGTCACGCTGGAAGATGACCTGGTCCGCCGCGACCTGACGATCAACGCCATTGCCCGCGACGACGACGGCCGCATGGTGGACCCCCATGGCGGCCAGCGCGATCTCGAGGCACGCCTGCTGCGTCACGTGTCGGAGGCCTTCTGCGAGGATCCGGTGCGCATCCTGCGCGTGGCACGCTTCCACGCGCGCTTCGCCGCGCTGGGTTTTCGCGTGGCCGACGAGACCCTGGCGCTGATGCGGCAGATGGTCGACAGCGGCGAGGTGGATCACCTGGTCCCCGAGCGCGTCTGGCAGGAGACCAGGAAAGGCCTGATGACGGATTCACCTGGCACCTATTTCCGAACGCTGCATGAATGCGGCGCGCTGGCGCGCATCATGCCGGAGCTCGCGGCGCTGCACGGCGTGCCCCAGCGCGCCGACTATCATCCGGAAGTGGACACGCTGGTCCACGTGCTGATGTGCGTGGATACCTCGGCGGTGCTGCAGCTGCCGCTGGAGGTACGCTACGCCGTGCTGGTGCACGATCTGGGCAAGGGCGCCACGCCGCAGGAGGAGTGGCCCAGCCACCGCATGCACGACATGCGCGGCGTGCCGCTGGTGGAAAAATTCAGCGCGCGCCTGCGTGTGCCATCGGCCTGTCGCGACCTTGCCCTGGTGCACACCAAGGAGCACCTGATCATCCACCAGGCGCTGCAGCTCAAGCCTTCGACACTGCTGGGCCTGCTGGAGCGGATTGGGGGCTTTGCCAAGGGTGAGCGCTTCGAGCAGGTGTTGCAGGCCAGCGTCTGCGACGCCCGTGGCCGCCTCGGGTTCGAGCACAGCCATTACGAGCAGGCGGACTACCTGCGCGCGGCGCGCGTGGCTGCCAACGAAATCCAGGCGGCCCAGGTGATGGCCGACGGCATCACGGGCGTGGCGATCGGCGAGGCGCTGAAGGAGCGCCGGACACAGCGGCTGAAGGATTGGAAGGCGCAGCAGAAGGCGGGTCAGCAACCTGATTCAATGTGAGGCCTGCTCATGCAGGAGCCAGCAAGCCGGCTCCTGCATACGGCCGCCCGCCCTTGCGGACAGGGCGCGCCGCTACAGCATCGTCAGCAGCACCCCGCCCAGCGCCAGTCGATACCAAGCAAACGGCTCGAAGCTGTGGCCAGAGATGAATTTCATCAGCCATTTCACGGTGAAGAAGCCCACTGCCGCCGACACGCCGAAGGCGATGCCGAGCTCCGTCCAGTTCTCCGCCTGCGCCGCCGCGGGGTTGCCCAGGGTCTTGTACAGCTCGTAGCCGGTGGCGGCGAACATCGTCGGGATGCCGACCATGAAGGCGAATTCCGCCGCGCGCGGGCGGCAGGACAGGCCGAACAGCAGGGCCGCGAAGATCGCCGCGGCAGAGCGCGAGGCCCCGGGAAACACGGCTGCGATCACCTGGGCCACGCCCACCGCGATCGCCACCTTCCAGGTCACCGCCTCAACGATTGGCCGTCCCCGGTTCCAGCGCTCCACGGCGAAGATCACGAAGGCGCCGGCAATCAGCGCCCAGGCCACCGGCTCCACCGTCTCCGGCAGTTCCGCGCCGAGCTTCTTGGCGATCAAGCCTCCCACGGCGGTGACACCGAAGGCCGTGGCGAGCTTCGCCAGGTAGTCGCGCGTGCCGGGATCGCGCCAGGTGGTGGCCAGGTCCAGCAGGCGCAGGCGGTAGACCAGGGTCACCGCCAGGATGGCGCCAGCCTGGATCGCCACGTTGAACAGGTCCGAGCGACGCTCCAGCCAGTGCTGGGCGATCAACAGGTGGCCGGTGCTGGAGATGGGGAGGAACTCGGTGACGCCTTCAATGACGCCGAGGAGAATCGCTTCGAGGATGCCGTCCACAGGACAGTTACACTTGGCATTGAGGAAAGAGCGGCTAAGGATAAAGCAAAGGTACGTCATGGCAATGTCACCAGTGATCTTGGTCACAGGCGCCGCCCGGCGCGTGGGCGCGGCCATCGTGCGCGAGATGCATGCGGCCGGCTGGAACGTGGTGATCCACGCCAACCGATCCTTCGAGGAGGCTTGGGCCCTGGCCATGACGCTCAACCAGGCCCGCCCGGACTCGGCCCAGGCTCTGCAGGCCGACCTGCTCGACCCCGCGGCGCTGGAGAAGCTGGCGCAGGCGGCGCATGACTGCTGGGGGCGCCTGGATGCGCTGGTCAACAACGCCTCCACCTGGTATCCCACGCCGATCGGCGAACTGACCGCCGCGGCGTTCGAGGACCTGGTGGGCAGCAACCTGCGCGCGCCCCTGCTGCTGACCCAGGCCTGCGCCGCGCGCATGGAGCAGGGCGCGGTGGTGAACATCATCGACGTGCATGCCCGGCGCCCGCAGCGCGGCTATAGCGCCTACACCGCTGCCAAGGCCGGCCTCTGGGCGGTGACGGAATCGCTGGCGCTGGAGCTGTCGCCGCGCATCCGCGTCAACGGCGTGGCCCCTGGCCACATGATCTGGCCCGAGGCCGGCAGCCTCAACCAGCTGCAGCAAGGCGCCGAACTCGCGCGCGTGCCGATGGCGCGCCTGGGCGGTGGCGAGGAGATCGCCCGCGCCGTGAAATTCCTGCTGTCGCCGGAAGCGGCCTACATCACCGGTGCCGTGTTGCCGGTGGATGGCGGCCTGCGCCTGGGCTGAGCATGGACCTGCCGGAGCAGATTCGCGCGGCCACGCATCGCGCCCTGGACAGCGGCGCCCTGCAGCCGATCCCGACACGGCCGCAGGTGCTGCGTGATCAAGGGCTGGACTTCGTGCTGCGTGTCGGCGACCTGCGCCGCAAGAGCGAATCCGGGCAGCGCCAGCGCGCCGCAACGCAGCCGGCCAATCCCTTCCTGCCCTACGATCCCGCGATGCTCGTCGCCGAGCTGTCGGACACGCACGCGCTGCTGCTCAACAAGTTCCAGGTGCTGGAAGGCCACGTGCTGGTGGTGACCCGCGCCTTCGCCGAGCAGGAAGCGGCGCTGGAGGAAGCAGACTTCGCCGCGGTGGCACAGGTGCTGCGCCAGACCTCGGGCCTGGCCTTCTTCAACGGCGGCGCGGCCGCCGGCGCCAGCCAGCAGCATCGTCACGTGCAGCTGCTGCCCTGGCCGCTGATGCCGGCCACCGAGGCACAGCCCTTCGATCCGCGGCAGTGGGTGCAGCAGGGAGCGGGCTGGCCTTTCGCCCATGCCTGCGTGGAGCTGTCATCGCAGGACCTGGTGCAGCCGGCGCGGCTGCGAGCCCGCTACGATCAACTGATCGCGGACATTGGCCTCGGCGGGGCGGCGGGCTACAGTGGCTACAACCTGCTGATGACGCCGGACTGGATGATGGCGGTGCGCCGCAGCCGCGGCGCGCACGAGGGGCTTGGGGTCAATGCGCTGGGCTTTGCCGGCACGTTGCTGCTGCGTGGCGAGGAAGAACTGCAGCGGCTGCGGGCGATGGGGCCGCTGGCACTGCTGCGCGCGGTCAGCCGTTGAGGCATCCTGTTCACTGCGGCGCCAGCTTTACGCGGAATTCCACATCCGCGGTGCTGCGATAACTGCCGGTGGCCGGCGTTGGAATCTGCGCCGGATCGCTGATGGGTACGGTCGCCGGCTTGCCCGTGGCCAGAACCTGGGCCGAGCCGCTGACCGAGATCACGATCAGATCCTTGCCTCCTACCCGGCGGGGGGCCTTGAATATGACGGTCTCCGAAAACGGGATCACCTGGTCCGCTGACTTGCACTCGGCGACCCAAAGTACCGGGACGCGGCCGCTGCCGTCCGGTTTGCGGATCAGGCTCTCGTTGACCGGATCGGTCGGGATGTAGGGCGTCACGCCATTCTCGTAGCGCGAGGCGATACCGGAGAAAGGCGTCATCATGACCAGCCCGGACAGTCCCGCACAGCGCAGTTCACCTTCGATGCGTACCGGCGTGTCCTCCGATACCTCGAAGTAGCTGAGCGTGTTGATCACGCCAGCAGCCTGGTTCTTGGTGCATCCACCGAAGACCTCGTCGAAGCGGCAACTGCCGCTGATGTCGGCCTGCAGGCGCAGGCCCAGCGTGCCGTCCTCGCGGGCATAGGTCAGGCTTTCGCCTTTGCTGCTGCCGCTCAAGCGGGCGCTGGCGCAGTTGCCGTTGCCGTCGTCCTGGCGGACGGTGACGTCCGTGATGAAGTCCGCCGTAATGCGCTCGCTGCGCTCGAACCAGAGCAGGTTGTCCGCGGGGATTGCAGGGGGCAACACGATATCCGCTTCATTGACTTCCTGGCGCGTGGACTGTGGCTCGACCTCGGAGTAGGGAGGGCAGGAGGCGCTGCCATCCGATTCGATGCCAACGCCGTCGGCCTCGAACAGGCCGGCGGAGTAGTGAATCTTGCGCAGGCAACTGCGTAGCACGGACAGGCTGATCTCGTCGCTGGCGTTGCGATCCGCCCGCGAGGTGGCACGCAGCGTCAGCGTGCCGGCCTGGCCGGCACGCACGACGATGCGTTGAGTCGCCTGGTTGTCTGCATGGCTGACCAGGGTGCCGCCGCTGAGCTGCAAGTCAACGCCAAGCTCGCTGGCGCCGAACCCTGCCAGGCTGACGGAGAACTCCACCTCCGAGTCCGGCAGCAGGCAGGCGCTGCCCTGACGGGTCAGCTTGAGCTCGCCGCCGATATCGATCACGGCGATGCGCTCGCGCGCCGGGCCGCCTGGCAGTACCGGATTCATCGGTTTGAACTCGATGCGCAGCGGGAAGTCCTCGCGTTTCGCGCTGGTCTGCACATCGACCTCCAGCAGATCGCCGTTGATCCGTGCGCCGCGGAGCTGGTGATCCCCCAGGGTCAGGATGCGGCGTGCGATGTTCACGGGCCCATTGGGCCCCGCCTCGGAATTGGCGATGGTGGCGCCGATGCTCGCGGTCTGGCCCGGTGCCGACAGGCGTACCGACGAAGGCAGCAGCGACAGCACCTGCGGATTCACCGCGATGGCCAGGGCTTTGGAGTACCCGCTGCCGAGCACGCCGAACTTCTCGCCACGCAGGATGATCTTGAGCTCCGCTCCGCCGATGGCGGCTCCCCGGTAGGTCCGATGGTCGATTCGCGTGACCGCATCTCCAGTGATCTCCGAACGTGTCCAGTCCTCATCGGAGACGTCAATCGGGCCGTAGCGGGGGGCATTGATGCGGGTGCATCCGTCCTTGGTCAGTTCCTTCAGTGCCGCGCTGATGGGATTGGCAAATGCGGTACTGCCTACCCCGACGATGGCGCCCACAGGACCCGGGACCATGCCGACGGTGGTGATCAGGCCATCCAGCGCCGCTTCGTTGACATTGAACTCCTCGCCAACGGCGATCACCGACGCATTTTCCCAGCGGCCCGGCTGGTTGGCCGGGCGGTCTTCCACCAGCAGGGTGTCGGCGCGGCGGACATCGAAGGATTCGATACGGCGAGGTTCCAGCGCCTGGCGCGCGGCCTCTGTGGTCTTCAGTACGTACAACTGCGCTCCGAGGGCATTGGCTCCGACGCTGACACCACCGGCGCCGAAGGCGTTTGCACCGCTGCCGGCCTCCTCGCTGGCCGCGATGCCGACGGTGCCCAGGAACTGGCCCAGTGCGTTGCTCTGGTAGAGGCCGCCCTTCCCGGCGGCCAGCATCCGCCGCGACAGCTCCGCAGCACTGTTGATGGGAGGTGGATTCGGTGTCAGCCGCTCACCCTCGCAAAGTGCATTCTTGGTGGGCACTGCCGCCTCGGCCGGGGCCGCCGCCGGCGGTAGTGGCAGTGCACGCAGTTCGGCAATGGCGCGATCGAGTTCCCCCTCCAGGTCGGCGGCGGCCATGACACCGGGGATCACGCGATCGCCGCTGGCGATGGCTTGTGCCACCTGTTGCCGCAGCCAGCCCGGTCGGGTCTCGCTGCCCAGCAGGCGCAGATTCACGGCAAAGGGCAGCAGCCCCGGGTCAATGGTGTCGCGCTCTGCCGTCAGCAGGGCATCGGGATCGCCGCCAAGAAGGCGGACCTGCAACTCCAGCCACTCTGCCAGCTTGTCGACCACCCGGCCGGCCAGTGCGGGTTCGGCATCCGGCAAGGCGCCGATTTCCAGCGGCACGGCCTCGCAGCGCTGGCGACCATCGCCGATCTCGATCATCACCGGGCCGCCTTCAAGCGGCCGGGCCGGGCGAGGTGGTACGGAGAAGCGCGAGGGCTGACCGCTGGCGGGAGCCTCGAAGAACGCTGAGCCGATCACCTCGGACGACCCTTCGCGAGCGATGACGCGCATGCCGGGGCGGACGAAGCTGGAGGGAATGCCATCCACCTGCACCACTTGGCCCGGCTCCGCCCTGTTGCCTGACAGCGTCAGGCGGCAGGGCACGGTCTTTCCCAGTGGGGCGGTGATGACTCGACCAGGGCCGGCGCCCGGCGGGCGGCCATCGGGACCGTTGTCGTCCCGGTCGGTGCAGGCCGCCAACAGCAGGACGGCGATCAGGGTGGCCGCAAAGGGCCATGGTGCTTTCATGTTCATGAGGGGAAACCTGGAAAAATCAATCGCCGAAGATCTTGCTGAAGGCCTTGTCGAGTACCCGATCGACCGTACGGTCGGTTGCCGCGTCGGCTTCCGATTCGGTGCGACCCTCAACACGTTCCTGCTGCCGTTGTGCCTTGTCGCCCAGGATGCGGCCCAGCCATCCGCCACTGGATGCGGTTGCTGGCGTCGTGGGCCCACCGTCGCCCAGCGCGGGCATTTGCTGCGGTGCCGACGGCAGGTCGAAACGCGCCGTGTCGGGCTCGCCACCGAAACTGACGACGCGGAACTCATGGCCGTAGCGCAGCACACCCTGGTTGCCGAGTTGCTGGCGGAGAGCGGCTTCACCCGCGGTCTCGGCGTTGCCGGTCATGCCGCGGAAGGTCAGGGCCATCCGCTGCAGCGCCTCACCCAGTTCATGTACGCGCGCATCGGGAGACAGCACCAGTTCTTCACTGTGCCTGTGCCCGGATACGTCCTCGTAGCGCAGGAGGTGGACGGTGCCGGTGATCCCGGCGACCGTTTCCTTGCGTGGGGTGCGCTCCAGGCCGAGATAGCGGGCCAGGTCGTCGGGGCCGTTGCTGATGGCGCCCTGCTGCATCTGGCCCAGCATGCTGCCAATGCCGCTGAGGTCGATCACCATGCCATCGGCCAGCGCATAGGCCCGGCCTTCGCGCAGGATCAGGGCGCCGCCGGCCTGGCCCTCGGCGTCGGCGCGCAGCAGGCCGCCACGATATTCCAGGGTGGCACGCTGCCGGTCGCTGCCGCTTTCGACGACGGCGCTGCCCGCGTGGGCCGGGATGCCGCAAACCAGCAGGATCAGGCCGGGGAGCAGGGCCGGCGAGCGCGCCAGGGTTCGGGCGAGGCAATGGCGAATCTGGATCATGGGGACGCATGCCGCAGGAGGGGATGCGTCGGATGCTAGGGGGAGCCTGCCCAAGCAAATACCTCCCCAGGGAGGTATTTGCCGGGGTGGCCGGCCTCGGCGCCTAGTTCAGCCGGGGCTGATGCCTTTGCAGATCAAGCACAACGGACTCGGATTGGCGTGCCAGCAGTTCGCGCAAGGCTTTGACCCCGCTCACATCCAGGCGGCCGTACAGGTCCTTCTGATAGGCCTTGAGGGTACTGAGGCTGATGCCGAGTGCGGCGCAGAGTGCCGCAGGAGAGTGGCCGCGCCACAGCGCGAAGGCAATACGTCGCTGCTGCGGCGTCAGCGGGCTGCGCTCCAGTGCGCCGAGTACGCGCAGCTCACGGCGCATCTCCAGGCAGATCTGGATGCCGACGTGGGTGGATTGGTCGGCGCTGGAGGACGACAGGCCGTAGGCGCGTAACCGCAGGCGCCCGCCGGCGACGGGCAGCGTCAGGGTCGGGGCCCGATGCGCGGCTGACGCATGGCTGCGCAGCGGACGCCGCAGCGCCGTCCAGTCACGGCAGAGACGGCGGCAGGCCTCGGGCAATACGCGATGATCCCGGAGCAGGCTGCGCTCCTGGCCGAAGCTCGAGGCTTCGAGCCAGGCGCAAGCCTGCTCCGAAGCCCACTGGATGCACCCGTCGGTGGTGGCGATCAGCAGCGCACTATCGATCTCGTCGAAATCGTCCGGGATCGGGCGTGCCAGGCAGGCATGCACCAGGTGCGAATAGAGTGCCCCGACGGTGTCGAGGTCCTTTCGCGAAAAGTGAGGGGCCATTCGTTCGCGAAAGATGCCGAGGATGCCGATGGGGCCGTTGTCGTCCCGCAACGCGATATCCAGGCAATGATGGATGCCATTGCGCTGGAACAGGTGCTGGTAGGTGGCGCCATTCTGGTAGTTGACCGAGGTATCGATCAGGTTGCCATAGGCTCGTGGTGCGGCCAGCAGGCTGCTGAAGGCAGCGGGATCGTCACTGCGCGCGGAAAAGACATGGCCAGCGCTGGCGAACAGCTGATGGCTGTATTCGTCGAAGTATTCGCTGTAGTGCTCCTGGGGCGCGCATTGCGCATCGACCCGGATCATCGACAGGCTGAACGCCGGAATCAGGCGGCGCAGCACCTCAGAGGCCAGCGGCATCTGCACCATGATGTCGGACCCCGAGCTGCAGAGTAGACGAAGGAAGGCGAGATCACCGCTGTAAGACACTGCCTGCTCCTGGTGGGACCTTCGCTGGGAGGGTCGGCCCTAGAGTGTCGGCGAGCGGGTAGGCTCCGACAAGGACGTGGTTCGCACAGAGATGGCGGATTCCAGCTCCAGCAGCCGCTGCTTGCGCCACAAGCCTCCGCCATAACCGCCCAGCCCGCGCCCGTCCTTGTTCCCCAGGCGGTGGCAGGGCACGACGATCGCCAGGCGGTTGATGCCGTTGCAGGTGCCGATGGCGCGCACGGCGCCGGGCACGCCGAGCTGCGCCGCCATCTGCTCGTAGCTGCGCCGCTCGCCATGGGGAATCTCGGTCAGTGCCTGCCATAGCGACTGCTGCAGCGGCGTGCCAGGGAACACCAGCGGCACCTCGAAGCGATGGCGGCGGCCGTTGAAGTAGGCCGACAGTTCCGCCTCCAGCTGGCGCAGCCAGGGATGATCCGCGGCGGTCCAGTCATCACCGAAATGCTGGCGCAGCGCGGCGCCGGCGCGGCGCAGTCGTGCCGCGTCGGCGAACTCCAGCAGCACCACACCTTGTGCATTCGCACCGGCAAGCAATGTGCCCAGGGGGGTGTGCATGCGGCGCAGCCAGACATCGGCGGCGCCGCTGCCCTGGGGCAGGCGCTCCAGCCATTCGTCCAGCAGTTTCTCTTCCTGCTCCAGCTCGTCCATGGCCGCAGCCTAGCCGCCGAGCGCGAAGCGTTCCAGGGTTTCGCCGGCGGGCTCGCCGTCGGCGCCGTAGCGGCGCTCGCTGAAGCTGAGCTGGCCGTCCTCGCAGATCAGCAGGCTGCTGCTGCGCGTGCCGTAACTGGTGCCGCGGATGAAGGGCGGCGACAGGAAGCGCTCCATCTCCAGACCCACGCCGGTGTCGGGCAGCTCGGCGTCGTCGGCGCTGCGCGAATCGCCCAGCAGATCGAACAGCGCGGCGCTGTCGGTGCGGTCGCGGGCCACCCAGGTCGAGAGGCCGTCGCGCAGGCGCCGCAGCTTGGGCCAGGGCGTGTCGAGCGTGGCATTGCTCAGGCCATGCACGCCGGAGCGCAGCACTTCCACGCGGTACTCCGGCTGGTTGGTGACGTAGAGCGCGCTGTTGCTGTCGATCAGCAGCAGGTTGAAGCCGGAGAACAGCGCCGCGCCGCCGGCGAGTTGCGCGGCGTACTCGGCGCAGCTGAGCCGCCCACCCACGAAGTCGGATACCAGCACGCCACGCGAGGGCGCATGCGGGTTCGGCGGGATCATGCGCCGCACGTTGGTCACGGCGGCGATGCGGCCATCACGCGAGGCGGCCAGCCAGCTGCCGTGGCCCGACAGGTCACGGCCGCCGAACACGCCGGGCGCGTCCGGCCAGAACGCCGCCGCCGCCGTGGGGCGGTGATGGAACTCGTCGCGGTTCGCCGCCATGACCAGCGGGTAACGCGGATGGGCCTGCCAGGCCAGGGCGATCAAACACATGCGCCAGAATGTTGTCAGACTGCATATCACGTCAACCGGGTGCCGAAATGACCGAGTACGAACAGCAGCAACTGGAGACCCTGCGGCAGTGGGAGCAGGAGAAGCCGGGCTGGGGTACGCGCCTGCTGGCCAAGCCCGGCAGCAAGGCGGCCGTGGCGGTGAAGACCCTGGTGCCGGTGTCCGCGCTGCGCGCGGCGCTGAACGGCCTCAACGACGTGGCCTTCCGCTACTTCGGCCGCGAGGCGTTGCTGAAGACCGCCGGCATCGACGAGTTGCGCCAGCTGCGCGAGCTGCCGCTGGAGGTCTGCGACCAGCTGTCCCGCCAGGTGGAGCGCCGCGCCATGGCCGTGGCGGGTGCGGGCGGCGCGGTGCTGGGCATTGCCGGCGCTGCCGGCATGGTGGTGGATGTGCCGGCGCTGCTGGGCATGGGCCTGCGCACCATCCACCGCACCGCCATGTGCTACGGCGAGGACGGCCTGCAGGCCCACAAGGCCATGGCCATCGGCATCTTCGCGCTGGCCTCCGCCAACTCCATGGAGGAAAAGCAGGCCGCGCTGGCGGCCCTGCGATCGCGCGGCGACCTGCTGGACGCGGCCTGGCGCGACGGCGTGGAGCGCGTCGCCGAGCGCGAGATGGCCAAGGAGGCAGCGGTGTTCAGCATGCAGACCCTGGCTAGCCGCATCGGCGTGCAGATGGGCCGGCGCAAGGTCATGGGCGTGGTGCCGGTGCTGGGCGCGGCAGTCGGCGCGTCGATGAACGCCTGGTACGTGCATGACGTGGCGGGGGTGGCGCGCTATGTCTTCCAGGAGCGCTGGCTGCACGCCAAGTACCCGAAAAACAAGGCTTTATCGGCGCCGTTCAAGGTGCTGACCCCGCCCGGCTGAGAGCCTGTGGTAATCTTTGCCGCAGTGCAGCATTACCACTAGAAAAGCCTTATGTCTCCGACCACTGCCCAGCATCACGTCGTCATTGTCGGCGGCGGCTTCGCCGGCCTGCATGCGGCCAAGCGCCTCGGCCAGCGCGGCTATCAGGTCACCCTGCTCGACAAGCGCAACTTCCAGCTGTTCCAGCCGCTGCTGTACCAGGTGGCGACCGGCTCGCTGTCCACCGGCGACATCGCGATCCCGCAGCGCGTAGTGCTGCGCAAGTACCCGCGCGTGCGCTGCCTGGCCACCACGGCCTTCGACGTGGACCCGCAGGCGCGCGTGCTGAAGCACGAGTTCGGCGAGCTGAAGTACGACACCCTGATCGTCGCCACCGGCGTGAAGCACCACTACTTCGGCCGCGAGGAATGGCGCGAGTTCGCGCCCGGCCTGAAGACGCTGGAGCATGCGCTGGAGATGCGCCGCAAGATCTTCAGCGCCTTCGAGCGTGCCGAGCTGACCGATGACGAGGCGCTACGCCGCGAGCTGCTGACCTTCGTCGTGGTCGGTGCCGGCCCCACCGGCGTGGAGCTGGCCGGCGCCATCGGCGAGCTGGCCCACAAGACCATGCGCCGCGACTTCCGCGGCATCGACCCCAGCCAGGCGCGCATCCTGCTGGTGGAAGGCGCCAAGGACGTACTGCCGATGTACCCGGAAGGCTTGCGCCAGGCGGCGCGCAAGCACCTGGAGCAGCTCGGCGTCACGGTGATGACCGAGACCATGGTCGAGGACATCGACGCCGACTCCGTGCGTACCAAGAAGGGCGAGACGCGCGAGATCCTGCGCACGCAGACCATCCTCTGGGCGGCCGGCGTGCGCGCCTCGCTGTTCGGCGAGATCCTGGCGCAGCGCACCGGCGTGCAGCTGGACCGCGGCGGCCGCGTGAAGGTGGAGCCGGACTGCTCGCTGACCGGCCACCCGGAAATCTTCGTCGTCGGCGACCTCGGCCGCCTGACCGACGCCACCGGCCGCGAAGTGCCGGGCCTGGCGCCGGCCGCGATGCAGCAGGGCCGCTACGTGGCCGACCTGCTGCATTCGCGCGTCACCGGTGCCAAGGCCCCCAAGCCCTTCGAATACCTGGACCGCGGCACCATGGCCGTGATCGGCATGAACAAGGCGGTGGGCGACCTGAAATTCATGAAGGTCACCGGCTGGTTCGCCTGGCTGGCCTGGGCCTTCGTGCACATCGCCGCGCTGGTGGATGGCGCGCAGCGCCTGCGCGTGTTCGTGCAGTGGACCTGGAAATACTTCACGCGGCACATCGGTGACCGCCTGGTGACCGGCGCGCCCACGCAGACGCGCAAGCTGCGCGCCGAGCGTTCCTGAGCCCAGGGTTTCGCAACCCGGGCCTGAAAAGAGAAGAGCCCCTTGCGGGGCTCTTGGTTCACACCTGGCTGAACTCCGGGGCGGCGCTGGCCGCCACGGGCTCGGGGCTTATGCGCCCCAGATGTTCATCCCGTACTTCCAGTACCCCATCACGTTGTTCAGGCGCGCATCCTGGTCCGCCGGCACCGGCAGCACCTCGCCTTCCAGCAGCGGTGTCAGGAACGGCGCCAGCGAGGCACCGCCGCCGCCAGTGATGACGATGGCGTCGATGTCCCAGTCATCGGCCCAGAGGCGGTTCACTTCCTGGGCGATGCGCGAGGCCAGCTGGCCGAAGGCGGCCTGCGAGATCGCGTTGAGATCGTAGCGCTTGCCCTTGATCTTGATGCTGCCCTTGGAGATACCCTCATACAGGCGGTACAGCTCCACGTTGATGCCGCTCTTCTCCAGCAGCGCGTTGGCGATGGCGGTGTAGGCCACCGAGATGCCGGAGTCGCTGGACTGGCTGCCGCGCTCGGAATAGCGGGTCTTGTCGCTGATGGTGTAGTCGGCGGTGCGGAAACCGATGTCGATGATGCCGATCTTCTCGCTGACGAAACGCTGGCTGGCGGCCTTGCCCACGTCGTTGAGCATCAGGTTGAACATCGAGCCGAAGGGCTGCGGGATCACGCGCACGCGCTCCACGTACAGCACCTTCTCCTCGCGCTCGCCGCTGCCGGGCTTCACCACCGTGACCGGGTGGCGGTTCTGCAGCATCGTGGTCAGCGCATCCTTGTGCTTGCGGAAGTAGCTGATCGGCAGGCCCGCCACCAGGCGGATCGGATCGCCGCTGTCCACGAAGGGCGCCATGGCGGCCAGGGCCAGGGTCTTCTTGTACTGCGTCAGGAACTGGGTCTGGTCCAACGTGAAGCCGCGGCCGCGCGACTGCGTCTCGGCGAGCTCGCCGACGAACACCGACTGGCCGCCGACGATCAGGTGGCGCGGGAACAGCGGCTGGCCCGGCAGCAGGCTTTCACCGAACTGCGACTCGTTGGCCTCGCCGACGATCGACTTGAAAATCTGGTGCTGCTTGCCGTCCGTGGCCTTGGTGTAGCCGAACCCGATGTCAGCCCCGAGCACTTTCACTTGATGAACTCCCTCTCGTCGAATCGCGGCTTTCTAGCATGGTGGTCCGGGGTGGTCAAAAGCCGTATGCTCCGGCGCCATGAAAGTGTTCCGCACGCCCGAGGCGCGTTTCGCCGATCTGCCGGGCTACCCCTTCAAGCCGAACTACCTGCTGCTCGACGATGGCCTGCGCATGCACCACGTCGACGAGGGCAGTGCCGCAGCGCCGCCGGTGTTGATGCTGCACGGCGAGCCGAGCTGGTCCTACCTGTACCGCAAGATGATCCCGCTGTTCGCCCAGGCCGGCTATCGCGCCCTGGCGCCGGACCTGGTCGGCTTCGGCAAGTCCGACAAGCCGCTGGAGCCGGAGCTGTTCAGCTACCAGGCCCACGTGGACTGGCTGACGCAGTGGATCGTCAAGCTCGATCTGCGCGACATCACCCTGGTCTGCCAGGACTGGGGTGCGCTACTGGGCCTGCGCATCGCTGCCGAGCAGCCCGAGCGCTTCGCCCGCATCGTGGTGGCCAACGGCTTCATGCCCACCGGCGATCGCAAGCCGCCGGCGGTGTTCAAGCTGTGGCGCGCCTTCGCGCGACACTCGCCGTGGTTCCCGATCTCCGGCGTGATCCGCTCCGGCTGTGCCCGCAAGCCTTCGGCCGAGGAGCTGGCGGCCTACGACGCACCCTTTGCCACCGAGGCGTCCAAGACCGCCGCGCGCTGCTTCCCGGCGCTGGTCCCGACCACGCCCGACGATCCCGCCACGCCGGCCAACCGCCGTGCCTGGGAGGCGCTGGGCCAATGGCAGAAGCCCTTCCTGACGATCTTCGGTGACCAGGACAAGATCACCCGCGGTGCCTACCGCGTCCTGCAGAAGCAGGTGCCGGGCGCCCAGGGGCAGCCGCACGAAATGCTCAAGGGCGTAGGCCACTTCATCCAGGAAGATGCAGGCGAAGAGCTGGCAGGGAAGATCCTGGACTGGATGCGGCGCTAGGGCCGTGCCGCCGCGCTCAGGCGAAGAAATCCGCCCCGCCGCCCGCCTGCCGCGCCACCACGTTGAGCACGGTTCCCGCCGGGTCCATCACCGAGAACGACAGCTCCCCGCCCGGGTGTTCGCCGAGCTGGCCCAGCAGCTCGAAGCCCTTGGCCTGCATGATCCCGTGCACCGCCCGCACGTCCTCCACCTCCAGCGCCAGGCACAGCCCGCGGGTCAGCGTCGTGTGCGCGAACACCGGCAGGCGCCGCGGATGGCTGGGGTGCAGGAAGCCGATCTCCCAGCCGTCCACCGACAGGTGCAGGTACCAGTCCTGCTCGAACAGCACCTGCGCGCCCAGCGCCTCCACGTAGAAGGCGCGGCAGCGCGCCAGGTCGGGCGTGGTGATGATGGGGTAGAGGTGCCTCATGGCGCTCGCCCCCGGCCGGTCCGCTGTGTCCGCTGGTTCATCCTGGAGCCAATATTCCCCTTTGGTTCAAGAGCATACGCTCCCGGGCCGGCGCGGGACAGTAGAATGGCGGGATGAAGCTCCCGTTCACCAAGATGCATGGCGCCGGCAATGACTTCGTGGTCATCGACGCCACGCGCGCGCCGTTCCGCCCAACCCCGGCCCTGCTGCAGAAGCTGACCGACCGCCGCTTCGGCGTCGGCTGCGACCAGGTGCTGGTGATCGAGGCGCCCGGCGCCCCGGACGTGGATTTCGACTACCGCATCTTCAACGCCGACGGCTCCGAGGTCGGGCAGTGCGGCAACGGCTCCCGCGCCCTGGCGCGCTTCGTGCGCGAGCAGGGGTTGTCGGACAAGGACAGCATCCGGGTCCGCACCCGCACCAGCACCCTGGAGCTGCGCCAGCTGCCGGATGGCCGCGTGCGCGTGAACATGGGCGTGCCGCGGCTGCAGCCGGCGCAGGTGCCGTTCACCGGCGCCGATGCGGCGGCACCGCAGTACCGCCTGGAGCTGGACGGCGAGACCGTGGAATTCGGCGCGGTCAGCATGGGTAATCCCCATGCGGTGCTGGAGGTGGCGGACGTGGACAGCGCCCCGGTGGGCGAGCTGGGTCCGCGCCTGCAGCGCCACGGCGCCTTCCCGGAGCAGGTCAACGTCGGCTTCCTGCAGATCCAGGGCCGCGATCGCGTGCGCCTGCGCGTCTACGAGCGCGGCGCCGGCGAGACCCTGGCCTGCGGCAGCGGCGCCTGCGCCGCGGTGGTGGCCGGCCGCCTGTGGGACCGCCTGGGTGAAAAGGTGGACGTGGAAGTGCGCGGCGGTATGCTCACCATCGAGTGGGCGGGGGAAGGCCAGCCGGTCTACATGACCGGGCCGGCCGAAACGGTATTTACAGGGGAATTGGAATGGCCGAACTGAAGGCACAGAAGGACACCGACGCGCCCAAGCTCAACGAGCGCGAGGTCGTCGCCTACCTCAAGGCGCATCCGGATTTCCTGACCCGTCACCCGGACCTGCTGGAGGCCATCGAGATGCGCCACAAGGCCGGCTCGGCGGTGTCGCTGATCGAGCGCCAGGTCGACGTGCTGCGCGCCAAGAACCAGCGCCTGGAAGACAAGCTCGAGCGCCTGCTGACGGCGGCGCATGACAACGAGAAGCGCGCCGAGAACGTGCAGCGCCTGGCGCGCACGCTGATGCGCGCCCCCTCGCTGGCCGCGGTCACGGTGGGCCTGGCCAAGTGCATGCGCGAGGACTTCGGCATCGAGGAAACCTTCATCGGCCTGTCCAGCACCCAGTACAAGCGCCACGACATCGACGGCCTGGTCTCGGTGGAGCCCGACGGCAAGATCGCCCGCGCCTTCGAGAACTTCTTCCGCACGCGCCTGATCGAGTGCGGCCCGCTGGCCGCCGACAAGGCCAAGCTGCTGTTCCCCAAGGCGGAGTCGCTGCCGGCCTCGGCCGCGATCATCCCGCTGGAAAAGGAAAAGCACCTGGGCATGATCGCCCTGGGCGCGGTGGACCCGGAACGCTTCCAGCCGCGGCAGGGCAAGCTGTTCCTGGAGATGACCGCCGAGCTGGTGGCCGCCGCGGTGCGCGCGCGCCTCTGATGGCGCAGCCCGCGCCAGCGCCCTTCGGGGCCGAGATCGCGGAATACCTGTCCTACCTGCGGCACGAGAAGCGCTACTCGCCGCATACACTGACGGCCAGCCAGAGGGACCTCGAAACCTTCACCGCCTACTGCGGCCAGGCCCGCATCTCGCGCCTGGACCAGGTGGACCAGCACACCGTGCGCGGCTTCATCGCCGCCCGCCACCGCGCCGGTATCGAGCCGGCCTCGCTGCACCGCTATCTCTCCAGCCTGCGCGGTTTCTTCAAGCGGCAGGTCAACCGGGGGCTGCTGCAGGCCAACCCCGCCACCGCCGTGCGTGGCCCCAAGCTGCGCCGCAAGCTGCCGTCGGTGATCCCGATGGAGGACCTCAACACCGCGCTCGATGCGCCGGTCGACGGCAACTGGGCCGAGCGGGACCGTGCCATCGCCGAGCTGTTCTACTCCACCGGCATGCGCCTGTCGGAACTGCACGACCTGGACCTGGCCCAGGTGGCGGGCGGGCAGGCGGAAATCACCGTCAACGGCAAGGGCGGGCGCCAGCGCATCGTCATGGTCGGCTCCAAGGCCCGGCAGGCCCTGCAGGCCTGGCTGGAGCAGCGGCCCGCGGTCGCCGCGCCGGGAGAGGCCGCCCTGTTCGTGGGCCGCAGCGGCCAGCGGGCGACACGCGCCATCATCGGCCAGCGGCTCAAGCTCTGGGCCCAGCGGGCCGGCCTGGGCACCCACCTGCACCCGCACCGCCTGCGGCACTCCTTCGCCACCCACCTGCTGACCGAGACCGGCGACCTCCGGGCCGTCCAGGAGATGCTGGGGCACGCCAACCTCAGTACCACCCAGATCTACACCCACCTGGACTTCAAGCGCCTGACCGAGGTCTACGACCAGGCCCACCCCCGCGCAAAACGCCCTAAAAAGGCTGGATGAAGGCTGACTCAGTCTTGTGCGCTGCAAAAAAATGCGTATGATTTCGCCCTTAATCGGGGCAGATCACGATTTGTCCGGATTGCTAGCTAGTTAACTTAATTTTTCAAACCCTTGGGAGTTGTTCAAATGCGTAATGTTCTGATCGCTGCTGGCCTCGCCGCCGCCCTGGCCCTCGCCGCTTGCAAGAAGGAAGAAGCTGCTCCGGCTCCGGAAGCCGCCCCGGCTGCCGCCGCTGAAGCCGCCCCGGTCGAGCAGCAGGCTGCCGACGCCGCCGCCGCTCCGGCTGCTGACGCCGCCGCCCCGGCTGCTGACGCTGCCGCCCCGGCTGCCGACGCTGCCGCTCCGGCCGCCGAAGCTGCCCCGGCCCCGGCCGCGCAGTAAGAATCGCCCCGCGCCGCAAGGCGCAGCGATGTGAAGAAGGCGCCGCAAGGCGCCTTTTTCTTTTGCGCCGCGCCCTGCGGCGCAGCTTGAATCACCGTGCTGTCGCCCCCACCATCCCAGCAGAACCAAATGGGGTCAGCGATGCAGCAATTCGACGGAACCACGATCCTCTGCGTACGCCGCGGCAACCAGGTTGCCCTGGGCGGCGACGGCCAGGTGTCGATGGGCAACACGCGCGTCAAGGGCAACGCCCGCAAGGTGCGCCGCCTCTACAACGGCAAGGTCATGGCCGGCTTCGCCGGCGGCACCGCCGACGCCTTCACGCTATTCGAGCGCTTCGAAGGCAAGCTCGAGAAACACGGCGGCCAGCTCACCCGCGCCGCGGTGGAGATGGCCAAGGACTGGCGCACGGACCGTTACCTGCGCAAGCTCGAGGCGCTGCTGATCGTGGCCGACCACGAGGCTTCCCTGATGATCACCGGCAACGGTGACGTGATGGAGCCCGAGCCGCATGGCGTCATCGCCATCGGCAGCGGCGGCAGCTTTGCCAGCGCCGCGGCCCGCGCCCTGGTGGACAACACCGAACTCGGCGCGCGCGACATCGTCGAAAAGGCGCTGCACATCGCTGCCGACATCTGCATCTACACCAACCACAATCTCACGCTCGAGACGCTCGATCTCTGAGCGCGCAGGAAAAAATGAACGCTCAGAACCCCGCCGCGTCCGTCAGCATGACGCCGCGTGAAATCGTCGCCGAACTCGATCGCCACATCGTCGGCCAGGCCGCCGCCAAGCGCGCCGTCGCCGTGGCCCTGCGCAACCGCTGGCGCCGCCAGCAGGTGGACGGGCAGATGCGCAGCGAGATCCACCCCAAGAACATCCTGATGATCGGCCCCACCGGCGTCGGCAAGACCGAGATCGCGCGGCGCCTGGCCAAGCTGGCCAATGCGCCCTTCATCAAGGTGGAGGCCACCAAGTTCACCGAGGTGGGCTACGTCGGCAAGGACGTGGACAGCATCATCCGCGACCTGATGGATGCGGCGATCAAGCAGACCCGCGACCAGGCTACCCAGCGCCTGCGCGACAAGGCCGAGCTGGCCGCCGAGGAGCGCGTGCTCGACGCCCTGCTGCCGCCGCCCAAGGACTTCGGTGAGCCCAGCACCCAGCGCCAGAACGAGAACGGCGCCGCGCGCCAGGTGTTCCGCAAGCAGTTGCGCGAGGGCAAGCTCGACGACACCGAGATCGAGATCAAGCTCAGCAGCCTGCCGCCCAACGTGCAGCTGATGGGCCCGCCGGGCATGGAAGACATGACCCAGCAGCTGCAATCGCTGTTCGCCGGCATGGGGCAGGGCAAGCAACGCTCCAAGAAGCTGAAGATCCGCGAAGCCCTGCAGCAGCTGGTCGACGAAGAGGCCGCCAAGCTGGTGGACGAGGAAGCGATCAAGGCCGAGGCCCTGCGCAACGTCGAGGAGAACGGCATCGTCTTCATCGACGAGCTCGACAAGGTCGCCAAGCGCGGCGAATACGCCGGCGCCGACGTGTCGCGCGAAGGTGTGCAGCGCGACCTGCTGCCGCTGATCGAAGGCAGCACCGTCACCACCAAGTACGGCAGCGTGCACACCGATCACATCCTGTTCATCGCCTCGGGCGCCTTCCACCTGTCCAAGCCCTCGGACCTGATCCCGGAGCTGCAGGGCCGCCTGCCGATCCGCGTGGAGCTGGACGCCCTGAAGACCGGTGACTTCCTGCGCATCCTCACCGAGCCCAACTTCTCGCTGACCGAGCAGTACCGTGCGCTGATGGCGACCGAAGGCGTCACGGTGGACTTCACCGCCGACGGCCTGGAGCGCCTGGCTGCGATCGCCTACCAGGTCAACGAGAGCACCGAGAACATCGGCGCGCGCCGCCTGCACACGGTGATGGAACGCCTGATGGAAGAAACCGCCTTCGACGCCCCGGACAAGTCCGGCACCACCCTGACCGTGGACGCGGCCTACGTCGACGCCAAGCTCGGCAAGCTGGCTGCCGACGAAGACCTGTCGCGCTACATCCTGTGATCGTCCTGTGATCGCCTCGCGTGTCACCGCGCTGAAGCTGCACCGCGGCTCGCGGCTGCTGGAGGTGGCGTTTGCCGACGGCAGCCGCCACAGCCTGCCCTGCGAATACCTGCGCGTGTTCTCGCCCAGCGCGGAGCTGCGCGGCCATGGCCTGGCCGAGCCGATGCTGGTGGGCGGCAAGCGCACGGTGAACATCGAGCGCGTGGAACCGGTGGGCAACTACGCCGTGCGCCTGGTGTTCGACGACGGACACGACACCGGGCTCTACACCTGGGAACTGCTGCGCGAGCTGGGGCAGGACCAGCAGACGAACTGGGCGCGCTACGAGCAGCGCCTGGCCGAGATCGGCATGTCGCGCGATCGCGACGTGACCAAGCTGGCGGCGCTGGTGAAGAACTACACGCCGCCCAAGCCGGGCTAGATTCCCATGTGGGAGCGGCTTCAGCCGCGATCTTTTCTTGCAAGGCAAAAGATCGCGGCTGAAGCCGCCCCCACAGATGCTTTAGTGGCTCAGAACAGCGTCGGCGTCTCGTCCAGCAAGTCCTTCAGCGGCGAGGCCACGTGGAACAGGTGGCCCTGCGCGTTGCGCACGCCCAGCGAGGTCAGCGCCTCCAGCGTCTGCTGGTCCTCCACGCCCTCGGCGATCACCTCCAGGTTGAGGCACTGGCCGATCTTGCAGATCGACTGCACGATGGTCTGGTTGACCGGGTCGTGCACCAGGTCGCGGGTATAGCTCTGGTCCACCTTGATGCCGTCCACCTGCAAGGACTTCAGGCACTCGAAGGACGTAAAGCCGCTGCCGAAATCATCCAGCAGGATGCGGTGGCCGCGCTCGCGCAGCGCGTCCAGCAGTTCCTTGGCAGCGGCCTGCCGGCCGAAGGCGGTGGCCTCGGTGATCTCGAAGCCGATGCGTGCCGGGTCCGCGCGGGTCTCGCGCAGCGTGTCCAGCAGCAGCGGCTTGAAGTCGGGATCGGCGATGCTGCTGCCGGACAGGTTCAGTGTCAGGTAGGCATAGCCACCCATGCCGCCGTCGCCGCCACGCCGGTCGCGCTGCTGCAGGAACGACAGTGTCTTCTGCACGATCCAGCGATCCAGCTTGCCGGCCAGGCCGAAGCGGATCGCGGGCGGAATGAAGGCGCCGGGATAGATCAGCCGGCCGTCGGGCTCGCGCAGGCGGATCAGCACCTCCAGGCCGGGGCTGCGGCGTCCGTCCAGCGCCACGATCTTCTGCGCATGCAGCTGCATGCGGTCCTCGTCCAGCGCCTGTTCCAGGCGCGAGGCCCAGTCCATGTCGCTGTGCGCCTGCTGCACTTCCTCGTCGCTCTGCTGGTACACCTGCGCGCGGTTGCAGCCGCGCTGCTTGGCGATGTAGCAGGCCGTGTCGGCACGCTTGAGCAGTTCGGCGCTGCTGCGGGTCATGTCGTCGGCCACGGCGATGCCGATCGACAGGCCCAGCTGGAACTGGCGGTCCTCCCAGACCAGGCGATACGCGCCCACCACCTGGATCAGGCTGTTGGCCAGGCGCAGCGCCTCTTCGGCGCCGGCGCAATCGGCGATCACCGCGAACTCGTCGCCGCCCAGGCGCGCCAGCACGTCGCCGCTGCGCAGGCGCTCGCTGAGCAGGCGACTCAACTCGCGCAGCACGCGGTCGCCGGCCTGGTGGCTGCAGGTGTCGTTGATCAGCTTGAAACGGTCCAGGTCCAGGTACAGCAGGGTCTGGCGCCGCCGTCCGAGGCCGCCGCTGTAGAGCCGCTCGTCCAGCACGTCCTCGAAGTAGCGGCGGTTGGGCAGGCCGGTGAGCGCGTCGTGATGCGCCTCGTGCGTCAGCGAGTCCTCGTAGCGCTTGCGCTCCGAGATGTCCTGGATCTGCGAGATGAAGAACTGCGGACGGCCCTGCGGATCGCGCTTCAGCGAGACGTCCAGCTGGATATCCACCACGTGGCCGTTCTTGTGGATGTAGCGCTTGTCCAGCGTATAACCCTCGCGCTTGCCGGCCAGCACCTGCTCCAGCATGGCCAGGTCGCTGTCGACGTCTTCCGGGTGCGTGATGTCCTGGAAGGTCATGTCCAGCAGCTCGCGCTCGCTGTAGCCGACCAGGCGCGGCAAGGCCCGGTTCACCGCCAGCCAGCGCCCCTCGGGCGATACCAGGGCGATGCCGATCGGGGCGTTGTCGAAGGTGTGGCGGAACAGGGTCTCGCTCTCGCGCAGCGCGATCTCGGCGTCGCGCCGGCCGCTGATGTCGCGTCCCTCCGCGATCAGCATCGTGATGACGCCGGCCGGGTCACGCACCGGCTTGATCGAGAAATCGATCGCCAGCAGGCGGTCGTTGAGCCCCTTGAGCTCGGTCTCGTAGCGCACGAATTCGCCCGCGGCAGCGCGCTGGATGGCGCGGCGCAGTTGCTGGCGCGAGCCCATGTGGGTCTGCCACCAGGCGGTGCGCCAGAACGGCTGGCCCATGACGTCCGCGGGCGTCACCCCGGCGAAGTCCAGCGCCGTCTCGTTGATCTCGATGACGCGGCCGTCCGGCTCCAGCAGGCAAATGAACTGGAACATGGAATTGAAGATCGCCCGGAAGCGCTGTTCCCAGCTGCCGGCACTGCCGGTTCCCGGCGGCGCGGAGGCGGCCGGCAGTGCAGGCGGGTTCTTCAGGGAGGGCTTCATGGGCGGGATAGCGGCAGCGCGCGGGACGCCTGAAGGGACAGGGGGCAGGCGGTCGCCCGGCGGCGACGAACGGTGCCGGGCCGGCGGCGGCCGCAACCGCGGCGGCACCAACCGGCCCGGCCCGGCTTGCCGCTACAATGCCCGCCTGTCGTCCCGAGTGCCGCCATGTCGTCCGAGAACAAACCGCCCCAGAAGGACAGCCCCCCGTCCGGAACCACCCATTTCGGGTTCCAGGACGTGCCCACCGCCGAGAAGCAGAAGCGGGTGGCCGGGGTATTCACCTCGGTGGCCGGCAGCTACGACGTCATGAACGACCTGATGTCGTTCGGAATCCATCGCATCTGGAAGCGCTTCGCCATCGACCTGGCTGGCGTGCGGGCCGGCGAGCGCGTGCTGGACGTGGCCGGTGGTACCGGCGACCTGACCCGCGAGTTCGCCCGCCTGGCCGGGCCGCGCGGGCAAGTGATCCTCACCGACATCAACGCCGCCATGCTGGGCGAGGGCCGCCGCGCCCTGGCCGACCGCGGCGTGGTCGGCGTGCCCCTGGTGCAGGCCAACGCCGAGAAGCTGCCCTTCGCCGAAAACTCCTTCGACTGCATCACCATCAGCTTCGGCCTGCGCAACGTCACCGACAAGGACGCCGCGCTGCGCTCGATGAAGCGCTGCCTCAAGCCCGGCGGGCGCCTGCTGGTGCTGGAATTCTCCAAGCCGCAGAGCCAGCTGCTGGGCAAGGTCTACGACCAGTATTCCTTCCGCCTGCTGCCGCTGATGGGCCAGCTGGTGGCGCGCGATGCCGACTCCTACCGCTACCTCGCCGAATCCATCCGCATGCATCCGGACCAGGAAACGCTCAAGGGCATGATGCAGGGTGCCGGCCTGTCGCGCGTGCAGGTCTACAACATGACCGGCGGCATCGTCGCCGTGCACCGCGGATTCCGACTGGACTGATCCCGTGAGAGCACCGGCACTGATCTGCGCCGCCGTCGAGGTGGCGCTCAACCGCACGCTGCGGCTCGAGCCCTCGGTGGCCGAGGAATGCGGGCGCCTGGCCGGCCGCGTCATCGCGCTGGACGTGGAAGGCCCCGGCTGGAGCTTCTACATCGAGTTCGCCCCCGGCGGCGTGCGCGTGCTGGACGATCTCGCCGGCGAGCCCGACGTGCGCGTGGCCGGCAGCCTGACCACGCTGATGCGCCTGGCCTGGCAGGTCACGCAGGGCGAGGCCGGCGTGCCGCAGGGCCTGCGCGTGGACGGCGACACCGAGCTGCTCAGCCGCTTCAACCGCCTGCTGTCCCAGGCCGGCTTCGATCCGGAAGAACTGGCGGCCAAGGTCGTCGGCGATGCGGGCGCACACCGGCTGATGCAGGGCGTGCAGAAACTGTTCGGCTGGGGCCGCCAGACCGCGGCGACGCTGGGCCTGGACACCGCCGAGTACCTGCGCGAGGAAACCCGCGACCTGGCCCGCGCGGCCGACGTCGAGGACTGGATGAACGCGGTGGACGAGCTGCGCGGCAGCGTCGACCGCCTGGAGGCGCGCCTGCGCCGGATCGAGGAAGCCCCGCGATGAACTTCGTGCGCCTGCGCCGCCTGTGGCAGATCCAGCAGGTCATGCGCCGCTACAACCTGCGCGCGATCCTCAAGGGCGAGAAGGACCGCGATCCGCGCCCGCGCGGCGAGCGCATCCGCATGGCGCTGGAGGAACTGGGCGCCGTCTTCATCAAGTTCGGCCAGGCCCTGTCCACGCGTCCGGACATCGTGCCGGCCGACATCGCCGTGGAGCTGGCCAAGCTGCAGGACCGCGTGCCGCCGTTCCCGGGCGCAGTGGCGCAGGCCATCATCGAGGCCGAGCTCGGCAAGCCGGTCAGCGAGATCTACGCCGAGTTCGACACCGTGCCGATGGCCTCCGCCTCGGTGGCACAGGTGCATGCCGCGCGGCTGTTCCCGGCGGCGCCGGGCGAGCCCGGCCTGCAGGTGGTGGTCAAGGTGATCCGCCCCGGCATCCGCGACAAGATCGACAGCGACGTGCAGCTGCTGCACACCCTGGCCGACATGGCCGAGCGCTTCTCGCCGCTGGCTCGCCGCCTGCGCCCGCGCGAGATCGTCGCCGAGTACGAGAAGGTGCTCTACGACGAGCTGGACCTGATGCGCGAGGGCGCCTCCTGCGCGCAGCTGCGGCGCAACTGGCTGGGCTCCGAGCTGATCTACCACCCGCTGGTGTTCTGGGACCAGACCCGCACCAACGTGCTGACCATGGAGCGCATCTTCGGCATCTCGATCCGCGAGCTGGCGCATCTGCGCGAGCTGGGCGTGGACTTCGAGGCGCTGTCCGAGCGCGGCGTGGAGATCTTCTTCAAGCAGACCTTCCGCGACAACTTCTTCCACGCCGACATGCACCCCGGCAACATCTTCGTGGATGCCAGCAACCCGAAGAAGCCGAGCTACCTGGCCGTGGACTTCGGCATCGTCGGCACGCTGACGCCGGCCGACCAGCGCTACCTGGCCGAGAACTTCTACGCCTTCTTCAACCGCGACTACCGTCGCGTGGCGGAGCTGCACGTCGAGAGCGAGTGGATTCCGGCCGAGACCCGCGTCGAGGAGTTCGAGGCTGCGATCCGCACGATCTGCGAGCCGATCTTCATGCGGCCGATCAAGGACATCTCCTTCGGCTTCTTCCTGATGCGCCTGTTCCAGGTGGCACGGCGCTTCAATTACCAGGTGCAGCCGCAGCTGGTGCTGCTGCAGAAGACCCTGCTGCAGGTCGAGGGCCTGGGCCGCCAGCTCAATCCCGAGCTGGACCTGTGGAAGACCGCCAAGCCGATCATGGAAGACTGGATGCGCCAGCGCCTCGGCCCGCGCGCCACGCTGGAGCGCATGCGTCGCGAGATGCCGGCGCTGACCGAATCGCTGCCGGAGCTGGCGCACCACGCGCTGCGCCAGCTGCAGAAGGGCGAAGGCCTGGGCGGCCCCAGCCGCCGCGAGCTGCAGGCCCTGCGCGTCGAGCTGGAAGCCTCCGGCCGCCGCACCCGCCGCAGCGTGCTGGCCGGCGCCTGCCTGATCGGCGGCGTGCTGGTCTACGTGCTGGCGCCGCAGGCGCAGCCGCAGCTGCTGGGCGTGCCGTCGCTGGCGTGGTTGCTGGGCGCGCTGGCGGCAACGTTCGCTTGGGGCGGGCGCAGCCGCTAGACCCTCGCGGCCGCGGTGACGTCCTGTCGCCAGCAAGCTGGCTCCTACAGGTAATGTTCCGGATGTCGGAGCCAGCTTGCTGGCGACAGGATCGCTAATGCGCCGAGATCGTTGCGCCGCATCTGCTCACCCTATGTGACTCATTGTGGGAGCGGCTTCAGCAGCGCTCTCACTGGTCAAGCCCAGGGATCGCGGCTGAAGCCGCTCCCACGAATCCACAACCGGCTCCCGCCGGCATGATGAATCACGGCGCGGGCGTGCCTGCCGGCTCCGCCGCCGCCGCAACCGGCTCTACCGCCGCCGGCTCCGAAACCTGCGCCGTCTCCACCGCCGGCTCCGCCATGACGGCGGCCAGCCGCAGCGGCGCCGCCGCCACGCGCTGTTGGCGCGAGGTGCCCTGCTCCCGGATCAGTTGCGACGGCGCGATCAGGCGGATGCCCTGCGCCTGCAGTCGCGGGATTTCCCGCTGCAGCAGCGCCAGGGTTTCCGGATAGGGATGGCCGATCGCCAGCGCGGTGCCGTTCTTGCGCGCCAGCGCCAGCAGGCGCTGCCATTCGCCCTGTATCGCCGCGGGGCTCCGGCTGTTGTCGAGGAACACCTGCCGGCGCGTGGTGGGCAGGTCGCGTTGCCAGGCCTCGGCCTCGGCCTGCGTCGCCGCGCTGGTGCGGCTGTCAATGAAGTACAGGCCGCCATGCTCGCGCAGGGCCTGCATCAGCCAGCGCATCGGCTCGCTCTCGCTGGTCAGGCGGCTGCCCTGGTGGTTGTTGACGCCCACCGCCTGCGGCACGGCCGCCAGCGCCCGCTGCAGCAGCGCATGGCGCTGTTCGGGGCTGGCGGTATCGAGGATCGTCAGGGGATGGCCGCGGCCCTGTCCGGGCTGCAGCGGCAGGTGCAGCATCACTTCCTTGCCGCGCGCCTGGGCCAGCGCGGCGATCTGCGGCGTGTAGGGAGATTCGGGCAGCATCGCGCAGGCCACCGGGCCCGGCAGTTCGGCGGCGGCGCGGCTCTCCGCCAGGCGGTCGCCGAGATCGTCGATGACGATGCTGATCGCCGGTGCGCGGGCACCGGCGATGCAGGGCAGCAACAGCAGCGCGGCACCGAGGCGATAGCGCAGGTGCCGCACCCGCCTCACCTCGTCTGGACGATGACCAGGCCCTTGAGCAGGTTCAGGGCCTCGTAGAGCGCGTAGTCGCTCTCGGCGAGATCCTCAGCCACCTTGGCTTCCTTGGCCTTGGCTTCCTTGTCCTTCAGGGCCTCTTCCTTGTCCTTCTTCTTGGCCTTGTCGTTGGACAGGCTGCCCTTGAGATCGGCTTCCTCGATACCTTCGAAGGCGGCCTGCTGCTCGTCCTTGGCCACCTTGAGCTGGCGGATGGCGATGTCGGGCTCGATGCCCTCGCCCTGGATCGAGCGGCCATTGGGCGTGTAGTAGCGCGCCGTGGTCAGCTTGATCGCGGCGTCGCTCTGCAGCGGCATGATGGTCTGCACCGAGCCCTTGCCGAAGCTCTTGGAGCCCACCACCACCGCACGCTTCTGGTCCTGCAGCGCGCCGGCCACGATCTCGGAGGCCGAGGCCGAGCCGCCGTTGATCATCACGATGATCGGGGCGCCGTTGAGCAGGTCACCCGGCTTGGCGGTGAAGTCGCGGGCGCTGGCCAGCTCGCGGCCCTTGATGCTGACCACCGAGCCCTTCTCGAGGAAGGCATCGCTGACCTTGACCGCGGCATCGAGCACGCCGCCCGGGTTGTTGCGCAGGTCCAGCACCAGGCCCTTGAGCGCGCCGCCGCTGTCCTTCTTCAGCTTCTCCATCTCGCGTTCCAGCGCGGAGCCGGTCTCGGTGGTGAAGCTGCTGATGCGCAGGTAGCCCATGCCGGGTTCCAGCATCTTGCTCTTGACGCTGGCCACCTTGATCTCGGCGCGCACCAGGTCGACGATCACCGGCGCATTGGCGCCTTCACGGGCGATGGTGAGCTGCACCTTGGTGCCGGGCTCGCCGCGCATCTTGTCCACCGCCTCGGCCAGGCTCAGGCCCTTCACCGAGACCTCGTCGATCTTGATGATCAGGTCGCCCGGCTGGATGCCGGCCTTGAACGCCGGCGTGTCGTCGATCGGCGACACCACGCGCACGAAGCCGTTCTGCATCTGCACTTCGATGCCCAGCCCGCCGAACTTGCCGGTGGTGCTGATGTTGATGTCCTTGAATTCCTTCTCGTCCAGGTAGGCCGAGTGCGGATCCAGGCCGGTGAGCATGCCGCGCACCGCGTTCTCCAGCAGCGTCTTGTCGTCCACCGGCTCGACGTAGTCGCTCTTCACCCGGTTGAGGATCTCGACGAAGGTCTGCAGGTCCCGGAAGGGCAGGGCTTCGGTCTTGGCGGTGGCCTTGTCGGCCAGCACACCCTGGGTCAGCGTGATGCCGGTGCCAATGGCGATGCCGGCCGCGAGCACCAGCGGCGTGCGATAGGTCTTGAGCATGGTTCGGAAAGGGGTTTTCAAGCGTGGAGATGACGATAGCATATCGGCCAGGGGCCGCTGTTCAGCGGGTCAGCCACAGTTTCGGGTCCATGGCCATGGTGCCTTTACGGACCTCGAAATAGACGCCAGGTTGCTCATGGCCGCCGGTGGTGCCGGCCTGGGCGATCACCTCGCCGGCCCGGACCAGGTCACCGGCGCTGTGCGCCACGTTCTGGTTGTGTCCGTACAGGGTGAAATAGCCGCCTTCGTGCTCCAGGATCACGATCAGGCCATAACGCTGCATCCAGCCGGTGTAGACCACCCGGCCGGCGGAGACGGCGCGCACCGGGGCACCGGCATCGGCGCCGATCCAGTTACCGTTCCATGACAGGCGCCCGCCCGCCTTGGGTTGCCCGAAGCTGGCCAGCAGCGGCCCGCGTACCGGCCAGGCCAGCTTGCCCTTCTGGCTGGGGAAGGGGCGGTCGCTGAACTGCTCCGGCCCACGGGGCGCTTCCGGCTCCTGCTGGGGCTTGGGCCGGGAAGGTGGCTGGGCTGCCGCCGCGGCGGCCTCGCGCAGCGCGCGCTGGATCGCCTCCAGGGTGCGCTTGACCTCGCGCTCGGTGTCGCGCAACTGGTTGAGCTGGCTTTCCTGGTCACCCAGCTTGAGCTGCAACTGTGACAACTGGGTGGAGCGGCTCTGGCGCAGGCCGCGCTGGCGCGCCAGCGCGGCCTGCTGCTCCGCGCGCAGGGCCGACAGGGTCGCCGCCTCGTCGTCCAGCTTGTCGCGCAGGGCGCGCAGCTTGTCGGCGTGGGCCAGCATGTTGCGCATGCGGCTGGCGCGGGAGCGGGCCAGGTAGTCGTAGTAGGTGACCATGCGGTCCACCTGCTGCACGTCGCTGAGGTTCAGCAGCAGCCGCGCCGCCGGGTTCTGGCCGATCATGTAGGCCGCCCGCACCTGCGCCGCCAGGGCCCGCTTCTGGCCTTCCAGCTCGCGTTCGGACTCGTCCAGCTCCGCCTGGGCGCGCCGCACCCGGGCCAGCTGGGTCTGCTCCTTGCGCCGCAGCAGGCCGATCTCGGTCTGGGCCACCGTGATCTGCTTCTCCACGGTCTCCACGTCGCGGCGCAGGGCGTCCTCGCGGCTCTTGTTGCCCTCGATCTGGCCTTGCAGCTCCTCGATCCGGCCCCGGACCTCCTCCAGGCGGCGGTCATTGGCCGCGGGATTCCCGCCGTCCGGGTCGTCCCCGGCGAGGGCGATGGCCGGCAACAGCAGGGCGAGGGCGAGGAGGGTGCGGATCATGCGATAATGATAGGACCTAGCAGCACCCGACCGAAATGGCCTTGACGCGGTAGATATGGACCAGATCATCACCTTCGTGCAGAACCACCCCGGGTTGTTCATCGCCCTGGCCGTGGTCGTTCTCCTCCTCGTGGCCAATGAAGTCCACGGCAACCTGGCCGGGGGCAAGCGCCTGACCGCCATGGAAGCGGTGCGCTTCATCAACGACAAGGACCCGCTGATCGTCGACCTGCGCACCGCCGCCGACTACAAGCGCGGCCACCTGCTCAACGCCGTCAACGCCCCCTTCGCCAAGTTCGACGAGTACGTCGGCCAGTTCCGCGACAAGACCCGCCCCGTGTTAGTCTACTGCGCGCTCGGTACCATGGGCAGCGCCATCGCCGAGAAGCTGCGCAAGCAGGGCTACGCCGAGGTCTACCCGCTGCGCGGCGGCATCAACGGCTGGTTGATGAACAGCCTGCCGGTGACGGTGAAGTAGCCATGAAGCCGGTGCGCATGTACACCACGCGGGTCTGCCCGTTCTGCGTGATGGCCAAGCGGCTACTGAGCTCCAAGGGCGTCACCTACGAAGAAATCCGTGTCGACGAAAGCCCCGGCGTGCGCGAGGAGATGATGCGCATCAGCGGCCGCCGCACGGTGCCGCAGATTTTCGTCGGCGACACCCATGTCGGCGGCTTCGACGACTTGTCCGCCCTCGACCACGCGGGCAAACTCGACCCGCTTCTCAAAGACTCCAGCCCATGACCGAAGAAACCACCCCGAACGCCGCCGCTGGCGCTGCCGGCGCCACCCCCGCGCGCCAGGTGCTGCTACAGAAGATCTACCTCAAGGACGCCTCGCTGGAAGTACCGCTGGCGCCCGACGTCTTCACCCGCCAGTGGCAGCCGCAGCTGGACGTGCAGGTCAACACCGAGCTCAAGCCGCTGCCGCAGGACCACTACCAGCTGATGCTGTCGGTCACCGTCACCGCCAAGCTGGGCGAGGACGTGGCCTTCCTGGCCGAGGTCCACCAGGCCGGCGTGTTCATCGTGCGCGGCTTCGACAACCCGGCCGAGAAGCATGCCGTGCTCGGCGCCTTCTGCCCGGGCCAGGTCTTCCCCTTCGCGCGCGACGCGATCGCCGACCTGGTACAGCGCGGCGGCTTCCCGCAGCTGCTGCTGCAGCCGATCAACTTCGAAGCGCTCTACGTCGAGCACCAGCAGAAGGCTGCGGCCGGACGCGCCCAGGCGGACACCCATGGCGCCGCCCTCGCCACCCACTGAGGGGTCGGAACCGCACGGGCCGATCACCGTCCTGGGTGCCGGCTCCTTCGGAACCGCCCTGGCGGTGCACCTGGCGCGCCGCGGCTCCGAGACCTTCCTCTGGGGCCGCAACGCCGACAAGATGGCGGCCATGGAGGCGGCGCGCGAAAACGCGCAGTACCTCCCCGGCTGCCACTTCCCGGCGCGCATGACCGCCGTCTCCGACCTCGCCGCCGCCGTGCGCGAGAGCGAAGACCTGCTGATCTCCACGCCCAGCTACGCCTTGCGCGAGACACTGGAGAGCCTCAAGCCCCTGCTGCGTGAAGGCCAGGGCATCGCCTGCGCCTGCAAGGGCCTGGAGCCCAACACCGGCCGCCTGGTGCACGAGGTCATCCTCGACGTGGTCGGCGCGCACTATCCCATCGCCGTGATCTCCGGCCCCACCTTCGCCAAGGAGCTGGGCATCGGCCTGCCGACGGCCGTGACCATCGCCGCGCAGGACGAGGACTTCACCCGCCGCATGGTCGGCCGCCTGCACGGCGACGGCTTCCGCGCCTATTCGTCGGAGGATTTCGCCGGCGTCGAGATCGGCGGCGCCGCCAAGAACGTGATGGCGATCGGCGTCGGCATCGCCGACGGCCTCAACCTGGGCGCCAACACCCGTGCCGGCATGATCACCCGCGCCCTGGCCGAGATGATGCGCCTGGGCAAGGCCCTGGGCGGCAAGCCCGAGACCCTGATGGGTCTGGCCGGCATGGGCGACCTGGTGCTGACCTGCACCGACAACCAGTCCCGCAACCGCCGCATGGGCCTGCTGCTGGCCCAGGGCAAGACCGTGCCCGAGGCGATCCAGGAGATCCAGCAGGTGGTGGAAGGCGTCCGCGCCGCCCCCGAAGTGGCGCGCCTGGCGCGCCGACTGGGCGTGGAGATGCCGATCACCGAGGCGATCAACGCCGTCATCCAGGGCGAAATCACGCCGGTGCAGGCGGTGATGCAGCTGGCTACGCGGCCGGCCAGAGCGGAGCTCGAGTAGCTCTTTTCTCCCCTCGCCCGCTTGCGGGTGATACGCCGCGCTTTGGCGATGACTAAATGTCATCGCCTGCGGCGGATCACGGGCGGCCATGGATGGCCGCCCTGGGGCTCAATCGAGTGGCTGCAGTCTCGCCATGGACGGCGCCCCTCAACAGGGCAGGAGTCGTCAGACCTCCTTCGCGCCGTCGAACCCCATCTGCCGCCAGGCCTCGAACACCGCGATCGACGCGGCATTGGACAGGTTCAGGCTGCGGTTGTCCGGGCGCATCGGCAGGTAGATGCGCTGCTCCTCCGGCAACTCGTCGATCACATCCTGCGGCAGCCCTCGCGACTCCGGTCCCAGCAGCAGCACGTCGTCCTGCCGGTACACCACCTTGTCGTAGCGCTGCCGCCCACGCGTGGTGAAGGCCAGCACGCGCGAGCCGGGCAGGGCGGCGCGGAAGGCCGCCCAGTCGGCGTGATGGCGGATGTCCACGAACTCCGCGTAGTCCAGCCCCGCCCGGCGCAGCGAGGCGTCGTCGGTGCGGAAACCCAGCGGGTGGATCAGGTGCAGCCGGGCACCGCTGTTGGCGCAGAGGCGGATCAGGTTGCCGGTATTCGGGGGGATTTCCGGCTGGTACAGCGCCAGGTTGATCATGTCGGCCGCGGTTCCCCACAGGACCAGCAGGTTTCGAAGTTCACCGGGGAGGTCTCCCCGCAGGCGCAGCGCCACTCGGCATGGGAATGGCGGCGGTGCTCGTACTGGCGCAGCAGGGTCTGCGCCTGGGGGCGGTCGCGCTCATCCTGCAGGACCAGCTTCGGATAGAGGTCGGCGCCCAGCTCTCCGCGCCCGCTCCACAAGCCGCTGCCCAGCACGCTGCAGGCAATCCCGTGCGCGGCCAGGTACTCCCGGAGGATTTCGGCCTCGATCGGGTCGGCGGCGAGGTAGAGCGTCTCCATGGGGATCGTCGGGGTGGGTCGGACTTGATTGACAGCTTTCGAAGCGGCGCCTAAGCTGCTGACGCTACATGATATTCGAGGTTGGGGGAAAGTCATGAAACTGTCTCACGTCGCTGCCGCTGCCATTCTCGCCCTGAGCGCCAACCTGGCGCAGGCCGACGAGTACCGCGAAGACGCCGGCACCACGCCGTCCGGCGCCGCCATGGCGGCCGATCTGATCCTGGTGCGTCCGCTGGGCGCCGTCGCCACCGTGCTGGGCGTCGGCCTGTTCGTGCTGAACCTGCCGCTGTCGATCGTGCAGGGCGAGCCGCCCTCCGCGCCGGCGCAGCGCTGGATCGTGGAGCCCGCGCGCTACACCTTCTCCCGCCCGCTGGGCCAGATGGAATAAGTCCATCGCGTCTGCATGAAAAAAGCCGCCGGGCATACCGGCGGCTTTTTTGTTGGTCGGCGCTTGTGGGAGTGGGCAAGCCCGCTCCCACAAGATCAGGGAAGTACTAGCGCAACACCTTGCCGTCAGAGTCCAGCACCGTCACCTCGCCCCAATCCAGCTTGCGCACCCCGGCCTCGATCTTCTCCAGATCGCCCACGATCAGCCAGGTCAGGGCCTGCGGTTGCACCAGGCGCTGCGCCGCAGCGTTGACCGCACCGGGGTCCAGGGCCTCGACCTTGCCGACCAGGTCGTTCCAGTAGCTGTCGGGCAGGCCGAACTTGAGCAGCGTGCCGTAGGACATCGCGATCTCGCCGGAGGTCTCGTTGGCGCCGGGCAGGCGGCGCACGGTGCGGTCCTTCGCGTCGCGCACTTCCTGCTGCTGCAGCGGGCGCTTGCCGATCAGCTCCTGGTACTCACGCAGCAGCTCCTTGAGCGAGTCCACCGTCTTGTCGGTCTGCACCGGTGCGCGCAATGCGAAGGGTCGCTGCGCCTGCGTCGCCATCACCTCGCTGCGCACGCCGTAGCTCCAGTGCTTGTCCTCGCGCAGGTTGAGGTTGGTGCGCGACAGGAAGTCGCCACCGAAGGCATCCGCCGCCAGGCGCATGGCGATGTCGTCCGGGTCACGCAGCGGCGGCGCGAGCTGCGCCGCCAGGATGTAGGACTGCTGGCTGCCACTGCGGTTGATCAGGAACACGCGCGGCTTCTGTGGCAGCGCCACCTCGGCGAGCTGCTTCTGCGGCGCCGGTTCTGCCGGGGCCTTCCAGGCGCCCAGGTGCTGCTCCAGCAGCGGCCGGATGCGCGCCTCGCTGGTGTCGCCCACCACCAGCAGCGTGGCGCGGTCGGGGCGCATCCAGCGCGCGTAGAACGCACGCAGGTCGGCCACGGAAAGCTTCGCCAGCTGGTCCTCGTTGCCCAGGCCGCTGAGCGGGCCGGAATAGGCGTGGCCCTCGCCGTAGATCAGGCGCGGGTAGACGCGGCCGGCGATGCCGGCGGGCTGCGCCTTCTCCTGCTGCACGGCGGCGATGATCTGCTGGCGGATACGGTCGAGTTCCTTCTGCGGGAACACCGGGTGCAGCAGCACGTCGGCGAACAGTTCCAGGGATTCCGGCAGGCGCCCGCTCAGTGCGTTGAGCGACACCAGGAAGCTGTCGAGGTCGGCCATCGCCGCCAGCTCCGCGCCCAGGGTCTCCTTGCGTGCCGCGATCTGCAGCGCGTCGCGGGTCGGCGTGCCCTCGTCCAGCATCTCCAGCATCAGCCTCGCGGTGCCCGGCGTGCCGCCCAGGTCCGCCGCGTAGCCGGCGTCCACCAGCAGGCTCAGTTGCACCACCGGCGCGCTGGGGTACTCCGCCAGCGCCACCTTCAGGCCGTTGGACAGCGTGAAATGCTGCAGCGGCGGCAGGCGCAGGGCCGGCGCATCGCCGCGCGGCGGCATCTTCGAGCGGTCGGCGCCGGCTTCAGAGGTGCTGTACTCGGGGAAGGGCTCCACGGTCAGCGTGAAGACGCCGTCGTCCAGCCAGGCGCGCGCGGCGCGCTGCACGTCGGCCGGAGTGGCGCGGCGGATGCGATCGGCCTCTTCCGCCAGGGCGTCCGGCGAGCCGCAGTAGACCTGGTAGGTGGCCAGCACACCGGACTTGCCGGCACGGCCGTCGATCTGCTCCAGGCCGCGCACGCGCGCGGCGAAGTAGCGCGTCTTGGCGCGCTGCAGTTCCGCCGGCGTCGGGCCGGTCTGCAGGAAGCGCTTCAGTTCCTCCTCCATCACCCGGTCTACCACCGTCGCATCGCCGCCCGGCTGCACGTAGGCGTCCAGCGTCATCGGCGAGGCGATCTCGAAGGGATAGCTGGCGCTGGACACAGCCGTGGCCGTGCGGTCGCGGTAGACCAGGCGCTGGTACAGGCGGCTGGTGCGGCCGTCGGCCAGGATGCCGCCGGCGAGGTTCAGCAGCGTGGCGTCGGGCTCGCACAGGCCCGGCGTGTTCCAGACCTTGATGATGCGCGGCTGCGGCACGCGGTCCTCCAGAACGCTGCGCTTGGCCCCCTGCCGTTTGGCCGGCCAGGCGTCGATGCGCTCGCGCACCGGGCCGGAGGGGATGTCGCCGAAGTACAGCTGCACCTTCTTGAGTACCTCGGCCGGGTCGATGTCGCCGGCCACCACCAGGGTGGCGTTGGCGGCGCCGTAGTGCGCACGGAACCAGCTCTTCACGTCGTCCAGCGTCGCCGCGTTGAGGTCCTTCTCCGAGCCGATGGTGGTCCAGGAATAGGGATGGCCCGCCGGGTAGATCGCACGGGTGATCACGTCCCAGACCCGGCCGTAGGGCTGGTTCTCACCCTGGCGCTTCTCGTTCAGCACCACGCCGCGTTGCTCGTCGAGCTTGGCCTGGTCCACCGCGCCCAGCAGGTGGCCCATGCGGTCCGATTCCAGCCACAGCACGCGGTCCAGGGCCGGCGTCGGCACGTTCTGGAAGTAATTGGTGCGGTCCATCCAGGTGGTGCCGTTGATCTTGGTGGCACCGGCCTCCGCCAGCGGGCGGAAGAACTCGTCGTTGTGGTTCTCCGAGCCGTTGAACATCAGGTGCTCGAACAGGTGGGCGAAGCCCTGGCGTCCCGGCGGCTCGTCCTTGCTGCCGACGTGATACCAGACGTTCACGGCGACGAGCGGTGCCTTATGGTCCTCGTGGAGGATCAGCGTCAGGCCATTGGGCAGGATATGCTTCTCATAGGGGATGCGCAGGTCCGGGAAGGCCGGTTGCGCGGTGGCGGCGGCGATGGCTTGACCCTGCGACAGCAGCAGGCCCAGCGCGACGGATAGCGCCTTTCTCATTGGTTGGGGGTCCCCTGGAACTCTTCTGGAAAATCTGCGGACGGTTATAGCGTGACCGGTTCATCGACACCACAGCGGGCGGCGGGTTCCGCGGCGATCCTGCTGCCGGACGGCCTGTTGCGCGGCGCCCGGCAGCGTCCCTCCCCGAACCAGGACCCGCGACCCGACCCGGACGACGTCAGCCTGCTGGTGATCCACAACATCTCGCTGCCGCCGGACCGCTTCGGCGGCCCCTGGATCGACGCGCTGTTCACCAACAGCCTGGACCCCAAGGCGCATCCCTATTTCGAGACCATCCACACCCTGCGCGTCTCGTCGCACCTGTGCATCTTCCGCGACGGCCGCGTCACCCAGTACGTGCCCTTCGGCCGCCGGGCCTGGCATGCCGGGGTGTCGAGCTTCGAGGGCCGCGAGCGCTGCAACGACTTCTCCATCGGCATCGAGATGGAGGGCTGCGACAGCAAGCCCTTCACCGCGAAGCAGTACGCCCGCCTGGCCCGCGTCACCGGCGCGCTGCTGGCCGCCTATCCCCGCCTGACGCCGGAGCGCATCACCGGCCACTCCGACATCGCCCCCGGCCGCAAGACCGACCCCGGCCCCTGTTTCGACTGGACCAGATACCGCGGCGCGCTCACAGGTAAAGTAGGCGCATGAACCTTATCGGCATCCTCATCGCGCTGCTGCTGGAGCGCCTGCTCGGGCAACTGCCCGGCTGGGGGCGTCCGCTGCTGTTCCTCGGCTACGTGCGGGCGCTGATGTCCGTGCTGCCGTTCCCGACCCTGTGGCGCTCGCCGGTGGCGTTGCCGCTGCTGCTGGTGCCGCCGCTGCTGCTGATCTGGTGGCTGTCGCAACTGTTCGCGCACCCCCTGGCCGAGCTGGCCTGGTCGTCCCTGGTACTGCTGCTGTGCCTGGGGCCACGCGACCTCGCCGAGGACGTGCACCGCCTGGTCGAAGCCCGCGACGCCGGCGACGGCGAGCTGGCCACCCAGCTTGCCGCCGCCCTGCAGCGCGGCCCGCAGCCGGATGCCGGCCACCGCTCCCTGCTCGGTGCCCTGTTCATCCAGTCGCACGAGCGCCTGTTCGCCGTGCTGCTGTGGTTCTTCGCGCTGGGCCCGGTCGGCGCCGTGCTGTACCGCTGCCTCAGCCGCCTGCCGCGCATCCTGCGCGAGACCGTGCCCGACAGCCCCGCCACGCGCCTGGCCGACCTGCTGCACGGCGCCTGCGCCTGGCTGCCCGCGCGCATCACCGCGCTGCTCTACGGCATGGCCGGCAGCCTCGACGACGCCATGCAGACCTGGCGCCAGCTGCTGGCCGAGCCCCAGCATGGCTGGCGCTCCCACACCTGGGCCGTGCTGGCCGAGGTATCCAGCGCCTCCATGCGCGCCGAGGAGCCGGATGGCCGCGTCGTGGTGCCGGCCTCGCTCGAAGCCAGCCTGGATGAAGTACTGCGCATGCAGACCCGCGCGCTGCTGATCCTGCTCGCCTTCTTCGCCCTGTTCGCCACCGGCAGCATGTTCTGATGAAACGATTCTCCGCGGTTGTCCTGCTGGCCCTCACCGCCGTCCTGCCCGCGCAAGCCGCCGAGCGCATCGTCACGCTGGCGCCGCACCTGGCCGAGCTGGTCTGCGCCGCCGGCGCCTGCGACAAGCTGGTAGGCGTGGCCCGCTACACCGACGAGCCCGGCGCTCGTGGCAAGCCGGTGGTCGGCGACGCCTTCACTGTCAACATCGAAGCATTGCTGGCGTTGCGCCCGGACCTCGTCCTGGCCTGGGGCGGCGGCACCTCGCCGCAGTTCATCCAGCGCCTGCAGGCCGTGGGCATCCCGGTGCGCTGGGTCAGCGTGCGCAAGCTCGACGACGTCGGCACCGCCGTGCAGCAGATCGGCGTGTTGCTCGATACGCGCCCGGCCGCCGACAAGGCCGCCGCCGCCTACCGCAAGCGCCTGGCCGGCCTGCGCGAGCAGTACCGCGGCCGTGCGCCGCTGAAGGTCTTCTACCAGATCGAAGTGAACCCGATGTTCACGCTCAACGACAGCAGCCCGATCAGCGAGGCCATCACCCTCTGCGGTGGCGTCAACGCCTTCGCCGGCAGCCGTAAGCTGGCGGGCCCGGTGAACGTGGAGTCCGTGCTCGCCGCCAGCCCGGACGTGATCGTCTTCGGCAAGCAGGACATGGCGAAGAAGATCCGCGACTTCTGGAAGAAGTGGCCGCTGGTGCGCGCCGTGGCACACAAGCAGCTCTACGAGATCGACGCCAGCACGCTGACGCGCCAGTCGCCGAAGGTGCTGGATGGCGTGCAGGAGCTGTGCAAGGTGCTGGATACGGCGCGGCCGGTGTACCTGGATCTGCCGAAAAACTAGCTTCTCTTCCTGCGGAGCTCTGCGACGGGCTTTTCCCGAACCGTTCATGCCGAGTGCCGCATAGCGGCGTATCGAGGCACGCGCTGCAGCTCGGGAGGCGGCCACGAGGCAGGCGCTACTGGAAGGTAACCCGGTATATCAAAAGCATTCGCTGCGCTCACCAGGACTTTCAAGAACCGTCGGATTCCTTCCCTCGGCAAACGCTTTCAATGGGGCAATGAAAAGCCCCTCCATCTCGCGATGAAGGGGCTCGTATGAACCCGCCGCCTCAAACCCGCTGCCAGCCTACTTCCTCTCCCGACTGCGCCTTGCCCAGGGTCCGCGCAATCACGAACAGGTAATCCGACAGCCGATTGAGGTACTGCATCGCAAACGGGCTCAGCGGCTCGTCGGCGTGCAGCACCCACAGCGCGCGCTCCGCGCGACGCGCCACGGCACGCGCCATGTGCGCCTGCGCGGTGGCTGGCGAGCCGCCGGGCAGGATGAACTCCTTCAGCGGCGGCAGATTCTCGTTCAGCGCGGCCAGTTCCTCGTCCAGCTTCTCCACGTGTGCCTCGGTGACCAGCGCATGGCCGGGCATCGCCAATTCGCCGCCGAGGTTGAACAGCTCGTGCTGGATGCGCTGCAGGCTGGCATCCAGGCCCGGGGTCAGCGGCAAGGTGCGCAACAGGCCGATGTGGCAGTTCAGCTCATCCACGTCGCCCATGGACTGCACGCGCTGATGCGCCTTGGGCAGGCGGCCGCCGGTGGCCAGACCCGTGGTGCCGGTGTCGCCGGTGCGGGTGACAATCTTGCTGAGTCGGTGGCCCATGGTGATGCGCTCGCTGGAGGAAGCCATAAAGGTCCGCCCTCCCGGGTGGGGAGGGCGGACGCGCAGCTTACAGCTCGTAGCCGAGCGTGAGCCAGAAGTTGCGTTCCGGCGAGGGCTGATAGGCCGCCGCCTCGGCGAAGGTGCCCGGGTCGGTGCCCGCGGCGCCGTACTCGCTGTACTCGCGGTCCAGCAGATTGTTGATCCGGCCGCGCAGGCTCAGCTTGTTCCAGCGCCAGCCCAGCGACAGGTTCACCACGGCATAGCCCGGCAGGTCGCCGAGCGTCTGGTCGTAGTCGCCGGCGAATCCGCGCGAGTTCATGGCCACTACCTCGGTGTAGGCGTTCAGGCCATAGGGCAGGCCGAGATCGGCGGAAACCTTGCCGCTGAAGCGGGCTACCAGAGGCACCGGGTTACCGGCGAATCCGCCATTGCGCAACTGCGCGTCCACGTACTGGCCGGCGGCGGCCAGCGCCAGGCGGTCCAGCGCCTGCCAGCGCGATTCCACCAGTACGCCGTCACGCCGGGTGTGGTCGAGGTTGATGTTGGAGAACGTAGTTGGGTCGAAGACGATCTCGTTCTCCAGGTCGGTGCGGAACAGGCTGGTGTGCAGTAGCAGGCCCGCTTGTGCCCACTCCGCGCCCGCCTCGTAGGAGTCGCCGGTCTGGGTGTCGAGCAGGTTGATGTTGGAGCCTGCCGGAGCGCCGGCGTTGGTGAACTCGTCGACCTTGGCGAAACGGTAGTTGCGGTCGTAGCGCAGGAACAGGCGTAGGCCGTCACGGGCCTTCCAGGACAGGCCTGCCTCGCCCGCCGTGCGGCTGTCGGTGAACTCCGTGGGCTGCACGAAGGTGAAGCCATCCTCCACCTTGTTATCGACATGTGCGCGGCGCAGGCCGACCGTGAGGTCCAGGGCAGGCGCCACCGGCAGGATCGCTTGGCCGTACACGTCGGTCTGGTCCTGGCGATTGGCCTGCACGCCGAGCTGGGAGCTGAGCTCGTAGTCGGCCCGCTGCAGGTCGCTGCCCACCGTGATCAGTGCGGTGCCGCTGCCCATGGGATAGCGGCCGACCATGCGCGGGTTGAAGGCGCGGAGCTTGCGGTCTTGGAAGGAATCCTGGGTGGCCACCCCGAAAGTCCCGAGGCGGAAGCTGCCGTCGGAGCGGCGTTCGGTGGCCTCGGCTTCGAGCTTCCAGCGCGAGCCCAGCGCTTGGTTGACGCCCAGACGCAGTACACGCGTGTCGGTGTCGGAAAAATCGTTGGCGAAGCGCGCCGCGGACTGGCGACGGTTGGCCTTCATCTCGGCGGCGAACAGCGAACCTGGCGTCTCCAGGTCCTCGTCAACCCAGGAGGCTTCGGCAAAGGCACCACCCGAACTCCAGTCGTAGCCGGCGCGGCCCAGCACGTTGCTGTAGTCCAGCTTGTTGTGGTCGCGGTAATTGTCGCTGCTGCGCATTTCCGCCGACAGGCGCAGGCTGGCTCCACCCTTGGCGAGACCGCCGGTAGCGCGGGCTCGCTGTCCGTCATAGCTGCCGCCCCCCAGTTCCAGCGCGGCGCTGTTTCCGGTGCGGGCGCGGGTGATGATGTTGATGACGCCGCCGACCGCCTGGTCGCCGTAGAGGGCGCCGGCGCTGCTATTGAGGATCTCGATGCGCTCGATGTCCTTGAGCGAGATGCTGCTCAGGTCCGGCGGCGCGATGTCCGGATTGTTGAGGCGGCGGCCATCCACCAGGATCAGGGTGTTGGCATTGGCGGCATCGCCGAAGCCGCGCAGGTCGATCTGCGCACGCGAGCCGTCGCCGTAGAGATCGGTGACCTGGGCGCCGCCGAAGCTGCGCAGCACGTCGACCAGGTTCGCGGCGCCGGAGGATTCGATCTGGGCGCGGCTGATAACGCTGACCGCGGCAGGAAGCCGCACTTCCGACTGCTCGGAGCGGGTGGCGGTAACGTAGACCGGGTCGAGCACCACGGCATCATTGGCAACAGCAGCGAAAGGCGCCAGGACGGCGCCCAGGAAGAGCTTTCTCACGAGATATATCCCCCGCTGCATCCCCGCAGCGTCAGAACCACAAACCGGCAAGGCGCCGGAGCCTGCTTGAGGCCGGTCTCCGGACTCGAGGCTTGCTGGACCGGCGCCTTCCCATGCCTGTGGCACAGTGGCGTGTAGCCGGTCCCGAACCTCTTACCGTTGCGGGGGCAGTGAGCGCTTTGCACGCTCTTCCCGTTTAACCCAGGGGCATCGCCCTCTGGGAACCTGAAGCGGGGCGAATTATACGCAGGCAGGGCCTGAACCCGTATCATGCGCGCGGATTAGAGCCTCCCTGGACAAGTTTCCCCGATGAACAGCCCCTTCCTGAGCGCCGCCCTCGACGCCGCCGCCGCCGCCACCGAAATCATCCGCAAGGCCTACCGCGGCAACTTCGACGTGCAGTACAAGGCTGACGCCAGCCCGGTGACCGAGGTGGACGTGGCCTCGGAGCAGGCGATCAAGGCCGTGTTGCAGGCGCGCTTCCCGGACCACGGCTTCTTCGGCGAGGAGACCGGCAAGTCCAACCAGGACTCCGACTATCTCTGGCTGGTGGACCCCATCGACGGCACCAAGGCCTTCGTGCGCGGCTACCCGATGTTCTCGATCCAGATCGCGCTGATGCACAAGGGCGAGCTGGTGCTGGGCGTGTCCTCGGCCCCCTGCTGGAACGGCGGAGCCGGCGAGACCATCTGGGCGGAGAAGGGCAAGGGTGCCTGGCTGGGCGAGGAGCGCCTGCAGGTCAGCAACATCGACACCCTGGCCAAGGCCACGCTGTCCACCGGCAACCTCGCGCGCCTGGCCAAGTCACCGCAGTGGTCCGAACTGGGCCGGCTGATCCCGCAGCTGCACCGCATCCGCGGCTACGCCGACTTCGTCCACTACCACCTGCTGGCCTCGGGCCGCATCGACGCGGTGGTGGAATCGGACGTGAACATCCTCGACATCGCCGCGCTCACCGTCATCGTGCGCGAGGCGGGCGGCACCTTCACCGATCTCGACGGCGGACCGGTGGGGCTGGACATCACCACCGTGCGCGCGACCAACGGCCGCCTGCACGATGCTTTCGCCGGGCTAGCCCTCGGCGCTTGAGGGTGCTTCGCGCAGGCTGATCACCTGCCAGCCGCGCTTCCCCGCCTCCGCGCGCAGCACGTCGTCCGGGTCCACGGCCACGGCCTGGTCGGCCATCTCCAGCAGCGGGATGTCGTTGCGCGAGTCGCTGTAGGCCGTCATGTGCGTGTAGGCCTGCGGCTGGGCCGCCAGCCATTCCTTCAGCCGCACCACCTTGCCACCCTGGAAGTTCGGCAGCCCCGCGACCTGGCCGGTGTAGCGGCCGTCGCGGATCTCCGGATCGGTGCCGATCAGGTGCGGCACGCCCAGCAGCTCGGCGATCGGCTCGGTGACGAAGCGATTGGTGGCGCTGGTGATCAGCAGCGTCGCGCCCTCGGCGCGGTGGCGCTCCAGCAGGGCAGGGGCGCCCGCGGCCACCACCGGCTCGATCTTTTCGCGGATGAACTGCCGGCGCCAGGCGTGCAGCGTTTCCATGCTGTGCTGCGACAGCGGCTTCAGCGAAAACGAGCAGAACTTCAGGATATCCAGCGTGCCGGCCTGGTATTCCTCGTAGAAGCGCCGGTTCTCGCGCTCGTAGGCCTCGCGGTCCACGTGGCCCTGCTCCACCAGGAACTGGCCCCAGAGGTAGTCGCTGTCGTTGGCGAGCAGGGTGTGGTCGAGGTCGAAGACGGCGATTTTCATGGCGTGAAAGGCGGTTGGTGAAGCTTCGGGGCCGGCATCTTACCCGGGGCATATACAGCACCGGGGGGATTTGCCATTATCCTTCGAGAACTTATTCATCCTCATCCCGCAAGTGATTGATTCAGAAGGATTCCGTCCAAACGTTGGGATTGTGCTGACGAGCGCGGCCGGCCAGGTGCTGTGGGCCAAGCGCATCGGCCAGCAGGCCTGGCAGTTTCCGCAGGGCGGGATCAAGCGCGGCGAGACCCCCGAGGCCGCCCTGTTCCGGGAGCTGCACGAGGAACTGGGCCTGCTGCCGCAGCACGTCGAAGTCATCGGCGTGACCAGCGGCTGGCTGCGCTACCGCCTGCCACAGCGCTACCTGCGCCGCCCGCGCGGGCGGCTGTGCGTCGGCCAGAAGCAGAAGTGGTTCGCGCTGCGCATGGTCGCCGCCGACCAGCTGGTGCGTTTCGACGCCAGCGACAAGCCGGAATTCGACGGCTGGCGCTGGGTGGACTACTGGCTGCCGATGGACGAAGTGGTCGAGTTCAAGCGTGACGTCTATCGCCGGGCGTTGACCGAGCTGGCCCCCCTGCTGGGCCAGTCCGGGCAGCAGCCTCCCGCGGACGCGCCCCGGGCAGCCAACGCGTGAGGTTGGCTGCTGGCCTGCTGGCGGCCCTGCTGCTGGGCGGCTGCGCCACCCTGGACCGCAACCAGTGCCTGCAGGCCAACTGGACCGACCTGGGCGCCCGCGATGGCCAGTCGGGCTACGCCACCAGCCGCCTGGAAGAGCACCGCGAAGCCTGCCGCGAGCACGGCATCATCCCCGATGATCGCAGCTACCTCGCCGGCCGCGAGCAAGGCCTGCGCTACTACTGCACCGCCGAAAGCGGCTACCGCGAAGGCCGCCGCGGCGCCGGCTACTCGCGCGTCTGCCCCCTGGACGCCGAGGCGGCCTTCCTGCCCGAGTACGAGCGTGGCCGCGAGATCCACCAGTTGGAACAGGACGCCGACGCCCTGCGCAACAACATCGACGAGCACGAGCGCGCCCTCAGCGACCCCAACCTGACGCGCGACCAGCGCTATTACCACCGGCGCGAGCTGGACTATCTTTACCGCGAGCTGGCCTCCCTGCGCCGGCAGATGGACCGCCTCGAAAACGGCCCCCGGTACTGAGCGGCCGACGGCCGGTCGTTCGGTAATCGGGAAGTTTATTGACAATCATTATCATTTCGTATGCAATGCGACGCATGATCGTTTGCGTCTGCAAAGCAGTTTCCGACCGCCACATCCGCCGCGCCGTAGCGGCCGGTGAAGTCGTGAGCCTGCGCGATCTGACTCGCGAGCTGAGCCTGGGCACCTGCTGCGGCAAGTGCGTCCCCGCCGCGCGCGAAGTGCTGGGCGAGGCCCTGGCTACCCTGCCGGCCTCGTCGCTGATGATGCCTGGGGTCGCCAACCAGCCGGTCGCCCTCAGCGCCTGAGCCCTGAACGCGCATGCGAATCGCATGCAAAAGCGTTTAAAAAACCAATAAAAACAGCCACTTGGGCTAGACCAGATCCGGGGTCTGGCGGTACACTGCGCGTCTACCCCACCCAGGAGCGCGTCATGCGCGGTGATCCCAAGGTTATCGATTTCCTCAACCAGGCCCTGCGCAACGAGCTGACGGCCATCAACCAGTACTTCCTCCACGCCCGCATGCTGGGCAACTGGGGCATGAAGAAGCTCGAGAAGGTCGAGTACCACGAGTCGATCGACGAGATGAAGCATGCCGATCGCCTCATCAAGCGCGTCCTGTTCCTGGACGGCCTGCCCAACCTGCAGGACCTGGGCAAGCTCTACATCGGCGAGGACGTGAAGGAGCTGCTGGAGTGCGACCTGCGCCTGGAACTGGAGGCCGTGCCCCTGCTCAAGGACGCCATCGCCTACTGCGAGCAGGTCCGCGACTACAACAGCCGCGAGCTGTTCGAGGACATCCTCGACAGCGAGGAGCACCACATCGACTTCATCGAGGAGCAGCTGGGCCTGATCGAGCGCATGGGCATTCAGAACTACATCCAGTCGGTGGCAGGTGCGCCGGCGGAAGAGGGCGAATAGCCGCGCTTTGGCGATGCCTAAATGGCATCGCCCGCGGCTGTTCGCGGGCGGCCATGGATGGCCGCCCAGTGGGTAGCTGGGCGAGCAGAAGTCCCGCCATGGATGGCGCCCCGGCATCTTGCTGATGTGCAAACGAAAAAGCCCCGCCGGAAGCGGGGCTTTTTCGTTTTGGGGGTGATCCGCCGACCGGTTCACCCCGAGTGCCGCGTCCCTCGATACAACCCGCTAGGGCGGGTCACTCGGGATGACCGGAACCCGGCTGTATCGAGGGGCGCGCGACTCGTGCCTCGATACGCCGCTACGCGGCACTCGGGGTGAACGGGTCGGTTGGTGCCGCGGGGCTTAAAACGGCTTCACCACCACCAGAATCACCACCGCCACCAGCGCCAGCGCCGGCACCTCGTTCATGATCCGGTAGAACCTGGCGCTCTTGGTGTTGCGCTCCTGGGCGAAGGCCCGCACCCGGGTCTTGAGCCAGCCGTGGTAGCCCGACAGGGCCAGCACCAGGGTCAACTTGGCGTGCAGCCAGCCGGACTTCATGTAGCCCGGGAACTGCGACAGCAGCCACAGGCCGAACACCCAGGTGCCGATCATGGCGATGGTGGTCAGCGTCATCAGGCGCTTCTCCATCAGGCAGAAACGCTGGTAGTTCTCCGCGTCCGAGGTCTTGACCTCGGTGTGGTAGACGAACAGCCGCGGCAGGTAGAACAGGCCGGCGAACCAGGCGACGACGAAGATGATGTGAAACGACTTGATCCAGAGCATGTCAGAGGCGCCTGCGGTTACGTGGGCTGAAGTTCAGGTTTTGGGCCGGAGCCTCTATTATCGCGCCCTTAACGGATGGATGTGAGTCATGATCAAGGTCGGAATCGTCGGCGGGACCGGTTATACCGGCGCCGAGCTGCTGCGCCTGCTAGCGCAGCACCCCCAGGTGCGGGTCACCAAGCTGACCTCGCGCAAGGAGGCCGGCCTGCGTGCAGACCAGCATTTCCCCCACCTGCGTGGCTACACCGGTGACCTGACGTTCAGTGCCCCGGACGTGGACACGCTGTCCGACTGCGAGGCGGTGTTCTTCGCCACCCCGCACGGCGCCTGCATGGCCATGGCGCCGGAGCTGGTCGCCCGCGGCGTGAAGATCGTGGACCTGTCGGCCGACTTCCGCCTCAAGGACACCGCCGAGTTCAAGCGCTGGTACGGCATGGACCACAGCTGCCCGGACCTGCTGGCCGAGGCCGTCTACGGCCTGCCCGAGGTCAACCGGGTGGACGTCTCCAACGCGCGCATCGTCGGCAACCCCGGCTGCTATCCCACCTCCGTACAGCTCGGCTTCCTGCCGATGCTGGAGGCCGGCCTGGTGGATTCGGAGCACCTGATCGCCGACTGCAAGTCCGGCGTCAGCGGCGCCGGCCGCGAGGCCAAGATCGGCTCGCTGTTCGGCGAGGCGGCCGACACCATGAAGGCCTACGGCATCCCGGGCCACCGGCACTGGCCGGAGATCACCCAGGGCCTGCGCGGCATGTCCGACACGCCGGTGAGCCTGGTGTTCAGCCCGCACCTCACCCCCATGATCCGCGGCATCCACTCCACGCTCTATGCGCGGCTCAAGGACCCGTCGGTGGACCTGCAGGCCCTGTACGAGTCGCGCTACAAGGGCGAGCCCTTCGTGGACGTCATGCCGGCCGGCGAGCACCCGGAAACGCGCAGCGTGCGCGGCAGCAACCGCTGCCGGATCGCCGTGCACAAGGCGCCGGACGGCAAGACCGCCGTGGTGCTGGTGGTGATCGACAACCTGGTCAAGGGCGCCTCCGGCCAGGCCATCCAGAACCTCAACCTGATGCTGGGCCTGGACGAAACCCTGGGCCTCGACGCCCCGCCGCTGTCGCCGTAACCAGGCGCCGCCCGCATGCAGCACAAGATCGTCATCGCCCGCCACCGGCCCTGGCTCAAGACCGGGCTGGTCGCGGGCGCTGTCGCCCTGCTGGCCCTGCTGATGTGGGGGCTGTACTCCTACACCCGCGCCACCACCGTCTCCGACTTCGAGCGCGCCCAGACCGAGCTCGAACGCGCCCAGGACGAGCGCCGCAACCTCACCCGCGACCTGCGCGCCGCCCGCGCCCAGGTGGATGAGTTGCGCAACCAGGTGGCCTACCAGAAGCGCTCCGTCGAGATCGACACCCACGCCTGTGACGAGGTCCGGCAATCCCTGACCGCCCTGCAGAGCGAGGTGTCCTCCCTGCGCGAGCAGCTGACCTTCTACCGCGGCATGTCGCCCACCGGGCAGACCCGCTCCGGCGTGCGCGTGCACGACATCAAGCTGCAGGCCAAGGACAAGGAACCCCGTGCCTACAGCTTCGACCTCACCCTGATCCAGTCGGCGCAGAAAGACCGCTTTTTCGGCGGCAGCGTACGAATGGAAATTCAAGGACTTAACGGCGCCGTGCGCCACAACCTGGCGCTTGAGGACATTGCCCTCGGCGACACCAAAAAGCTGATATTCTCGATGAAGTACTACGAGGAATTCCGCGGCGAATTCCGGTTGCCGGACGGCTTCAAGCCGCAGCGGGTCGTCGTCGCGCTACAGATAGACGGCGAAAACACTCCCCGACCCGAGGAAAGCTTCGAGTGGAATCGGATCCTGGCGGGAGTTGGAGGAAATGAAAATGTTCGGCGGTAACAATCCCAAGGGCAACAGCTCGTCCACCCCGGTGGACACCCTGATCGGTCGCCAGACCGAGATTCTCGGCGACGTCCGCTTTTCCGGCGGCCTGCACGTGGACGGCAAGATCAAGGGCAAGGTCATCGCCAACAGCGACAAGGCGGCTTCCCTGTCGATCAGCGACACGGGCCTGGTTGAAGGCGACGTTCGCGTCCCCAATATTGTGTTGAACGGCGCCGTCATCGGCGACGTGCATGCGACGGAGAAGATCACCCTGGCCGCCAAGGCCCGCGTGAACGGCAACGTCTACTACAAGATCATCGAGATGGAAGGCGGCGCCACGGTCAATGGCCAGCTGGTGCACGAAGGCGAAGGCGGACGGGCACCTGCGGCACTTGCGCAGCAGAAGCCGGCCGACGAGTCGGCGGACCAGCTGAGCGAGGCCCGGCGCGCCAAGGGTCTGTAAAAGCGGTTTTTTAGACGCCCGCGAGGGCAAGAGTGGTTGTGATGGAAGCTGAAGCTGAGTTTGAAACGGTGATCTTCACCGAGGCCGCGGCCAATAAGGTCCGCGAACTGCTGGACGAGGAAATCGACGTCAAACAGAACCTGCGCGTGTTCGTCACGGGCGGTGGCTGCTCCGGCTTCCAGTACGGGTTCAAGTTCGACAAGGAAACCGAGGAAGGCGACACCCTGGTGACCCGCAACGGCGTCACCCTGGTCGTGGACCCCATGAGCGTGCAGTACCTCATGGGCGCCGAGATCGACTACAAGGAAAGCGTCGAAGGTGCGCAGTTCGTGATCCGCAACCCGAACGCCAGCACCACCTGCGGCTGCGGGAATTCGTTCTCCGTCTAGCGCCGCGGACAGGTGGGCCGTCCGCGCGCACCTGCTGCACCTGTAGGAGCCAGCTTGCTGGCGACCTCGGCCTTGCAGTCGCCAGCAAGCTGGCTCCTACAGGTCAAGCGATAAAACCCGGCTTCGCCCAGCGAAGCCGGGTTTTTGCTTTCAGTGCCAAGGAGCGACTTGCGGTACTCCCAAGCCCTGGTCTTCCGTAGGAGCGGCTGTCAGCCGCGAAAGGAGTCGGATAGGCGTACCGGCGCTCGCGGCTGACAGCCGCTCCTACACGCGCCATGCAGTGCGGTCGTGCTGTCGCGGAGCCCGCAATCAGCCCCGGTAAACCCCGCCCAGCACCACCGCCCGCTGCGCCCCCGTCACCGCCGGCAGGTTCCCCGGCAGCCCGTGCATCGTCCGCATCGCCAGCCAGGCGAAGGCCGCCGCCTCCACGTGCTGTGGGTCCAGGCCGGCATCGGCGCTGGAGTGCAGCGACATGGGCGCCAGCAGGGCATGCAGGCGTTCCATCAGCAGGTGGTTGCGCGTGCCGCCGCCGCAGGCCAGCACCTCGCGCGTCTGCGGCCCATGGCGGCGGATCGCCTCCGCCACCGTCCGCGCCGTCAGCTCGCACAGCGTGCGCTGCACGTCGGCCGGCGGCAGGGCGTCCAGGCCGGGATAGCGCCGGCGCAGCCAGTCCAGGTGGAAGTCGCCGCGGCCGGTGCTCTTCGGCGGCGCGGCGGCAAAGTAGGGATCGCCCAGCAGGGCCTCCAGCAGCTCCGCCTGCAGCTGCCCGCCGGCGGCAAAGTGGCCGCCCTCGTCGTAGGGCTTGCCCAGGTGTTGCTCCGCCCACTCGTCCATCAGCCCGTTGGCGGGGCCGGTGTCGAAGCCGCTGACCGCCGACGCCTCGGCGCCCGGCAGCAGCGTGATGTTGGCGATGCCGCCGAGGTTCAAGGCCACGCGCGGCCAGTTCTGGCGGGCGAACAGTGCATGGTGGAAGGCCGGCACCAGCGGCGCACCCTGGCCGCCGGCGGCGACATCGGCGCGGCGGAAGTCGGCCACCGTGGTGATGCCCAGCTTTTGCGCGATCCATGACGGATTGCCCAGCTGGATGCTGCCGCCGGTGGCGGCCGGGTCATGGAACACGGTCTGGCCATGCGAGCCCACGGCGCGGATTGTCTCGCGCGGCAGGCGGGCGGCCTCCAGCGCGAGTTCGGCGGTGTCGGCGAAGGCCTGCGCCACGTCGCGGTCCAGTTCCGCCAGCTCGCGCAGCGACAGCTGCGGCGCCGTGCGCTGCAGCGTCAGCAGGCGCTCGCGCAGGGGCGCCGGGTAGTGCCCGGACGCGTGCGCGTGCACGCAGAGAAAGCGGGGTTCGGGGAGGGCGTTATCGAAGGCACAGACGGCGGCGTCGATGCCGTCCATGCTGGTGCCCGACATCAGGCCGATGAAGTATTCCGTCATCGGCCTGATGTTACTGCAGCCCGGTGGGCTGCAGCATCAAGCGAGCATCAGGGTGTCGCGGTGTTGGCCGGCTCGTGGCTGGCCATGGCGGCCTGCTGCTGCATGGAGATCGACTGCAGCGCGGCCAGGGCGCCGGCGTTCTCGTTGCGCCAGGCGGCCAGTTCCGACTTCGACAGCGGGTTGGCGCGCGGCAGCGACACCGTGATCGGGTTGACGTGCAGGCCGTTGACGCGGAATTCGTAGTGCAGGTGGGGCGCGGTGGCCAGGCCGGTGGCGCCGACGTAGCCGATCACCTGGCCCATCTGCACCTTGGAGCCGACACGCAGGCCGCTGCGGAAGCGCGACAGGTGACCGTACAGCGTCTGGTACTTCTGGCCGTGCTTGACGATGATGACGTTGCCGTAGCCGCTCTTGGTGCCGACGAATTCCACCGTGCCGTCACCGGTGGTCTTCACCGGGGTGCCGGTGCCGGCGGCGTAGTCCACGCCCTTGTGCGCGCGGATCACGTTGAGGATCGGGTGCTTGCGGCTCAGGTTGAAGCCCGAGCTGATGCGGGCGAAGTCCACCGGCGTGCGGATGAACGCCTTGCGGAAGGAGCTGCCGTCCGGCGCGTAGTAGGCCGCGTTGCCCTTCTTGTCCACGTAGCGCATCGCCTGGTGGACCTTGCCCTTGTTCACGAACTCCGCGATGGTGATGTTGCCGTCGCGCAGCTTCTTGCCATCCTTGTAGTAGGCGTCGTAGACCACCACGAAGCGGTCGCCGCGGCGCAGGTCCAGGGCGAAGTCGATGTCGTAGTTGAAGATCTGCGCCAGTTCCAGCGTCAGCCGGTTGGACAGGCCGGCCTTCTGCGCCGCCATGAACAGGGAGGAGTCGATCACGCCGGCGACTTCGGCCTGGCGCTTCTCCAGCTCGGCGGCGATGGTGAAGGCCTCGAGCTTGTCGTCGACGCGGCGCACCTGCAGCGTGTGCGTGTCGTCCAGCTCGTAGCTGAGTTCTTCCAGGCCGCCTTCGGCATTGCGGCGCAGGCGGATGATCTCGCCGGGGCGCAGGTTGCGCAGCTCGCGCGCGTCCTGGCTCAGCGTCAGCAGCTGCAGCGATTCGCTGTGCGGCAGGCCCTCGGCCTCGAAGATGGTCGACAGCGTCTGGCCGCGTTCCACGGTCAGCGCCTTCCAGTCTGTGAGCGACGGAGCGGCCGGCGTCTCCGCCGTGGCCTGCGCCTGCAGCTGGGCGTCGAGCGCGATATCGGCACCCGGCGTCGGGAAGGCGGCGGCCACGTCGGCCGGCGCGGCCTCGGACAGGGCGGTGCTGCGCGTGGCAATGCTCTCGTGGCCGACAATGGCGGCCAGCATGGCAACGGAGATCGTTGCCATGACGACAGAGCGGCGGGCCGAGCGGCGGGGAGCCAGCTCGGCTGGGCTATAATCGAAATTCATCGTGATAACTCAAAAAACGTGAAACCGCGCGGGGTACAGCGGTTTTGACCGGGGCCGCCTTTGTGACCGGCGTCTCTCCGGGGTGTCATAATGCGTAAGGAAACATACTTTTTTAGGCATTGCAAGAAAATCCCCTGGTAACTCCGGCTCAGTCTGCAGCGAGCCCGGCCATATGACCGCCCTGTCTACCCCTATTCCATTGCATTTCACATGACCGCCGATCTCGCAGAACTCGTCCGTGGAACGGACGAAATCATCCCGGATACTGAATTTCGCAGCCGCCTTGCAGAGGCGGAGGCGAAAGGCCAGAAACTGCGAATCAAGGCGGGTTTTGACCCCACGGCCAAGGACCTGCATCTGGGCCACACGCTTTTGCTTAACAAAATGCGTGCCTTCCAGGAGGCGGGACACGAGGTGATCTTCCTGATCGGCGACTTCACCGGCATGATCGGTGACCCGACCGGCAAGAACGAAACCCGTAAACCCCTTACGCGTCAACAGGTTGAGGAAAACGCCCAGACCTACCGGACCCAGGTGTTCAAGATCCTGGACCCGGAGAAGACCCAGGTGGTCTTCAACAGCCAGTGGCTCGATCCCCTGGGTGCCGAGGGCCTGATCAAGCTCGCCGCCCAGCACACCGTGGCCCGCATGATGGAGCGCGATGACTTCACCAAGCGCTACGCCGCCGGCCAGCCGATCGCCGTCCATGAATTCCTCTACCCCCTGCTGCAGGGGTACGACTCCGTTGCCCTGAAGTCGGACGTAGAGATGGGCGGAACCGATCAGAAGTTCAATCTGCTGGTAGGTCGCCACCTGCAGGCCGCCTACGGCCAGCGCCCCCAGTGCATCATGACGGTGCCGATCCTCGAAGGCCTGGACGGCGTCCAGAAGATGTCCAAGAGCCTGGGCAACTATGTCGGCGTCAACGACGCCCCCGGCGAGATGTTCGGCAAGCTCATGTCGGTGTCCGACACCCTCATGTGGCGTTACTACGACCTGCTGTCCTTCAGACCCCTGGCCGAGATCGCCGGCCTGCGCCGCTCGGTGGAAGAGGGCGCCAACCCGCGCGACATCAAGATGGGCCTGGCGGTGGAGATCGTCGACCGCTTCCATGGCGGTGGAGCGGGCGAGGCGGCCCGGGCTGCCTTCATCGCCCAGTTCTCGCAGGGCTCCCTGCCGGCGGACATCCCCACCATAAAGGTGGCCACCCCCGCGGCGGGCCTGCCGATCGGCAAGCTGCTGAAGGAAGCCGGCCTGGTGCCGTCCAACTCCGAGGCCAACCGCATGCTCGACCAGAAGGCCGTGCGAGTGGACCAGCAGCGGGTAGAGGACAAGGGCCTGCTGCTCAAGCCGGGGCAGACCTATCTGCTACAGGTGGGATCCCGGCGCTACGCCTACGCCGAGCTCACCGAGCAGGCGGGCTGAACAAGCTGGATGACAGGAAGGGGCCCGCAAGGGCCCCTTCCTGCGTCTGGTGTCCGGATCCGGTGCGCCCGATCCAGGGCCGAGCCCCGTCATGGTGCGGCGCGGGGAGCCGGCATCCCATAAGGATGCCGGCTCCATTGCCACCCTAGGTGTGAAGGTTCGATAGGTTGTTCATCCGGCTGTGTTGATGGGAATCTGAGGTTGTCGAGACTTCAACCCCATC
>JASBRP010000051.1 GCA_030149365.1 Solimonas sp.
CGCTTGAATGAGCGCAGCGAATGCTGTTGATGTACCGGGTCCCCTTCCAGTAGCGCCTGCCTGGGGGTCGAGTGCAGGGTCGAGCCGGACAGGATGTCCGGCCGAGGGGCCTCAGGCCATGGATGGCCTGTGGGCCCGACCCGTCGCACTCGATCACCAGGCAGGTTGCCCCGCTAAAGCGGGGCCGCGGATGGAGGGTGTGTTTCTTTTGGTTACTTTTCTTTTCACAAGAAAAGAAAAGTAACTCGCCCTTGGGCGAAATAAACCTTTAGGGATCAGCTGCGCCTGACCGGCGTGGTCGCCGGCATCCCTACTTAGGCTAATACCTGGAAGCTTCGCCCCTCACCCCAACCCTCTCCCCGCTTGCCGGGAGAGGGAGACATGATGGTGACGCCACGCTTGGCCGAACGTGATTCGCGGCAGGTGAGAGAGGGGAAATCAGGTCATCAGAGGCCCCATGGCCTCGACGCCGCGTCCCTGGTAGTAGCGGATGCCCATTGCACTGAAGCGCTGCGCGTCACCCTTACGGTCTACGTTCTTGGCGCCGATGGCCGCGCCCAGCGTCTTGGCGGAGGTCAGCAACGCCTGCAGTTCCGCGTCCGCCAACGGGTCCAGCTGTGCCGCAGTCAGCAGTTCGGGCGAGAGCTTGACCATGTAGGGCCGCAACTGGCGCGCCATGCGCAACAGGCGCGTGTCGGTACAGCTGTCGATCACCAGCTTCACGCCCAGCGAGCCCAGCGCCTCGAGACCCGGGATGGCCTGCGACAGGCGCTGCGGGTCTTCGGTGGAGCTGATTTCCACGGCCACGCGCCCGGCTTCCACGCCGTATTCCACCAGCAGCGAGGAGAAGCTGCGCAGGTAGCGATCGCTGGCGAGGCTGATCGCACTGACGTTCACGCTGACGCCGGCATAGCGATCCCACAGCTCCGGGTGTTCCTGGTAGCCGCGCAGGATGCGGCGCAGCACCTCGGTGTCGAGCCGGTCGACCTCGCCGGCACGCTCGACGGCCTTGAGGAAGTGCTGCGGCTCGATCCAGTGGCCGTCGCTGTCTTCGATACGCACGAAGGCTTCCAGCCAGGGCTGCAGGCCGGAGTCCGGGTCCGTGGGCAGCACCGACTGCGAGATCAGGCGCAGGCGCTCGGAACTGAGCTGCTCCGCGACCCATTGCGCCCGCTGTGCCTCGTCATCACCCTTGCCCTCGGTGGCAAACGCGTCACCGACGATCATGGCCTGGGTGCTGAGCTTGGCGGTGGCGGCATTGACCACCGAGTCCAGGCTTGGGGCATCGCCGACCACCTCGACCGCGGCGTAGCGCACGATGGCGCGGCTGGCGTCGCTGGTGACGCGTGCCACTTCCAGCTGCGCCAGGGCACGGGCGGTCTCCATCGCGGCTTCCAGCTGCTTGATGCCGGCCCGCGCCGACAGCATGGCAAAGCTGCCGGCTCCGATGCGATAAATGTCGCCCACGCCGTCGAGACTGCGGCGCAGGGTGCGCCCGACCGCGGAGGCGATGGAGTTGCGTACGTACTCGGAGGGGTCGTCTTCGTCGCGGATGCCGGTGATGACGATCAGCGCGCAGTAGTGACGCAGCTCGAACTGCTGCGCCGACTTGATCAGCTCCAGCAGGCGCTGGCGGAACGCCTGGGTATTCGGCAGGCCGGAGGACAGGTCCAGCAGGGCGGAAGCCGGCGCGGTGGCGACCGCGGAGCCGATCTGCTGTGCGTCCAGCCGCACGATGCTGCTCAGGGTGCCATCGGCATGGTTGCGCGGCAGTACCGTGATCGACACTTCGCTGCGTGCCTTGTTGCGCGCCACCAGCTGTGCCTGCTCGACGCGGGGCAGGCCGGAGTCGGAGCGCAGTGCGTTGAGCAGCCCCGGCATCGGCGAGCGCTCCTCGCTGCCTTCCTTGTCGTTGCGCTCATGCAGCTGCATCGAGCTCTCGAAGGGAATGCCCACCAGGTCCCCGCGCGGGATCGCCAGCAGGTCGGCGGCTGCAGCGGTGGCGGAAATAATGATGCCCTCGCCGTCCACTTCCAGGATGCGCTCGGACGAGGCATCCCACAGGGCTTGGGCCTTGTCGGACTGCAGCCGCAGCGATTGCTCCAGCACCTCGCCCTGGTCCTGCTGCGACTGCAGGCGCTCGCGTGCCTCGGCGAGCTGGTCCTGGTAGTTGCGCGCCATCATCACCAGCAGGTCGATCTCCTCGCGGGAGTACTCCTGCTGCGGCTCCACGTCATGCTGCGCCTGTTGCGGCGAACGCATCTGCTTGATGCGCATCTGCATGATGTCGGCCGGCACGATCAGGATGCGCACCAGGTGCAGATAGACCAGGGCCAGCGTGACCAGCAAGGCGCCGCCCAACGGCAGCAGCAGGTAGTGATGCAGTTGCGAACCGCTCAGCAACAGGCCGCCGGCTTCGAAACGCGCATCGGCCGGAATCGTCAGGCGCACGGTCAGCTGCAGCGCCGCTGCCAGCAACAGGCCGAACGTGAACAGGCCGACGTAGACGTTGTAGCGGGCCCAGCCCCAACGGCGGCGGCGGCCATTCAACCAGCGGCGCACCCCGGCGCTGAGCCCGGAAGGCTTCATGGATACGGTCATGTGCGTTGGGCGCTCGGCGCGCCGGTCTCCCCTAGAGATTTTATCTACACCTGCAGGAGCGAATCGGTGCGTCTAGAATGTCCTACATGCTGTAAGCCTATCAGACGGGGCAGGGCTTCATGGAATTTCCGATTCGACTCGCGACAGTGCTGCTGGTGACGAGCCTCGCCGTGTCCACCGGTGCGCAGGCTGTCTCCCTGTCGGATGCACAGTTGCGCTCGCGCCTCGGCCAGCGCCTGGACCTGCGGATGGAGTTGCAGCATGCCAAGGGCGAGGCACCCAGCGTCAGCCTGGCCACGGCCGCCGAGTACGCGCGCTTGGGCATCGACCCGCCGTCTCGGCAGATGGGCGAGCTGACGGTGGAGCGGGAGGTCATCGCCGAGGGTCGCGAACAGATCCGCGTGCGTTCTTCCAGCCGTGTCTCCGAACCGATCCTCACCTTGCTGCTGGAAGTGCGCGAGGGCAACACGCGCCTGATCCGGGAGTTCACCACCTTTGTCGATCCTCCCGCGGGAACGACACTGCCGGATGCCGAACCGGCAGCGGCGGTAGCCCCGCCGGTCTCCCCGCTGCTGAGTGCCCTGGCGCTCGAACCCACCCTGCCCTCCGTGGCCCCGGTGCGCACGCCGCGCGCCGCACGCACTGCTCCGGAATCCGCCTTCACTCCCGCCAAGACCACGGCCCCCACACCGCTGCCCGCGGTGGACCGAACGCCGCTGCCGCGCTTCCGCCTCGATGAACGCTATGAGAGCGCGGATGCCGGCCCGCCAGTCGTGATCGCCGCGGCAACCGCCGCCTGGCTGCATCGAGAATTCGGTGTCGGCGAAAAGCAGGCCCCGGTCGCGGCTGCGGCGCCCGCCGTGCGCCTGCGCTCCGAGCCGGCGGCGACAACGACGGCGGCGCGCCTGCCCACGACCGATGCCCCTCCGCCACCCTGGCGCAGCTTCCTGATCCTAGTGGGCGTCACCGTCGGCATCTTTGCCTACGCCCGCCGGCTGCGGCAGCGACTGATGCGCGAGGCGGCGGTCGAAATGAGCCTGGAAAAAGCCGCCGCCTGAACGGCGGGCGCCCGGACCAAGGTCCGGACGTGAGGCAGCGCACATCCTGGGGCCTGACGAGGGCTTTGGCGGCAAAACGGCGCCCTATACTCCGCGCGCCCCTCCTGCAAAAGGATCTTGCCGATGAAGCTCCGCACCGCCGCCCTGCCCTGCCTGCTGCTGGGCCTCGCCACCGTCACCGCCTGCAAGAAGAAGGAGGCCGAACCTGCCGCGCCGCCGCCTGCAAGCGAGGCGCCTGCGGCCGCCGCGCCTGCGGCCGCTGCCGATCCCGCGCAGGAAGAAGCGGCGCGCCAGGCGGCCGACAAGAAGGCTGCCATCGAACGCGCCCTCAAGGAACAGACCATCGTCGAGGACGCCAAGGGACAGTGGGCGGTGAGCGCCAGCGCCAGCTCCACCTATTCCTACGACAAGTCACCGACCGCGAACGTGGAATACACGGCGATGAAGGCCACCGGCAAGCCCGACGTGGAATCCTACGGCGACGCCGGCAGCAGCTGGACGGCCGAGAAGTCCGACGGCGGCATCGAGTGGCTGGAGCTGGGCTTCGCCACGCCGGTGAGCGCCACCGAGCTGCGCGTCCGCCAGAACTTCAATCCTGGCGCCGTCATCAAGCTCGAGCTGATCGACGAAGCCGGTGCCCGGCATACGGTCTGGGAAGGCGTGGATGAGACCGTGTACGCGCCGGGCACCACCAGCTGGCTGGTACGCAGCTTCGACAAGACCGGCTACAAGGCCAAGGGCGCGCGCATCACGCTGGCGACCAATGCCGTGCCGGGCTGGAACGAGATCGACGCGGTGCAGCTGATCGGCGAGTAAGCTGCCCTACGGCGGCGCGAGGCGTTCATCGAGCGCCTCGCGCTCGTCGAACACGAAACAGCGGCCGTGGTAATGCCGGCCGCCGACGTCCTCGAAATACTTGAGGATGCCGCCGTCCAGCTGGTAGACGTGCTCCAGGCCTTCCTCGCGCATCAGCAGCGCGGCCTTCTCGCAGCGGATGCCGCCGGTGCAGTAGCTCACCACGGTGTGGCCTTCGAGCTCCGCACGGTGCTCGCGCAGGCGCTGCGGAAAATCGGTGAACTTGGCCAGCCGCCAGTCCAGTGCCTTCTCGAAGGCGCCGTGGTCCACCTCGAAGCCGTTGCGCGTATCCAGCAGCAGCAGCGGCCGCCCCTCGTCGTCATGCCCGGCGTCGAGCCAGCGCGCCAGCGTCTGCGCATCCACCGCCGGCGCCCGGCCGTCTTCGGGGCGGATCATGGGGTGATCCATGCGGATGATCTCGTTCTTGAGCTTCACCAGCAGGCGGCCGAAGGGTTGCGCCTGAGACCAGCTTTCCTTGGCCTGCAGGTCGGCAAAGCGAGGATCGGCGCGCAGCTCACCCAGCCAGCCACGCAGGGCCTGCTCCGGGCCGGCCATGAACAGGTTGATGCCCTCCGGCGCCAGCAGGACCGTGCCCTTGAGGCCGGCCTGCCCCGCCCCTGCCAGCAGGCGCTCGCGCAGGGCCTCGCGGTCGTCGAGGCCGACGAACTTGTAGGCGGCGATGTTGAGGACGGCATCCATGGGGACGCGGATTCTACACCCCGGCGTTCCGGCCTAAGATGGAACGCTCCGCCCTTTGGCCCGTCCAAGCTCCTGCCATGAACGAAAACGACTTCCGCCCCGGCGTCTACCGCCACTACAAGGGCAACTACTACCTCGCCCTGGGCCTGGCCCGCGAGGACGAGACCAACGAGACCGTGGTGGTCTACACGCGGCTCTATCCGCGCGAGGGCCTGCCGATGAGCACGCGCAAGCTGCGGGTCTGGAACGAAACGCTGGTGGTCAACCCCGGTGAGGCGCCGCAGGCGCGCTTCGCCTTCGTGGGGCACGAGCAGCCATGAGCCGCGAGGTCGATCTCTTCGTCATCGGCGCCGGCTCGGGCGGCGTACGGGCGGCGCGCTTCGCCGCCGGCTTCGGTGCGCGCGTGGCCGTGGCGGAGTCGCGCTACCTCGGTGGCACCTGCGTCAACGTCGGCTGCGTGCCCAAGAAGCTGCTGTCCTACGGCGCGCATTTCCACGAGGACTTCGAGCTGGCGCCGGACTACGGTTGGAGCCCGGGCAAGCCCGGCTTCGACTGGCCGACCCTGATCGCCAGCAAGAACCGCGAGATCGCTCGCCTCAACGGCATCTACCGCTCGCTGCTGCTGGGCAGCGGCGTGACGCTGATCGAAAGCCATGCGCGCATCCTCGACCCGCACACCGTGGAAGCAGGCGGCGAGCGCTGGCAGGCGAAGCACATCCTGGTCGCCACCGGTGGCTGGCCGCAGAAGCCGGACATCCCCGGCGCGGACCTGGGCATCACCTCCAACGAGGCCTTCTTCCTGCCCGCCTTGCCGCGCCGTGTGCTGGTCATCGGCGGCGGCTACATCGCAGTGGAGTTCGCCTCCATCTTCAACGGCCTGGGCGCCGACACCACGCTGGCGCATCGCGGCGATCTGTTCCTGCGCGGCTTCGACCAGGCGGTGCGCGAGCACCTGCGCGATACGCTGCTGGCCAAGGGCATGAAGCTGGAGTTCGGCGCCGAGCCGGTGAAGATCGCCAAGCGCAGCGACGGCAGCCTGGCGACGAGCTTCAAGGATGGCCGCGAGATCGAGTCGGACTGCGTGTTCTTCGCCACCGGGCGCCGAGCGATGACCGAGGGCTTGGGCCTGGAGAACTGCGCGGCAAAGCTGGACGACAAGGGGCACATCCAGGTGGACAAGCAGTTCGTCACCGCCGAGCCCTCGGTGCTGGCGCTTGGCGACGTGATCGGCCGCGTGCAGCTCACGCCAGTGGCACTGGCCGAGGGCATGGCGGTGGCGCGCCGGCTGTTCCGGCCCGAGGAGTACCGGCCGATCGACTACGAACTGATTCCCACCGCGGTGTTCAGCCTGCCCAACATCGGCACCGTGGGTCTTACCGAAGAGGCTGCGCGCAAGGCCGGGCACGAGGTGAAGGTCTTCGAGAGCCGCTTCCGCCCGATGCGCCTGAGCCTGGGCCCGCACAGCGAGAAGACCCTGATGAAGCTGGTGGTGGATGCCGCCAGTGATCGCGTACTGGGCTGCCACATGGTGGGGCCCGATGCCGGCGAGGTGATACAGGGCCTGGCCGTGGCGCTGCGCGCTGGCGCCACCACGCGCGTGTTCGACGAGACGCTGGGCATTCACCCGACGGCGGCGGAGGAGTTCGTGACGATGCGAACGCCTCGCGCGGGCTGAAGGCGCTCCGGCGATCCATGTAGGCCAGCTTGCTGGCGACATTCACGCGGAGGTCGCCAGCAAGCTGGCTCCTACAGGTGAAGCGGCGCTAGGCGTCGTCCGGCATCGCTGGCAGGTCCGTCATGCCGGGGTCGATGCCGAACTGCATCAATAGCGTCGTCGCCTGGCCGCGATGATGGGTCTGATGGTTGAAGAAATGCGTCACGAACTGCCAGCTCGGGCTGCTGAAGGTCTTGCCGCTCATCTGGCTGGTGAAGCTGAAGGTCTGGGCCAGCCAGGTCTCGTCCAGCGTCTCGACCCAGGCCATGATTTCCGCATCGAGCCGTTCGCGCTCGACCCGCAGCGAGGCGAAGTCCGGCCGCTGCGGCTGCCGCGGGTCCAGGCCCGAGAGATCACGGCCGCTGAAGCGGCGCATCCAGGCGGTGTCGGCGTAGACCAGGTGATCCAGCGTGCCCTGCAGCGACTTGAAGAACGCTCCGCGATCCTCAAGCCGCTGTTCGTCGCTGAGCTGGGCGGCGCAGGCGTAGAGCTTCCGGTTCATCCACCGGTTGTACTGCGCCATGCGGCGGCACCAGGGCTGCGTGATCATCGTTTCAGCCCGACAGGTAGGTGTAGCCGGTCAGCCCCGCCTCCAGCTCCGCCAGCAGCGCGTCGCGCTGCGCCGCCGGGATGTCGCTGGCGGCGAACTTCTTGCGGTAGGAGCGAGCCAGGTCTTCCGGCAGGTAGTGGACGTAGCGCAGCAGTTCGTCGGTGCGGTCGCCGTGCTCGGCGCCCTGCAGCTTCCAGCCGCCGTTCTCCACCACCACGTTGACGGCATTGGTGTCGCCGAACAGGTTGTGCATGTCGCCCAGGATTTCCTGGTAGGCGCCCACCATGAAGAAGGCGATCAGGTAGTCCTCGCCCTCGCGCAGCGAGTGCAACGGCAGCGTCGGCTCCAGGCCGCCGCGATCGACGTAGGCGTCGATGCGGCCGTCGGAGTCGCAGGTCAGGTCGCAGAGACCGGCGCGGATGTCCGGGCGCTCGTCCAGGCGGTGGATCGGCAGGATCGGGAACACCTGGTCGATGGCCCAGGCGTCGGGCACGGACTGGAACACGGAGAAGTTGCAGAAATACTTCTCCACCAGCTTCTCGCGCAGCTCGTCCAGGGCCTCGCGCTGGGCGCGGATGCTCGGGTCCAGGCGCGGCTGCACCGCGCGGCAGACGGCGAAGTAGGTGCGCTCGGCGTAGGCGCGCTGGGTCAGCGTCAGCGTGCCGTGGGTGTACTGGGCCTGGGCCTCGCCGAGGAAGGCGACGGCGTCGTGCAGGCATTCCAGAGGGCCGCGCGTGTTGATCTCGGCGATCAGCGCGTGCAGCTCGTGCAGGATCACCGGATCGCTCTCGGCCGGGGCGCCAGGAATGCCGGTGGGGGCCAGCTCCTTGTCGATCACCGAGGTGATCAGCACGGCGTGGTGCGCGGTGAGCGCGCGGCCGGACTCGGAGATGATGTCGGGCTCCGGCTCGCCGGCTTCGCCGCAGACATCCTGCAGCGTGCGCACGATGTTGCGGGCGTACTCGCGCTGCGAGTAGTTCATGGAGCAATAGCTGCGCGAGCGCGTGCCCTCGTAGTCCACGCCCAGGCCGCCGCCGACGTCCAGCACGGTGACCGGCGCGCCGAGCTTGCGCAGCTCCACGTAGAAGCGCGCGGCCTCGCGCATGCCGCGCTGGATGTCCTGCACGTTGGCCACCTGGGAGCCCAGGTGGAAGTGGATCATCTGCACGGAGTCCACGAAGCCGGCGGCGCGGACCTGCTCCAGCGCTTCCAGCACCTGGCTGGTGGACAGGCCGAACTTGGACTTCTCGCCACCGGTGTTCTGCCACTTGCCGGCCGAGATCGAGGCCAGGCGCACGCGCAGGCCGATCAGCGGCTTGACCCCCAGGATGCGCGACTCCTCGATCACCAGGGGCAGTTCGGAGGGTTTCTCGACGACGATGTAGACCTTGTGGCCCAGCTTCTGGCCGATCAGGGCCCGGCGGACATAGCCGCGGTCCTTGTAGCCGTTGCAGACGATGACGCTGCCGGGGCGGGCCACGCCCAGCACCGCGGCCAGCTCGGGCTTGGAGCCGGCCTCCAGGCCGACGCGCTCGCCGCCGTGGCGGACGATCTCCTCCACCACCTCGCGCTGCTGGTTGACCTTGATCGGGTAGACCGCGGTATAGCCGCCGGCGTAGCCCAGCTCGGCGATGACCCCCGCGAAGGCGCCGGTGAGGGCGTCCACCCGGTCGTGCAGGATGTTGGCGAAGCGCACCAGCACGGGCAACTGCAGGCCCTCGGCGGGCAGCTTGCGGGCCAGCTCGTACAGGTCGATCTCCACGGGAGAGGCCTCCCGCTGGGGGCGCACGGTCAGGTGCCCGGCCGGGTTGACGTCGAAATACCCCTCCCCCCACCAGGGCATGTTGTAGAGGTCGCGGGCCTGGGCAGGGGTCCAGAGGGCGGTCATGTCATTCATTGGCAAGGCTCGGGCCGATATACTCGCGGCCGCGAATTCTACCCCCTTCAGGAAGCGATCCCCATGACACTTGATTCCCGCTGGTTCACCGAGCCCATGGAAGCCACCGGCACGGCCTTCTCCCTGAAGGGCAAGAAGCTCCACGAGGAGCAGACCCCCTTCCAGAAGATCGAGATCTGGGAGACCGAGACCTTCGGCTACCTGATGACCATCGACGGCTGCACCATGGTCTCCACCCGCGACAACTTCCTCTACCACGAGATGATGTCGCACCCGGCCCTGAACTCCCACCCGGATCCCCAGAACGTGGTGATCGTGGGCGGCGGCGACTGCGGCACCCTGCGCGAGGTGCTCAAGCACCCCGGCGTGAAGTCCGCCACCCAGGTGGAGATCGACGAGCGCGTCACCCGCCTGTCCGAAAAGTACTTCCCGGAGCTCTGCGACAGGAACAACGACCCCCGCGCCACCCTGTTCTTCGGCGACGGCATCCAGTGGATGAAGGACGCCGCCCCGGGCTCCATCGACCTGATCATCATCGACTCGACCGACCCGGTCGGCCCGGCCGAAGGCCTGTTCGGCAAGCGCTTCTACCTGGACTGCATCAAGGCGCTGAAGCCCAACGGCATGCTGGTACAGCAGTCCGAATCGCCCCTGCTGCACCTGGAGCTGATCAAGGAGATGCACCAGGCCATGCGCGAGGCCGGCTTCCCCCAGACCACGCTGCTGCACTTCCCCCAGGTGATCTACCCCTCGGGCTGGTGGTCCGGCTCCATCGCCAGCAAGCAGGCCGGCCCGCTGGTCCAGCGCCTGGACGAGAAGGCGATCGAGGCCCTGGACACCCAGTTCTACAACGCCGACACGCACCGGGGCGCCTTTGCGCTGCCGACCTACGTGAAGAAGGCGCTGGCCGGGCTCTGAAGCCGGCCGCTGTAAAGAAAACGGGCCGCAATGCGGCCCGTTTTTATTTGAGCATCAATTAAATAAAGTTTTATAAATAATCACTCAGCCATGGCCGGGGCGGGTGCCACGCGGCCGGCGCAGATGTCGTCCGCTTCCTTCTGGGCCAGGGCGATCAGCTTCTGCCGGTCCTCGGCGCTGTATTCCTTCTCCCGCCCGAGGGCATCGCGCTCAACCACGCGGGCCGCCTTCTGGTAGGACTCGAGCTCCTTGCGCTTCTGCTCGCAGGCGGCCTTCTCGGCCGGGCCCAGTCCGGACGCGGCACCCGGAGCCGCGGACGCCGGAGGCGCATTGACGTCCACCCGCTTCCAGCCGGACTGCGGCTGGTCGCCATAGTGAATCCGGCCGCCGGCATCCACCCATTTGTAGACCTGGGCCGCCATCGCCGGCGCCATCGCCAGCGTCAGACCCAACGCCACTACCTTCGCCATCCGCATGCTTTCGCTCCAGTACGACTCTTGAAGCCAGTGTATTACGCTGCCGGCGGACCTGTCAGCGACACCCCGATGCAGCCTGAAATCCCGCAAAAAGCCGCCTACGCCCTGGACCTGGAACCGGGCGATTACCTCTGGTGTGCCTGCGGCCGCTCGCAGCGCCAGCCGTTCTGCGACGGCTCGCACCAGGGCACCGGCTTTGTGCCCCTGCCGTTCACCATCAAGCCGGGGCGGGTGCGCACGCACTGGCTCTGTGGCTGCAAGTACAGCAAACGCCCCCCGTTCTGCGACGCCAGCCACAACCGGCTGCCAAAGTAGCGCGTACCTGCAGGAGCCAGCATGCTGGCTCCTACAGGGGGCATGCCTGGCGGGGATGGCCTGCGCCGGCTGCCGCAAAAAAAGGGCGGCCCTCAGGCCGCCCTTCTTCGTTGCCCAGACGCCGATCAGAGCGTCTGCAGGTCGTAACCACGCTCGTTGTGCTGCGTGGTGTCGAGGCCCATGGTCTCTTCCTCGTCGTTGACGCGCAGGCCGGTCAACACGCCGACCAGCTTCAGCAGGCCCCAGGTCAGCACGGCGGTGTAGGCGATGGTGGCACCAATGCCGAGCAGCTGCACGCCCAGCTGCGAACCCATGTCCATGCCCTCGGCATAGCCCTGGCCGCTGAACACGCCCAGCGAGGACGAGGCGAAGATGCCGGCGGCGAAGGTGCCGAGCATGCCGCCGACGCCGTGCACCGGGAACACGTCCAGGGAGTCATCGATCTTCAGCACGCGCTTCAGGCCATGGGTGGCGAAGAAGCAGACGAAGCCGGCCACCAGGCCGATCACCAGGGCGCCGCCAGGGCCGACGAAGCCGGAGGCCGGTGTGATGGTGCCCAGGCCGGCGACCATGCCGGTGACGATGCCCAGCGCCGAGGGCTTGCCGTATTTCACCCACTCGATGGCGCTCCACATCATGGCGCCGGCCGCGGCGGAGAGATGCGTCACCAGGATCGCCATGGTGGCGTTGCCGCCGGCCGTGAGGGCCGAGCCGCCGTTGAAGCCGAACCAGCCCACCCACAGCATGCCGGCGCCGGTCACGGTCATGGTCATGTTGTGCGGCATCATCGGTGTCTGCATGAAGCCGCGGCGCGAGCCGAGCACGACGGCCGCCACCAGCGCGGCGACGCCGGCGGTGATGTGGACCACGGTGCCGCCGGCGAAGTCCAGCAGGCCGCGCTTGAACAACCAGCCATCCGCCGCCCAGACCCAGTGGCAGACCGGCAGGTAGACCGCCAGCAGCCACAGCACCGAGAACAGCAGCATGGCCGAGAACTTCATGCGCTCGGCGAAGCCGCCTACCACCAGCGCCGGCGTGATGGCGGCGAAGGTCAGCTGGAACATGGCGAAGGCGGTCTCGGGGATGCTGCCCGACATGGAGCCTTCGGTAACGCCCTGGAAGAAGGCCTTGGACAGGCCACCGATGAAGCCGTTGCCGGGGGCGAAGGCCAGGCTGTAGCCGCAAACCAGCCAGATCACCGACACCACGCAGACGATGGCGAAGCACTGCATCAGCACCGACAGCACGTTCTTGGCACGGACCAGGCCGCCGTAGAACAGGGCCAGACCGGGCAGGCTCATGAACAGGACCAGGGCGGTCGAGGTCATGATCCAGGCGGTATCACCGGAATTGAGTCCTTCCTGTGCCGACACCGCCATGGGCATCAGCGCCAGCAGTGCGCAGATCAGTTTCTTCATAGGCTCCCCCTTGAGCATAAAAAAACCCCCGTCGACGTTGACGGGGGTATGTTGTGTTGCAGGCTTCAGACCGCTTCGACTCCGGACTCGCCGGTGCGGATGCGGACGGTCTGGTCCAGGTCATAGACGAAGATCTTGCCGTCGCCGATCTGGCCGGTCTTGGCGGCCTTCTGGATGGCTTCCACGGCCTTGTCGACCATGTCCGGGCCGATGGCGACCTCCAGCTTGATCTTGGGCAGCAGGTCCACGGTGTACTCGGCGCCGCGGTACAGCTCGGTGTGGCCCTTCTGGCGGCCGAAGCCACGCACCTCGGTCACCGTCATGCCCTGGACCCCGATGTCGGCCAGCGCCTCGCGGACGGCGTCGAGCTTGAAGGGCTTGATGATGGCGATGAGCATTTTCATGAGCGGCTCCGCGGGTCGGGGCTGAATTTTGGAGCGGCAAGTCTACCACCGCCCCCCGCCAAAAAAGAAAAGGGCGGGTGCTTGCGCACCCGCCCCCTGAAACCCGCCGGCGATGCCGGACGGGGTTGTTCTGCTTAGTTGTAGGCCTTCTCGCCGTGCTCGGCGAGGTCCAGGCCCTCGGATTCTTCTTCTTCGGTCACGCGCAGGCCAATGGTGTACTTCAGGGCCAGCAGGGTCACCGCCGAAACCACGGCGCTCCAGACGATGGCGATCAGCACGGCCTTGACCTGGATCATGATCTGGGCCGACGAGTAGCCGGCGGTCAGTTCAACCCAGTTGTTGTACACGCCCACGCCGCCCTTGGCCGGATCGACGAACACGCCGGTCAGGATGGCGCCAACGATGCCGCCCACCGCGTGGACACCGAAGGCGTCCAGGGCGTCGTCATAGCCCAGGACCTTCTTCAGGTAAGCCACGGCGAAGAAGCAGATCACGCCTGACAGCAGTCCGATGACCAGGGCGCCGTTGATGCCGACGAAGCCGCAAGCCGGGGTGATGGCCACCAGGCCGGCGATGGCGCCGGAGATGATGCCCAGCAGGGAGGGCTTGCCCTTCAGGATCCACTCGGCGAAGAACCAGGCGATACCAGCGGCAGCGGTGGCGAAGGCGGTGTTGGCGAACGCCAGGACCGCGTAGCCGTTGGCTTCGAGGTTGGAGCCGGCGTTGAAGCCGAACCAGCCAAACCACAGCAGCGAGGCGCCGATCATCGACATGGTCAGGCTGTGCGGAGCCATGGAGGTCTTGCCGTAGCCCGAGCGCTTGCCGACGATGATCGCAGCCACCAGGCCCGCGATACCGGCGTTGATGTGGACCACGGTGCCGCCCGCGAAGTCCAGCGCGCCCAGCTGCCACAGGTAGCCCGCGGTCGCGTTGAGGGCGTCGACCTGGTCGAGGCTGGTGTAGGCATCCGGACCCGCCCACCACCAGACCATGTGCGCCATCGGCAGGTAGGACAGGGTGAACCAGATCACCGAGAAGATCAGCACGGCCTTGAACTTCATGCGCTCGGCATAGGCGCCGGCGATCAGGGCCACGGTGATGCAGGCGAAGGTCATCTGGAACACGGCGAACAGCAGCTCCGGAATCACCACGCCCTTGCTGAAGGTGGCGGTCGCGGTGAAGAAGCCATTGGCGTCATAGACCACGCCCTTCAGGAACATCTTGTCCAGTGTTCCGAAGAAGGGGCCGGTGCCGCTGAAGGCAACCGAGTAGCCGTAGACACACCACAACACGCCGATCAGACAGAAGATGGCGAAGGTCTGGGTCAGGGTCGAGAGCATGTTCTTCTGGCGGACCATGCCGCCGTAGAACAGGGCCAGGCCCGGCAGGGACATCAGCAGCACGAACGCGGTGGAGACCAGCATCCACGCGATGTTGCCTTCATTGAAGACCGGCGGCGTCGGCTTGGCTTCTTCCGCCGGAGCGGCTTCAGCCGGGGCCGCGACCGGAGCGGCCTCGGCGGCAGCAGCCGCTTCGACTGCGGCTTCAGCGGCGGCAGCCGGAGCAGCCGGCGAATCCGCCTGCGACCACGCGGGCGCGGCGAGGCCGCACATGGCGGCCAGCATCAATGCACTTAGAGTCTTACGCATCATGATCATGATTCCCTTAGAGAGCGTCCTTGCCAGTCTCACCCGTACGGATACGGATGGCCTGGTCGAGGGTGAAGACGAAGATCTTGCCGTCGCCGATCTTGCCGGTATGAGCCGCCTTGCTGATGGCGTCGATCGCGCCGTCGAGCTTGTCGTCGTCCACCGCCACTTCGATCTTCACATTGGGCAGGAAGTCGACGACATACTCGGCACCGCGATACAGCTCGGTGTGGCCCTTCTGGCGGCCAAATCCCTTGACCTCCGTCACCGTGATGCCGGCAACGCCCAGATCCGAGAGTGCTTCGCGCACCTCGTCCAGCTTGAACGGCTTGATGATCGCCGTGATTAGTTTCATGAAAAGACTCCTGGGTCGGAAAACGTGTTTTCCGCCGGAGCAAAACCGAGGCCCCCAGCGGTCATGCCCGAAAAAGCACGGAGCGTGCCAACCGGCGTCGCCTGCCGCTAAACTGCTGTCATACCCGGAGATTTCCTGATGATCGACCCCCGCCAGCTCGAAGACCTCGCCAGCCGCCTTGGCGCCGTGATCCCGCCCGGCCTGCGCGGCATGAAGCGCGAGCTGGAGGACAACTTCCGGGCCGTGCTGCGCGCCAACCTGGAGAAATGGGACCTGGTTTCGCGCGAACGCTTCGATATCCAGGCCGAGTTGCTGGCGCGCACCCAGGCGCGCCTGTCGGCCTTGGAGAAGCGCCTGATCGAGCTGGAAAAAAGGAACGCTCCGGGCGCCTGATCCATGAGCCTGGCGACGATCCTGAGCCGGGCCCAGAACGGCCTGGCGGCCGATCCGGTGCGCGTGGAGGTGCACCTGGCCGCCGGACTGCCGGGGCTGAGCATCGTCGGCCTGCCGGAAGCGGCGGTGCGCGAATCCAAGGATCGCGTCCGCGCGGCCATCGCCAACTGCGGTTACCAGTTCCCCAACCGCCGCATCACCTGCAACCTGGCTCCGGCCGACCTGCCCAAGGACGGGGGACGCTTCGACCTGGCGATCGCCCTGGGGATTCTCGCCGCGTCCGGGCAAGTGCCTTTGGAGCGCCTGGAAAACCTTGAAATCCTTGGTGAATTGTCCCTTTCCGGCGAGATAATGCCGGTGCAGGGCGCACTGTCGGCCGCGCTCAAGGCCACGACCGCCGGAAACCGCCTGCTGATACCGGCCGGCAACTTCGCCGAGGCCAGCTTGGCGCAGTCGGCCGAGATCCTGACATCGCACCATCTTGGTGCGCTATGCGCCGCTCTTCATGAGGGCAAGCTCATTGCCCAGCGCACCAGCCCGGAGCGCCCCGCCGCCGGCCCCCAGCCGGATGTGGCCGAGGTGCGCGGGCAGGCCCAGGCCAAGCGCGCGCTGGAGATCGCCGCTGTTGGCGGGCATTCGCTGCTGATGATGGGGCCTCCGGGCTCCGGCAAGTCCATGCTGGCCCAGCGCCTGCCCTCCCTGCTGCCGCCGATGACGGAGGAGGAAGCCCTGGAGGCTGCCGCCATTTCCTCGATCGGCCCCGGGGGCTTTGACGCACGTAAATGGGGCGTTCGCGCCTTCCGCTCCCCCCATCACACGGCTTCCGGCGTGGCCCTGGTGGGTGGCGGCAGCAGCCCGAGGCCTGGCGAGATCACCCTGGCCCATCACGGAATCCTGTTCCTGGATGAGCTGCCCGAGTTCGACCGCAAGGTGCTGGAAGTGCTGCGCGAGCCGCTGGAGAGCGGCAGCATCACCGTGTCCCGTGCGGCCCGGCAGTCCGACTTCCCCGCCCGCTTCCAGCTGGTGGCGGCGATGAACCCCTGCCCCTGCGGATATTTGGGAGACAGCAGCGGCAAGTGTCGCTGCACCCCGGACCAGGTCCTGCGCTACCGCGGGCGCATCTCAGGCCCGCTGCTGGACCGCATCGACCTGCAGCTGTTCGTGCCGCGCGTGGAACGCGAGACCCTGACCGCCGCCGCAACCCCGTCCGCCGAGACCAGCGAGCAGGTGCGCCGCCGCGTGGTGGCGGCGCGCGAGCGCCAGCTCCAGCGGCAGGGCAAGCCCAATGCCGCACTGGGCCCCAAGGAGCTGGAGCAGCATTGCCGCCCGGAACCCGCCGCGCAGACCCTGCTGGAGACGGCGATGACCCGGCTATCACTCTCCGCGCGCGCCTATCACCGCGTGCTGAAGGTGGCGCGCAGCCTGGCCGACATGGAGGCGGTGGCGGTCATCGGCAAGGCGCATGTCGCCGAGGCCGTGCGCTACCGCGAGCTGGACCGGGGTCAGGCCTGAGCTCGCCAACGGGTACAAAGAAAAAGGGCCGCTTGCGCGGCCCTTTTTGTGGACTTGGAGTTGTCCGTACGGCTTGGCTTACAGATCGAACGCCTTCTTCAGACCGACGTAGATCGATTCCTTGCCAATGAGGTCTTCCTCGGAGTTCGCAGCGATAGCAGCGGTGAAGGTATAGCCACCTTCCAGCGTCTTCGACAGGCTCAGGCTGTAGTCGAGATAGCTGTCTTCCGTGGCGGGCGCGAGTGGCGTGCCCAGAATGCCCGTCTCGACGCCGTCGCCAAAGCTGTAGCCAACCTGCGGAGTCAGCGTCAGCGTGTCGCTCAGGGCGATGGCATAGCTGGCCGTCAGGTAGAAGGCCTCGTCTTCGCTGGCGCCGAACTCAGGGCTGAAGTACAGCTTGCCGCTGAAGCCGGCGGCCGACAGGCCGGCGTAGACTTCGGAGAAGTTCGACTTGGTGGCATCGCGATAGCCGTAGAAGATGTAGCCCACGTCATAGGTCAGCTCGCCGGCCTTGCCGCTGAAGCCAGCATACAGGTCCGTCTCGTAGGAGCCGAACGCGGTGTTGGAGGTCCACACGCCCGTGTAGAAGCCGCTGTCATGCGCGTAGTCCAGGCCGCCCTGGACAGCAGCGTCGTCGCCGGTCTGGGTGATGCCGCGGAACAGGTAGTTGCTGAATGCGGCGACATTGCCCGTCACCCCCGCGAACGCCGAACCGCTGGTCATCAGAGCAGCTGCAACGGCAATGTGCTTCAGTTTCATGCTTCGCCTCTCCTGAGGAAAATCAAAATTAAAGTTGGTTCAAGGCAGCGGCGCGATTCATGTCGCACCGAACCCCCGCCATGAGAGAGCAATGAGCATGCCAAGCGTCGGGCAGGCTCCATGACGGTGCTTGCGCTCCATTCTGGAGCATCCCTCAAAAACATGCGGGGAAACGAGAAAGGGCCGCTTGCGCGGCCCTTCTTACATCTGGAACAGCGATCAGAACTTGTAGATGGCCTTGATGGCCACGCTACCCTGATTGTCTTCCAGCGTAGTGCCGTCCACGATTACGTCGTCGCCGGCCATGTCGTAGCGCACCTCGCCCAGCAGCTCGAGATTATTGGCAACCTTGTGACCCAGCGTGAGCGTGTAGCTCTGTGCATCGGTATCTGCGGAACCGCCGAGAACGCCGAGAGCAAACGAGTCGCTGATGTCGACGTACTCGACGCGCAGCGAGCCGCGAGTCTTGTCGCTCAGCTTCAGGTTGCCGTAAGCCGCGATGCCCCAAACCTTCTGGTCATCAACGCCAGCTGCATCAGGCTTGGATACTCGGTAGTCGGCATTCAGGACCACCTGGAGCGTATCGGAGGCCTGCACACTGAACACGGCGTCGATCAGGGTTTCTTCCACCGGGATGGTGCTGTCGGACGACTGGTAACCGACCAACGAGAAGCTGCTCTTGGCCGAAGGCGCGAGGCTGAAGCCCAGCTCGATGGTCTTTTGCGGATCGGCGTCAGGGCCCAGGGGATTGAACGCCGGCGCCACATAGCCGGGGACGAAGGCCAGGCCACCGAAGCCAGCGTTGGACAGGCCGCCGTAGAGCGTGGCGCCGCCCATCTTGTAGCTGGCGCGCACGCCGGTGTGGACCAGCGGCTGCACGTTGGTGAAGAGCAGGCCACGCGAGATGTTGGCATTCTGGGTATCGTTGATCACTTCGGCGCCGGCCAGCGTCACGAAGCGGCCGCCGATGACCGTCAGGCCGCCGGTGGCGTACTGGAGGTAGGCCTGGGTGACGTTGATGTTGTCTCCACCATCGCCGTAGGCCGCGTTCAGCACCTTGGCGTCTTCGCCGGCGATGACATTGACCAGGGCACCGGCGCCCTGCGCGGGCAGCTTGGCCAGCGTGAAGGCGGCTTGGTTCAGGTCGAAGGAATCGGAGTTGCCGTCAAACTGGCGAAACTGCAGATCGGGGATGCCAGCGCCAATGCCCGGATCCGAATTGAAGCCATAGGTGTAGCCGCCGGAGATGTAGCCATCCAGCGTGACACCCGACGCACCCAGCACTTCGGTCAGGGTCGGTGCAGCCGCGGAAGACATCATCGGAAGGCAGGCGAGACCCGCCGCCGTCAACAAGCCAACGTACTTGCTCATAACGCTCCTTTCACACATTTTGGAATCAGTTTCTCGTGAACCGGCGCGCGGTTTAGGTGCGCGCTGCCGGTACCCCTCTCTCGCGCAAGCACCTTGATGGTGCAGAGCGATCCGACTCTAACAGGGGTTCACAAAAATGTCATGAAATTGAAACAGAGCGTTATAAGGCCTCCGGAAAGCAAAAAGGCCGGGCTTGAGCCCGGCCTTTTGTGTGAAGCCCGCTTCGGATCAGACGCCGGCTTTCTTCAGCAGCACTTCGACGGCGGCCTTGACCTCGTCGTCCGACAGGTCGGGATCGCCACCGCGCGGCGGCATCATGCCCTTGCCGGCAATGGCCTTGGTCACCAGGCCATCCAGGCCGCCTTCGGTGGCCTTGCGGGCCGACCAGGCCGCCTTGTCATGCGGAGCGCCCTGCACACCGGTCTCGTGGCAGCCGGCGCAGATCTTGGTCACCACCTCGTCGCCCGTGTAGGCGGCGCGCTGGACCTTGTTGGCCTGCTGCATCTGCAGCAGCACGGAAGGATCGGTCACCACGGTGCCCACGGGAGCGATGCGGGCCTGCAGGCGTTCCGGGCCGGTGGCGTCACCGTGGCCTTCGCCATCGTCGATCAGCCCGGCGGCGCCGATGCAGATGAAGAAGATCAGGAACAGGCCGCCCATGACCTTGCCGAAATTAACGAAAAAAACCTGATCGTGGTTTTTGTGCTCCACGGACGACTCCCTGAATGGCTTGGCTATATGGCTTTTGCGGCGCGGGAGTATAGCCGGTGCGGGCATTTACGGGTATCCTGCCCGCCCCGTCACGCCTTGCCTTCCTCCCTGGACGGCCCCCGGCAGGCGGCGTCCGTACATATATATGCGTCCGTAGCTCAGCTGGATAGAGTACCGGCTTCCGAAGGCACGAGTCATTGGGCGATAATGGGGTTGTAGAAAAAGTCATCGCGTCCGTAGCTCAGCTGGATAGAGTACCGGCTTCCGAAGCCGAGGGTCGGGGGTTCGAATCCCTCCGGGCGCACCAAATCAATAGCTTCCGTGAATTTCTGCCAGCGCACTGCTGGCCCCGCGGATGTCCACCCAGCGGCAGCGGCGTTGGGAATTGACCCAATCCCTACTTAAGGCACAAATCCCTCGATGGGCACAAATGCCCATTTTATGCCCATCCTGTGCCCGCGACTTCCGGGCATTGCCTGCATTGACCCAATCTCTCTGTGCCCAGCCTTTTGAGCCCCTGAACGGAGTAAGGCGAGCGAGGAATCCAACCAGGTCAGGCTGCCCGCTGTTCTCACTTGCTGGCCGGGCCAGCGCTTGGCAATCAGCCGTAGCTGCCGTCAGGTCGGGCCCCTCGGTCGCGGCGATCGCACGGCGGCAATTACGGCCCGGTGGCCGGCCAGGCGGCGTCGCATCTGCACGCGCACCTGATCCCGAGATACTCCGGCGACCGCTCGAACCCTCGCGGCGGGGTCCAATGGCTTCCGTCCAGGAAGCCGACTACTGGGCTGGGCCAAGATGCCCGCCTAACCAACACCACAGGCGCAACTGGACTTCCTGGCTCAGATTCAGCGTCTACCATCTGAAGGAAGCTTCACTGCGAGCCACAAAATACGGCTTACTATTTGCCCTCTGCGACATAGCGGTGGAGAGCCCCGAGTCCGGCGAATGCGGGCTGTTCCTGCCCGCTCGGAACTGGGATTCAGTTCCTGGGCTCAGGCAGACCGCACTGCCCATGGGACACGCGAGCCAACGTAGCCTACGAGGATCCACCTGGAATCCCGCCGTTCTTTCAGCACCACCGCGACCTTGTCCATAACATTGTTCTTGCCTATATCAAGTCGCTTTTCAATAGTTCCGCAGTAAATCGAGCACTGGTATAGGCCGCATATTTCTGCCATCGATCGTCCTTCAGCGGATCCGCAAAGTCGCAAACAGACTTGATGGCTGCGACCTTCGGTGGAGGCTGAGGCAAATACTCACTGGCTGCCATCACGCCGTACGCCTCCATTTCGATGGCAATAACATCCCGATTCTGAACTTTAATCCGATCCGGAGAACTGCGGTCGGCGACCACACTTGCCCCTGAAGCCATAGGTCCAAGATGCGCCTTTAACGCGCCCTCGGGCGTCTTCCCTTGCCATCCTGCCTTTATGGACCTAATTACTTCGGCATTGTCTATGGTTGCAAGAATCGCCTGCCGAAGCATGGGATCTACTGTCATCTGAAAGGGAGATGCCAAGAACACAGGTGAATTACCCGCATCTTCAGCCAGCTTTCCACTGCCCCAATCCCAGGTCGGATCTCCGATCACAATATCGCCAAATCCCACCTTGTCCCTCACGCCGGCACAAATTCCGAGCATTAGTAGGTACCGTGGTGAGAAGAGGTGGGCCATGTGGGTAGCCAACGCCGCCGCAGACGGCATGCCTTTACGATGCGCGGAAGCCGCCACAACAGTCAGCGTACGATTGGTTTGCTGTACTGTTCCGATGTGAAACGTCGTTGGATCACCGACGGCGCGATGTATCCTCCATTGATATGGCAATTCAAGCACGGCCATCAACTCTGGATCATGGAGCGCCGTCACGATAACTACATCAGCTTGTAGCGATTTTCTATCGTGTCGTGCCAAGGCGAGTTTCAACTGGCCTTCCAACGCAGCCAACCATGTGGTTTCGTTCCCGACCACAGAGATCAGCTGAAGCCCTCTCGAGGCCAGCTGCGACAAAATATCCGGACCAAGATCATCCTTAGCTGAAATGCAGGCGATGCTGGTCGGCAAGCCGCACTGACGGTCAAGGACCAGCAGGTCGAAAAGCTCAATCCCTCCCTTTGCAGAAGGCGGCGATCCAACCGCCCCAGGGAGATGTAAATCTAGCAGAAGCAGATCAAAAGAAGCCGCCCGGAGTCGAGCGCGCGCTGCATGAGCGGTCGAGACATGTTCGATCTCAATGTGGCCTAGGCTTCCGGAGATTCGAGAAATAGCCTCGACCTTTTGATACTCATCATCTACAAGCAAAACTTTCATTTTTTTAATTCGCGAATAACTGAGGACATGATGTTTTTGAGTTCACTCTTCCAATGCTCCTCAGTAGCGTTGTAGTACACAACTCCCGCGTATGTGGGGCTGAAGTTTTCCTTCAGCTCGTCAGTAATTTCCTTTAGTGACTTTCTTGCAACCCCTTCTCCAAAGCGATCATGCATGGACACAATAATCGTTGGCACCGTGATACGCCGCAGCTTCATCTGAGCCAGCAAATCGCGACCGGCCAGTTGCTCCGGCGCCGATGCCCCTGAAGTTGATGGGGAGCTATCAAACAATGGCATTGTCATGTCCAAAAGGACTAGATCAAATTTGGAACTCCGGTCTGCCAAGCTTCGAAGCCCGGAGTTGAACGAGCGCATCCGAGTCACCCTGGCGTCATCGAACGTCATGGACACAAATTCTTCAACTCGCGCAGCTTTGCCGTCGTCATCTTCAATGAATAGGATGCTTATCATGCTCCACCCCTACCGTAGAGAACTGCAATTCGGCCACGAAATCCGTATCGGATAGATGGAAATCTAAAGCTGCATTTGCATAGCTAGGGGCATTTACGGCAACCCAAATCTTATGCAGGCCACTGTTCTTATCCGCTTGAGCTCTTCTGGAAGGCTTAGCCTCGGATATTTCCTTACGAATTACGTCAACGCGAGCACGATCATCACTGCTTATCGCTGAGTTATTGATGTTGTTCGTTACCTTAACGAAATATCTCCCTTCTCGAAATGAAATATCCACTGATATTTCCAGATCTTCGGCTGGAACCTTCGACCTCAGCACCGCATTCGCAAGCAGGTCGTAGTAGACGTACACCATTGAGTCCAATGTGCGTCCTGGCATAGGTGGTGCGTCACCCTGCTTGATGCTGATTTGATTGCACTTTGCTGCGCTCGACAGCGTGTTCTTAACCATGTTCAATGCAATCTGAGCGGGGAACTCCGGAGCATAGTCTTGCCGATCAAAGACTTTGCTCCTCTGAAACCAAGAGATTACCGTGTTAATTTTTACCTGCGTGCTGGTGCGAGCACGAACAATTGCATCAATCAGATCATCCAGTCGATCGAGATGCCCGTGTCGACGAACCGCCGCCTCAAGTCGGTCAAAAGCCTCGTTTAACTTCTGCCGAATCTCAGTATCAATGGCACCTTGCACCTTCACGAGATTCTGATCTGTCTTCTCCCAAAGCAAATCAACGCACCGGTTCACAAACTCATCCATGTTGGCGGACGATTTATCGACCTCCTGAACGAATAATTGCTCGAAGTTTGAAATGCGGTAGAAAAACAGAGCCTTTCCGGACTCGTCAGCATCTGAGATTCCTCTCACTATCCTAATCTGCAAGAGAGAATCTTTTAGGTATGCAATGGCCTCATCAAATTCCTTTGAAAAGGATGCGAGGGCTGCGTTGATAGCCGCCCAATTCTGATGCGCAACCGCATAGTCTTCTGGCTTCCAGAATTCATTTTCGACGTAAGCCCCTTTATCGTCCCTCGAGGTCACCAAGTTCTCGTCTTCGGAGGGCTTTCGAAGCGTGTTGCTCAAGGTGCCATGCTTAACGCAGGTGCTAAGGTATGCATTGAGTCCGTGATCTCCCCTTAGAAATTCGTTGGTAACTTCATTGTAGAGTTCCGCAAACTGCGCATCAGCAGCGTCCATCGGGACATCTACTAAGTGCACCATCGAAAGGATTCGAGATAAAGGAATGTCCTTCGTGTTTTCGGAGATTACTTCGGCTATTGCCGCAACATTAGCCGCCGGCTTATCTCCCGATGCCAGTAGCGACGACTTGTATCGCGCATAGGAGTCACTCAACTTCTTATGTAGAGCACGGCGAATTGCCTCGATGTCAACGTGAATCTTGCTCTTCTCGATAAGCGACGTTCCCTTGGCAATCTCAATCTTCTTTACGCGCTCCTTTACTTCATGCAAGTGGACATCTTTCCTCGCTGGATCAATCTCAGCTAAGACTTTGCACACAAGCACTCGCGCTTCTTCTATCTCACGATCGTTCTGATACAAAAGCGTTTGGCGCATAACCTCTGGCCGCCACACCTTGTCCATAAACATTACGACTTTGTCTGCACCGAACTTTGCTTCAAGCATGCGAAATGCGGTCGGATCGAGCGATTCAGTTCTCTCTATGAATCTCTCAAACGCATAACGCAAGGTGGCGAGCCCATGCTCGGTCACAAAGGTACGATGTAACTCGAGAAGCAAGGGCGTGCATATCTCATCAGACCATTGATCTGGATCGGATAGACCCTCTGCAAGCTTTACCAAAGGTAAGATGCCTGGAATGTTCGGATTATCCAGGTAGGCCGCCACCGCGATTCTGGCAGCTTCATCGGGTCGTCCCAACTCTAGGCAGCATAGTGCCGCTGCGGACGCTGTACGCAAGCGATCAATGCCAGAGCATCGCTCTAGAAGCCAAGTAAAGTCTGCATACGCCGCATCTGCGTTTCCAGCGGCAAGCAAGTACTTCGCCCTATATCGCCTCGCACGAATCTCTGAGGGGCCGAATCCATTCTCAGCTAAGACAACCCCTAGCGCGCTGGCGACGATCGGCCACGTAGCCGGAAATTTTTCCGGGACGTTCGCGCCTGCCGAGTACGCTATGCGTTGCTTTTCAGGGACTGTCATCAGCGTAAACGGGGTAAAGTCGCAGTCCAGTATGTACCGGCGCTTTAGATCTGCGCTGGGGAACCGAACCTCCTCGCTCGACAACTCGGACAGGACGATTGCACGCAGTTGCGCAGTCCAGTGTTGCCCATAAAAGCGCTGCGAGAATGTCAGAAGATTAAAAGCTGCCTGATACGAGGCGGTGCCGCCGACATACAACTGGCCTAACCCACTTGAAATTTGTCCGTGGAAGGAGGAGGAATTTTCCAGCTCTCCTCCTAAATGTGCATATGCCTTAGTCCTTAAGGCCAATAGAGGGATATCGGTTGGATCAATCCTCAGAACCCGATTTGCGGTGTCAATGCATTCGGTGTATTTCTCTGCGCTGTACGCCTCAATTGCCAAATGCCTATCGCTGTTGTACGGACTCGGTTCAATATAGTCTCCAACAGATCTCAGCAACCCGATGAGGCGAGAATCGCCAACCTTCTTGTAAAGATGACGCAGCGGCGCAATAACTGAAAGCACCGCGGGATTTCCCAAAACTCCGTCAGCAGCAGCGGTTTGAAGCACTGCGACGAGGCTTTCGTAGTGATCGATCACTGACGATTGAGCATCTAAGAACAAGAGCGCGCTCATGTCCATCGGACGGAGATCGTATACATCAAAGACCTTCGCAATCGCGTATTGAGTTAACGCAGTCGCAGAGTGTCCGGAGAATAGCTCCTCAACTTCATTTCTCAGAGTTCCGATGATGCCTGACGCCTCAATCCTTCTTGTTATGAAATGCAAGAGGAAGGAGAGCAAATTGGCTTTGGGAAGCTCTTCCACATAGGACCTAGAAAGTTGGCGTGCCTCGTCTAGGGAGTCCCAATGGCTCGCTATCGCGATTTCATTCTGCAGTAGCCACAAAGATATTCCGTACTTCAGTCGAATGCTTTCAAGTGCCGCACGGCCTTCATCCGGAGCGTCTACGAGAATGCACCGTTCGACCTCGTTTCGAAGAGAAAGAAAACCTTTAAGACTTTCAGCTTCCCGTACACATCGAGCTACAGCCCATACGATCTCACTATTTAGAGACAGGGGCCGCGAAAATGCCGGCACAGAAAACAATTGCTCGATGCGTTCCGGGAATGACGGTCCGTGAGCTTTCGCCAGAAGGGTATCGGAGACCAATCCAGGGAAGAGGCTCCATAGCTGCTCAGCACTGCAATCCCGCTTTAACTCAAATAGCTCGGAACGTCCATGATCTCTTGAGCGCCGGATCGCAGCCTGAAACTGACGATGGAGTACGTCCTTGCCAGCTCGCGCAGGGTCGTTACGTCGCCTCTGATTCTTCATACCTAACAGGGTCTCTTATATAGAGAATGACTCGGGGCTAATCCACCTGATCCCCCGATCCCATCGCCTAGCTGGAACGCCTATCACCAGCCACATTCGGAACAAACTCGAAAAGCTGCCCGACCTCGCATTCGAACAATTGGCAGAGTTGATCGATCGCCTCGATATCAATGCGGGTCGCACTCTCCTGGTACAGCAGGGTCACCGTATTGCGGTGCAGTCCAGTGGCTCGCGCCACGTCCACGATTTTCATCTTGCGCTCGCCCATCAAGCGTGAGAGGTGGCACCGGATCACGTCAGTCTCCATGTCGTTATGCCCTGCAGAATGACAAAAAGCCTTGACACGGGGCTTTCTGTCGTACAAAATTACATTCAGCAGGGCATTACTTCGCTCTGCGGGTCTCCTGGCCATCCAGGAGGGCGTTATGACTTGGAGGATAATACCAGTGAACCAACCCACCTACCTCACCACGGAGGAACTCGCGGCGCGTATCAAGTACGACGCGCGAACCATCCGTAATCGCCTGAAGGACTCGGTCCTCATTGAAGGCACCCACTATTTCCGTCCCTTCGGCGGCCGGAAGATTCTGTTCCTGTGGGAGACCATCGAACGCGACATGCAGAAGCGTCTGGTCGCCGCGGAAGAACTGGCGATCCCGATGGCCTCTGGGCAGCTGTGCCATGGCTAGTATTCGCGCCCGCCCGGATGGCCGTCTGTTCTTCGACTTCCGCGTCAAGAACGAGCGCTGCCGCGAACTGACCGCCCTCGACGACACCACCGCCAACCGTCGCAAGATGGAGAAGGTTCTGGACAAGATGGTCGCCGAAATCGAGGCCGGCACCTTCGAGTACGCCCGCTACTTCCCCGGCAGCAAGATGGCCCAGAAGTTCGCCGTGCCGAAGGCTCCCGCCCCGGCGCCGGCTATGAACATGCCCTCCCCCGCGGCCGCTCCCGCCGTCGTCCTGCCGACCTTCGCGGAATTCACCACCACCTGGCTGGCGGAAAAGAAGATCGAATGGCGCGAGTCCCACAAGGTCTCGGTCGAGTCCGTCCTGGACGGACATCTCCTCCCGGCCTTCGGTGATCTGCCGCTGGACCAGATCTCCCGCGAACTGGTGCTGAGCTTCCGCGCCGAACTGGCCGAGAAGCAGGTCCGCATGCCGACCAAGCCGGCCGCTGAAGGCCGCCGGATTTCCGCCTCCACGATCAACAAGATCGTCGGCATCCTGCGCATGATCATGGACGAGGCTGCGCTGCGGTTCGGCATCCGCAATCCCTGCCTGTCGATCAAGCGCCTCAAGGTGCAGCGCAAGGACATCGAGCCGTTCACGCTCAGCGAGATGCAGCTGATCCTGGCCCGAGTGCGCCAGGACTACATCCCCTACTTCACGTTCCGCTTCCTGACCGGGGTACGCTCCAGCGAGGTCCATGGCCTGAAGTGGAAGCACGTCGACTTCGAGCGCCGCCAGGTGCTGATCCGGGAGACCTACCAGAACGGCCGCGTCGAATACACCAAGAACGACGGTTCCCAGCGCGACATCCACATGAGCCAGCCGGTGTTCGATGCGCTGATGGCCATGCGGCCGGCGGCATACCTCAAGGATCCGCTGTCGGTGGCCGAGAACTATGTGTTCTGCACGCGCAACGGCAATCCGATCGACAACACCAATTTCACGGACCGAGTCTGGGCGCCGCTGCTGCGCAACCTGGGCCTGAAGTATCGCCGCCCGTACCAGATGCGCCACACCTGCGCGACGCTGTGGCTGGCCGCCGGCGAGTCCCCGGAGTGGATCGCCCGCCAGCTGGGCCATACGACCACGGAGATGCTGTTCCGCACCTACAGCCGGTATGTGCCCAACCTGATGCGCAAGGACGGCGTGGCTTTCGACAACCTGGTGTCCGGGGTGGTCAACGGGGGCGTCAAGGCCGCCAATGACGAGTTCCTGAAGCTGGGCCGGACGGCCGCGGGTGGCAAGAGTGAGTAAGCCCTCTCCCTTCGAGGCGCTGACGCGCCAGCAGCTCATCGACAGCCTGGAGAAGGAAGTCTGGGCGTCGGCGGTGCCGCACATCGCCCAGCACCTGGCGAACCAGCTCATGGCGACGATGGGCATCAATCCCAAAGGCATCGATCTGGTGATGTGGGTCTCCGACGCCCGCCACCAGACCAATGCCACCGCGTTGGCCGACTGGATCGGCCGCCAGATGGGTGATCCCGCCTTCCAGCAGGAAACCCGCCAGGCCGCGCCGCTCGCGGTGATGGCTCGGATGATCACCAACCACCTCGAATCGGCGGAGGCCGCCAACTCGTGAGTTCCCGATACTCGACGTCTGCCCTGGCTGAACAGCAGGGCAATTCCCTCCGCAGCAGCTTCCTGCTGACCGAATGCAACGAAAAGCCCTGCAGCAGCGGCGGCACCCGCCTGCAGCTGGTCCTGGAGGACAGCGACGGCTCGGTGCTGGGCTTTGTCTGGCCCGAGCGCCGCGGCTTCATCGGCGCGGCGCCGCTCTTTACCCCGGTGGAGGTGCTCGCGGAGGTCAAGATCTTCGATGGCGAGCCGCAGCTGCGGGTCCAGCAGCTGAACGGGCTGCAGCCGGATGACGTGGACTGCGCCTCGGAACTGCTGCCGCTGCGCAGGTGCCCCATCGACGCACACGGCGCCTTGAAGCGGCTCATCGAGCTCGAACGCTCGCTGCCGGAGCCCCTGGGTGGCTTCCTGCGCCGGGCCCTGCTGGATCCCGCGATCGGCATTCCGCTTTTGCGATGTCGAGCCAGCGTCAACCATCACCACGCGCAGCCGGGCGGCCTGCTGCTGCACTGCACGTCGGCGCTCGACATCGCGGCAAACCTGGCACGGTGGGCACTTCCCACTGATGCCAATGCTCCCGCGATGGCCCAGCTCGGATACCTGCTCCATGACCTCGGAAAACTTCGTTCGGTCGGGGAGTCCAGCCGCTCGCTGCACGGCTTGGTGATCCGGCACGAGATCCAGTCGCTGTTGCTGCTGGCTCCGCACCTGAAGTGGCTCGAGTCCCAGGACGCCGATCTCGGGGCTGCCCTGCAGTACATCCTGGCCTACCTCGCCACGCCGGCGAAGTCGCGGCCCTGGGGTGAGTACCTGGTCGCTGAGCTGGTGGCCTCGCTGGACACCTGGAGCGCCGCCGGACACAACGGGCGTGACATGTCGGCCCTGCTGGGAGGCCACAAGGCGGGCGCCGGCAACAAGCCGCAGGGTATGCCGGCCAACGACGATCACCATGAGGAGGCCCGGCATGTCCGCTAAGCGCTCGCCGTCGAATGACGGTGTGAATGGAACCGTTCCGAACGGTTCCAAAGTTCCGAACTCCGGGCAGGGGGCAGCCAATGATCCGGGCCGGGGTCCGACGGGCCGGCCGGCCATCCTGGACGATGAGCAGCTGTTGGAGCTGGCCCTGGAGCTCAACAAGCGCCTGGGACGGCCGCCCCGCATCGAAGAGCTGATCGACGCCAGCGGTGGCTGCCAGCGTCAGCGCGCCAGCCGGACGATCCGGGAACTGCGGGAACGGCTGGCCGCAACTGCCGTCCGGTCGATGCTTGTGCTGCCGCCGGAGCTGGAGGCGGAGCACCGTGCCTGGATCGACCGCTGGATGAAGGTGGCTGCTGAGCGCCTTTCGGCTGAGCACTCGGTTCTGACCGAACGCCATGAGGAGAAGTGGCAGAAGGCGCAGGACCTGCTGTCGGAGCAGAACCTGGTGATCCAGGGGCTGCGGGAGTCCCTGGCGGATCAGCAGCGGATTGCCGCTGAACTGGCGCAGTCGGTGCAGAAGCTGACTGCGCAGGCCGCCGAACTGCGCGGTGAGCGGGATGTGGCTTTGGCGATCGCGGCGGACAGGCTGAAGTACTTCCGTGCCCCGCCCGTCGAGCGGGAGAGTGCCTTGTAGGACCGTCCAGGGGCCGCCTGATGGCAACGAGTAGCTACGAGTTTTCCCGGCTCCGACGGCCAAGGTTTTCATCAAGCAGATCAATCGGCTTGACGTTGAGCGCCTTGGCAATCCTCTCGACGAAGTCCAAGGATGAGGCAACCACGCCCCTTTCAACCTTGCTCAAGTACGGCTGCTCGGTCTTCACCCTCAAGGCCAGTTCCTCTTGAGTGATTCCCAGGCGCGTGCGTTCCAGCTTCACGTTTACACCGAAAAGCTTGTTCAAAGTCGAGGGCTTGGGCTTCTTCTGCATGAGCCAAGCCTCTATACATTTTGAGACCTAGTCCAAGCACGTTCGTGCCTTTTTTAGATATTATCGTATATATTTCAACCAACCGAACCCGGTTGGTTAACCCATAGGAGGTAACTACATCCATGAGTCCCACCCGCTTCATGCTCCCCTTCGGGAAGTCGGAAAACTTCGGGCGCGCCCTGATCGTCATCTTTGCCGCCCTCCTGACGTCGGGCTGCGCCGTGATGGACGCCATCGAGGCGCAAAACGCCAAATGGCGTCAGCAAGACATGGCCGGCTTCCCGGACCAGCAGCTGCTCTCGGCGTTCATCGCGCCGACCGGAAATGCCACCCCCGGCTATGTCTGCGATCCCTGCAGCTACTACTTCAAGCAGCCCGAGGACGCGTGGCACTTCCTGACGGTGGACCGCAATGGACCGCGCGTACATGACACCAAGGCGCTGTACGCCATGAACGCGGCTGCGCCGATCGAGCGATCCGATGTCGGCGTGCTGTTCATTAACAATGCCCGCGCCCGCGGCAATATGGTCGCCGTCTACGGAGCTCCGGTGAACCAGAAGGTCCTGGCGCTTTCGGGGCCCAGGGCCCCGGGCCTGGACGGCGCCTGGTATGCCACGGACGCCTCCAGCTGCTTGGTTGAGATTGATCGCAGCGGTGCTTTTGTCTCAATTCTCGGGGTGGGCTACCAGCTCAGCTATGGGGTCATCCGCACGAACGTGGAGACCTCGCGCGACGTGTTTACCCGTCAGCGGGTGTACCTGCTGCCCCAGGGGACCGCGCGCTACGTCCAGGAACGGCTCGGCAGCGAATTCCGCGAGAACTACCGCATCCGCTGACCCCAGCCGCTTTTGATCCTTTTACTTGCCCCTCACGGGAGAGGTGCGCCCGGAATTCGCCGGACGACCGTTGCCTGAGGTGCTTGAAGTTGTCGGCACTCGCGCCTGGCCTTGGGGCTTGGGCGGCTCGCGCAGACATCCATCAACCAATCATGGAGGTGTTATGACCTTGAATTTTACGATGTGCACCACGCTGTTCCACGGCGCCCTGGCCGCGATCCTGCTGCTGTCTGCCGTAGGCTGCGGCGGCGGAGGGGCAGGCTCCGACGACACGCCTGCCCCGTCGTCCGCGGTGGCAGATGCTGAGGCGGCTCGTCTGGCCACCCTGTATCGCTATACCAAGGGGCTGGGGACCCTGATGCTGAGCGGCCTCTCCGAGGTGGATCTCGGCACTACCCGTGCTGGCACGCGTGCTTGTACGTCCGGTGGGACGGTGACCTACACGGACACGACGCCCAATCCGGCCGGAAATCCGGAGGCAATGATCTCCTTCGACAGCTGCCGGGAGGCGATCGGCCTGATCCAGGGAACGATGCAGGTGGAGAATCTGCTCATCCGTCTGAATGCGGACGGCTCGGGCACGTTCAACGCGGCCTGGATTGCCGATGTCACGATCAATGGGTACTCGATGAGCTTCGAGAGCGTTTCGGGCGTCGTGACCCGGTCCGCCACTGGAGCGGTTCAGATCGAGACGTATGGGGCGCGGGACAACGCGCTGCGGCTGACGGCTCCGGATGGGCGCAGCGTGCAGTTCAGCGATGCGCGGATCGTCGCTTCCTATGACCCTGCGACCGGCCTGGTCGATCTCTCCGGGACGGATGTCCAGATGCGTTCGGCCACCACGGCCGACCTGAACGCGGTGCTGATGGCTGGCGGTCTGACGGCGCCGGCGGGCGGCGCGTCGTCTGGGATCGTGAGCGTTGGGCTACCGCAGTCCGGCTCGCTCACGTACCGGCGCAGCTTTGACGAGACGGCCACCGATCTCTCCGGGACGGGGACGACCTCGGGAGGTCTGTTGAACCTGACCATCGAGCCGCTGCCGCCGAGGTACCGCTTCCCGGGGTCGGCTGGCCAGTACGTGTGGGACACGATCCTGGCGAACCCGGACTTCGCGCTGCCGCGTTCGTCGCCCTGATCGGCAGGAGGACTCCCGGAGGCATTCCCTCCGGGAGCACCTTCACCCCAGCGCCCTTACGCGCCGTCGTCGAACAGAGACGACACCTGAAAGGGACGCCCGGTCTGGGCCCGCGAAGGTATTGTCCGACAGGTCACCTCAGCCTATCAGGATCGCGTAAACGACGACTGCCGACAACAGGCCGGCAGCGTAGCTCCACACGCCCCACACATAGCGCCGCTTTATACGGTTGCGACCGGAACCAGAATCAAAATAGGTCAGGCCCACAGTAACTCTCAGCCAATGTAAAGGATGTCAGACTAACCAAGCCGCGTTTCAGGGATGAGAAATGAACCGCCTTTCACGCTCCCGGATAATACCCATTGTTTTCGAGAAAGCACTGCCCCCCATCTTGGGGGCAGGCCGTAGCCAGAACCTTCAGGCGTGAAGCGACCGGTTGTCATCGAGCTTCAGTGCGGATTCCCCACCCTCTGGGAAAAACATCAGCCACGCCGCCGCCAAGGCCGCCACGATTGTGGTCGCGCTGCCCAGCGCGCCGAGGGCCAGGAAGCCGCTCGGCGCCGGAGGACACCGCGCCCACCCAGAAATCGGATGCAGCTCAGAGCTTGTGAAAAAATAGAAGCTGCTCGCGACAGTCGCGTAGAACTGAAATTTTTGGCGCAAAGTCGCTGTTCAGGGGAGGCCTACGACCTCCAAAACCGGCCTCTGGTGGGCCGAACTTGGGAGTTTTGAAAAGGGGGTTTTCACAACCTCTCACTCTTCCAGTGCCGCAGCGTCGCCGCGCTGACCTACTCCGATCGGCAGAACGCCGACACGCGCTCGCCGCTCGACGCCAGCCGATTCAGCACCGCGCGTCGCTCAGCAACGCTATGTCGCCGACGCCGACCACCATTTTCCGTCACCATCTGCTATCTCCCGTCTCGTCCAAGATAAGGTCATCATTCTCCGCATCACGACGTGCGCGAACAGGACGCCGCGCAGTTACCGGTTACTTCCATTTTATGGGCCAGCGGGGTCATTTCTGGCGGAGCGACAACAGCCAGAGGCACAGTCTGGCCGACGGTCAGCCCCCACCAGAAGGTTGCACAGTCACGCGGGACGACACCGTCCTGCAACAACACTGCGTTAGCGTTTCCCTTGGTGCCCCCTTGCGGCCGCTATGCCCTTCGCCGTCCCTGCCTGTCCGTCCCGATGAAATTCAAGCTCGCCGTCATAGCCCTGGGCCTTGCCCTGCAGTCCGCCACCGTCTCCGCCTCGACCGTCCAGGACGCGCGCCAGCTGATCGCCTCCGGCGACGCCGGCATCGCCCTGGTGCAACTGGATCGCTGGCTCGCCGAGCATCCCAAGGACGCCGATGCGCGCTTCATGCGCGGCATGGCGCTGTCGCAGCTCGACCGCCGGCCGGAGGCCATCCGCGCCTTCACCGAGCTGATCAAGGACGTGCCGCAGTACCCGGAGCCCTACAACAACCTCGGTGTGCTGCTCGCCGGCATGGGCGAATACGCCAAGGCGCGCACCGCCTTCGAGACCGCGCTCGCCAAGAACCCGCAGTACACGGCGGCGCAGCAGAACCTCGGCGACGTCAACGTCGCGCTGGCGATGCAGTCCTACCAGCAGGTGCTGGCGAAGGACCCGGCCAATGCCGTGGCCCAAGCCAAGCTCGACCTGCTGCGCAGCCTGCACGGTGCCGCCGCGGTGCCCGTGCCTGCCGCGCCACCGCCAGCGGCCGCAGCAGCCCCCGCCGCCCAGGCCCAGGCCGCCACGGCCACGCCAGTGACGGTATCCGCACCCGCACCGAACGCGGAGCGCGAGGCGGCCGCCAAGGCCGCTGCCGCCGCGGTGAGCGACTGGGTCGATGCCTGGACCAAGCAGGACGCCGAGCGCTTCTTAGGCCACTACGCCGAGGACTTCGTCCCGCCCGAAGGCGTGCCGCTGAAGCAGTGGCGCAAGGATCGCCGGCTCAGCATCACCGCGCCCAAGAAGATCGATCTCAAGCTAGAGGACGTGAAGTTCTCGATGGCCGGCACGCAGAGCGCGCGCATCAGCTTCCGCGAAATCTACCGCTCGAACCTGTCGTCCAAGGTTCGCAACCGCGCCCTGGAACTGCAGAACCGCAACGGCGCCTGGAAGATCGTCGCGGAGCAGGTCACCGTGCTCAGCTCCAAGCCGCAGTCGAAACCGGCCCCGGCGGCAGTTGCCGCGAAACCGGCCACCGAACCGGCCGGCGCGCCCACCGCCAAACCCTGATCCTCCGCAGCAGAAAAGCCGCCGGAGACAATCTCCGGCGGCTTTCCTGTTTCCTGCGTTCCGCGTGGCTCAGCAGCCGCCGTTGTCCATGGCCGCGGCGAACTCGCCAGCGCTGACGTTCTGCGATGCACCGTTGTTCACGGTGACATCGACGCTGCCGTTGTTGTTGAACTTCAGCCGCGTGGTCACACCCATGGAGGTCAGGGTCATCTCGCCGGCGGTGAAGCCGGCATCGCCCGCCAGTGGCGTCACGGTATCGATGACCACGGCGCCGCCGACACAGCCCGGGAGGTTGGATGAGAACTCCATGGGACCGTCGATGCTCATTTTGCCGGCATTGTCGCGGACCAGGATCAGCGAGCTGGTCGTACCCAGCGTGGCCTGCAGGCTGGTGGAGGCGGCGCTGCCGAGCTTCTGCGTATGCGTGATGGCCAGGTTGCGGATGCGGCTCTCGTCACGATCGGTGAAGCTGCCATTCTCGACCAGGCCCGAGATGTCGTAGGTGAAGGTATTGACCACCTGCGGCGGCGTCGCGTCGTTCAGTTCCTCGAACTTCGCGCTGTACTTTTGCGCCGGGCTGACGCCGTTGTTGCCGAACTTGACGTAGATGTAGTCGTCCGACTCGCCATCCAGGCCAGCGCCGAACTCGTAAAGGCCCTTGCGCGTCAGGTTGCCGCTGGACTGGTCGGCAGCGGAGTACCCTTCCTTGCAGTCGGTGAAGTTCGTGAGCTCACCCTCGCTGTCCACCACCACGCTGTTGCTGAACAGTGCGAACGTGCGGTTTCCACTCTTGGGATCGTCACTGCGCTTGCCGCTGATCTCGCAGTCGCTGACCACCGCTGCCTTGGCCGGCACCGACTTGGCGCGGCCCAGGCTCTTGGCGGTGAAGCGCGGCTCGACGAAGGCCGAGGCGCTGGGATCGAGGTCGGGTGTCAGCGCCTCGTACAGGCCGAGCGCGACGCTGGCGGTACGCACGGCGTCGGCCTTGGTGGCCACCGGGCCGGTGGGCGCCGGCGGAGCGTCGCCGCCGCCACCGCCACCGCCGCAGGCTGCCAGGGAGCCCGCCGCCATGCAGATCGCCAGCCGGACAAGCCGGGTTTTATCGACAGGTTTCACAAGTCACACTCCTAAATATCATCCGAGATTGGCCGCGCCGCCTGGCGGAGCCTTCAGTACTGCGCGCAATAGGCCGCGCTTCCGCTGCACAGCGTCACCGCGGTTTGTCCGGGACCGTCGAGCTGGATGGGACCGAAGTTCGAGGTGTAGCCAGCCTCGACGTGGGCCGACACCGACAACTCGTTCTGTGCCATCACCGAGCCGCCGGGATTGGTCTGCGTGATCGCCAGCACGGCATCGCCGTACTGGTTGACGAGGACGTCGTTGTAGCTGTCGAGCTGCCGCAGCGTCAGCTCGTTGCGGTCGTTGTACTGGTGGACCGTGGCATGGTTGTCGCTGCCCTGCTGCACCGCGCGCGCGATGTTGTCGTTGCCGAGCTGCTCCAAGGCTAGCTGGTTCGCGCTACCGCTCTGCGTCAGCACGGCGAAATTACTATTACCGGTCTGGTGGATGACGGCCCGGTTGTCGTCGCCGAAGCCCTGGAACACGGCGAGCACATTCTGCGCGCCCTCCTGCTGCTCGACCTCGGCGCGGTTGCCGCTGCCCTCGACCTGGTTGATCAGCGCCAGCGTGGCGGTCGCCGAGAGGTTGAGCAGGAAGGACTCCAGGTCCTGCGGCTGCGGTGTGTCGATCTGGATCGGCGCGTTGTCGAGGAACTGGTCGCGTGCGGCGAGGATCTCGCCGGCGGGATCGGCCTGCGCCGCGGCCGCGATGAGCAGCAGGGCCAGACCCGTCCATCCCGATGCGCGCTTGTTCATTCCCGACCTCCCCTTGCGCCGGCCTAGTCGCGGCCGGCATCGACGAAACTGGGTTCGCGGCGCGGTGCCGCGGCCTTGGGCTCCGTCGTGGTATTGCCGTTGCGCTTGCGCGCGATTGCAGCGATCGCCTCGTCGGCATTGGCCGGTGCCGGCTTCGCCGTGGCGACCGGCGCTTGGGCCGGAGTCTTCTCGGGCGCGGGCTGCGGCGCGGGTGGCGCCAGCTTCATCGGCAGATCCATGTCCGCGGCGACGAAGCTGGGCGTCGCGGCGGGTATGACCGCCTGCACCGATGCCGGCTTCGCCGCGGGCTCGGAGGCCGGGGCCCGTGCCAGCTCGCGGTTCTGCATGCGGGCGTAGACGCCCTGCAGCAGGGGATTGCTGATCTCCTCGGGGCGCGCAAGCACCCAGGACTTCTTCATGATGCCGTCGACCACCAGCGCGATCACGGCAGCCTCGATCGCTTCCTGGATCGCCATCTGCACCGGCTCATTGCTGCTGTAGCCGACTTCCATCTCCAGCAGTTCCTTGTAGGAGACGAAGCGGTAGACGCCGGGCTGCACCAGCGTGGAGTAGATCGTCTTGGTAGTGCTGACACTGTGCAGCACGCGGCCGTTGTTGGTATCGATCGCGCGCAGGTTCACCGTCACCTGGTCCTTGCGGAACTGGTGCGAGGCGCCGATGCCGAGGTACTTCACGCCGATACCGCCGGTGCTGACATTGAAGTCGTAGCCGATCACGGAGCCCTGGATGATCAGGTTGGCCGGGATCAAGGTCGGCATCTCGTTGGCCGGCGCGGCCTTGCCGTTGGTTTCGAGCGACTTGATGATCTTGCGTTCGGTGAGCAGGTCGCTGAGACCTTCGCGCTCCACCGGTGCGAACCAGCCGGAGTCGGCCAGTGCCTGGATGAGGTAAGCGGCGCCGCCCTGCGACACCGCGGTGGAAAAGGAGCTGTCGGGAGCCTGCTTGTACTGTCCGGTCTGGTCACGGAAGCTGTAGACCGCGACGCTGATCGGCCCCTTGGGCTGCGGCAGACTGCGCAGGTCATCGGTCTTCTGCGTGCGCGGCGCGATATCCGCCGCCAGCTTGGTGCCTTCCGGCCCCTTGTTGAGGTAGGCGGCACAGCCGCTGGTCGCACCGAGTGCGACGAGCGTCAGGATCTGGACGAGTCTTTTCATGATGGCTGAGACGTGGAAACCTCCCCGGCCTTCCTGGCCGGGGAGGTTTGTTCTTGCTGCGAAAAAACGCCTGTTTTACAGCGGCGAAACGTGCTGGTAGACGCTGGCGTAGTTGCCCGTGCCGAAGTCGGCGCCGGCGGCATTGTTGCTCTGGTACACGAACGACACCGCCTGCTGGCCCGACTGGTCGACGTTGGCGATGTTGCCGTCGCCGAACTGGAACAGGTAGGACGAGTTGAAGGTGTCGGTCACGCCGGTCTGGTAGACCTGGGCAATGTTGAAGTTGCCCGACTGCGCGATCAGCGAGTAGCTGTCCGTCACGATCTCGGCATCCGGATTCGTGTACTGGAAGGACTCGGCCACGTTGGCGCCGTCGCCATCGCTGTTCTGCACGACGATCGAGTTGTTGCGCTGGCCGTGCTGGCCGATGAAGGCGTAGGAGTTGACCGCGGCCTGGATCACCAGCGCCTTGTTCAGGGCGTCGTCGCCGCCGGTGAAGGCGTCTTCGAGGTCGGCGAAGTCATCGGTGCCGTCGTTGAGCGTGTTGAAGGTCAGCAGCGCGCCCTGGGTGACGAAGGCGAGGTTGCCGCTAACGTTATCCGGCTCGGCGTAGGCAGCTTCGCCCAGCAGCAGGTCGTTGGCGCCATCGTAGTTCACCAGCAGCTCGCCGGCGCTGTAGGTCACGACGGTGTCGTTGCCCGAGGCCGGGTTCTGCAGGGTGGCGATGACCGCCGCGCCGTCGGCCGTCGGCGTGTCGGCGTTGGCGGCGATTTCGCTGCTGAACAGCGAGGCCTGGTTCGGGATGATCGCGTCGGTCTCGTCGCTGCGAGCCTGCACCACCGTCGCCTGCGACAGCTGCTGGTGGTCCTGGTAGACCAGGCCGTAGTTGTTGGAGTCCACGCCCAGGAAGGTGTAGGCGTACGGCGCCACGCCGCTGCGCTCGTCGAGGTAGTCGGCGAGGTTGGAGACGATCGGCGCCAGCACTTCGGCGGCACCGGCCACGGCGGCGGCGCCGTCGGTGGCGGCGTTGCTGGCGGTGGTGCCGTCGTCGGCGATGGTCACGCCGGCGTCGCCGCTACCCACGCCCTGCAGCACGGCGGCGTAGTTCAGGTTGTCGGTGGTGGCGTTGACGTTGATGTCGACCTGGATGATCGCGGCGGCCTGCGGCACCGCCTCGGTCACGATCTGGTTGATGGACGCGGTGTTGCCGGTCTGGTCGGCCTGGTAGATGACGCCCTCGGTCGAGGTCTCATCCGCGAACGCGGCGGGAGCCATGAACATCGCTCCCAGCACGATCGCAATCTTATGCTTCTTAAACATGGGCTAAAAGCTCCTGATTCTGTAGCTCAAGGTGGGAGGGTGCCGCCGGGGTTCGTTGCAGGTCAGAAGTCATCGGTCTGGCCGATCGTGAAGGAGCTGACCTGGTTGGTGGTTCTGTCGGTAGTCGTGATGGTGACCGTACCGTTGCCGTTGTTCTCAACGGTGATGATGAAATCCTGCGTCGTGACGGTGCCGGGAATCAGCCCTCCGTCGACATTGACGATCTGGCGGATGGCCGCGGACTGCACGCGGCTCAGCACCGCGTTCTGCAGCGCCTCCTCGAAGGCGGCGAGGCGGTCGGCGGGGGTCTTTCGCGACACCGGCGCCCGGTAGTCGTTCTGCGCCTGCGCCTCGTTGAGCAGCACGCTGCCGTTGAGCGGGTTGCCGCCGAAGCTGGGGTTGACCGGCACATACACCAGCGGGCTGGCCAGGGCGGCGGACAGCGGCAGCACGCAGAGTGCGGCAAGGAGCGGGCGCATGGCTTGTTTCGTCATCATGTCTTCTCAAGAAGCTACAGGCCGTCCCCGGCCAACTCGGAATCGCCCAGCAAGCGGTCCAGCTCGCCGGCCATCACGGTGCGGTAGACGCGTTGCGAAGCGTCCACCGCGGCGGCCCGCGCGACACGGCCGTTGAAGCCAATGAAGCGCTGGTACACCAGGGAGCCGCGGTAGTTGATGCTCATCAGGCAGCCCAGGCGTGCCGCCGGCTTTTCGCTGATGACCAGGCCGAACTGCCCGTCAGGATCGAAGGCCTGCCAGGAGGCGACGAAGGCGTCGTAGAACTCGCGTCCGGCGAAAGTGCGCGTCTCGTTGGTCAGCACGCCCGGGATATCGACATCCGCCCCCCAGGCGGGTATCGATGACATCCCGGCGACCAGCAGTGCCGCCGCGAGCAAGCCCTTCCCCATACTGAAACTCCCCAGCTTGGCCGGTCTGCCGACCAAGCCGGGGCAATGTAGTGGGCCGATGTTGCATGGACGTGGCAGTCAGAAGAAAAGCGCGCGTCCATGAACAGGTTCAGGGGCAATCGCCGTTCTTGCCGCCCTCCGCGCAGTCCGAAGGGGCCGCCGGCGTCAGGAATTCCACGAACAGTTGCAGCTCGGCGTCGCGGCGGTTCTGGCCGCCGCCGGCCTGGTCGGCCATGGCCGAGACCGCGCCGGCCACGGAGTTGGCCGCCTGCGCCGTGCCGGAGTCCACTGAGGAATTCGGCAGGTCGAACTTGCCACCGGATACCTGGATGTTGTCGGCGTTCGCCACCTGCAGGGCCGCGACGTTGAGGCTGCCCGAAGCACGGATGCCGGCATCACCGGCATCGACCGTCCCGGACGGCGCAACCAGGTTGGCGGCACCCGCCGGCAGGCCGGGCTTGCTCTGCAGCGCCGCGATGCCAGCGCCGCTGACCTGCGAACCCGTGTCGACGGTGCAGAACAGGTTGTCGTCGCAGCTGAACTTCAGCGGCGGGATCGAGGAGCTGGTCTTGGCGCCCTTGCCGGCATTGATGTCGCCGTTGGAACTCCACATCAGCAGGTCGCCGCCCTGCTGGGTGAAGACGCGGCTCTGCGCCAGCAGCACGCTCTGGTCGGTGAACATGCGGATCGAGCCTTCCTGCAGCGCCAGGATGCCCTGGGAGCTGGGGCCGACGGCGGCGGTATTGCCGGTCTCGGCGGTGAACGGTGGCGCGCTGGTGCTGCCGATCAGCACCGGGCCACCCGGGCCGAGGATGTCGATGTCGCCGCCGAAGCGGGTCTGCACGGTGGAGCCGCGCATGTCCAGGGTGCCGGTGGTGCGGCTGACGATGGCGCCGTTGCGGCTGCCATCCAGCGCGTTCTGGGTATAGCCCAGGCCATGCGGGAACAGCGCGTCGATCGCCTTGTAGCCGCGGCCGTACTGGCCGGCATAGAGGATGTTGTCGGCGTTGTACTCGACGCCGTCGGGGTGGTTGCGATCGACCACGCGGCGCGTCACCGCGTTGTAGTCCAGGCCCACCTGGTTGAGGATGTCGAGGAACACGCGGCCGACGAACTTCTGGCGCTGCTCCAGCGCCAGGCCCTGGAACAGGGTCCAGGCCGAGGCCGGATCCAGCGCGGCGATCTCGGCACCGCGGTCCTGGCCATCGCGCGCCTGCGCGTCGATCAGCTGCTGGCGCACGAAGGCCACCAGGACGGTGCTGTAGTCCGGCGTGCCGAGGCGGTCGTTCGGGTCCAGCGGGTCGTGGTTGACCGTCGGATCGATGTAGGCCTTGGCGAACTCCACCAGATTCATGCCCGGGCCGACACCGTAGGACACGGAGATGTCGGCACCCTCGCGCTCGAGGTAGAGGTTGTTGCTGTTGCCCACCGTGCGGATGCCCGGGAACTGCTCGGCACCCTTGAACAGGTAGCCGGCATCGCGCGCGTCACCCGCCGAGGTGATCGGGCCAAGGTTGCGCCCGGCCGAGACCGCCAGCGTGCCCGCGCCACCCAGCTCGATCAGCGGCACGAAGCGGGTGCGCTGCAGCTCGGGATTGAGCAGGTCGCGGCCCGCGGCGATCGTAGTGATGTCGCTCTCGTAGAAGTTCTGGCCCGAGAAGTACAGGTTGACGATGTCGAGGCCGGCACGGACTGTCGCCGGCTTGTCCAGCAGCAGGCGCAGGCCGTTACCGCTGGTGACGTACTGCGGCGTGCCAAGCGGGTCGGCGGCACTGGCGGCATCGGCCGCGCGGTAGCCGTTGAGCAGGCTGCCGCCGACGCTGTAGATCCGCACCGGCTCGGTGTCGTGCGCGTGCAGCAGCGAAGGATCGCGCAGCAGGAAGTTGGACTGCGGGCCCTGGTCGATGTAGCTGCCGGAGGCCGGCAGCAGCGCCGGCGTCAGCGGGTTGTCGATCGAGGGTAGCAGGCTCGCCAGCGCGTCGATCAGGCCGAGGCGCTCACCGCTGTTGCTGCGGCCCTGCAGGGTGATGTTGCGCTGCGCCAGCAGTTCCAGCTGGCCGTCGGACGACGGGAACAGCTCGCCGCCGCGGCTGAGGACGATGTTGCCGCTGGCCGCCGCCACCGAAAGATGCGCCGGCAGCACCCAGGCGGCGCCGTCCTGCACCAGGCTGCGCGTCACTCCGGGGATCGAGCCATAGCGGCTGCCCGGCAGTACCGCGGCGGTGCCCAGTCGCGCATCGCCGGCCGCCGTCACCAGGCGCACCGCAGACGCGGCGCTGTAGGCGTTGGCGTCGAAGTTGGTGAACAGGTAGGAGGGATTGAAGATGCCGCCGATGCTGAGCCCACGCGCGGCCTCGGCCGATACCTGCGCATCCTGCAGCGCCAGGATCGGATCGATCACCGAACCGCCGGCGCGCAGCTCCGCCTCGCCGCTGCCGACGAAGTAGGAACCGCCGCGGATGTCGCCGCCGGCGTCCACCGTCAGCTCGCCGCCGCCTCCGATCGCCAGCTGGCGCTGGTCGCCGGAGCGGGTCCAGGTGGTGGGCATCGACACCGACAGGGCATTGATGTCGCGGCCGGCGTTGACACTGACATCGCCGCCCATGCTCAGCACGCCCTGGGCGAACATGCCGAAGTTGATCGAGCTGGAGTCCGTCCGCGTGCCGCAGCCGGCGACGGTGGTGATGCAGGAGGCCTGCATCCAGGGCCACCAGAACTGGCTCAGGTCGGTGCCGGCGGCGCCGGTGCGCGAGCCGTCGCTGTCGGTGACCGTGGCCACCGAGACGATGTCGCGGCCGGCGGACAGGCGCAGATCGCCGGCATCGCGCGGCTGCACGTTGCCGGTGTCCAGCACCGGCGCCTGGCCTTCCGCGGCCGCCTGCAGCGCGGTCTGCGTGGGGCGTACCACGCCTTCGATGCCGGCGTGGCCGGCAGTGTAGATCACCCCGGGCGCCTGGCTGTCGATCATGCGGATGTCCTGCGCCGCGACCACGTCGATGCTGCCGACGCCGGTGCGGATCATGGTCGGCGTGACGATCTGCCGGCCCTCGTTGCCCGGCGCGTTGGACTCGGCGCTCTGGTGGCCGCTGAGGATCACGCTGCCCTTGTTGCCGCGCTGCTGCGGCGCCGCCAGGGCCAGCGGATCGGCACTGCCGACGTCGGCACCGGCGACGATGCGCAGCGAGGCCGAGTCGTAGGCCTTGCCGCCCTGGGTTCCCAGCAACGAGGCCGTGGCCAGCGGCAGCGGATTGGCGGCGGTGGCGACCGGCGCCAGGGAGTTGTCGATCGTGCCAGGGGCGAAGGGATTCGCCGCCTGGAAAAAGCCGTCGCTGATCGAGGCGCCGACCTGCACGTCGCCGAGCGCGCGCAGGTTGATGCTCGGCGCGACGCCGGCGGTGCGGAAGTCCAGCACCGGATTGCCGTTGGCATCGAGGTGCCCGGCCGCCAGGTTCCAGTCGCGGGCGACCACGATGTCGCCGCCGTTGATCGCGTTGCTGCCATTGGTGAGGTCGATGCCGGCGCGCTGGCGCCAGCCCGCCGCCTGGCCCAGCGAGTTGTCGATCTGCCAGCCGGGCGAGTTGACGTAGCCCGCCAGGGTTTCGGTGATGAAGCGCGCGTTGTCGCCCGCGGCGCCGCCACCGGCGGCGCCGGAGGGGTCGATCACGCCGCTGAAATGGGTCGGACCGCTGCCGGCATCGGCCGCGTCCCAGCGCGCGTAGATTTCCAGCTCCGGATCGGCGTCGCCGCGGATCGTGGCGCCACCGGCCACGTTCACCGGCACGCGCTGGTCGTCGAGTACCGGCGCGCGCAGCTTGATCTCGCCGCCCTGCCCGCTCACGTCGAGCACCGCGCCGGCACCGATGTCGATATGCCCGGCCTGGGCCGCGCTCACCGCGCGGTAGCCATGGCTGGCGTCGAGCGCCGTGGTATCGTCGGCGCCGACACCGATCTCGATGCGGCCGCCGTCGGCCGCCGCGCTGGTGGCGCTGGCCAGCAGGCGCCCGTCGATCTCCACCGCGCGCTGGCCGTAGAGTGCGATCCCGCCGCCCTCGCTGCCCGCCGCGTCGATGGTACCCCCGATGCGCACGGCACCGCCGTCCGCCACCAGCTGCACCTGCTCGGCCGACAGCGTGCGGCCGGCGCCCAGTGCCAGGTCACCACTGCCGCTGCGCAGCCGTACCGCGCCGTCGATACCGCCGGTGGCGGCACGCGCCGCCACATCGTCGAGCGAGATGGCGCCCCGCGAGCCGATCACCAGTTCCGCGCCGTCGAAACCCGCCGCGCGGTTGCCGGCGAGTTCGCCCGCCAGCACCACCTGGTCGGCGTCGCTGCGCAGCACGATACGGCCGGCATCGCCGCCGGCCGTACCGGCAGAGACATCCAGCTGCGAGCCTTCGCCGAGGCGGATCTCGCCCTGGCGGCTGCGCAGGTCGATCTGGCCCGCCGCCAAAGCCAGCTTGCGGTCGTAGGCCTGGAACACCGCGCCGCCGGCGTCGAGCCGGGCCGCCGCGCCCAGGACGATGTCACCGCCTGCCTCCAGGCGGATGCCGCCGGCACTGGCGCGCGCCGTCGTGTTCCAGTCGATGCTGTCGGCGGCGAAGGAGAAACTGCCACCCAGGCCCTCGCTGCTGGCGGCGGCGGTGTTGTCCTGCCCGCCGAGCGCTTGCAGCCGGCCGATGCTGTTGAGCGACAGGTCGGCGGCGCTGACGGTGGTGAACAGCGGCGCGTCCAGATTGAGGTCAGCACCGCCGAACTGCAGCGTGCCCTTGCCGGCGGCGATCACCGCCCGCCCGGCGTCGAGGTCCACTTTGCCGAAGCCGTCGAAGCCGAGCGTGGCGCCGGCCGCGCTGCGATCGCCGAGCAGTTCGATCTCGCTGGCACGCACCGTCAGGCTGCCGTTGCCGGCGGCGCCGAAACCGAAAGCGCCCTGCTGGTTGCTGAACACCACGCTGCCGGACTCGATCAGCGCGGCGCCGCCGTTGCCGATGATCTGGCCGGTAATCAGTTCGACGCGCTGGCGCGCGCGCAGCGACACGTCGCCCAGGAAGCTGATGCCCTCGCTGGCCTGCAGGTAGACCTCGTCGATGCCTGCCAGCTGCTGCTGCAGGGACTGGCCCAGCAGCAGGTCGCCGTTGCCGCCGGCACCGTCGCCCGCTGCCAGCGTGATGTTGCGTGTGCTGGCCGAGAAAGCCTTGCCGCCGAGCCTCGCGCCGGCGGACAGTGCCATGCCGCCGGTGGCATCGAGGCTGACCGAGCCGGCGCCGGACAGCAGTGCGCCGGCGGCAATGCTGACATTGCCGAAGGCAATCTCGTCGGGTCCGTCGATGCCCGAGACGACGCTGCGCCCCGGCGTGCTGGCGCGGTTGACCGACAGCTGCAGGAAGGCGCCGTTGCCGCTGATATTGAACTCGTCCGGGTCGGCGTCGATGATGCTGCCGTCCCCGGCATCGGGATCGGTCACCTGACGCTGGCGCGTGCCTTCGCCGCCGATCGAGATTTCGTTGCCGGAGCGGCCGCTGGCGACACCCTCTGCCACCAACTGCGCACCCTGCTGCACGACGACGCCGTCGCCGCTGCTCTCACCCTGGGCCACGAGGATGATCTCGCCGGCGCGCAGCGCCGTGCGGTTGGCGGCCACCACGGTCGCGGCACCGACATAGAGCTCCTCGATGCCGTCGGCGGTGGGGCCGCCGGTGGCGCCCAGCAGCAGCCTGCTGGCGCCCAGGGCGTTGAGGCTGTCCACGTCCAGCGCCAGCACGCCGCCTTCGGCGCTGCCGCTATCGACGATCTGCAGCCGCGGTGCCGACAGCTGGATTTCCGGACCGTCGAGGCCGGCGGGCGCACGGCCGCTGATCTGGCCGTCGAGCGTCAGGCGGTTGACGCCGGCCAGTGCCAGCGTGCCACCGTCTCCCGGCGCGCGCAGCGCGCGGTTGCCGATCGTCTCCAGCGCGTTGAAGTAGCTGTTGAGGCTGTTGAAGTCGTACTGCGAGTACCGCGACCAAACCGCCTGCGATTGCACCAGGAAGCTGGCGTCATGCGTGCTGCGCGCACCGCTGAGGCGGTCGATGTAATGACCCGACACCTGCAGCGTGCCGTCGGCAAGCTGGCGGTTGGCGCCGACCTCCGCCATCTCCTGCGCACCGCCGCGGGTGTCCTGCACCACGCGGAAGGCACCCGGCAGCGCGGCGTAGGCGCCGGGCAACAGGGTATAGACGCCCGCCGGCAGGCCTGGCACGCCGCTGAGATACACCGCGCGGCCGACCAGCGGCGCGCGCGTCGATTCGCTGGCGGCGATCTGCGTGCCGCCAGCACCGTCCGGATCGCGCCGCGTGAACTCGGGGTCGAAGGGCGCGACGCCGGAGTAGCCGGGCACGATGGCGTAGACGTCACGGCCATCCGGGAACTGCGAGACCAGCCGCTCCTCGCCACCGGCGAAGGAGATGTTGCTGCTGGACAGCACGTCGCGCGAGCCGCCGGTACCGGCGACGAACTCGGAGGCCAGCAGGTCGCCACCGCCGCTGATGTCGATGCGCGCGCCGCTGTTCATCTCCACCGTGGCGCCGACCGCGCCGACGCGCTTGTCCGGCGCCTGCTGCAGGTCAGGCAGGCTGGCCCGGTGGTCGCCGGTGCCGTTGTAGACCAGGTTGAGGCCGTCGATGGTGCGGCCATAGGGCAGCGTCAGGCCGGCCAGCGAGACCGAGGTCAAGCTGCCGTTGCCGAATTTCACCTTGCGCGTGATCGTCTCGATGCCGGCCTGGGTGCGCACCGGATTCTCGTAGGCGACGATGTCGTCGGTCTCCAGCGGATCGGCGTAGGCCAGCTTCTCGTAGCGCCGCGCGGCGGCGTCGGGCTTCTCGGCGTCACCGGGGCTCAGCTCCCAGTGGTAGGCGTCCTCCAGCACCACCGTGGGCAAGGCGAAGCGGAAGTACGGCAGCAGGTCGTAGTTGAACACCTGCGAATCGTCGTTGACGCCCTCCAGGATCTGGTCGCCGGAGATGCCCAGCTGGATCTGCCCGCCCGGGGCATAGAGCGCGCCGTTCTGCTCGATCTCCGCCGCGGTGACGACCAGGCGTCCGCCGACCGACAGCGGTTTCTGGTCGCCGCTGCTGCTGCCGGAGCGCTCGAAACGGACCACTGCGGTATTGGCCTCGTACATCGTGCGCAGCGTGGTCAGCGGCTCGCCGGTATCGGGATCGCGCTGCGTCGGGCGCAGGATCATCTCCAGGTCGCTGCGCCGCAGGTGGTTGTCGGCGATGACGATCTGGGTCTGCCCGGTGGCCGGGTAGATCCGGCCGGCGGTGAAGCTGGCGTTGCCGCCCACCAGCAGCACGCCCGGCACGCTGCTGTACTCGCCGCTGCCGCCGGCGGCGAAGCTGCTGTACTGCGGCGGCGTCAGGAAGCGGATTTCGTCGCTGCCGGTGAGGTTCACGTCCTTGAAGTTCTCGATGGCCATCTGGCCGCCGATGTCGAGAATGCGCGAGTCGATCGACAGCTCGGAGATCGGCTGGCGCGTCTCGGCCAGGCCCGGCCCCACGATGTCCTCGAAGTCGTTGTAGACGCCGACATCCTCGCTGTAGCCATGGATCGCGACATAGGTCGCCGAGAGATTGACCTCGATCGGCTTCATGCGGCCGGTATCCGGCACCGCCGGGCGGGCCGACAGCAGCATGGTGTTGATCTGCAACTCGCGGCCCAGGCGCAAGTCGATGTCGGTGATGATGTCGATCGGCACCGGCTCCTTGGACAGCGTCGGATCGCTGCCCAGCGACAGGCTTTCGATGCCGGAATCCTTCAGAACGTCGGTGGTGAAGGCGATGACGCCGCGCGGCAGCTGCGTCACCGGCAGCCCGGGCTCCAGGAAGTTGTCCGGCACGCCGGCAGTCCTGTCGCCGATCGTCATGCGGCGCGCGCCGGTGTAGCCGTTCTCCGGCTGCAGCAGCGGGTTCAGCGCCACCACAGACAGCGATCCGCCCTGGGCGCTGCTGCCGCCGGCCTGCGCATCGATGACGCCGTTGAAGTACAGGCCCGAGGCCGCGCCGATGCGCAGGCGTCCGGCATCGCTCACCAGGCGCGTCGCCTGGTCCTCGCGCGCGCAGGGCGCATAGAGCCCTACGAAGCCGGCGGCACCGGAGATGTCGATGCGGGCGCCCAGACCGGAGCGCGCCGGGTTCTCTTCCTCGTTGTTGCCGCCGCTGCCACCGCTGCCGCCGGTGTTGTCGCCGAACTTCGGGATGTTGGCGCTGACGCCGGCGCGCAGGTCGGCGCCCTCGTCCTCGACCTCCTCGTCCAGCTCGTCGGAGGCGTTGAGCGCCACGATGTAGCCGGTGTCCGCGGTCAGCGTGACTCTGCCACCGCCGATGATATCGCCGACCGGGATGTCGCTGGACCCCTCCGGCACCGTCGTGGTGTCGAGCAGGCGCGTGCCGGAGACGTCGATCAGGCTTTCGGCGCCGAGGAATACCGACTTGTTGTTGGAGGTATAGGGGTTGGCGATGCTGCCGGGGTTGTTGAGATAGCCGCCGCGCGCGGTATCGACCGTCAGCGTGACGTCGCCGCCGTAGCTGCGAAGGGTGCCCAGCATCGTCACCTGGTTGTGCGAGCCGATGATGATGGTGGAGCGCGCATCGGCCTGGATCAGGGCGCCCTCGTCGATCAGGGTCGTGCCGGTCACGCCGGATTCGCCGAGATCCGGCGGCACCAGCTGGCCGTTCCGCTCGCCGGCGACCCAGTTGAGGTAGTCGCCGGAGTAGAGCTCGAAGCGCGCCGGGCGGCGGTGCAGCTCGTCGAGCTGGCCGATCGCGAGTGAGCCGTCGAGCAACCCCTGGACGATGTCCCCGCCGGAGGCGAGGTTCGCCAGAGGCAGGGACTCGCCCGCGGCGGGCATGCGCAACAGGAAGTTGGTCGGGCTGATGTCGAGTTCCATGCCCGCCTGCACGATGGCGTCGTACACGCCTTCGAGCCGGAAGGCGGCGAAGCCACCGCTGGCCAGGTTGCCCGCGGCGTCGGCTTCGCCGGCGTTGAACAGCGCCGGGTCCAGGCTCAGGAAGCCCTGCGCGTCGCTGCCGCTGGAGCCGTCGATGACGATGCCCGGGGCGCGCAGCGCCAGCCGCCCGCCGCGCTCGAAGCCGTAGCCGAGCAGGGTCGCGCCGAGTTCGATGGCGCCGGCGCCATCGAGCAGCTCGGTGGGCGTGGCGAGGTCGAGGTTACGGCCGAACGCGGCGCCGTTGACGACGAAGGTGGACAGCTCGATGGCGCCGGCGGTGCCGCGCACGACGTTGTCGCTGGTCCGCTGCAGCTTGCCGTTGGGCGCGATACGCGCGCCGCTCATGACGTCCAGGACACTGCCGGCCTCGAGGAAGATCGAGCCGGTCAGGTTGCTGACGGTGGGGGGAGTGCCGGGGTCTCCGCCTTCGCCGTTCTCGTCAGGCTCCGTCGGCGGCTCGCCCGGATCGGTCAGCAGCGAGGACTGCAGCGTGTTCAGGACGATCGAGCCGCCGTTGATGTAGGCGGCGCCGATGGCCTGGTCTTCGCCCCGCCCGGCGTCGTTGACGAACTGGCCGCGCACATTGAGGACGCTGTTGCCGCTGACCGTGATGTCGCCCGGCACCGCGCCCTCGTCCTCCTGGGTGGTGGAGCCGTCGAGGAAAGTGCGTCCGGTGGCGGTGAGCCTGATGCGGCCGGCCGGCGCCGTCAGGTCGCCGTCGATGGAGATGCGCGAGCCGCTCAGTTCGATCGCGGCGCCGCTGATGCGCGCGCCGTTGTCGCCGTCAGCGCTGCCGCCCGGCGTGACCATAACGTTGGCACCATCGACCACGCGGACTTCGCCGCCCATGGCGGCCGCATCCGGCAGGTCGCCGAGCACGCGCAGCACGCTGGCGCCGGAGGCGCGCACCATCGAGGCCGAGACCGGCGTCCACCAGGCCGGGTCGGCCAGGTCGGTGGGATCACCGCCGCGCTCGATCAGCTCGGAGGTGGCGCTGATGCCGCGCAGCAAATCCGGGGCCAGCGCTTCGACTACCGCGTAGCTGGGACCGGAGGTGGCGGTGTTCTGGTCCGGGAAGACCTGCGACAGGAAGTTGCCGCCGAACTGGATCGTGCCGCCCAGGGTGGGCGCCCCGGCCTTGACCTGACGCCGGCCGGAGACCGCGTGGGCATCGATCTCGGCGGCGATCAGGCTGGTGCTCTGGCCGAACACGGTCAGTGTGCCGCCGCGTCCGCCGGCGATGTCCTCGGGCTCGAACACAGTGGCGGCGCCGGCCGACAACACCGGGTCCATGTAGTACTCGGTGACGTCCCAGCGATCGCTGCGCTGCGTCGTGCGGCCGGCGAAGCCGACGTAGCGTACGTTGGGGTCGGCATCGGCGATATCGACGATGCTGCCGGAGGCCGTGATCAGGCGCGTGGCATTGCTCATGCCGCTGCCGTAGTGCAGGTAGCCGCCGGCGATGTTGAGCGAGGAACCCTGGTCGGCGATCACCTCGTTGCCGACCAGCTTGATGCTGCCGCCATTGGTGAGCAGCTCGCGCACGCCGCGCGGTATCTGCTCGACGTAGCCGGCGAGGTTGGCCAGCGGCGTGCCCACCCAGGACACGCCGTCGGCACGGGTGCCGAAGTCGCGGCTGTCGAACACGATCGGCGCGCGGAACAGGATGCTGTCGCGCTGCAGCGGCGAGTCGGCCAGCTCGTTCAGGCCCAGGCGCGGCACCGAGATCAGCACGTTGGCCAGCGACACGTCGACGTCCGCCAGGCCGGCGACATCGATGCTGGCGTCTGGCGCGATGTAGACGCGTCCGGCGACGCCCTCCTCCTCCGCCACCACCGGGCGCACCGTGCTGCTGTCCTCGGTGATCGCCTGCAGGTTCACGCTGTGCCCCGGCGCGGTGATCATCGCGCCGCTGTCCAGCACGACGGCGGCGCCGACCACGTTCACCGACAGCGGCTTGAACTGCTCGTCGGCCGAATCGGAGGAATTGGTCTGGGACTTGTCGGCGTCCGGCAGGATCGTGGTCAGCGAGTCGCCGCTGAACGACACCAGGCCGTAGCGCCGCTGCAGCTCGGTGCTGTCGCTGGCCTTGATGTCGATGAAGCCCTGGCGCGCCACACTGGTGGTGGCGTGGACCACGCCGTCCTGCACCACGCGGGTGCCCACCAGCGACACGCCGCCGCGCTGCGAGCTGATGAGGCCGGTGTTCTCGATGCTGAACACCGGCGTGATGTCGGCGTTGCCCTGGCTGGCGTCGGTCACTCGGCCAGCCGAGGCAACGTTGTAGCGCGCGCCGGCGGCGGTGGACGCCTGCAGCTGCACGCCGATGCCCGCGACCATGGCAAGCTGGCTGTCGCGGCCCTCGACCGTGCCGTCGATCAGCAGGTTGGGCGCCGCGATCAGGGCGAAGCCCTCGTCCTTCACCGACAGGTGCGCGCCGGCGACGATCTCGATGCTGCCCGGCAGCGCCTCGTCCAGCAGCTCTTCGCTGGCGATGCTCAGCATCGCGCTGCCGCTGCGCTGCGACAGTCCAAGGACAGAGCCCTGTGCCGTGCCGGGGGCCTGCGAACCCAGGCCGCTGGTGAGGAACAGGCGGTTGCTGTAGTCCAGGTCCGCCTGGGAGGATTCGCGCAGACCCTGCGAGCCGTCGCGCAGGTACAGCGGCAGCGTCGATACCACCAGCGAGTGCGTATCCACCGAACTGCCGGCGTCGAACAGGATGCCGTTCTGGTTGATGACGTAGACCGTGCCCTCGGCCTTGATCCCGCCCTGCACCACCGAGGGCCGCACGCCGGGCTTGACGCGGTTGAGTGCCACCCAGTCGTTCTTGCCGTCGGCCTGGGTGCCCTCGCGCTGGTCGATGTGCAGCGTGGTGTTGGGACCGACGTTGAAGCTTTCCCAGGTCAGGATCGCCCGCTCGGCGGTCTGCTGCACCTCGACCGTGGTCCTGCCCTGCGACACCGACTCGGTCGGCAACTCGGCGTTGACCCAGAGGCACTGCGAGGCATTGAGGCAGGAGTTGGCGTTGCCGGCCTGCGACGCGGCCTCCATCGCCGGCACCAGGCCGCCCGGCGCCATGCCCTCCGGCACCGGCGGTGCCTGCAGCTGCGGGTTCTGCGCTGCGGCGCGCTGCCGCGCGACCTCGGCGTCAATCCGCTGGATCGACATCTGCAGGCTGCGGATCGAGCGCTGCGCGCGCTCCGCCGCCGCCTCCGGCGAGGACACGCCATTGGGCAGCGTCGGCTGGTTCGGCGTCGCGGGATTGCCGGTGGATGGCTGCGGCCGCGCCTGCTGCGTCGCCCGCGCGGCGTTGAAGTACTGCGGCGAGCCAAAGCCGGAGGCAGCCTGCGCCGCCGGCGCGGTGGCCATGCCGATCACGCTGAGCAGCGCCAGGCGCCGCAGCTGCCCGCCGGCCGACAGGCGCCACGCGGGTTCACGGGAGGTCGCTTTGGGGTGCGGGCGGGTCATGGTTCGGCTCCTGCGGCGTATCGGGGGTTACGGCAGCCAAGCAGCAGCTAGGCGGCTGCCGGTGCATGCACCGGCAGGGTCCTGAGGTAGGCGATGAATTCGTGCATGACGCGGTCCCAGAGCTCGCAGTAGCCGCGCAGGCACAGCGCGGCATCACCGGCGGCGACGAAGGCATCCATCGCCAGCACCAGGGTCTGCTGCGTCAGGTAGAGGCGCGCGAAGCGCTTGGTCTCGTTCCAGCGGCCAACCTGCTCGGCGAGCACATGGCCCTCGACGTGGATCAGGCAGCTGAACGTGAAATCGACGTGGCCCTCGGCGCGATCCGGCGCGCGGTTGCCGGGCACCACGATGAAGCCCAGGCCCTGCACCGCGCTCTGCAGCACCGGGCGGCCGTCCGGCTGCTCCGCGACATGGGCGCGGAAGCCGCTGGCGCGCAGCGCCTCGGCGGCCTGGTCGAGGCTGAGGCTGGAGATGAGGGTGCTCATGGGTTCTTCACCGGGTCGGTTTCTGCCGCGGCGGCGGGCGGCGGCTCGCGGACGGTCAGGTCGTCCACGCGGATTTCGTAGGCCTGAACGCGCCGCTCCAGCTGCGCACCGCGCAGGCCGGTGATCGGCTCCTTGGCCAGCAGCACGTCGCCCATGCCGCGGTCGCGATAGCGACCGGCCAGCTCATCGGCGATCGACACCAGGGCCTGGTTGCTGGCGCTGCACTCGGCCAGCGCCTTGCTGTTGCGCTCGGCCTCGCGGTGCTCCGCCAGCAGCTTCTTCTGCGCCTCCAGGCGGGCGGTGCGCTCGGTCTCGGCCAGCTTCTTCTGCGCCGCAAGCTCTGCCGCGTGCGCGGCCGCCTGCTGTTCCAGCTTCTGGCGCAGCTGGCCCTGCTCGCCGCGCAGGCGCCCCAAGTCGCGCTGGGCGCGTGCGGCGACTTCGGTGTCTTCCCGGGGCTTGGCCGTGGCCTGCGCCAGCTGCGCCTTGAGGCTGGCGTTCTCGTCGGCCAGGGCGCGCATCTGCGTGATCGTGCTGCGCAGCTGCTCGCGCAGGCGCTCGTCCATCTTCTCGGCCTGCGCCGGCAGCACCGCCAGCAGGGCCAGGATTCCCGCCGACAAGACCGCAGTGCGTGGAGCGTTCATGGCGTCCTCTAGAATTTCACGGTGACGTCGAGCTGCCAGACATCGACAGCGAAGCGCTGCGAGCTGATCTCCTTGGCGCCGAAGTAGCGCGAACCCAGCACCGCCGAGCGCGAGAAGGCCCAGTTGCCGCCCAGGTAGTAGCCTTCGGCGTTGGTACCGCCGAGATGGAAGTCGGAGTCGGTGAAGGCATCGAGCACGGCATCGCTCTCGACGTAGCGGTAGCCCAGGGTCATCTGCCACTCGTTGCGCTGGCGTACCAGCGGGTTGCCGACGCGCAGCTGTGCCTGCCAGGCATCGCCGCCGCCGTCCCAGGGGCAGTCGCTGATCGGCGAGGCGGGCGTCGGGCAGGCGCGGCGGTTGTTGTCCGGCGGGTTGTTGTTCTGCAGCGGGTCGGTGCTGCGGGCGCGCAGCTCGTCCTCCTCCAGCTCGAGGTTCCTGGCGGCGTCGAGATCGAGGCCCAGGCGCAGGCCGCCGCCCAGCGGCATGTCCCAGGTGAGGGACATCGCCACCACGCTGAAGCCGCTCGACAGGCCGAAGAACTGGAAGTCCGGGTCGCCGGGGTTGGCGAGCTGCGTGTTGCGGATCTGGAACACGGTGTTGCCCTTCTGCATGAAGCCGGGGCGCGTGTCGTCGGTGTCGCAGGGCACCGAGGCGCTGGGCGCGTTGCAGGGGCTGGAGCGCTCGCCCTGGACGTCAATGAACTTGAAGAAGCCGAGGCCCGCGCGGACCAGCTGGTCGTCCAGCACGCTGCTGCGCAGGTCGACCTGCGAACCGAACATCCACTTGTTCTGCCCCTCGCTCTTGACGATGCTGTTGGAGGGGAAGTTGGGATCGGTGTTCTCCACCGAGTAGAAGCCGGTGGCGAAGCGCAGCGCGTCCTCGCCGGCGAAGGCGTGGCGGTAGCGCAAGCCGATGCCGTCGAAGCTCAGGTCGCGATCCCAGATCAGGTCGGTGCCGGTGGCGAAGAGGTTGGGCGTGCGGCCGATGTCCACCACCAGCCCCTTGACCGGCGCGTAACGGATGTAGGCGCGGTCCAGCACCAGGCTGGGCTTGTTGAAGCTGGTGCCGATCGTCTGGTTGTTGCTCACCGGGTTGGTGGTGTTGCCGGTGGAGAGGCGCAGGTTCAGCTCCACTTCCTCGGACACGGCGTAGCCGACGCCTAGCTTGGCGCGCAGCTTGGGCACGTCGCGGTCCTGGCTGCTGTTCAGCGTCGGGATCGTCACCACCTGGCCCTGCGGCAGGTTGGTGTTGGCGTTGATCGGGCCGCTGCGGTTGGCCTCCTGGTAGTTCACGAACACGCCGTTGCGGTTGCCGAAGTCGGCGCGCTCGTAGCGCGCCATCACCTCGCCCTCGAAGCGGATCTTGCGCACCCACTCCGGCACCTGCTCCGGCTGCGCCCAGTTCTCGCGCCGCGCCTGGTCGAGGATCTCGGCACGCAGCTCATCCTTGATCTGGCTGCGCTGCGTCTCGGACAGGTAGGGCACGCGGACCTTGCCGCCCTTGCCGTTCGGCGCAGCGTTGCCCGCGCCGGCCGGTGCGGGTGCGGCGGCCTTGGGTGCCGGCGGCGGCAGCGATTCGCCCAGGCCGGGCGTCATCTGCATGTCGGCCGGCAGGGCCGCCGGTGCCGGCGCGGAGGTCGCTACCGGCTCGGTGGTCACCGGCTCGACAACCGCCTGCGGCTGCGCCGGGGCCGGCACGACTTCGGCCGGCGCTTCCGACGGTTCCGCCGCGATGCCCAGCGCGGGCAGCAGGAACAGCAGGGCCGACAGCGGCCGGCGGTGGCGCGGCAGCGCGAGGAAGGGATCGGTGTTCATGGTCGACATGGTTGGTCTGCGAAATCGGATTCGGTGGAACGCGGGCTAGTCGCCCAGCCGCAAAGAGCTCTTGCGCGAGCTCAGGCGCAGGGGCAGTGGCGAGGGCATGCCGGCGGGAGGTGTGCCGAGGTCTAGGCTGCCGACGACCTTCTGCAGCAGCCGGTCGGCATCGCGATCGCCGGTGGACCCGACGATGCCCACCGTCTGGACCCGGCCGTCGGCACCGATCGCCAGCTGCACGTCGGCGCTGAACTTCTGGTCCCTGAAGCGGGGCTGGCGTTTGAGTGCCTCGAGGATGCGGTCGCGGATCCTGGCCTTGTAGGCGCCGAACGGATCGGTGCCGATGCCACCGGTGCTACCAGGGCCGCCGCGGCCGCCGCCGCTGCCCGCCTGGACGCCGAAACTGTCGTTGCCCGCGGGCGCATCCGTCGTGACCGGTGCATCCGCAGGCGGTTCAGGCGGCGGCTTGGCGTCGAGCTCCTCGACCTTCATCTCCGGCGTCGGCTGCTTCTCTTCCACAACATCTTCCGGCTTGGGCGGAGGCGGCGGGGGTGGCGGCGGGGGCGGCGGAGGCGTGAGCAGCTTGAGCTGCACTACCGAGGATACGGTCTTCTTCGGCGCTTCCTTCTTGCCGGCGATCAACAGGATCAGCCCGCCCACCAGCAGTACGCCGACGACGCCGACGATCCAGGCGCCCAGGGGCGCCCGTCGCCGCTTGCCGCCTGCCCTGTGCTGGGACTTGCTCATCGCGACACGCCTACTTCGCGCGCTGGGTCACCAGGCCCAGCTGCGTGATGTCGAGCTCGCCCAGCAGGGCAAGCACGTCCATCACGTTCTGGTACTGGGTCGCGCTGTCGCCGCGCACGATTACCGGCAGGTCCGGCGTCTCCGCCTTCTTCTGCAGCAAGCGGGTCTTCAGGTCCTCGCGCGTCACCGGGATCGCGTCCATGAAGATCGCGCCCTGGTCGTTGATCGTGATCGCCACGGTCTTGGACTTGGAAAGGCTGGGCTGCGAGCTGGCCTTGGGCAGGTTGACCTTCACGCCCTGCACCGCCGCCGTGGTCATGACGATGAAGATCACCAGCAGGCAATACGCCAGGTCCAGCATCGGCGTGACGTTGATGTCGTCGTAGGGTTTGTCTTCCTGGATCTGCATGGCGCGCTCCGGTCAGTCCGTCAATCCGCGATCGCGTGCAGCGCGGCGGGGTCGTTGTAGTTCTCGGCCATGCTGGTGACGAAGTTGTCGAGGAAGACGTGCATCTCGGCGACGCACTCCTTCACGCGCGTCGTCAGGTAGTTGTAGCCAAACAGGGCCGGGATGGCGACGGCCATGCCGGCGACGGTCGCCGCCAGTGCCGCCGAGATGCCGGGCGCGATGGCGTTGACGTTGACCTCGCCCGCCGCGGCGACGCCGGCGAAGGTGATCATCACGCCCATGACCGTGCCAAGCAGGCCGATGAACGGACCGCCCGAGATCGCGATGGTCAGCAGCACCATGCGCTTGTTGAGGGCCTGCGCCTCGCGCACCATCGTCGCGTCGAGCTTGGAGCGGATGGCGTGGATCGACTGTTCGGACAGCGAGTCGCTGTAGCCGCCACGCTTCTTCTCGCTGCTGAGCCGGCGGTGCAGTTCCTTGATGCCGATATTGAACATATGGGTCAGCGGGGAGTCCTGCATGCGCTCCAGCGCCGCCTCGTCCAGGTCGAGTCGCGAACTCGCCTTGCCGTCCGCGGCAGTGGCCTGGTGCAGCACGGCGAAATCGCCGTCGGCCTTCTCGTAGGCGTCGAGGAACACGCGGTTGGCCTTGGACACCTGTCCGATGTGGCTGGCCTTGGTCGCCATCAGGTACCAGCTGTACAGCATCATGGCCATCAGCACGATGATGGCGATCCAGCCGTCGAGCGTCAGCGATCCCATGATGATGCCGAAGTAACCGGTGGACCAGGACGACTGCACCTCGTCGATGCCGAAGGCCACCAGCTTGTCGGCCGCGCCCTGGTTCTGCGCCTCCAAACGCAGCAGGGCGGCTTCGCGGGCGCCGCTGGAAATCTTCATTTCGTCGATCTCGCCGCGGAACGGCTGCTCAACCGGCGCGCCGTTGACACCGCCCTGGCCGCCCAGCGTGGCGGCACCGGCCAGTGCCGGCAGGCCGCGCGGCAGTTGCGCGCGAAACTCGCCATCGACATAGAGCTTGGACTCGGCGGCGGTAGCAACCACCGCCAGGTGGTGCCACTGGTTGTCGGCGACCGTCGCCGCGGGCGCCGTCTCCTGCAGCGGACCGGGGCCGTCGGCGTAGCCGAAGTAGGGCCCACCATTGCGCAGGCCGACGACGAAGGCGCGGCCGGCGTCACGCTGGGCGTAGACCACCGCCTCGGTGTCGGTCGCGGCGGTCTTGATCCAGGCCGACCAGGTGAGCGCGCCACCGGCGGGCACCGCCAGCGAGGGCGAGGCCGGCAGGGCCAGCACCGCGCTGCCGTCGAACCTGGCCGAGCCGCCGATCAGGCCGCCGTCGTTGCCGGCCACGGCGCTGACGGCATGGTGCTGGAAGGAGGTGGCATCCTGCGCCGGCGCGCCGCTCTCGCCGAAGTGATAGACCAGCTTCTGCTCGCTGTCGTAGGTCCCCTTGGGATCGCTGTCGGCGGCGGCGTTGGTGCTGCCCCAGTACAGCCAGAGCTTCAACGGCGTGCCGGGCGCCAGCTTGGGCACCTGCACCCAGATGAAGCCCAGGTTGAACACCGGGTCCAGCTTCTCGACGTGGAACTTCAGCGGAGTCTTGTCGTCCTCCGCCACGATGCGCAGATCGGAGCCGTCGGCATTGGCGTCGGCGAAGGGGAACACACCCTCATGCAGGCGCACCAGCACCACGGCGTTGTTCAGCTCGCTGCTGACGCCTACCTGGGCCGCGTCCAGCGTGATCTGCTTGCGGAAGGACCAGTCGTGGTTCCACCAGGCCGAGGCCGGCTGCGACCAGGCCAGGACGGCTGCCGCTGCCAGCATCGCGCGCTTCAAGCTAAGACGTACGGACATCGCTCAATCACTCCCTGCAAATCTTCAGAAGCTGCCGAGGAATCGGAACAGCAGACGGTTGTCGCCGCTTTCGGTCGGCGTGCCCAGGCCGCTGGGCGCGTTGGGGTCGGTGCTCTCCGCGAAGGGCACGTCGTGCAGCACCTGGCTCCAGACCAGGTCCAGGCTGGCGTACTCGCGCAGGCGGGCGCTGAGGCCGGCGCCGGCGCTGGCCAGCGTGAAGCCTCGCGGCGTATCGGCGTCGATGAAGGGGCTGTGGTCGGTCAGGCGCGCGCCGTCGAGGAACAGGTAGGGCTGCAGCTCGGTGAGCCAGGCCGCCCACTTCCTGTCGGCGTAGATCTCCGGCAGGGAAGGCAGGCGCAGCTCCAGGCTGCCGGCAATGCCGCGGTCGGCGGAAATCTCCGACTCGAAGTAGCCGCGCACGCTGTCGGCGCCGCCCATGGAAAGCTTCTCGGCCGGCAGCAGTGCCTGCCCGGTGATCTGCCCGGTCAGCTTGGCCACCAGGGAGAAGCCCTTGGGCAGCCGGATGCGATCCTGCAGCGAGCCGCGCAGGTACAGCGACTGCCCGTCGGCGCCGAAGCGCGCCTGCTCGAGCTCGGTCTCGTCGCTGCCGATCGCCGCCACCGTGAACACCGCGGCGATGTTGCCGTCCACGCGGTGGCGGTCGCCGTAGTAGCTGCCCAGGAACGTCAGGTTGAACGGCAGGTAGTCCAGCGGCGTCTCGAGCTTGAGCGAGCCCTGCGGGCTGCGGATGACCGTGCTGCTCTTGTAGTTCTTGAAGTCCGCGCCGAAGCTCAGCGTCGGGTACCAGTTCTCGATCCGCGAGCCGAGGCGCTTGCTGGCGCTGAACCCCACGGTCAGGTTGTCGGTGAGGGCGTCGGCGGAGGCCCCCAGGGGAATCTCGCTGTCGGTCTTCAGCAGCGAGAGTCCGAGATTCCAGGTCGGCTCCGGCAGCGGCGCGTTGTAGCTCAACGACCAGGTGGTGCCGTCGTCGGTGCGCTGCGGCGCGGTCATGTACAGCAGGTTGAGGCTGTGCCCCAGCTGGAACAGGTTGTCGTAGGAGACGCCGGCGGACATGCGCGCCGGGCTGGTGCCGCGCGCATGCTCGTTGTTCCAGCCCAGCGATCCGCCGACCGGCAGGTCGTCCTCCACCTTGAGCTTCACGTCGAGCGTACCGGGCTCCCTGCCCGGCCCCAGCTCCGGCGTCACGCGCCGCGTGGCCAGGCGGTTGGCATAGACCATGTCCTCCTGCACATCCTGCATGCGCGGCACCGTGCCCGGCGCCAGCGACGGCACTTCCTTCTTCACCTGGGCGATTGAGGTGTAGTCGCCGCCCTCGACGACGGTACGCGCGACCGTGGTCTCGTTGACCTGCAGCATTACGATGCCGTCCTGGATCGTCTGCCGCGGGATCGTCACGCTGACGGTGTGGTAGCCCAGCTCGCGGTAGAGCTTCTCCAGCGCCGCACGCGCACCATCGACATCGGCGGCACTGCGGCCCTCGCCGACGAAGAACTCCATGACGGCCTCGATATCCACCGACTCCAGCACGGTGTTGCCGTCGACCTGGATCTCGCGGATGTCGAAGGCACGGCCCGCCACGGGAACGACCGTGGAGGTGGCGGGCGGCGGTGCCGGCGCGTCATCAGCGCGCGCGGGCAGGCTGAGCCCGGCCAATAGGCCAAGTAGCGGCGCGAACGCGCAGGACGGATGTAACCGAAGCCCCATGATCGAATGTCAGACAGGATTGCGCTCCCGCTGCGGCAGACATGCGCGTTGGGCCCCCTTGCACAAGATCGGCAGCACCGCGATTGCTGCGGTGTCCGCTCGAATGCCTGTCATTGTCGGCCCCTACCATTACAGGACCGTTGCTGACGCATGAAGCTTGAAGCCCGACATGTCCCATCCTGATTCCATCGACGACCGCACCCCCGCCTGGTGGTACGCCGCTGCCGTGCTGATCGGCCTCTTTGCCGCCGCGATCCTGATGGGGGGCGGCGAGGAAATCCCGCCTCCCCGGCCGACTGCCACCGCTCCCGCGGTTACCACGCCTTATAAGGAGTGGCAGGTGCCGGAGATGCCGGTGATCACCGCTACCCCGACTCCGCCCGCGGTAACCGAAGAGGATGGCGAGTTCATCGTCGATCCCTCGGTGGCTGCGGCGGAAGAGGAGGAGCGCAATGCCGATCCTTACGAGATCAATGAGGCACTGGTAATGCCGGACGAAACCGGCCGCGTGCAGCCGTCCTACGCGGACATCGTCACCGCGGCGGAAGAAGAACCGGAAGCGCCGAAGGACGGCAGCACGGAAGAAGCCGCTGCGCCGTAGCGCAAAAGCTGTTCCGTTGGGGTCAATCGCGACCTGCGTGCGTTGTCACAAAGCGCGCGATGCATTCGCGGCTGTTCGAAATCATAAAAAGTTCAAGGCGCTGACATGTTCGACGCCTACCTTACGCGCGCTCGTCGAATCGAGCAGGGTGCCAACCGGGGTGGAAGGAACTCTGTTCCATTCAAGTCAGCTTTCTCCGCTTTTCCTTCGTGCAGTTTTGTCCTGCCGTATCTCTATTTGTGTCTCAAAAACCGTTTCCCAGGGAGATGTAAATGAAAGTTCTGAACACCTCGTTCCGCGTGGCGGCCATTGCCGCCGCGCTGTCCGTGCCGGCCGCGATCGCCGCGACGCCGCCCCCGCCGGCCACCGTGCTGTACGGCGGCGGCGCGACCTTCCCGGCCGAAGCCTTCATCGGCTCCAGCTTCCTCAAGACGCTGGGCAACCCGCGCCGCCTGTCGCAGACCACCGGCGTACTGCCGCCGTCCGTGGTGTCCGACCCGCTTGAAGTGCCCGATCCGCAGGTTTTCAACCCGACCGACTCCAGCCCGGCCGCCGTGGCCGACAAGACCACGCTGTTCGGAGCCTTCGCCCTCGCCAACCCCACCATCGGCGTGTCGTACTGCCAGACCGGCTCCGGCCGCGGCAAGCAGGTGCTCAACGGCGCCAACGCCGGCACCAACGCCTGCAAGGACTACGGCGTGAGCCAGGATGGCTTCTCGATCCCCGGCCCGGCCCCGATGGACACGGACTTCTCCGCCAGCGATTCGCCGCTGAACCAGGCCGAAGTCAACACCTTCAACACCAACAAGGCCGCGCGCGGCCAGCCGGTGCAGCTGCCTGCCGTCGCCGGCTCCATCGCGTTCGTCTACAACAACCCGGCCCTGGGCAAGAAGAAGCTGAACCTGACCCGCTCGGACATTTGCGGCATTTTCTCCGGCACGATCACCGACTGGTCGCAGCTGACGCACACCCCGAAGGTCACGATCGCTGCCAAGCCGATCAAGGTGATCTACCGCAGCGACAACTCCGGCACGACGTTCAGCTTCCTGAACTTCCTGTCGCAGGCCTGCCCCTCGCTGACGCTGCCGGGCGACGTCGCCACGGCCTCTGATCGCTTCAAGATGGTTGACGGCTATGCCACCGGCGGCGCTCCGCTGCCCTCGGGTGCCATCGGCGCCAGCGGCAACGGCGGCATCGTGACGACGGTCGCGCAGACTGACGGCGCGATCGGCTATGCCGACATCGCCAACGGACTGGCGCGCGCCAAGATCGCCGGCGGCGTGATCACCTACGCAACGGTGTCGTACGCCGCGGATCAGCCCAAGGAGCCGCTGATCATCGCTCCGGAAGGTTCCGCCGTGTGCAAGGCCGGTACGCTCGGCAAGATCAAGGACGTCAACGACGGCAAGGCGGCTGGCCCGGGCAACCCGGTCGGCGGCACCACCCTCGAGCCGATCACCACGGTCGTTAACCCGAGCACCACCAAGTCGCTGAAGTTCACCTGCCCGGCCATCACCTACAACAAGCTGGACCCGGCGAAGAACCTCATCCCGAAGGGCGCGACCTCGATCGCCGTGACCACTGAACCGGGCAAGGTGCTGAGCACCGTCAACCCGGCCACCGGTCGCGTGAGCCTGATCGATGTCACCGGCCTGCCGCCGGCCACCGCCAGCTGCCTGCAGACCGTCGACCCGGCCAACTATGCGCAGCCGCTGCCCGCGCAGACCAAGAAGGCCGTTGCTGACTTCGACCGCTACCCGGTGATCGCCGTCTCCTACCTGCTGACCTACAGCAACGGCCACGGCTCCAAGCTCGCCGCCGTCCGCTCGCTGGTCAAGGCTCCGTTCGATGCCGCCGTCCTGGCCAAGACCAAGACCATCGGCAAGGCCTCCGGCTTCCAGCCGATCGCGCTGACCAACGCCGCTTCGACCACGCCGGTGTTCGCCGCCAACTCGGCCAACGCCTTCGTCGACGCCTGCGTCATCGACTAAGCAGCTCCCGTAAAAAAGCGTTAGGTCACCATTGGCCCCGGCATTGCCGGGGCCTTTTTCTTGGACTTCGACAAAGGTTTGCGCAGGCGAACCGCTCGCGGACTACAGCAGGTCCTGAAGCAGATCCTGGGTGGTCTCGCGGCCGACACCGATCTCCACCACCAGCGGCTCACGGAAGCTCAGGGCATCCCGCGCACGCGGATCTTCCAGGTCTGCCTCGCAAGTCAGGGCCAGCGTGTAGCGGCCAGGGGCCAAACCGGTCAGCGAATAGCGATAGCTGCCTTCGTCGCCATCGGGCAGCACGGTGATCGAAGCCAGCGGGTTGTCGCCGGCGCCCACCAGGAAGTCGGTCGGCGTATCGCGCTCACCCTCGTAAAGATAAATGGCGTAGCTGCCGTCCACGCCGACAACGCCGGCGCAATCACCATCCTGCAGGTAGTCCTCGCTGACACTGCCGCGCAGGATGCCCGCCGCTGCGGTCTCCACCGTCCGCGCCGATTGGCGCAGGTGGAAGTTGCCGTCCACCGCCTGCTGGTCCGCCAGCGAAAAGCGCAGGTCCAGCACCGTCAGCAGCGACAGGCTGTTCTCCTCCTCGGAATCGATCTGGAAGGAGGTCCTGGAAAAATGCTGCTCGCCGTCGATCACGATCGGCAGGATGCTGCCGTCTTCCAGCTCGATCTCCGCATCTTCCGAATCCAGCAGCAGGCGCAGGCCGTGGTAGTTGCCGCTGGCCAGTTCGGCGTCCGAAACCAGGCGCAGCAGGCTGCTGCGGTAGTCGAGCAGGTTCAGCTGCTGCGGCTCGTCTGCTTCCAGCCGTAGCAGCTTGCCTCCGTCCGATTGCAGCTCGACGCCATTGACCTTGACCGTGATCCGCTCGGCGGAATCGAAGTTGGCGACATCGACGTTGACGCGCGACTCACACCCGGCCAGCGCGACCAGCAGGCTGCCGGTGGACAGCATCCGCGCCGCGGAATGTATCCGACCCACGGGCGGCGCTGCAGGACTTGCTTGCGCGTTTTCAGGAACTTGGGATTTTTTATGGTTTGTTGAATCGACCGCGGTCGGCAGGGCCGTGAATGGCGCCGCCTGCGCACGGAACCTTAAGCCTTATATCTCGATGTTGCAGCCTGATGACGCCATCCGGCGGCGGCTGAATCTCGCCACCGGACTTTGCCGCCGCAACTGGCTTAACTTGCCCCCGTCGTGCGTACCTCAATCCACCATTCGCTGATCTTCGCGCTGGTCCTGCTGCTGGGCCAGTGGCTGTCGTTCGCGCATGAGCTGCAGCATCCGTCGCTCGACAGCGACATCGATTGCCAGCTTCGCGTACACGCGCAGAACCTGGCTTCCGGCGTCGCTCCTGCGGCAGCGGCGCCTTTCGTAGCCGCGCCCGCGTAGGACGCACCCGCCGTCGTGGTTCATGCGGCAGCACGCCGCGCCTGCCCTATCCGCGGTCCTCCCGAAAGCCAGGCCTGATCCACCTGCCTGTGTTCTGACCTGCGCGACTTTCGCGCGGGCCTTGCTCCATCCGATTCGGGATTCTCATGAACGCATCCGCTGTCCACGGCGCGCAGGCCCTGCCTGCGCATAGCCGCTTTGAGCGGCTCACAAAACAAAAGCCCCCGGCTTTGCCGGGGGATATTACTTCGCACGAAGATTGTAGTGGCGCGCTACCTCAACTGCCGCTGCCTCAAGCTCGGCAGCGTCCGCACATTCCGGAACGGCAAGTTCCCAGTTGCGCCCATGCTGGCGGCGAAGGCGCATTTCAACATGCAATGGGAGCCGGACGAAATGCGAGGCCAGTCCATGCCTTAGCAGAAGCTTGGATCGGATCGCACGTTGAATCGTTTCGGAAGAGACGGCTTCGGGAAGGTGCTGCATCGGGAGGCTCCGAACTCAACAATTGCGACACAGAAGCGGAAGTATCGTTCCGAAAACTACCTTAGCACACCGAGCCACCCTCCTACCCTGGATAGCGGGGCGTTATCCAGGGTAGGAGCGAAGCTACCAGCCGAATATCTACCTCGCGCTCAACATATGCCCTTGGTCGCTAACACCGCGTGCTGCATTCTTTCGCATAACGATCTTCAAGCTGTCGTCTCGTCCGGCAGTCGGGAGTCGCCGGCATCCAGCCCCGCAAAGTCCCGCAGCAGGGGAATGTCGTGCAGCGCTTCTTCCGGCTAAGTGCAAAAAGTGAAAGTGGTTGCAGCAGTCACGCATTCAACCGATTGTTGCACGGAAGGGATGATGTACTGGCTATCTCGTTCAAACCTCGATTACGGTGTCGCTGTAGCGCGCTACGATCGGGTCGTGGGTCATGAGCCGCAACGGCTCGACGATGGCCTGCGCCACGAGGATGCGGTCGAACGGATCCGCATGATGCGCCGCAAGGTCTTCGACGGCCGCGGCATGTTCCGGCTCGATGGGCAGGAACCGGTAGCCGGACTCCTGGAAGTAGCGCAGCGCATCCTGGCTGGACACAGGCATGTCGCCGCGCCCAAGGCTGTGCTTGATGGCGATCTCCCAGACCGTTGCCGCGCTGATCCAGATCGAGGTCCTGGGCGACTCGATCATCTCTCGTGCTTTCTTCGGCAGCTTCGGGCTGTCGGTGATCGCCCACAGGGCAACGTGCGTATCAAGCAAGAGGTTCAAGGCTTGTACCCGCCCGAGAACAGTTGAGCGACCTCGGCGTTGTGGGCGTCGATGTTGTCCGGCACTTTGAACTTCCCCTTGGCGATGCCAAGTCGCTTGCCGGCAGGAACAGCATCGATGGGCACAAGCTTGGCGGCCGGCCGGCCATTGCGGGCAATGACGATCTCTCGCACACGCCCTTGCTCGATGGATTCAACGAGGCGGGACAACGATGACTTGGCTTCCAGCATGTTGACGGATGACATCATGCGCTCCTGTGAATAGATCTAGTCTAGTCTAGCTAGGACAGGCTGCCAAGCTATCGAACAGCATCTATGGCGTGGTGGATTCAAACAGTCGGCAACAGACGGGGGCTCGTCGAAAGTCTGACCATTAGCTTCGATGAAAGTCGGCATTGGTGCAGAGACTTCGTTGCGCCCCCCTGGTCACCTGGCTCCGAGCAGAATCGCCTTCAGATGGTCCTTGTCTGACGAGCGCCAACATCACGCGCATGTATCGCTGTCTGGAGGAACGCTATCCCCCTTCGCATTCGTTCCGCCGCCCGTTAGCAAATGGAGAACTGCACGGAGAACCCAGCTTATCGTCGACTGGGTCTTCGACCGGACTTGTTTACTTTTCTTCTTTCGACTGGTGGGCCTTTTGATACGAGCATCTTGCAGACGGACCCAGATCTTACCTACCCCGGCGTCGCAAGCTCTACGTAAGGCAGAATCTTCTTCTAACTTTGTTTTAAGCGTGCCCCGCTCCTCTGACCTCACCCAGAGCGCCTCGACGACGAGGACAGGTGAGACTGCGCAAAAATCGAGAGCTTCTTTTCCATCCATGGAAGCCCAGTCGTCATTGCTAAGTTGCGCCTTAGCCCAAGAGTCAAAGCATCGCTTGAGACGATCACCGTCCTCCAGTCGCGCAGCGTTGATTCGAGGCAACAATGCATTCACTGTATCGCGCTGCGCCTGCGATGCAGGCCAGCCCCGCCAGCTCTTCGCGACTTCGATCGTTAAGAGATCTTGCAAGGTGATTGCCCCCGCATCAGTGGTGGCCGCTCCCGATGAAGGTCCCGGGCAAATGGCCGAATCCAGAACGCTGAAACACTCCGGACGACGATCCGAAATTTGCTTCAGCAGCGCAGCATGGTCGGAAGTGTCCACCCGACTGGTCGGTTGATATCCGAGCATGGCCAACAACTGTGAGGTTTCACTTCTCCTTGGGTATCTGTGTTCATCGGCCCCGGCCTTCACGGGATCGAACCTGCCGCCGCAACAGGAAAAGAAAAGCAAAAGATCGAGCGAGTGAACATAGTGCTCGTAAGTGGTCGCCTCGTCTCCATGTCCCATCATCATGCCGAGTGCTGCACCACGAGCAGCGCGTCGATGAAGTTGCCCGGACACGGCCCTGTCCATGGCTTGTGCGCTTGATACAGCATCAAGCATCCATGATTCTGCGTAAGGATGGCCGACCAGACCGAGATCCGAGCCGAGCACCCCAAGCGGCATCAGGGTTGCGGTGCTGTGCCTGAGATTGTGCGGATGAAGTCTCGTATCTCCAGTCACGCGCTCTAGCAGATTGTTGATCCGAAGGATGACGGGATGATCATCCAACTCCTTTCGCCGTGGCTGAGGCTCATCAAAGAACAGACAGTCGGTTGATGCCCGATCTGCCTTGAGCGACAGAACGGCGTCAAGCTCATCGTTTGGCAAGACATGCAAAGGGATCAGGCGGAAGGCATTTGATGTTTTGAGTGATCGAACACTGTTGACACGAACGCGCACCCAGTCGTTGTCGACGTCTCGGACCTGAAGGCCGAGAATCTCAGCACGGCGAAGCCCAAATCGAAAGGCCAAGATCCAGAAGGCCCGGACCCGCTTCTCCTGCAGCGGATCCTTGAATACCATTGTCCCATCACCGATGAAGGCCAAGCCACACAGATACTCCGCTGGCGAGATAATTCGCGCACTGATGGCATACCCCCCGCCATCGAATCCTGGCAGCGGGACTTTCGGCAGGTCTGGCAGATGATGGAAGCGAACATAGCGGTCGAAGTCCGCCAACGCCGTCCGGATGCGCGATGCCTGCTGGGGCGACCGGCGGCTGGCAATCACCTCTTCATAGGCTTCCGTCAGTTCATCGGCATCGACAGAATCCAGTGAGGGCGGCAATGCAACGATGAGGCGGTTGACCAGAAGGCCGCGATAGTGTTGCAAGCTTCCATCGGCGAGTTGCTTGCCCTTGTTCTTTCGTTCTACAGCCAGATAACGCAGCCAGGACACTGCAAGAATCGCAGTCGCCGCGGCTGGCATCGATTTCCTCATGTTGGCCAACTGAGCATCGAACAGACTTGCCCATTTCGCCCGCGGAGCCTGCATAAGGGCGCGCAACTCCGGGATCAGGCCCTCCTCCTCGAGGTCGCCTGCGATGATTTGCTCCGTGACATCGACTTCACCGACCGGCACCTCCCTTGAAAACGCCTGCGAGATTTCTCGCGCTTCAGCAGATTGCGGGTTCACATTGCTTACGCCACCGATCAATCGCAGCCATGTCGATGACTCCAGCGAGGAACTGATGACCTCTCCACGGGCATAGGTGGCGATCAGCGGCATTGCCGAAACATGCAGCCTCTGATTCTGACAGGCGCAAAGGCGCTTGAGAGAATCGATTTTTGAATCCATTTTCTTGTCGCTTTCGCGCGTTCGCATGTGCTTGATCAGTGCCGCGAAGCCCCGATCGGCCAAGCGTCTGAAGAACTGGTTGACAACCCCTGGCTTCGCGCCGTCAGGGGGAGACGCAAGCTGATCGGCAGCATCGGCCGCCATGAGCCAGGCAGCGAGCGTGGTGGGGTCCATGAAAAGGCGCCGAATCTGGACAGTGCCATTGGGCGAATCCGAAATCTCGATGTCGATCCAGGCCCATTTCCCGCAAAGCTGCACCGGCCGCTTCAGGGACTGAGCAGCGTGCCCCAAGACTGCACGCGAGATTTGGCCATGTCGGGTGACAAGCATCGCCATCAACAGGCCGAGTCGGCGCAGTGCGTCTTCAGAAGTGGCCGAAGGGGGATAACGCAGCATCTTCCCTGGACGCTCGGAAAGAAGGCATTCCTCCAGTGCCTCCTCAAACTGTTCGAGATCACCGAGGTCCATCCCGAATGTCGACGAAAGCACGCTTCGGTGCTCTTGTCGGGGGAGGAAGATGCGATCCGGCGTTTTCGGATCCACGGACTTCATACGCCTCTGGAGCAGCGTCAATGCGGCTGTACGAAGCGTGGGGTCGATCTTGGGATTCAGGCTGGCTGCCAATGCAGCATCCATGACCCTTTCGCCGTCGCATATCTCTGGCGCTGACAGCACCTCAGGGGCTCGGCTGCGCATCTGCATCAGCAACTTCATCATGAAACGATGCGCCTGGCGCTGTAGCTCTGGCGCATCCTTTGGCGGCGGGTCCCAGAGAGGATTGATGAGACTGCTCAAGTCGGCATCCAAAGGGGTGTGAATCCCAACGCCTTCAGCATCTCATTGACAGGCCCATCGGCCAGTCGCTGCAGGCGGCGCATGGGATACGTCGACATGGGATCATGAGGGCTTACCCGTTCATGCCAATGGCCCATGAACGCATCGACGTCCTCACCTTCGACTCCGGGAATCGAAAGTAGGTACGTGCGTGCGAACCTCCGTAGCGAGTACAGCTCCAGAGCAAAAAATGATCCAACAAGATCCTTAAAATGACTCGGACGGAAGGCGACCGCGTCCAGACCTTCCCCCGAAAAATACCGGAATCTGGGAAGCGGCTTGCCTCCTAGGGGACCGAACCGGTCCAGGGTCCGCAGGTGGTGCCCGTACCGCTCCAGATGGGTCGCCAGAAGCGGGGGCAGCGCATTGACACGGCGGTGATAGTCGGAACGTGCTTTGTCGAGATAGGTCAGGAACAACGCTGACAATCCCTGCTCGCCAAAGTCCAATAGATGCGGCTCCCGGACCGGGCGCATGCCCAGTCCAAGCACCATGCCGCAAAGGGTATAGGCGGTGTACAGATTGTGCTGAATCAGTGGCTCCGCAATGCGAATCTGGGCTCTCAGGTCCGAAAGCAGGTCTCGCACCGCATCAAACTTCGGCACCCTTCTGGCCCCGTAGCCGTTCTGCTCGCCGGGAGTGCGCGAAGATGGGGATTTTACGTGCCGCGGCTTCGGCGCCACCCGCCAGGCATTCTGGTATGCACGCCACAGGACCGGCGCATCGTAGTGTGCATAGTGCGCCACTGACTCTGCGTGCGAATGGGGCTGGCCCGTGATCAGCCTGGCCGCACCAAGATCGCCTTGATTGACGGCCAGCAGGCGATGAAACAGAAACTGTCGGCATGCATTCATTGATGGCGGGGCATCGGGGAGCGCCGCCTGCAGCCACTGGATCAGGGCCTTCTTTCGAACGGGGGTAAGACGCTCTACGGGCCGGCCGGCTGTGGCCAGAGAAAAATACGTCAGCAGTTCGTGAAAGCCCGTCGCATCCGAGAGATGGAGCCATACCCAGACGGGGCGCTCGCAGCTCACTTTGGTCATGTCATTCCACGCAGGCGGGGGCACAGGCAGCATCCACCGCTTCAGATCCAAGTGGTAGCAGAGCGCATCCGGCTTGGGGGGTGAACGAGGTAGCTCTCGGACGATCTCCAGCTTTGTCGCGGCCTCCAGCGACCGACCTGTTGCAATGGCTGCATGCTGGCAGGTCAGGACGGGGCCGTTCTCCGAGTCAGCAGGGACCGAATGCATGGCGGCGAATATGGTCCGCACATCGCTTAGTCTCAGACGCTCGCGCCAGAGAGCATGCGCGAAGTGGGATCGGCGGAGGTGTTGCTGTGCCCAGCGAGAGGCGACCTGCGACGGCCGAGTCGCATTCATCGACCCCAAGGGGACACTCCGATCATCGTCCGTGAGCAGGATCACCTCGACCATGTCATCACGTACGCGGTCCGCGGCAGGAATCCAGTCTTGCCCATCCGCCTCCTCCAAGGCCTCCTGTCGCCGACGATCGCTCTCCTCCTCATCTTTTCCTTCAACTTCCGAACCCTTCGACCCCTTCTGCTTTTCGAGGCTCGGCGGCAGCGGCCGCAAAATCTCGAAGCTGAGCCCGTCTTCGACCTCGATCAGTTCGGCGATCACATCGCTTTCCGCAATCCGAACATACCCGTCGCGATAGCGCTGCCGAACGGTCCGCTGACTCGATATGCGGGTTCCGGACTCCCGATCGACCCCCTCCGCGCCGGGCCTCAACCAGCCGGGCTTGACGTCTTCCAGCAGCTTGGCCACCGCCTCAAGATACTGTTCGTCGAGGGGGTTCCATTCCCCCAGCAAAGCGCGATGTACCCGGGCATGGAAGGGGAGCTCGTCCCGCAGGTCGACAAGCGCGTCGAACAATGCACGGTGCTCGACGAGAGTGATCTTTCGCATCGCTCGAGACGCGTCGGCAACATGTCTTGCCAGGCGGGAATCGTCGATGGGGGGAGTCTCCGGCTGTTGCTTGGACTTCACCCAGCGGGTGCAGTAAGCCAGATAGCCCACGGGATCAATGGTGGACTGAGCCGCAACTACGTAAGTAGAGAACTCCGCCATGAGTTCTTCGTAGGGCTGCGAGTCGGTCGTTTTGGGAGGCCGCGCGCCTGCCGGCGGCTCCAGCGTATAAAACAGATTCGACCAGTGGTGCAGTATTCCAAGGCAGTAGCCACTATTTGGGTTAGGGGCCGACGCATCCACCCTCGCCATGGCCTCCAACCGGGGGTCGTCGGCCTTCCAACCCTGGCGATCCACCCAGCTGGCCAAGGCATCCAGACTTTGGAGCATGTCCTCAACGTCCAGGCGTGCCCCGGGCACCGCTCGCAAGCATTGCGCGAGTTCATCGGCGTAAGCCGAAATGCCGCCCCGCGATAGCCGCAAGCCATCGCGCAGGAAGCGCAAATCCGGGCGCACCCCCAGTTGGGTCAGGAGAATCAGCGGGTCGGAGAGACGCGGGTGCTCGGCTCTGAAACGCTGGCATAGATCAATGAGCGCAAACTGGGCCATGCGCCTCGGCTACCGTTCAGTCAGGGACTTCAGGCGCTGGCGCCGGGCAAGGGGATGGGCTGTTAGCCCGGGGATTCCGGCGGCCTTTATCGCCTCTAACGCCTTGCGCTGGCCGCGGGAGCTCAATTCGCCCAAAAGCAGGGGCATCAATGATCGCTCCACGGTAGCCCACGTCACTACCTTCGGGTCCGGCACGGACGACACCAATAGGGCATACATGAGTGGGTCCGACGCGCCGCGAGTCTGCTGCAGATGGCGCTGCCATTCCACCGTCCGCAGGTTTGCCACCGCGTAGTAGGTCCCATCCCCGGCCGGAACAACCACCGGGGGGCGCATCATCGACACCATCAAATTATTGAAGATGCCGCTAACAACGTCTGGGAATCGCGCTTTCGACCGCGGCGTGTTTTTCAGTAGCGGGTGCGGAGATATGGCGCTCGGCGCAATCATCACACTGCATACTTCAGATTCGCCTGACTGCAGAGATGAGGTCATGGCATTCAGATCGCTCAAAATACAACGAGTAATCTCATATTGCCTCAGGCCCCTCTATGACGCGACATTGACCCCCTGTTTTCAGTCACAAGACGTTGATTTACATACAATCATATAGACTACGATTGCATACCTTTATGCATTCCGAAGGGGTTCGAATCCCTCCGGGCGCACCAATTTCCAAGCGTATATTTCCTTCGCACTTCAACTTCTTGCGAGGGGATCGTTTGCGCGCGACGTTGAAGATCGTGGATGTCGCTGCTGGCCTGAGACCATTTTGAGACCATTTTGAGACCGCGCCGATTGATGGATCGGACACTGGCAGGCAGTTTAGACCTTCGTCCTTGAGACCAAATTGGGGCAATAGCCTGCCCCCTCTTCTCGCACCTCAGCGCCGCGAGAAAGCGATTTACCCTCTTCCCCGGCTCCTCTCGAGTCGACTTCGGCCGCTCTCGCACGGAAGCGCGCCACTCCTCGGAAGATCAATCGTCGCAGCTAGTACCTCTGCTTAACTGCGGGCACCTCATCATCTGGGACGTACTCCAGCAAATCCCCCGGCTGACATCGGAAGTATTTGCACAGAGCGTCCACTGCTGAAAGCTCAACGTTGTGCCCCGGCAAGTTAGCAATGCGATTTAAAGTTGTACGTGATAGCCCCGTCGCCTCAGCCACGTCAGTGATGGTCAGCCGCTCGCCGGAACGGAATGCCGCCTCATCGACGGCCGCTTTGAGCTTGATCCTGATCATATACGCTGCATTCTAGCCTCAAATGATTTTTCTGACCCTTTTATGGCTCAGAGGCCCCTTGCATATCGTTAAGTCAATGAGATGTTCCTTATACGGCTCATATGAGCCATATATGGAGAATTCATTTGAGCGCATCAGCCACGTACCTGACGACAGAAGAACTGTCGTCCCGCATTAAGTACGACGTCCGAACGATTCGAGAACGCCTGAAGGACTCCGTCCTGATTGAGGGCCGTCACTACGTCCGGCCCTTCGGCGGCAGGAAGATCCTCTTCATCTGGGAGGCGATCGAAAGCGACATGGTCACCACCCGGGCAAGGGGCCTGGGCATCCCCATGACCGCCGGGGGCGTCTGCCATGGGTAGCATTTCAGTCCGCCCGGGGACGTCCTGCCTTTATTTTGACTTCCGATACCGCGGCGAGCGGTGCAGGGAGTACACCAAGCTCGAGGACACCCCCGCCAACCGCCGTAAGATGGAAACGGCCCTAAAGCGCATCGAGGTGGAGATCGAGCTGGGCACCTTCGATTACGGGCGTTACTTCCCAAACAGCCCGAAGGCGGCGAAATATTCGGCCGGGGCGGTGGCGGCGGCGGCCGACACCCCGATCCCCGCCTCCGACCTGCAGTCTTTCAGAAAATTCGTGGGGATCTGGCAGCCGGAGAAGGCTGTCGAGTGGCGAATCAGCCATCGCGAGACCATCGAATCGATCCTGGAAGGGCACCTGCTGCCCTACTTCGGAGACACCGCCCTCAATCTCATCACCCGAGAGCAGGTGTTGGCTTTCCGGGCAGACCTGGCGCAAAAGCAGATCGGCCGAGGACGTGGCACATCTGACCGGACCATCGCAGCGATCACGGTGAACCGGATCATGGGGGTGCTGCGCATGGCCCTCGATGAAGCGGTCCTGCGGCACGGCATTCAGAACCCGTTCGTGAAGATCAAGCGCCTCAAGCAGAAGAGGGTGGACATCGATCCATTTTCGATCGAGCAGGTGCGAGCCATCCTGGCAACCGTCCGGGAGGACTTCCGCAATTACCTGACGGTGCGCTTCTTTACCGGCATGCGTTCCGGGGAGGCCCATGGCCTGAAGTGGCGGTACGTGGACTTCGAGCGCAAGCAGATTCTGATCCGGGAAACCTTTAGCCGCGGCCGGACCGAGTACACCAAGACGGACAGCTCGCAGCGCGAAATCGACATGTCCGCGCCCGTATTCGAAGCTCTGGAGAGGCAGAAGAAAGTCACCGGAGAGGGATCCGAGTACGTCTTCTGCAACGCGGTCGGCAACCCGCTAGACAACAAAAACTTCGATGCTCGAGTCTGGCGTCCGCTGCTACGCCTGCTCGGATACAAGACCAGGCGCCCGTACCAGATGCGCCATACCTGCGCCACGCTTTGGCTGGCTGCTGGCGAAAATCCCCAGTGGATTGCTCGGCAACTCGGGCACACGACCACCGAGATGCTATTCCGGGTGTATGCCCGCTTTATTCCCAACCTGACCCGTAAGGACGGGTCAGCGTTCGATCAACTGATTACCGCGGCGGTGAATGGTGGAGTGTCGATCACTCCCAAGGCCGCCAGCCAGGAGACTAACAATGCCTAGCATCATCCCCTTTGGGGTGCCCGTCCGCGGCCAGCTCCTGCTCACGGAACTACGGATAGATTTTCGGAAGTCCGCGTCCAATCCTTATGTCATCGCCACCTTGGATGACTCAAAGGGCCGATACACGGCCGTGTGCCTGCCCAAGTATCGAATCGAGCACTGGAGTTTCGAGCCTGGTCAGGTTGTGCAGGTCGTTGGTCGCCGCCGGCGCAATGAGAGGGGGAGCATTATCGGCATACAGTCCATGGCTCCTGTGGCAGAGGACGCCGTGGAGAATGGCGCCGCCGTTCTACCTCTCACCCTGTGCCCGCAGATTGCTCGCCCTGCCCTGGCACGTCTCGTAGACCTCAATCGCACCTTGGGACATCCAGCTCTCCGCAGCTTCTTGACCCGCGTGCTGCGGGATCCGGCCATTGGCATTCCCTTCATTCGATCCAGAGCGGCTTGGCGCTACCACCACGCTTACGCGGGAGGCCTGCTGGTGCACAGCACGGAAATGCTGGATTTGGCTGCCCACCTGGCCGCTCAAGCAGAGCCGCAGTTCCGCTTGGCACCAGGAATCGTCCAGCTCGCCTATCTGCTGCACGACCTCGGAAAAATCGATACGGTCGGCGAAATGAGAGCAACGGTGTCCGAGAAAGACGTTGGGCACACCCTGCAGACGTTTGTCCGACTGGGAGCACACCTGGCCTGGCTTGAGGTGCAGTGGCCCAAGGGCGCGAAATTGCTGACGAGCGCACTGGGGTACTGCGCCCGTAGCGCCAAGGACCGGCCTCACGACGCTTGGATGGGCGCGCAGGCAGTTATATTCTTGGACCGGTTGAGCGTCGCCAAGGATCTGGATGTGCGGCAGCACGATCCGCAGGCTCGCCGACAGCAGGAGGTGCGCCATGTCAGCTAGTTCAGGATCGGTTGGAACCGTTCGGAATGGTTCCGAACCCGCCTCCGGCGCAGGCAGGCCTCCCGTGATGAACGATGAGCAGCTTCTTGGGCTTTGCACTGAGCTCAACGCAAGACTGGGCCGTCCGCCAAGGGCAGAGGAACTGATCCAAGCTGCAGGGGGCTGCCAGCGGTCGAGAGCCCTCTCGGCGATAAAAGCGCTGAAATTGGACCTCGCTCGCCGAGCGGTTCGGTCGCAGATCACCTTTCCGCCTGAGTTAGAACAGGCGCTCAGGGCACAGTTGTCCTCGTGGTTGGACCTGGCGTCAAGGCAACTCTCCGCCATCCACCTAGATGAGTCGGAGCGGACGGAGTCGAAGATTTCCGCCTACCGCGCTCTAATTGACGAGATCGAAGGAAGATCTCGGTCATTAGCGGAATCCATTCGGGACCGAGATCGCATACTGGTCGATCTTCGCGGCCGCGCGGAGTCGGCTGAAGCTATGCTGACCGCTGAGCGCATGGCCAGGGCGCAGGCGGAGGCCGTGGCAACTGAACGGGAACGGATCATCGCGCAGCTGACGCAGCGGGTTGATAGTGACGCCAGGTTGAACTGACCTAGCCGAGCACAGCCCCAGATAATGGGGAATGAGAGAGCCACATCCTTCCTTCGCAGCTCTCATTCCCCAATACAGGGGCGTCAAGAACTCGAGCCAGCCCGTTGGTCGAGGAGCGCATTCAACAGATCAACACCCACAAGGACCTCGCTTCCGTCATCCCGCGTGTTGGTTTTCAAAACCAGGCGTTGTTCGCCACAGGGAAGAAGCGCGGCCGCTAGGGCTTTCCTACCTTCATCATTCAAACCAGCCTGATCTACAGCCAGCTCACGCACCTTCCCGCGCTGATCTTCAACGCCCACTTTCCACCGACGGAGGCTAACCTCACGGATGACAAGGGGCTCTGCACTTTTGGCACCGACTATGGTCGTGCTCTTCTTGGGGCGCTCCTTACCTACCACCAGGGTTTGGCCTTGGTACGAAATTTCATGGCGCACCACCTGCCCCTCTCGCCCTTTTGTTATGAGGGCATGCGGGACCTTAGACGCTGCGCCACCCCGCCTTTTGACGCCACCCTCGACGACTTCGTTTGCATTGAACAACAGGGGCCTCGCAGCCTCAATAACCTCCTCCACCGTTTTGTAGGAATCAGGTTCGATGGGGCACACCATGACCACAGCTTGGCGTGAAATCTTGAACACGTGAACATCGAGCCCAAGGGCCTTTTTCTCAAATAGCCCGCGCATCTCGCGAATAAAGCCTAGTGGATCCTTCATAGGGGGTGTCATTGGGAACCTCCAAGCTTTCTCGAGTACGGGATCCATATTCACCTCTTCCCGCCCAGCCGCATCTACCTCAGTACTCATCTGCATCTCCGTTGTGGAGTGCTAACCTTAAAAGTCGGCGCACCCGCACAACAGCGGCCAACGGCGTCCGGTCGGACGCCGTTATGCCGGATTTCGGAGGGTCCGGCGAGCGGCAGTTCCGGCCAGGCTGATCAATGCAACAGCATGAATGCCCAAATTGCCCCTCACCATCCTGGAGATCGACTGAGCTGCGAGCCGTTCATCCTCCGTCCAGACCGCTACCGGCCGACGCAACGCCGTCATGAGCAAGTCCGGCGAAGGCAGTTCATCAGAGCTTAGATTGATGCTCTTCGCTGTTCGTAGTCGCTTCAGTTGAACTGGGGACGGCGAGACGCGCATCCAGTTTCTACCGATCGAGTCTGTAAAATGAGGGGCCAGTGCCCCCAGATTCCTTACTGAAGCTGACGGTAGTACGGCCACTTGAAAGCGCTGTCCTACATCGCTAATGGCACGCAGTGCGGCCGCTGCCTGCTCATGACCGAGCCGACATGACCTTCTGGCCAGGGCCGGAGCCACGCCGAGATGTAAAGAGACGAAGAACTTCAGTATGGCGTGCGTCCCCTCCAGTGCGCGGCCATCTTTCACACTCAATGCCCAATCACTGATTTCCTGTTTGGATGCCGAATCTGCCCTGCCAGGAGTCGGATTCGTCACAGGTCCATTTCGACTTGCGCCCTTACGAATGGCCGCCGGCGTTCGTCCCGTCAGCATCGAAATTTGCCTGGAAGTCAGGTTTACAGACTCAGACCTGACCACGAGGTGCTGCAGATGCCAATAGTGGAGGAACGAAGTCGTGTGCTCGGCATGACCCCATCCCCTGGCCGCCTTCAGCATCGCTTTCATCTGGTCCCTAGGGGAGGACTTGGACATCAGGACCTTTAGAATCCCCGCGCTAATTGCTGAATGCCTCAAGCTATGCAAGCTTGCCTGCTGCTGCCCGCTACAGGTTCGTATAAGGGTCCTGGCAGTGGCCAGTAGCTCACCCAACTGATCTGTTGAATCAACCCTGATGAGCGGCCTCAAAGGTTCTTTGTCAGCGTCCTCACACAACTCGTACAGCTCCCCGAGCTCGTCCTCAGGCGAGTTCCAGAGCGAACAAGGACGCACCGCCGCATCAGTTTTAACCAAACCGAGGTTGGTGTTTCTAATGACGAACACGCGATCTCGGCGGCTGAGGTCCACAACCCGGCCATGAGTTACCTCACCGATTCGGAGCGCTTCTCGATATTCCAAGCTCAGCATGACTCTCACCTGCCGGCCTTCGATGGTGCTGAGCATTCCATTGTCGACTAGCATTTCCGCCAGCCCTCGCATAGCAATGTATTCGCCTTCCGTAACGATCTCCGTGCGTACTGGGATCGATACCGCGTCGCCTGACCCTGATAGAAGCTGTCCGAAGTTGACTTCGGCCAGTATTGACTGGTGATAGCGGTGAAAACGGTACAGGTTACTTGCGACAGTTGCTCTTTGGGCGTGCGGGGATCGCTCTAGTACTCCAGCATACGCGGCTAATAGCTCAGATCCATCCAGATCAATGATCGATGCATCCCCCAAGCTCTGGATGAGCCTGCGTCCGATGGAGGTAATCGCTCCATAGCAGGTCTTCACGCGTGCTGACCGTGGCTTTGCCAAGGCCGACAGGAACGAAGCCAGCATTGCTACTACTTGATCTCCTTCAGGACAGGAAAGCTGCTTTTTGCACAGTCTTTGGACCTCCTTATAGCGCCAACGAGGAATCGTCTGATCAGCGGCACCCGGCTCAGCCAGCCTCCATAGTGCAATTCGAAGTTCTTGATATTGGACGTATCGCTTCTCGAAATTTCGAGCAGGCGGCAAGTTAACGACGAAACCCTCCTCCGACGGCGCATACTTCGGACCATCCGAGCGTCGTCTCGCCCCGATTCCACCCCGTACCCAATCATCAGTTCGCTGGAGGTCTAGCGTTCCAGGATCCTGTCGATCAATCGCACTCCACAGCACTCCAGGATGAGTGATCCGACTGGCTTGCTGAGCTATATCGAGAAGGGCAACCCACGGAGAAGAGCCAATGCCGGCGCAGCGAGTTTTGAGTATTACGGAGAGCCGCTTTCCCATGTCCTTGAGTTTAGGTGGCTTCTGCCCAATCAGAGAGAGGGCCAACAAGTAGGCCTCTCGGCCCAACTGTATAGATCGGCGTCGGCCATCTGAACCGATGGCACCCAGGTCGGGGAGAACATCAGCGCCCAAGTCGATATCAGTCAATCCCAGATGCACGCAGTCCGGATGATTGGCGATATGCCCCTCTGAGATTGCCTGCAGACAACTTCTTAGCTGGTGCTGATTGAGGATCCAGCAATCAGCGATCAGGAAGCCAGCCAACCGTGCCCAACGATCAGTGAGCCCGCATTTCCCCGTTGTTGTAGCTGGGTCCACCAAGGAATTCCTCAGCTCTTCGAGCGCCTGAGCAGCCTGCACATGCGAGGCCAATATTGGGGGGAGTTCCGGGACGGTGAAGAACACCAGCGGCAGCATCGCGCCATTCCAACCGTAGCTCTTTCGAAGGTTTACAAGTCTCGCTCGCAAGCTCCTTAACGCAGCGGCGGCCCTACTGATGTCCGTGAATGTCGCTGCCGCTTCTACCTGCCAATGCGATATCTGAGTCTCGGGAATCGTAACGTCTTGAGTCGGTTTATCCTTCTCATACTCGTGCGAGACCGTTTGGAGTTGTCTTCTCACCCAGGCCTCATGCTCTCCTCTTTGCTCCGGAGTAAATCGAAAGTTGCGAATCTTGTGGTTAACCCGCCACTGCTGCTCTATACCTTTATAGATCTTTTTGGACTTCCTGCCGAAGTCCTCCACTCGCAGCGGCACAGGCCACATGGCCCCCTTATACCTGCGGAGCGACGCTGGCAGCATCCAACCGTCTTCCGTGAGAATTGACTCCAGCACTGGAGCCAAGATTCGCCGCTTATCGACGACACTTTCCAACGATCGCCTATCGAAAGGAGAAAAACCATTCCAGACATGGCCAAGTTGCTCGTAAATGAGTTGTGGAGCGACTTTGTGCCTGGTGAGCATCATACGTAGTCGTGCTCGTGTGAAATTTCTCGGAAGCCCAATCGAGGCGTTCAAGTCCTGGAGTCCAATCTCCCTTAGGCTGCCATCGTTCTCGAAAAGGACGAAAAAAGCACCCTTCCCCTCATTGGCTAATATCAGTGCGTGGGTGGATGCGGCTTTCCAATGGCATGCGTTTTTCGCCCGATAGGCCGATAGCCGTCTAATGGCGTCGATGCAAATCGGCGGGACTATGCATAGACGAACGTCGACGCCATGTTCATCGCTCTTGTCGTGTAACACTACCCAGCCTCGCTCATCAAACGAGGAGAGGACAGTTTTACCAATGGAAGTCGTGCCCCTGTGCGCAGTCGCCGCCATCAACATTCTGGCGACATATATCGTCAGCGCATTGTGCTCCACGAGAGGATTTTTCGTGGCAGATGCTTCGTCGACCTGAGCCAGGAAAGTAGTTGTCGCTGCCTTTATCCGGGAGTCCGATATTGCAGCGAGCGGAGCGCCGATGGCCACCCCTTCGGGTTCCCCGGGAAATTCCGGAACAGACAATTCCGATATTCGTTTAATCGCTTTCTTTCGCAGGGTCCAGAGTCGCTCGTAAGACGAGCTGTAGTAGTGGGTGGGGGCTGTGCTCTGCCCGAATCCTTCGCCCGTGATGGCCATGGCATCACAGGGGTCGTCCGTTTCATCTGTGATGGCCACGGCCAAGGACATCCGAAGGCGCCCCTGAGACGCCCTGACGACACCGCCCTGCCTTAGACCCTTGAGAATTTCACGCAGTGCGGTCTCGGCGGATCCCCACGACGCCATATCCAGCTCGCAGGACGCAATTGCCTCAATCAATTCCTGAATTTCATCCGGAAATGCGAACCAGACATGGAAAACCGTTCCTGCTGCTATATCGGCAGGTAGGTTCTCACGAGCATGCTTGTTCCCAGCTGGCAGGACAGTTTCGACGCCCCACTTTCCCCCGCGACGTCCTATCCACTTAGATGCTCCGAGCGCCAGGGCGTAAAGCTCCAGGTAGATATCGCGCCAGCCTCGCGTCGTAACAATGGTCAGGACGATGATCAGGGACGCCAGGCATTGGGGGCCGATGTGTCCTGTGCCTGTTAACAAGTACTGTCTGACGCGCGCTATTACCTCGATCACTTCCTGGGGAAGCAGGCTATTATCCCCCCCGGGATGCAACGCACGCCGCCTTAGCAGGCCGGACCTTGCGGCTTCTCTCCGCTGGACACCACAGTCCTCTTTGGCAAGCGCCTGAGGTGCCGCATGCGCTGTGACCTGGTAGGTGTCAGAGGAGAAGTAAACCCCTTCCCCCTCGTATATGCCGGCCTTAAATGATGTCAGTTCGGCATCTTCCGCGACTTTTTGCTCCCAATCACGAGTGAGATCACCGTGCAGGCTGCGCAGAAGTCGCTGTGCGTCCTCCAGGGAATCCTGTCGGATGTCAAGGAGCCTTGCCGCTGCCTCTAGCGCGCCATGGGCTCGCCTCAGATTGCTGCTATTCGGCAGGCCGAAATACAGCAAAATTTTGTCTCGTTCAGCAGTTAGATCAGTGGAGTCATCCCACGTCTTTACGAATTTATGCAGCCTCCATCGATTTGTCGTAGTCGCTGGCCATCTGAGTAGGGCGTCGGCAACAATGATGGCGCGAAGGCCGTCCCCTCCTAGCGGACCAGTTCTCAGGTGATCCGGCACCAGAATGGCCCAGATGGGATTGTCATGAACGATGCCGTTGGATGCACCTTTCAGTTGCTTTGGAGATTCAGCAGGATCCGATCTGCCAGTGATGTAGCGTGCGGCACGGCGAATGTGACCCTTGAGATACAGGCCATCCGGTAGCGACTCGTCAACTGCGGATAGTCTTTCAGCTACAAATCTCGCCAAGTAATAGAACTGCCCATTTTCGGACATGCTGGGACAAAGACACGCTACCTCCCAGGGAGTCGCAAGACTTTGAAAGGTGTTATCTGTTTGTGCAGCCGCGGTTATATCCATACGGCAATGCTCGCGCCGCATTCCGCCCGTCGTAAGGGTGCAACGGCGACCGCATTGCAGCCGTTACTGAGCAGTCGTTACCATGGTGAACGTAAATTCACTTTGGCGGCGAGGATTCAGTGGATTCAGCTACCTGTTTCCGCCGAATTTACGATAACCCTCTGGGCCGGCATTTCAGCCTGCGCCGCCGTTGGTACAAGAACGCCTGAAATCAGGGATTGTTGGAGCTGGACCTGATACCCCCAACTGGAGCTTGTCGATGATGCCCGGGGAACAGCGGTCGCAGCTTGCCCTGCACAGCGTAAAGAGCGGCGCTAGGAAACCGCGCAATGACATCCATTTCCGCGTAGGCGTCCTTCCAAGTTTTCGGCTTCCTCCGTTTCACAATGCAATGGAGTCCTCGCCAAACTCTTTCATTGCCCACTTTGGGCGCACCAAATCAATAGTTTCCGCGGATTTCACCAGCGCACTGCTGGCCCGGCTGGCGCCCACCCGGTCGCCGCGGCTTCGGCGCTTGACTCAATCCCTACTCGGGGCACAAACCCAGCAATGGGCACAAATGCCCGCCTTGTGCCCGTCCTGTGCCCACGCCTTTTGGGCATCGCCTGCATTGACCCAATCTCTCTGTGCCCAACCAGCTGACGCCTTCGCTCCTGGCAATAAGAATGGGCACAAAGATGGTGCCGTACACACAGGTCGAGCATCAGCGACCCTCCGGCATTCTCTTAGAAGCTTGGCGATCGGTGACGCGGCCCTGCACTCCGCCGGAGTCGCCGCTGTCTCCGGGCGTAAGGTGGCCGACTTGATTCCTAATTGGCCGTCGCCCCCTAATAGAAGCACCTGCCACCTCGTCTCCCTTGTAGCCATGCGAAACCGCGGCTCTGAGGCGCAGAAGCCCGAACTCAGATTCATTCGTCAGGTTGCGGGACGTGACGAGATTGGGGAAGCATTGCCCTAGGGGGTTTTCAATGTCCGATGACACGCTGCTGCCGGCCGTCAGCGTCGCGCTGCGCGCCGACGCCACCGTCAGCTTTGCCAGTTACCAAAACTCAATCCCGGTGGTCCACGGGCTGACCGTCCGCAATGGCACGGATTCGCCGCTGCGCGACTTGGCGATCACCCTGTCGGCCGAGCCCGCCTTCTGCGACCCACTGGAGTTCCGCTTCGACACCCTGGGCGCTGGCGAGGAGCGCCACATCAGTTCGGTGGCGTTGAAGTCGAGGCATACGTTCCTTGCCGGCCTGACCGACACCGAGCGCGGCCGGCTGAAGGTGCAGGTCACCGCCGCCGGCGCGCCGGCGGCCAGCGCCGAAGAGCCGATCTCGGTCCTGTCCTACGACGAATGGGGCGGCACCCGGTCCATCCCGGAGCTGCTGGCCGCCTTCTCCCTGCCGAACAACCCCCACGTCGACCGCATCCTGTCGGAGGCCGGCGCCCTGCTTTCCAAGGGTCGGCAGTCCTATCTCCTGAACGGGTACGGCGCCAAGAGCCGCGAGTCAGTCTGGGCACAGATTTCCGCGGTCTACAGCGCAATCGCTGCCAGGGACCTCAAGTACAGCATGCCGCCGGCGAGCTTCGTCGGTAACGGGCAGAAGATCCGCACGCCGGACCGCATCTTCACCGGGGGCATCGGCACCTGCCTCGACCTGACCATGCTGATGGTGTCCTGCCTCGAGCAGCTGAACCTGAACCCGCTGATCTTGCTGAAGGACGGGCATGCCTGGGTCGGATGCTGGCTGATCAACACGTCCTTCGCCACCTGCCTGATCGATGACCCGCAGGCCCTGCGCAAGCGCGTCGACAGCGGTGAGCTGGTGATGTTCGAGTCGACCGTCCTGGCCCACCGGCCGGTACCCTCGCTAAAGGCGGCGCAGGACGCGACCAAGGTATACCTGCTGGAGCAGGCCCACGAGTTCGCCTACGCGATCGACGTGCGCCGCGCCCGCATGGAACAGATCGAGCCCCTGCCCTCCCGCGACGCGGCGCCGCTCGAATCTCGACAGGAGGATTCGGTCCGGGTAGATATTGACGAGGCGCCGGACCTGCCGGACCTGGCCGCAGACGTGGTGCAGCTGGACGAGAACGAGCGGGTGGAAACCCCGCTGGGCCGCCTGGCCCGCTGGAAGACGAAGCTGCTGGACCTGACGCTGCGCAACCGCCTGCTCAACTTCAAGCAGACCAAGGCGACCATCCCCCTGCGCGTCGCCGACGCGGCGCACTTGGAGGACACCCTCTCGGACAACCGGGAATGGAAGTTCAAGCCGATGCCGCCGATCATGCAGGGCAACGACCCCCGCTCGGCCGCGCTGGCGCAGGCGCGCACCGGCAACGACCCGCTGGAGGCCATGGCCAAGGACGCGATGTCCCGCCACGAGCTCCTCGCGGACTTGGACGCGAAAAAGCTCGACGCGGCGCTCTACGAGATTTTCCTGGCGGTCCGAAATGGATTGGAGGAGACCGGCGCCAACACACTGTTCCTGGCGCTGGGCTTTCTTCGTTGGACTGAGGAAGACAAGGCGAAGAACACCCACCTAGCGCCCCTGCTGCTGGTGCCGGTGACCTTGCACCGCTCGAGCGTGCGCACAGGCTTCTCGATCCGGCGTCACGACGACGACGCCATCGTGAACCCTACCCTGCTCCAGATGATGAAGGAGCGTTTCGGCATTCAGATGCCGAGCATGGACCCGCCGCCCTCCGACGGTAAGGGCGTGGACGTGGCCAAGGTCTGGGCTGCCTTCCGCGAGGCCGCCAAGGAGATCCAGGGCTGGGAGGTCGTTAACGACGTCTACCTCGGCATCTTCAGCTTCCACAAGTACGTCATGTATGCCGACTTGGCCCAACGTGCCGAGGAGCTCCGCCGCAATGCGCTGGTCAGCCACCTGATCGACCGGCCCAACGAGGCCTTCAGCGAAGTCGATATCCGCGAGTACCGGGATATCGACGACACGCACGGGCCCGGCGAACTGCTCACGGTCAGCTCCACCGACGCCTCCCAGCTCAATGCGTTGCGCCGGGCGGCCGACGGCCACAGCTTCGTGCTCAAGGGTCCGCCCGGTACCGGCAAGAGCCAGACCATCACCAACCTGATCACCGACGCCCTGGGCAAGGGCAAGCGCGTGCTGTTCGTGTCAGAGAAGATGGCCGCGCTGGAAGTGGTCGAGCGCCGCCTCGATGCCGCAGGCCTGGGGCCCTTCTGCCTCCAGCTGCACTCGGCCAAGGCTGTGAAGACCGAGGTGCTGGCCAAGCTCAAGAATACCCTCGACGTCGGCAAGACCCATCCGCCGGCGCGCTGGCAACTGGAAATCGAGAACCTGCTGCAGCTCCGCAGCTCCCTTAACGGGCTGGTGCGCGCGCTGCATAAGGTCCACGGCAACGGGCTGACGGTCCGCGGCGCCATCGACACCGCGATCAAGCACCGGGACTGGCCCGAGCAATCCATCGGCCTGGCTTCGATCGAGCAGGTCGATGAGAAGGGCCTGACCCAGCTGATGCAGCTCGCCGGCCGCATGCAGTCGGTCGCGCAGCGCCTGGGCAACGTCGGCCGCCACCCGCTGGGCGCGATCCGCCGGACCGAATACAGCAACGAGTGGGAGCAGGAACTGCTGGCTGCAGCGCAGACCCACCAGACCGTCGTCCAGCAGCTGCAGCAGCTGTTGCCGAACCTGACCAAGGCGCTGGACCTGCCGCTGGCGCATGCCTCCATGCGGCTGTTTGCCGACATCGAAGCACTGAGCGACCTGCTGCTGACCGCCAGCCAAGTGCCGCAGGGCCTGTCTGGCCGCGTGCAGGAAACCTCGGTGCGTCGTTGGCTGGAGGTACTGCGCTCCCATGGCGAGGCCCGGAACACCGCCTGGCAGTCCCTGTCGGACCGCTTTAAGCCGGATGTCTCGCGCCTGCGCGCCCTGGAGCTGCAGGAAGCCTGGACGGTAGCCACCACCAAGTGGGCCCTGCCAAAGTGGCTGGGGCAGCGTGCGGTGGCCACGCGCCTGATGGCTTACACCCTGGACGCCAAGCGGCCAGTGCCGGAGCTGGTCCCAGAGATACTGGAGGCCCTGGACCGCATCAACCAGGAGGACGCCGCCATCCAGGGACATGCGGCCGAGGCCGGGGCGCTGCTGGACAGCCACTACAAGGGCGTGGAAACGGACTGGGGCGCGGTGCAGCGCTTCGCGGCCTGGGGCCAGCGCCTGGAGACCGCCCTCGGGCGCTTCGTCACTCCCGAGAACCCCGAGCCGCCGGCGGCGCTGGTTGCGCGCGTGAAGGCCCTCGTCGGCCAGGGGCGCCACCTGCTCGGCGCCGACGGCGCCGTCACCAAGATCCTCGTGACCTACCGGCAGCTGCTGCGCCAGTTGCGCGACAGCAGTGCCAAGCTGGGCGAGCTGGCCGGCAACCCGGCCCTGGTACTGGCGGCCGACGACATCGCGCCGGCGGCGCTGGAGCTCGCGGCCGCGTCGGCGGCCGGCTGGCCGGCCGCCAAGCCCTGGCTGCGCGACTGGTGCTTTTGGCAGGCAGCCAAGGCCAAGAGCCAGCAGGTGGGGCTGGGCAAGATTGTCGCCGCCTTCGAAGCCGACGCGGTGCCGCCGCAGCACTTCGCGGAGTACGTGGGCTGGTGCTACCAGACGTGGTGGCTGCGCGGAATCATGGATCGCGACGAGGCGCTGCGGCAATTCAACAGCGCAGATCACGAGCGGCAAATCCTAGAGTTCCGTGAAGCAGACGAGCGCTTCCAGAAACTAACTCGCGAGCTGATTCACGCGCGCCTTGCTGCCAAGGTACCGGCGGTCGGCACACCACGCCCGGGCCCGGAGCTTGCGCTGCTGAGCCGCGAGATCCAGAAGCAGCGCGCGCACCTGCCTATCCGCAAGCTGGTGAAGCAGACGCCGAACGTCCTTCCAGCTTTGGTGCCCTGCCTGCTGATGTCGCCGCTGTCGGTGGCCCAGTACCTCGATCCTTCGTATCCGGCCTTCGACCTGGTCATCTTCGACGAAGCAAGCCAGATAACAGTCTGGGATGCCGTCGGCGCGATTGCCCGCGGCAAACAAGCGGTTCTCGCCGGCGACACCAAGCAGCTGCCGCCATCGGCGTTCTTCGAGCGAGGCGGGTCGGACGAGGATGGGGACGTCGATGGCGACGACGCCGGCGCGCCGATCGACCTGGAGAGCATCTTGGACGAGTGCATTGCCAGCGGCATGCCTCAGCTGTCGCTGGACTGGCACTACCGCAGTCGCCACGAGTCGCTGATCACGTTCTCCAACCACCGCTACTACGATTCGCGCCTGGTGACCTTCCCGTCGCCGGTAACGCGCGATCACTCGGTGCGTCTGGTCCCGGTCAACGGCCTCTATGGCCGCGGCACCACCGGCCAGAACGAGAAAGAGGCCGAGGCTGTCGTGAAGCGCATTATCGAGCACTTCCAGCAGGACGATCACAAGGCGCGGTCGAAGACCATCGGCGTGGTGACCTTCAACTCCAACCAGGCCCGGCTGATCGAGCAGTACCTGGAAGCCAAGATGCGCGAGGTGCCGAGCATCGAAGAACGCATGGCTGCCCACGGCACTGAGCGGCCCTTCGTGAAGAACCTGGAGAGCGTCCAGGGCGACGAGCGCGACATCATCCTGTTCTCCACCACCTTCGGCGAGGACGCCGCCGGCAAACGCTCGCTGAACTTCGGGCCGATCAACAACAGCGGCGGCGAGCGCCGACTGAACGTGGCGATCACCCGCGCCCGCGAGGCGGTCGAGATCTACACCTCGCTGCGCCCTGAGGACATCGATCTCACAAAGACGCGCTCTGTGGGCGTGCGTGATCTCAAGGCCTATCTGGATTACGCGTTGCGCGGGCCGGCGGCCATCGTCGCCGAATCCAACCCGACCGGCCGCGAACCGGACAGCCCCTTCGAGCGCGAGGTATTGCAGGTCCTGCGCGATGCCGGCTGGGAAGTGCACCCGCAGGTCGGCTGCTCGGGCTTCCGGATCGATATCGGCGTGGTCGATCAGGGGGCGCCTGGACGCTACATCCTGGGCGTCGAGTGTGACGGCGCTACATACCACAGCATGGCCAGCGCGCGTGACCGCGACCGCCTGCGCCAGGGCGTACTCGAAGGTCTTGGCTGGTCCCTCACCAGAATCTGGTCAACGGATTGGTGGACACATCGAGAGGAAGCCTGCACTCGTCTGCTGGGGGCCGTTCAGGCTGCGCAGGATGACGCGGATCGCACTCGGCCTCAAGAGATCAAGACGATTGCTTAAGGCTCAGAGCTCCTCGCGGACTAAATCTTAGGCCCCAGTCAGTTTGTAAGACGGTGGGGTGGGTGATTCGCGCCCTTGTAGCTATTAATTTCCTGAAGGCCGAAAGCGCTACGCATGTACCCGATGCGGGTTCAGAATCGCAGTAGTGACACCTGAATCAGGTAGCAGGTAGGCCGCGACTTGTGGAGGAAGAGATCAGAAGCTTGCGCCTTCGATCACGACGGTATCCTTGTCCATCTAGCGATCACTCAAAGATCGCCGAGCGCTTGTGCTCGATACATGCGGTCGCGAGATTTTAAACCATGCTTTCCACGACAGCACGCATCGGTTTTGGACTAAATTCAATGTCAAGTAATTTCCCCACCCCTCTTCGCAGGAAATGCCAGGATTGCACACAACCTTCTGTCTTTGGACCTGGTTTTCGAGCTGTAGCCGCAATCTCTTATCTCGAATCGAATCCCTCTGGTTCCGACTTCCCTTAAGTGACGTCGAGACGAATCAACCGCGAAATCCTCACCAATAAGCGCCTTTAGCTCTTTAGATTTTTGAATTACATCCAGGTCACCTAGAATCAGGCACATTTCCGCACGTCGGTTCTGCCTGCTGGCTCCCTCGTAGTCAAATTTCTCAAGGTCTGAGTCGCCTTGGAGGTGCCCTAAGTCCTTCGAGAAGAAATCCGGCGGAATTCTGTCCTTAGACGTAAACAAGGAGACTGTTTTTAGCTCAAGTCTAAGAGCCTCCGCATTCATGACGAGATCAGGAATCGATCCTTGGCTAATCGGATCGTAGGAAATCTTCGAAGGCTCTGCATCAGCAGTATGCTCAAACCATGAGCCGCTGCTCTTTCTGGTGAAATACGACCAGCCTTGCTCAGACAAGATGAAGGTCCGAACGAGAATGTTCAGTCCGCCCTCTAGCTCGGTAACCTCTGGTGATGCCGAAACCTTGTTGAGGCAATGCGTCAAGAGCTTCTCCCCGACGCCCACTATCCTATCTATTTCTCTATTGTGATTTTCGTCTTCGCTGACCTTCTGTTCCTCGCGGACGGACTCGTTGAACTGTTCAATTTCCAGATAGTCGATCTCTGACATAAGCACCCTACTCACGCAATCTCTGTATCAGTACGGAGCCAAGTTCAATCGTTGATTTCCCATGCCACGGCAGGGCAGCATCTTGGGGATCGCCTCTACTGGAATTAAACATACGTTAAATGATCCCCGCCTCACGCAAGGCCTCACTAATGCTCCTTGCACCGAAGGCATACATGACGGTCCCTTCTCGAGTAAACCCTTCGGCTCGATACTTTCCAGATACGAGTCGCGTCAGGCGGAGAACCTGCGACCCATCTTCGGCATACACCATTGCGGTAGGAAGGGATTCGGAAAGCTCTTCCCAGCGATGCCAGAAGGGGTGAAACATGCGCGGCAGCTTTTCCGAGATCCGTCCAAAGGCTCGCTGGAATTCCTCTCGCTCCGCGAATGTGAAGCGATGAGACTCAGCGACGCCCATGGAACGGAACGCCCTGTTGGCCGTTCCGTGGCAAGAGAGAGCACACAATCCAGGCAGTCCCTGCCGTCGAATTTCGATAAGAAGCCATATCGACCATCAATGAATTGGCAGGACGAATCATTAACTCTGTTTTTGAGAATCTTGGAACATTACACAAAGGTCCCAGGCGAGGCGAACAGCCGTCGGCCCATCCATAACGAACGGCTTGCCGCCCAGCAAGAGAATGCATCCATCTTTGTGACGAATTACCTCGGCGCCTACAGCTGCATCTGAATACTGTTCTTCGACCTCAATGCCGCAATTCAATGAAAATCTCCCATTGATTCCCAGCATGCAGTATCAGGTGCAAGGTAGACCCGGGCTATTAGCCAATCGGCTAATCCTGCGCTCCTGCTTATCCCTCCGGGTACAGCAGCGTACCGCGCAATTAAATAAACTCCGGGTTACTTGTGTTCGGCTGGACTCAAACCCCACTGCGTCGAGGCCCTGAATCTTCACCGGGCGGCTTATTTTTCCCCTCATGCAGAAAAAAGGCGGGATACGCTGTAGGCCACTGCTGCCGCCGCCAGTCCCAGTGCGATAACAACCGCCAGAAGGTCACTACCTTCAGGCACAGCCTGTTCAGCAGGAACGATGGCGCGGATACGCCTTTGCCTATGCGCCATGAACAGCGGCACAAAGAAGCTGATTCCGATTAGAAAGCTGCCGAAGAAGTAGAACCAGGCCCATCCTGCACCGATGCCAAGCCGTCGGCATTCGCCGAACATCCACACCAGAATCACCGCACCGAGCACGAGAATATCCGCAACCAGGAAGATGCTGGCGGGAGATGAAAGGGCTTCAGTCCAGAACTGGACCGTTCCCCCGACAGGCCCAAGGGGTAGATATGCCGGAAGTTGTGCGTTGGTCCCAACCAAGCCAAGCACCGCCAAAACGATGAAAAGGGCATCCAGCCAGCGAGTGTCGCGAGCCGCGGGGGTCATGCTGAAGCTCCTAACGGAACGGGCTTACGGGTTAGATTGATCCACGACTCAGCGGCCACTAGCGCAATAACTACGCCCATCCAGTTCGAAAGCAGAAAGATCTCCCGGTCTGGCCAGTCGGTGGCGACGACCATCGATATATAAATAAGGCGCTGTACGGCGATAAAGAAGCAAAGTCCAAGTGTCCGAATCATCCATTCGCGATGCCGTGCAAAGTTCCGACGCCTTATCTCCCGCCAAGCACTGGCAGAGAACCATAGAAGAAGCATGCACACCGTCACTACGAAAACACTCTCAGGCGGTCCTGAGAACGGATACGAGAATCCCATAATGAGTGCCGTCGCGCTGATGACCAAGACAAGCATGAGGAATATGCGTCCCGCCCAGCGATGAAGCTTCGGATAGCCCCTTCGCAACTGTGGATCGAATTGCAGCATGCCCGCCACCAGCAAGGTCACTCCGAGAAGGCGGTGCCCGACATCCACCCAGGGGCGTTGTGCCAGAACGGCACCTTGATGAACATAATCGCCGCCCAGCAGCGTTGAGAGATATATAAAAATATCTCTAGGCAGCAAATAAGGGCCGATCACACCAGTGAAGGTGACATTCGCGATGAGGGCCCACAGCAGCATGCGCCCCCACCGTGCACGCCGCTCGTTCAATGACGCGAGCGCTACCGTGCCCTTTCGCACGTGATCATCCGTGGAAAAACTGGTTTCCATCTCTATCCCCTTAGCGGCCAGAATCTTTGGCGATTCCCCCTTGGCCGTCATCCAAGTATGTCCGATACGAAGGGTCAGGTGAAAACCCAGTTCATCCAATGCCACCTCCTCGGCGCGCCAACTTCTCCGAGCCGACGACTGAGAAGGTCGACGAAGAAAAACCTGAATCAGGTGTCAGGTTTTATTCCCAGTGACGGAATGGCGCATCGCACAAAATTCTCCATACGCCTTCACCCTTTACAGAACTAATTGGCCCGCGCGTACCAGATTCGCCAGATAGTTGCTTGAAGAGTCTCTCAACTGTAAAGCGAGACTTTTTCCTCATAATTCGAGCCAATCTTCTTGAATGTCTTTGTCAATACCCGAGTCGGGGGGGTGATCCCACCTACATGAGCGAACACGATCCCATGCGTGGGCTTGGGACACCCGCTCACACAGGGCAGAGATGGCTTCTGAGCTTTGAGCTGCCATCAAAAAATCAAAACAAGGGGCGAAAAATGGACAGGATTTATCGAAGAGCGATCATGGCAGGCGCGGTTCTCGCGCTGACGGCATGTGGTGGCGGAGGTGGCGGGGGCTCCAGTGAAATCACTATCGATGGCGCTGCCGTAAAGGGCGTGATCCGAAATGCAGATGTCCTTGTTTTCGAGCTGGGCGCAAAAAGCCTGAACGCCGTCGATGGCAAGCAGATCGGCAGTGGCGCCACTGGCCCAGGGGGCGCTTTCAACAATCTCAAGATCACCGACTACCAGGGCGGCGCAGTACTGCTGCAGGTCAAGGGTCGCGCCACGGGCACAGAGGTTCGTTGCGACGCTCCAGCCGCTCAGGTCGCCAAGGTCTGCGGTGCCGGCAAGAGCCGAGGCGACTTCATCGCCGTCGGCCCTGATTTCTTGCTGGAATCGTATTTGCCGAAGCTATCCAACGGCTCCAACAGCCTGAACGTCTCGGCTCTTACGCACCTGCTCGGCGGGCTCGCAAAGTTGAAGCTGGCGACCCTGAACACCTCGCAGGCTCTGGCTCAGGCACAGTCCCAGGTTCGCTCCCTGGCAGGCGGTGTCGATGTGGTAGGCACAGCTCCGGTGGACCTGCTGTCGGTGCCAGCCAATGCCACCGGCCAGCAGCTCGCCTATTCCGCGCTCAATGCGGCCGTCCTGTCCCTGGCAGACAGCACCGCAACGACCCCGCAGGCCGCCATTGCCAGCGCCGTCAAGAATCTTGCCGATGATTTTGCCGATGGCTCGATCAAGAAGGGCAAGTTGGCCGACCTGGTGGCCGTCGCCAAGGCTCAGCTCGATGCCGCGGGGAAAGCTGATTCCGCCGGTGTTCTGGCCAGCCTGGACGCCGCCTCGCAGGGCGATCCTGCGTCCGATTTCAAGCCGGAGCCCATTGCGGACAACGCGGGCACCGCGGTAAGCGCTGCCAAGGCGTTTACCGGAAATCTACGTAATACCGTCCAGCGCTACGAAGATGTGCTGCGCCCCGATCAAGCCTCCAACACCTACCTTGCGGGCCTGGAAGAAGCCGCAGGCCTGGCAGAGCCCAAGGCGTTGGCCCTCTTCGAGAGCCTCGGCCTGGTCGTGGATGCTGCCGGGGAGCTGATTGACTCGGCCAATGCAAGCGGCACGAAGACCCTGAGCACCCAGGGCACCGGCGGGGCGAAGTCGGCCACGATCACAAAGTCCAGCACCGGCGGCGTGACGACCATTACGGCCGTCGGTAGCGTTCGCAATGACACCGTTAACCTCACCTTCAAGCTGCCCACCGACAAGGATCAGGCCAAGGGCGCGACCTTGACGGTCTCGCTGGAGGGTTCTGCCGAAACCGTCGGCGACAGCGGCGCAAAGCTGACCATCGCTTCTGCCAGCAAGGGTGTTGTTACGCTGCGGGATGCTTCGAAGCCGATCCTATCCAATGATGAGATCCAGAACGACTTCACCGCTCAGAACATCAAGCAGGTGGTGTTCGATCTCGACGCAACGCTGGCGCAAAAGGGCAGCAAGACCCTGAGCTTCCAGGGCGTCATCGGAGCAACCGTTGTTCGCTGCGAGGCATCCGGAAACGTATGCTCAACTCCGGCGGGTGACGTTGCGGCCTTCGCCCCGACGCGGCTCAGCGTCAAGGGCGTCGTCAAGGATGGCACCAACAATGAGGTCAACGCCAATATTGGCGTCACCATCGCCGATGCGTCCGCGAAGAACTTCAACTACTCGCAGCCCTACAGCGCGACCAATTTCCTGCAGGGTACGGTCACCATCTCATCGAAGGTCAAGCTCCCGGCTTCCGTGGCTCCTGAGACCACGGTCACGGTGGCGATCGACTCCAAGGGTTGGAACAATGCCCGTCAAGCCCCCGTCGGCAGCGTGACGATCAATTTCACGGAAGGGAGCACGGCGCTGCTGTCCGTCAGCGGAGAAAACACTGCCCAGAAGGTCGACATCACCACCGTCAAGATCAGTGGAAATGGGGGCGTCCTCCTGACCCTGGTCAACAAGGCCGCGAACCCGGCCGAGGACGTGGACGTCGGCGGCAGCATCCTGACCGTGAATGGGGTCAAGGCCGCCGAGGTACGCCAGAACGGCGGTCTGGTTACACTGCATTACGTCGACGGAACCTTCGAGACGCTCTTCAACTGAAGACCGAGCCAAGGCAAGCATGACAAGTTTCCCTAAGGGGCGGGCAACCGCCCCCTTTTTTTGTGCCTGCTCACTGACGCTGCTCGCGCTTCCAGCTCGTGCATGGACGCCCTATTTCGAGCTGGATGCCTTTGCCCATGCGGAGCCAGTTGCCGTACACGATTACCTCAACGACTGGAAGGGTTCTCTAGACGGAGGATCCGATGCAGTAACGCACAATCGTATTGAGATAGGGGTACGCAATGACGCATGGTCCGTAGGCTACGTCCAAAAGTACGACTACGAGATCAAGGCATCCCGTGACGCCGCGATCCTTTATCACCAGATCAAGAACAAGCAGGACCTCACTCCGGGAACGGTCTATAACCTGAACCTGCGTGCCTTTCACAACCGCAGTCAGGGCCTACGGTTGGCACGTAGGCACTCCCGGGGAGAGCTTGATATCGAAGCCGGCCTGACGGTCCTAAGCGGCCAGGCCCTGATCGATGGCTCCATCCACGGGGTTGGGAGTGCAATAAACTCAAACGAGTACGCCTATAACGCTTCCGTCAGCTATCACTACAATGAAGACGTTCTGTTTGATCGCAATGTACGCGGCCCATCGGGAGAAGGGTTCTCTCTGGATCTGGCGATCAACTACCGATTCTCCAATCAGTGGAACCTGGCCTTGTCAGGCAGCGATCTGCTGGGATTTCTCTATTGGCGTGACGCCCCCGCCACATCGGCCGTTGCAACCTCCGACACCCAGGAGTTCGATGCAGATGGCTATCTAAGATTCCGGCCAACGCTCACGGGGCTCGAGTTCAACGAGGACTACCGGCAACGCTTGCACGCTCGGGGCCGAGCAGCCCTTCAGTGGCAGGCGCTGCAGGGGACACGCTTGGACGTGAAGCTGCGCATGACGGAAGTAGAATCCTACCCTAGCCTTTCCATCTCGCAGCAGTTAGCCCATTCCGTTCTGTTGGACCTGGAATGGATGCCGAGCCTTGATGCCGTCGGCGCGGGCTTGCACTGGCACCACCTTCGCCTATCTGTTCTCAGTGATGCGTGGCGGTTCGAGGATGCGCATGTTCTTCAACTGCAGCTGGGCTGGATGCATCGATTCTAGAAGAGAGTGGTTATGCAGCCGACACTGCTGCTCCCCAATTAGCTCCTCTGTAACGCGAACCTGAGCCTTCCCAGCATGGATCGGCGGGCGGGACTGATCCCCATATACCGGTTCCGAATCTGGTACGTCTATTCGAATGGCATGGGCCGGTTTTCGGAAGCCTTCAACGGCGGCTCTATAGCAGCCGTTTGCCGCGATGAGTGTCCATTCACCTTTCTGCCGCCCTGCAGGGCGAAGCCGCACCACCTGCGCTGACTTGGTGGGCGCTGGGTGTTCTGCTGTCCGGCTTCTTGAATGTTTCAGTGCAACTATCCGCGCTGTCAGCGGACATCAAATGTCGCCTAGCACTGCTCTCAGCGTCTGCACTTTGCGCAACCCCATCCCCCACATCGCCTGCAGTTGGTGAGTTCGGGCACTGCCTTGTAAAGCTTCCGCCGGTCCTTCCCATTGTCCTCCTCTGGAGGCCACCAGCCGAACTTCCCGGTGGTGCCACATCGTGTGCATCGCAGCCGGAAGTAATGCGACGCCGGCAGTTCCCGCATGCCGGGATTGCCGAAGTAGTTACGCCCAATGTGCGTCATCCCCAGGTGGTCAGTTTTCAACGAGCGGCAACATGCGAGGACCACACATGAACGCCCGCCAACTCGACAGGAAGTACTTCGGCCGACAAGGCGAACCCGAAGACGTCGTCGTCGGCCACTCGGCCGGCAGCTATCTCATCGACAGTCGCGGCCGCAAATACATCGACTTCATGATGGGCTGGTGTGTCGGCAACCTTGGCTGGGGCAACACCGAAATCCGCGCGGCTGCGCGTACGTTCGACGGGCCGGAATACGTGCACCCGAACTATCTTTACCGCCCTTGGGCGGAGCTCGCTGAAATGCTCGCCCACATGACGCCCGGTGCGCTCGCCGTCTCCTACCGCACCACAGGCGGAACTGAATCAGTCGAAGCCGCACTGCAGATCGCGATGGCCTACACCGGACGCGGTTCGTTCGTGTCCATCGAGGACAGCTACCACGGTAACTCCATCGGCGCGATGAGCATCGGCGCATCCGACAACCGTGAAAAGTTCAAGAGCCTCCTGCCCAACTGCCACAAGATCGAGACGCCGCTGGATGCGAGGGCTCTCGGAAAAGTCGAGACGCTGCTGAAGAAGCGCGACGTTGCCGCCTTCATCATGGAGCCGATCATCTGCAACCTCGGCGCCCTCGTTCCCGAGGCTGATTTCGTTCGCGGCGTACGCAAACTTTGCACGCGCTACGGCACGCTTTTCATCGCAGACGAAGTCGCCACCGGGTTTGGCCGAACCGGGACGCTCTTCGCTTGCGAGCACTTCGGGCTCGAGCCTGACGTGCTGTGTATGGCGAAAGCCATTACGGGTGGCTACGGCGGGATGGGCGCGGTCATCACCACCTCCAAGATCGCGAAGGCCATCAAAGGACGCTTCGGCATGTATTCCACCTACGGCTGGCACCCGCGTGCCGTGGCGGTTGCGCTGGCTAACCTCCGTTACCTGAGCGCCATCGCAACACGCTTCTCAGGAACGCCAACACGCTGGGCGAATACTTTCTTGCGCGGCTCTCCGGGATGAGCTTCGACGGCAATGCCACCGTCCAAGGCAAGGGCCTCGCCATCGGCATCGAACTGAAAGACGAGGACTACGCGGGCAAAATCGGTGCTACGTGCAGGAAAGGCGGCTTGCTGATCTCCGCCGAAGAGAACGTCCTCATGCTGATGCCCGCCCTCACCATCGACCGCGCCACCTCCGAGCGCGGTCTCGACATCCTCGAAAGAGCCATTTAGCGACGCGGCGCCGACCATCAGGCGGCGAGCTTCTCCGCTTCTATGTTCAGCATCTCCATGTCGGGTACGGAGCCCAGCAGCGTGAGCGCGTGCTTCGCCAGCTCTCGCGGCACGTGCCCCACCAGATGGGAAAAGCGGCCGCCGTTGTCCGGAAATACGTCGAATATTCCGTATCCACCTTCGGAAGTGTGGATCGCGAACCACGCGGTGGTTTTCGGCTCTTCCTTCACCAGGTTCTCGGCATCGCGCAGGAAGCTTTCGACCTCCTGCTCAAGACCCGCCTTGGCCTTGAAGGTGAGCAGCAGCCCCTTGGTGTCCTGCTGCGGGACGCTGCCCACAGGCAGCTTGCTGGCGAGCACGTCCAGTTTCTGGATGCGCGGCGTCCGCGAGAAGAGCTTTTCGCCGCGCGCTTGCAGCCCCTTTGCGACCTCACCGGCCAAGTGCGCATCGCGGCTGGCGTCGTCCGGAAAGACATCGAAGATCCCGTACTCGCCCCGCCCAAACCGAACGGCGAACCACGCGGTGGTGCCGGCTTCCTTTTGCACGAGGGGTAGCGACGATCGGAGGAAATCCTCCACCGCCGACTCTTCGCCTGGCTTGGCTTCCAGGCGAACCAGCAGGCCACGGGTAATCATCTCGCACCTCCGGGAAATTGAACGACAGGTCCCGCGCTGCCGGGTTACATAGACAGCGCAGGGGTGTTTCCGTTCCCTCGGGCGCGCGCCCGTCGCCCTCCCTCGTCACGCGTTTGTGGCGTTCGAACGTCTCTCCGAACTGGGCAAGTCGTCGCTCGTTCGGAACTCGTCGCCGCCGCGGATTGGATCATCGACATCGGCCGGCCGCCAGCCACCGAGGCGGCCGCATCGTCACGGCTGCCCCCGGAAGAAGTCGCTCGTTCGCAAGAGAGCGGTCCGGCCATGTGTCGCCGCAATGTTGCAGTCAGGGCCGTGTCGACAGCACGCCCGTCCGCTCGCGTTGGATCGGCGACCTTCCAAAGTCGGACCGCCAATGGCGACTTTGGGCTGATCAGCGACTGTCGCTGAGGTGCCAGAAGCGGTCCTTCAAGTCGAGTTGCTCTGGCTGATCAGCCGCACTAAACCGCTAGTCGGCATTTAGGGTTTGACCTTCTGGAGCTGCAGGCCCGAGACCTGGCTACTTTCTCCAATAGTTGTTTGCGGCTGCGATCGTGGCGAACTCGATGGCGACCGTTTGGCCGACCTGCAGTAAAGCCATCGCGTCGTTCGCATAGACATCGCGCAGCCTGGATCGCACCGCGTCATCCGGTTGCGTGGTTTTGATGACCAGCCTGGATATCGTCATGGCAAGCTGGCGACCCTCCTCTGGCGTGGCGGTGATCAACGAATTGCCAGGGATCAGCATGATGATTCTCGAGAGGATGGTTGAGCCTCAGATTTGTCCGACCGATTGCAAAGGGACACGCGATGGCCAGTCACTGCGGACCAAGGCCCCAGTGGCCTTGTACTGATCCACTGGGGCCGAGCAACGACAATCTGAGAAATTTGAGAAGCGATCAGCGGGTTACTGACCGGCTTTCCGGGTAAGCGGCAGGTTCTTCACCACCTCTTCGTGCGCCTTGAGGTCGCCGCAGACCGGCTGGCTCCACTGGCCGGAGAAGGCAATCTGATCCACGCCGTTGGGGCCCAGGCCTACCGGCACGTAGTCGAGCTTCAAGCTGCTGCGCGTGCGCCAGCTGATGAAGTGATCCGCACAACTGCTATCGCCCGAGGTGCCCAGCGCGCCAATCAGTACGCCCTTGGCGTTGTAGAGCGGCAGGCCGCCGCCGAAGACGTTAGGCCTTTTGCGCGGCGATCACGCGGCTGCCGGGCCACTGATCGCCCCAATTGTCGCCGGTGAAGGCGACAGCGCAGACCACGCCGGCGCGGTTCACCACCGCACCCCGCATGTTGAGGCCGAAGGCGGCGTTCTTTTCTTTCTGCGCCGCTTGCAGTGCGGCTTTGAACTCGGCGTGCGTCGGCAGGCCCGCGCAGCTTTTGTCGGCGGCCAGCAGCTTGGCGGTGGCAGCGGGTGCGGCCTGGGCCGTCGTGGCCGTAGCGAGGGCAAGTGCGACCAGCGAGATGGTCGTTTTCATGAGTTCCGGTGCGGTGTTTCAGGTGAGGGGGATTCAGAGACCCTTGGCGGCAACGAGCCGCATGGGGGCTATGTCGAGGGGCGCTGCGAGATGCGGTGGCACGGTGGCGATGATCTGGGCGGCAGTGGTGTCGCGCAGGTGGTTGTCGCGTCCGGCGGCGTCCACGAACACATCGACGATATGGACGACGTCCGGGTTGGCCTCGGAGTGCAGCACCAGCCACAGCGGCATGGGGGTTTCCTTGAGGGCTTCCGGCAGGGCGGCACCGACCAGGCGGGCGACTTCCGCGCCCTTTCCGGGCTGGGCTTTGAAGGTGACGACGGCAGCGACGTGGCTCATGGGGTGCTCCGGCTAACGGTTTGGGAATACAGCGACTGCGGGGCGCAGTATGGACGTGTCCAACCTCCACCTGGCTGTGGCGGGTCGGACAATTAACCGGCAAAATCCGCCATCACTCCAAACCGCCGGAATCCGCCATGCATGTCGTGCTGCTCGCCCTCGACGGTAACCTGCCCTCCGGTTTGGTCGGTCTCGCGGATATGTTCTGGCTGGCCGGCAAGGCGAGCGAGGGCCAACCCAAGGCGCGGCGCTGGCCGCTATGCGAGGTGATCGTCGCCAGTCCCGATGGCCGCGCCGTAACCGATGGCCGGGGCCGCCGGCTCGCCGTGGATGCCGCGCTCAAGGACATCCCCCGCGCCGACGCTGTGCTCATCCCCGGCCTCATGCCCGCCAGTGATGGCCTGCCGCCTCAAAACGCGCAGACCGCCAAGGCCGCCGCCTGGCTGCGCCAGCAGCACGCACACGGTGCTTACATCTGCAGCAGCTGCGCGGGCGTGTTCGTGGTGGGCGAGGCCGGCCTGCTCAATGGCCGTCGCTGCACCACCACCTGGTGGCTGCACGACGAGCTCAAGCGCCGCTTTCCGAAAGCCGACCCGGCCTGGGGAAGCGCCCTGATCGAGGATGGCCGGGTGGTGACGGCAGGCGGCCCCTTGTCGTGGATTGATCTCGCCCTGCACACCATCCGCGTGCTGGCCGGGCCGGAGGCGGCGCGCACTGCCGCCGATTTCGCCGTGGTCGATACCGCGCCGTTGGCGCAGAGCGTGTATGTGCCGCCCAGCCACATGCAAGCGCATGATCCTTTTCTGCTGGCAGCCGAGAAAGCCGTGCGCAGTCACCGGGGCGACGCAGGACTGACACCGAGTGCGCTAGCCGCACAGCTTTCCACCAGCGAGCGCACCTTGCACCGGCGTCTGAAGAATCTTGGACTGGAGTCGCCCAAGGGTTTTATTACCCGCGTGCAATTGGAGACCGCCCGCACCCTGCTGGAAACCAGCCGCACCGCGGTCAAGGCCGTAGCGCAGCATTGCGGCTGGCGTGATGAGGGCAGCTTCCGCCGCGCCTTCGTGCGGCATACGGGCATGACACCCACGGCCTATCGTGCATGGATAGGAAGACGAGGCGGAATGGACGGGTAGAGACGTACGCTAAACGTCTGCTTTGGGCTGAGGCTGTGTGAAAACGCGCAAAATGGCATCGGCTAGGCACAGTCACAGAGTGACGCCGATTGTCACGCGAGTTACTGCTTCTAGCGCATCAAAGAATCTAAAACACGCAGACAGGCTGCGTCATGCCCTGATCATCCCCATCAGTCCCTTCGTTCCGAAGATGCTTACTGCTCTGGTCAGGTTGTAAGCCAAGACATGCAGGCTCATCTCTGTTCTGACGTTCGGCAGGGTCCGAGTCAGGAAATGCGTCGCCCCCATCCAGGATTTCAGAGTGGCGAAGGGATGCTCGACGGTCTGTCGTCGCATGCGCGTCACGGCCGGCATCCGATCCAGCCGCTTCTGCATGGCGTCGACGACGTGCTCATTCTCCCACCGGTTGATCCTTCGGTACTGGCCCGTCGTGCATCGAGGCTTCAGGGAGCAGCGCGGGCATGCGGATGACCAGTATTTGCGAATGGTCAGTCCGCTTTCGATCGTCTCGCAGCGGAAGATCGCCTTCTCCCCGGACGGACAGCGAAACTCATCCTTCTGCGGCAGGTAGTGGAAGTCCCGTTTGTCGAACAACCCACGCGCCCGGTTGTTGGACGTCATCGTCTTGGGCACCAGCGGCGTGATGCCGTGCTCTTCGCAGTCCAGTATCTGTGGACCGCTGAAGTAGCCTCGATCCGCCAGTGCCTTGAGCTTCTTCGATCCGATGGTTTCTCGGGCCTGTTGCGCCATCGGAGACAGCATGGTTCTGTCGTGCCCGAGATTCGTTACTTCGTGGGCGACGATCAGATGATGCTTGGTGTCGACCGCAGTCTGGACATTGTAGCCAACCATGGCCGTTCCCTTGCCGCTGGTGGCAATGCAACGCGCGTCCGGGTCGGTCAGTGAGATCTGGCCGTCGGGTGAGTTGCGAATCTGCTCTTCGAGAGAAGCCAATTCCTTCATCCGGCTGCGGATCGAGCGGATCTTGTGCTTCACGTGGGCAATGCGGGCCTCGGTGACGCGACTCGGCTCGCGATCGGCGCGATCAAGCTCTTCGAGGTAGCGGCCGACACTGTTCTCCAACTGCTCGATGCGAGCCTGCAGCTTGCGCTCGCTGAAGTTGCGGTCGGTGTTGTTCACCGCTTTGAACTTGCTACCGTCGATCGCGACCACCGCCTCCGCGAACAGCTTGAGGCTCCGGCACAGTGACACGAATTGCGCACAGGTCCGGCGCAGAGCAGGACCGTTGTCGCGGCGGAAGTCGGCGATGGTCTTGAAGTCCGGTGACAGCCGGCCGGTCAGCCAGATCAATTCCAGGTTGCGCTGTGTCTCCCGTTCCAGCCGGCGGCTCGACTGGACGCGGTTCATGTATCCGTAGATATAGAGTCGGAGCAGCGTTGCAGGGTGATAGCCAGGGCGGCCAGTGTCCTCTGCGTGGACGCCATCGAACCCCAGCTTAGCGAGATCCAGCTCGTCGACGAAGGCATCGATCACTCGAACCGGGTTGTCCTCGCCGATGTAATCATCAAGACGCTCTGGGAAGAGGACGCTTTGCGTTCTGTCTTCACCTTCGATGGAGCGGCTCATCCGATTCTCCGTCTCCGCAGACGGAGTTTGCCCAGCAAGCTTTAGGCCGTTTTCACACAGCCTCGGCTGATCAGCGACTGTCGCTTAAGTGTCAGTTATCGCCTTCGAAAATGACCGCCTCCGAGAGGCTCGGATGAAGACCTAAGGGCACATGCGTATATGGGCGGGAGAAGCGAAGTGGCCGTCTCGCTTGCTCGGCCTCCTGCTACAACGTGATGCCTATGCATGCCAGGATGAGTAGGCTTCCTCACCAGCATCAAACCTTCTCACGGCATCCAGGCGCGACCCTACTCCCAGCTTCGAGTAAAGATTCTTTCGATGAAACTTGATGGTGTTGATTGACACCCCCAACGCCTTTGCAGTCTCGAGAGCGGTCAACCCGTCCCGCAAGGCTTGGAAGACGAGCTTCTCACGGTTCGTCAGGACCTCTACTCTTACTCTGGAGTTGCGACCACGCAAACCGATCCCAGCAAATGACATCGAAGTTTCCCGGTCAGGAACATTAAGTGCCGGCTGCCGGCTCGCATCACTCCGCATCCGGTTGATTCGCCGGATGTGCATTCTGGAAAGCCTTCAGAATATTGCAGGCCTGCTCGATGCGCCGCAGGGTCGGATAGGCGTCCAGCGCCATCCCGAAGCGCTCCGCATTGAATAACTGGGGCACCAGGCAACAATCCGCCAAAGTCGGTCGATCGCCGAAGCAAAATGCACCGCGGCGCGGCGATGTGGTCAGCCTGCTCTCGAGCGCTTGTAGCCCGAGATCGATCCAATGGCGTATCCAGGTCTGCTTCTGCTCCTCCGACAAGCCTATCGGGCCGGTCAAGTACTTCAGGACGCGCAGATTGTTTAGCGGGTGAATATCGCAGGCGATGGCCAGCGCGATCTGCCGGACCCAGGCACGGTCGGCGGCGGAGGCCGGCAGCAACGGCGATTCCGGGTAACGCTCGTCGAGATATTCAATGATTGCCAATGACTGGGCGATACGTTCGCTACCGTCTTCCAGCACCGGTACTAGCGCCGCGGGGTTTGTAGCGCGGAACTTCGCCAGGAACTGCTCGCCCCCATCTCGCGTCAGATGCACGGGCAGATGTTCGGCCTCCAGCCCCTTGAGGTTAAGCGCGATGCGGACGCGGTAGGAGGCGGAACTGCGGTAGTAGGTGTGAAGTTTCATGGAAGCAGGTTCCGGGACGAGGGGGCGGGAGCCGGGGCGCTCAGCCGCGCCAGGCCGAAGATCGCCGCTGCCGTGACCAGCGCCGGGATCGCGCAGGCCAGCACCAGTTGGTCTGGGGACCACCCCCAGCCCAGCAGAAGTCCACCCAGCAGCGGACCGGCGACCGAGCCTATTCGACCGATGCCCAGCGCCCAACCGACACCGGTAGCACGGATCGCGGTCGGATAGGCCTCGGCAGCCAAGGCGTTGAGGCAGAATTGCGCGCCGACTACGCCCGCGCCGGCCAAGAAGATCGCTGGCAGTGTCAGCCGCGGTAGCGCCGTCACGTGGGCCAGCGCCGCCACGATGGCGGCAACCAGCACGAAGGCAGCTCCCAGCGTCCGGTAGGGGCCATAGCGTCGCACCAAGGCAGCCAACAGGATGCCCCCGCCGATCCCGCCCAAGTTGAGCAACGACGAGGCCAGGATCGCCAAGCTTAGCGAGTAGCCGGTCAGCGTCAGCAGGGTCGGCAGCCAGTTGACCATGAAGTACATGACCAGTAGGTTCATGAAGAACGCGGTCCACAGCAGCAAGGTGACCTTCGTGCGCCGACCGCGGAACAACTCCCGTAGAGGAAATCCCGGATGCGGCGGTTCGCCGGCGATAACGCTTCGCAAATCATGCCGTCTGTCCGGCTCCAGCCGTTCCAGCACGCGCTGGAGTTCACGGCTACGAGCGCGCCGCAAAAGCAGGAACCCGGGCGACTCCGGCAAGCGCCAGGCCAGCACCAGCGTCAGCATCACGGGGACAGCGCCACCGAGCACGAAAAGCGCCGGCCAGCCCAAGGTTGGAATCCACAGCGCGCTAAGAACGCCACCGAGGATAGAGCCCAGCGGGAAGCCGCAGAACATCAGCGTCACCAGCATGGTGCGCAGTCGCGCCGGAGCATACTCGGAGGTCAGCGCGATCAGGTTGGGCATCGCGCTGCCCAGGCCTAGCCCGGTCAGCAGGCGCAAGGCCAGCAATTGTCCGGGTGTCTGCGCCCAAGCAGTCGCCAGTGCGAATACGCCGAACAGCAGGGTCGAAACCACGATCGTCCACTTGCGCCCCCAACGGTCGGCCAGCGGCCCGCCGATAAGCGCGCCGGCCATCAGACCCAGCAGCCCGGCACCGAACACCGGCCCCAGCGCCGACGGCGCCATGCCCCATTGCTCGGCAATCGCGGGAGCGACGTAAGCGATGACCTGGGTGTCGAAGCCGTCAAGCAAGGCCACCAGAGCGCACAGCGTGACAACCTCAAGCTGCAGGCGTCCCAGCGGGCGCGTGTCGATCAGCTCGGTGATCCGAAATACGCCGGTCATTAAGTTCCTAGATTGGGTAGATGATCGCGTTGGGGATCATTTCGCTGTCGTAAATGCAGAAGCGCGACGCGAACTTCAGCGCACCATCTACCCTCACCACTTCGTCCAGATAACGGCCGACATTGAACACCGTGCTGATTTCCCCAAGCTTGGTACGGAACACCGCGTAGTTCGCCTCCAGGAACCAGCGCCCGCGATCCACCGCCAGGACGCGCGGCAAGCTCACGACATGCCGTTGGTAATAGGGGTCATGGAACAGGGTCTCGCGGATTCCGTAGACGCGATCCTGCAGCATGCCCTTGCTATGGAAATGCAGCGTCGCCAGCGGCAGCTCACGCTCATGGTTTTCGCGCGGCTGGAGCTTGTAGACGCAATGCTCGGTGAAGAACTCGGGCCAGCGGTCCCAGTTGCCCGCATCGACGGCGGCCGTATACTCGGCGTAGAGTTGCAGAAGCTCGGTGTACACCAGCGGTTCGAGTGCCTGATTCATACGCCCATCACCCGCCGCCAGTATTGGTACATGCCCCGAATCAGTGTCTCCGAGGCGATGTTGGTTGCCTCTTCGCTATCGTGCCCACCCATTTCCAGCAGGCATTGCTGGTCTGGCTTTTCCTGGAACCCCATCTGCGAGAACTCGATGACCTCGCCGTCGTCCGCGGAAACATAGCCGGACGGGCCGAACAGGTTGGCTTGCAGCAAGCGCCGCTGGATCATCTCGTCGCTGTCGTCTTCGAAGGCGAAGTGAGTCCACACGAAATCAAACACGCCAGGCCCGCGCGGTTGGATATGCCGCATCGAGAGACTATTGACCTGCTGCTGAATGATCAGGCTCGGAAACAGCGTCAACATCACCGCGGTCGGACCCTTCCACCATTCCTCTGGCACGATGTCGAGTTGGCGCGGGTCGCGCAGGCTCATGTCGGCTTTGTAGCTGGTCACGCCGGAGACGACGTCCCCGGCCGGCTTGCCGACGCTGCGCACGCCGATCATCGCGGCATGGCGCTTGTGCGGGTCCATCTTCAGTGAGGTCTTGCTGTCGGCGCGCCACAAGCCGAAGGTCACGAACCAGCTATGCAACAGGCCCGGATGATAGGGATCCTTGATGTTTTCCTGCATCAGCTTCCAGTTTCCCGGGATTCGTTGCCGGTTGTAGCCCAGTATCTTCAGCTTGCGGCCGTCGAAAACGCGGTCGAAGTAGGACAGGATCGTCGGACCGAGGTAGTCCTCAAAGGACTCCAGCGAGTGGTCGAAGCTGGCAAACACCACGCCGCCGCGCACCGCGACCTTGAGCGAGGTCAGGCCGCGGCCCTCCATCTGGAAATCAGCCGGCATGCCGCCATTGAGCTGACCGTCCTGGCGGATACCTCGGCGATAGGGAATGCCGCGCAACTTGCCCTCAAGATCGTAGGCCCACTGATGGTAGGGGCAGACGAATTCCTTGCGGTTACCCTGGCGCTCGCGGCAGAACTGCGCGCCGCGATGGGCGCAGACGTTCTCCAGCACCCGCACGCCGCCGTCCTGGGTGCGCACCATGATGACCGAACGCTCTCCGACAACCGAGCGGCGGAAGTCGCCCGGGTGCGGGATCTCGGCCTCCAGGCCGATATAGCACCAGTGACCGGCGTAGTAGAAGCGCTCGAGTTCGCGTCGATAGGTATCCGGATCCGTGTAGACCCAATAGGGCACGCGGTGCACCCCGTCGCCCGGCCAACCCGGCGACGAAGGGAGAGTGATGGGGGCGTCGTTCATGGCGGTTCTCCTGAGCGGTCAGCCCGCCACGCGTACCTGGATTTCGCCTAGACCATCGATCCGTCCCAGCATCAGGTCGCCGGCGACCACCGCGCCGACGCCTTCCGGCGTGCCGGTCATGATCAGATCGCCCGGTTGCAGGGTCTCGAACTGCGACAAGAAGGCGATGCACTCCGGCACGCTCCAGATGAGCTTGGCGATATCCGAAGCCTGGCGCGGCTGGCCATTGACAGCGACCGATATGGAAGCGGATTTCGGATGGCCCACGTCGGCGACCCGACGGATCGCGCCGATCGGCGCAGACTGCGAAAAAGATTTGCCGAACTCCCAGGGGCGCCCCTTGTCGCGAGCCTCCAGCTGCAGGTCACGGCGCGTCATGTCCAGGCCCACGGCGTAGCCGTAGACCAGCGACTCGGCCTCGTCCTGCGACACCGCCCTGCCCTGCCGGCCGATCGCCACCACCAGCTCGATCTCATGATGGAAGTTGCCGGTCATCGGCGGATACGGAATCTCCGCGGTCTGGCCGTTGACGGCCACGGTCGCGGAAGCGGGTTTCATGAAGAAGAACGGCGGCTCGCGCTCGTCCTGGCCCATTTCACGGGCATGGGCCGCGTAGTTGCGGCCGACGCAGAAAATGCGATTGACCGGAAACTGTTCGTCGCTGCCGGCCACCGGCAGCACATAGCCCGGCGCGGGCGAAAATGTGTACTTCACCAAACTCTCCTCGAGTACTGTGAATCGGGTTGTGAACCTGGATGTGTAATCAGGCCTTTTGCTCGCGCCACAGACCCAGCAGTCGCTGGACCGGGCGGTCGGAATAGCTGAACAGGATGGTTTCGCAGGTCACCTGGAGATGCAGTTCATTCCAGGAGGGCACGACGAACACGTCGTTCTCGCCAAAGCTCAGTTCGGTCTCGCCGATGCGCGCCGCACCACCGCCCTGCAGGCAGACAAAGATGCTGCTGTCGGTACTGCGGCAACCGCGGGTCTCGAAGCCGGCGGGCAGCAATTGAGCCGCCGCGCCGATCGTCGGCATCGGGGAACCTCCGGTGGCTGGGTTGACGTAGCGAAGCTTGTAACCGTGATGCGGATCGATGTCGCCTGATGCGATCCCACGCAGCGCCTCTCGCGTCCGGGCGTAGGGATAGACGAAGACCTTGGTCGGATCCTGGCGCTGCGGCTCGAAATCCACCGGCAGCATGTTGTACCCGTAGCGCGCGAGTGCATCGCCCTCGCGCCGTATCACCGCTTGCTCGTCTTGCGCGCTCTTTTCAGCGAAGCCGGCGTCGAGCAGTTGCACGATCGGGATGTCGAGGCCATCGAGCCAGATCACCGGCTGTGTGCCGGAGTTTCCGTGATCGTGGAAGGTCCAAGCCGGGGTGATGATGAAATCACCCCGGCGCATCGTCGTGCGCTCGCCGTCCACCGCGGTGTAGGCGCCCTCGCCCTCCAGCACCAGGCGCAGCGCCGACTGCGTGTGGCGATGCGCTGGCGCGACTTCACCCGGCAGGATCAGCTGTAGGCCGGCATAAAGGCTCTGAGTGATGCGCGACTGCCCCCGCAATCCGGGATTCTCCAGCACCAGCACCCGGCGCTCGGCCTCGTGCGCACTGATCAACCCGCCGGCTTCAAGCAGATAGGCGCGGGCCTGGTTGTAGCGCCACAGTGCCGCCTGTGCCGGGCTTCTCGGCGTCGGCGGCACCAACGTCCCCAGCACTTCCCAGAGCGGCGTGAGGTGGTGGCGGTCGATGCGTTCGTAGTACTCGCGGCGGGCATCGAGGCCAGCGGGGTCGATCATGGCAGCGGAGGTCATGGGAGCCTGGCTAGTTTCCGGTGATGTGAAAGGGTTCCGCGTAGATGCTCTGTTCCGCCATCTGCTTCTCCCGCAGCGTACGCACCGTGGCGTCCACCGCGTGCGGCGATCCAAAAACGTAGCCGCGCCAGCCCGCAAGGCTGGGGAAATCAGCCGCGATCGCGCTTGTCAGCAGGCCACGCCTCATGCCACGGTCGAGGGCTCCGGTGGCGACCACGGTGTGCGCACACGCCGCCGGCAAATGCTCCAGGACCTGCGCCAGTTCGTCCTGGCCATAGACGTCTTCCCGACAGGTGAACCCCAAGTAGATCTGCAGCGGATTCTTCATTCCTGCGGCGGCAATGCCGCGTAGGATCGACAGCGTCGGTGCCAGGCCGGTGCCGGCACCCACACAGAGGATGGGATCTTCATTGCGAGATCGCAGGAAGGTGATTCCCAGCGGCCCACGCAGCTTGAGCACGTCGCCGGGCTTGAGCTCTCCGGAAAGGCGGGCGGAAGCACGGCCCCCTGGATGGAGACGAGCGTGAAACTCCAGTTCGTTTCCCGGCAATCCACACATCGAGTACGGACGGGCAAGGCCGCGCTCGAATTCCAGCTCGACGTACTGCCCTGGGGAAAATGACAGCGGCGACTGTGGCCGCACCCTCAGCCCCAGGGTGTCGCGGCACAGCGGCGCCACCGCCACCACCTCGGCCTTCATCGTGCGCGCCGGGTGAACTACCACCTCTTCCGGCGCAGGAATCTCGATCACACAGTCTTCGGTCAGCACGCTCTGGCAGGCCAGCACGCAGGACGACCCCGGAACCGGCGACGGACGCATCTGCCGCGCCGTCCCCACGACTTTGCCGCGCAGGAGCCGGCAGCGACAGACGCCGCAGCGTCCGTCCTTGCAGCTGTGCGAGATAGGAACCTGGTTGCCCAATAGCGCGTCCAGCAGGGTCTCCCCCGCCTGTACTTCCAGGACACGCCCGCTGGGTCGCACCACCAGTTCCACCCTCGTCCTCCTCTGATCCACTTCGATTGCAGAATCGGAGATGCTCCACCATAAGTAAATCGTATGAGGTGAATGATGCAGTTCACTCTGGTGAATGTTGTATCCGGAGGATCGCGGGCTAGTCTGCGCACTCCGACACCGACAGGGATCAACGATGAGCAGCGATGCACGTACCGACCCGCCGCCTCTGACAGGACTCAAGGTTCTCGAATTCGGCCAGCTGATAGGCGGTCCCTTCGCCGGCAAGATCCTCGGCGACTTCGGCGCCGAAGTGATCAAGATCGAGCCGCCGGGACAAGGCGATCCGCTGCGCAACTGGCGCCTGCTTCGCAACGGCACCTCGGTCTGGTGGCAGATACAATCGCGCAACAAACGTTCGGTGACGCTGGACCTGCGCCAGCCCGAGGCGCAGGACATCGCGCGACGGCTCGCGGAAGAGGCCGACGTGTTGATCGAGAATTTCCGCCCCGGCGTGCTGGAGGACTGGGGGCTGGGTTGGAAGGAGCTATCGGCTCTCAACCCGGGCCTTGTGATGCTGCGCATCTCCGGTTACGGCCAGACCGGTCCCTACCGCGACCGTCCCGGCTTTGGCGTCATCGGCGAAGCCATGGGCGGCCTGCGCCACCTCAGCGGCGAGCCCGGACGCCTGCCGGTTCGGGTTGGCGTCAGCATCGGCGATACCCTGGCCGCACTGCACGGCGTGATCGGCATACTGCTGGCGCTGTACCACCGCAAGGTCAACGGCGGGGCCGGCCAGATGATCGACGTGGCGCTGTACGAGGCCGTGTTCAACTGCATGGAGAGCCTGCTATCGGAGTACAGCGCCGCCGGCGTCATACGTGAACCAGCGGGCAGCGCGCTGCCGGGTATCGCACCCAGCAACGCCTATCCCTGCAGCGACGGCCACGTCCTGATCGCCGGCAACGGCGACAGCATCTTCAAGCGGCTGATGGAGACGATCGGCCGCCACGACCTGGCGCAGAACACGGCACTAGCCGACAACGAAGGCCGTGTCGCCCGCGCCGCGCAGCTCGACGAAGCGATCAGCGCCTGGACCCGGCTACGCCGCGTCGAGGAGGTACTGGGGGCACTGCAGGACGTACGCGTGCCCTGCGGCCGGGTCTACTCCGCCCGAGACATCGCCGAGGACCCGCAATACCGTGCACGCGGCATGATACAGACCATGACCACGCGGGACGGCGACATGCTGGAAGTTCCGGGCATCATCCCCCAGCTGTCGCTGAGTCCTGGTGGAATTCGCCACCCCGCGCCGCGGCTGGGTGAGGACACCGAGGCCGTGCTGTCCAGCCTTGGCATCGAGGGCGAGCGCCTTTCCGCGCTGCGCAGAGCGCGCATCGTATGACCCATGCAATGAGTCCGCGTTCCCGCATCCACCTCACTGAGGTCGCCCCGCGCGACGGCCTACAGGCCGAAGCCTGCTTCGTGCCCAGCGCCGACAAGATCGCACTGATCGACATGCTGTCGCGCAGCGGACTGGCCAAGATCGAAGTCACGTCCTTCGTATCGCCCCAGGCCATCCCGGCACTGGCCGATGCGGACGCCGTGCTCGGCACTATCCACCGCACGCCGGGGATCATCTACACGGTCCTGGTGCCGAACCTGCGGGGCGCCGAACGCGCACTGCCACTGCGGCCGGACGAATTCAACCTGGTGATATCGGTCAGTGAGAGTCACAACCGTGCCAACCTGCGCCGCAGCTGCGAAGAGTCCTTCAGCACCTTGCGCGAGGTCGTCGCCCTGGCACACACGGCCGGTATCGCCATCAACGTCTCGCTATCCACCGCCTTCGGCTGTCCTTACGAAGGTGAGGTCGCTCAGGCACGTGTGCTCGACTGGGCATGGCAGTTTTTCGATCTCGGCGTGGACAGCATTGCGCTCTGCGATACCACCGGAATGGCCTACCCCGCCCAGGTTTCCACGATCTGCGCCGCCTGGACGCGACGATGGCCGCTGGAAGCGCTGACACTTCATTTCCACAACACCCGCGGCATGGGCCTGGCCAACGTACTGGCCGGCGCAGCTGCAGGCGTCAGGCGCTTCGACGCTTCGCTGGGCGGACTGGGCGGCTGCCCGTATGCGCCGGGTGCCACAGGAAATGTCTGCACCGAGGACGTCGCGCACATGCTGGAGTTGCAGGGCTACGATTGCGGCATCGACATCGACATCCTGCTCGCCGCTTCCGAGAGGCTGCAGAAGCTGGTCGGCCACGAAGTACCGGGGCAGATCCTCAAGGCCGGACGGCGCCTGGAACGACGCCCCGCGGCCATCGTCAATCGGTAAACAGTTCGAACATCAACCGCCGCAGCCACTGGTTGGCCGGGTCGCGATGCAGCTTGGCATGCCAAAACAGGTCGATGGAGTGGTCCGGCAGTTTGACCGGATGCGGCACACACTTGAGCTTGAAGGGGCCTTCGAGGCGTTTCACGAGCCGCTCCGGCAGGGTCGCGACCAGGTCGGTTTCCTGCAGGATATGGCCCATTGCCACGAAATGCGGCACCGACAACTGTATCTTGCGCTCGGCGCCCTTCCGGTCAATCAGCTTGTCCACTTCTCCGTGACCGGTGCCAGGGAACACCACCACGGCGTGCTTCGCCGCGTAGAAATCCTCCTTGGTCACTACCTTCTTTTTCGCTAGTGGGTGCTGCTGCCGGAAGACACAGACAAAGCGTTGCCGGAAAAATCGCTGGCGAAAGAAACTTCCCTGCAGTTGCGGCAGAAGTCCTACCGCGATGTCTGCGCGGCCACTTTCAAGGTCCTCCTTCAGGTTGGCACCATTGTGCCGCATCGTCGATACGGTCACGCCGGGCGCCACCTTCAGAAGATGGTTCAACAGGGTCGGCACGAAATAGATTTCGCCAAGATCGGTCGACGACACCGTGAAGTGTCGTGTGCTGCTTGCAGGATCGAAGACGTTCTCCTGGCTCAGAGCACTGCGAATGGTGTCTATGGCGTAGGCGATCGGCTCAGCCAGCTGCAGCGCACGAGGCGTGGGTTCCATGCCCTGGGAGGTACGAAGGAACAGGTCATCGTTGAGCAGCTTGCGCAGGCGGTTAAGCGCATTGCTCACCGCTGGCTGCGAGACACCCAGGCTTTCGGCTACGCGCGACACGCGCCGCTCGATTACCAGCTGGTTGAACACAAGCAATAAGTTCAGGTCGACTTTATTCAAATCCATGGCGCCTCCATTTGAACCTGACGCGCGCTGGACCGACATTCAGCGGAGTGATGAGGTCCATTACGCTCATTCTATTGAATGATGCTCCGCCGTTCACGATCCTTTGGCAACAGCTGACAGACCAACGGTCGCGAATCGGAGCGCGCACTTCCATGACAAGAAAAGTACGGCTTTGTAGCAGGGCCGACGTCCCCGCTGCCGGCATGCTGCCCCTGGACATCGCCGGCCTTCCGCCGGTTGCCGCCTTCGACGTCGGCGGCGAAATCTACGTTACCAGCAACGTCTGCACGCATAACGTCGCCTTGCTGAGCGACGGCTTCTTCGAGGGCGACACCATCGAGTGCCCCCTCCACGGCGGTTGCTTCAACGTAAGGACCGGTGAGGCCACGCAGTTCCCCTGTGAAGTGCCGCTGCAGACCTACCCGGTGATCGTCGAGGGCGGCGATCTCTATACCGAAATCAAGGATCACTGACGGACAAGCCGCCAGTCGAACGAGGAGACCAGAAATGACCAAGAGCGAATTCCCGGACCGCAACGGCGATGCCGCCTATGCAGCGAAATACTTCCAGAAGGAGTATGGCCACTTCATAGGCGGCACATGGGTCCAGGGCGCCAGCGGCGAGCGCATCCCGATGATCAATCCCGCCAACGGTCAGACTCTGTCGTATATCCAGTCCGGCAACGCCGAGGACGCGCGCCGAGCTGTCGATGCCGCAGCGCAAGCCTTTCCGGCCTGGTCGCAGACGCCGCGCTCCGAGCGCCAGCGCGTCCTCTACGAGATGGCGCGCCGCCTGCGTGCGCGAATGGCCGACTACGCGATGATGGATTGCCTGGACAATGGCAAACCCGCTATGGAAGCGATGCATTTCGACCTGCCGATGGCCATCGAGCAGTTCGAGATATTCTCCGGAGCTCCTTGGTTCCTTCATGGCCAGTCGATCGACGCACCTAATACCCTGGGTATCGTGCTGCGTGAACCGCTGGGGGTGGTGGCGCAGATCATTCCCTGGAACGTTCCGCTGATCATGATGGCCGCGAAGCTGGCGCCGGCTCTGGCTGCTGGCAACACCGTGGTGCTGAAGCCCTCCGAGATCGTCTGCCTGTCGGTGCTGGAGTTCTTCCGCGAGATGGCAGATCTTCTGCCGCCAGGCGTGGTCAACGTCGTCACCGGATATGGCCCCAGCGTCGGTGAGGCACTGGTGACGCACCCGAAGGTGCGCAAGGTCGCCTTCACCGGCTCCCGTCCGACGGCACAAAAGCTGATGCAGTACGCCAGCGTCAACATCATTCCGCAGACCATGGAGTTGGGTGGCAAGTCCGCCAATATCGTCTGCGAGGATGCCGACCTGGATGCCGCCGCCGAGGGCGCGGCGATGTCGACCGTGCTCAACAAGGGCGAGGTTTGCCTGGCTGGCAGCCGCGTCTTCGTGCACGAAAAGGTCAAGGATGTCTTCCTCGACAAGTTCACCTCCCTGCTCAAGCGCGTGAAGGCAGGAGACCCGCGCGAGCCGACGACGCAGATCGGGCCGCAGGTCTCCAGGACGCAATACGACAAGATCATGGGCTACCTCGAACTCGGCCAGCAGGAGGGCGCCAAGCTCGCCGCCGGTGGCCGCAAAGCCACCCCGGCCGGGTTCGAGGATGGCCTGTTCATCGAACCGACTGTGTTCTTCGACGTCGACAACAGCATGCGCATCGCCCAGGAAGAAATCTTCGGCCCGGTCAGCTGCGTCATCGGCTTTCGCGACGACGAAGAGGTGGTGCGCATGGCAAACGACTCGGTCTACGGTCTCGGTGGCGGACTGTGGACCAGGGACCTCTCCCGCGCCCATCGCATCGCGCGGGGCCTGGAAACCGGCACGGTCTGGGTCAACCGTTACTACAACTTCCTTGGCGGCATGCCGGTCGGCGGCTACAAGCAGAGCGGTTTCGGCCGCGAGTTTGCCGCCGAGGTGATGAATCACTACACCCTGACCAAGAGCGTGATCGTCAACCTTGCTGAAGGTCCGATCGGCGTCTTCGGGCAGCAGTAGGCCTCCCTTCTCCGTCCTTGGCGGCTGCGCGGGCAGTGTCGACGCCGGCCGCCTTTTCTATTCCATACACATGGCCAGGCACCTGATTACCCTCGAAGCCAGCGGTCAGAGCTTTCCTTGCGATGCCGGAGATACGGTGCTGCGTGCCGCGCTGCGTGCCGGAATCGCCTTCCCCTACGAGTGCAATTCCGGTGGCTGCGGCTCCTGCCAGTTCGAAAGGGTTTCCGGAGACCTCGAAGAATTGTGGCCTCAGGCCCCGGGCCTCACGCCACGGGCCCGCGAGCGCGGGCGGCAGTTGGCCTGCCAAACGGTCCCCAGCGGTGACTGCACACTGCGCGTCCGGCTCAAGCCGGACTGCCAGCCGTCGCTGCGACCCACGCGGCGGCGTGCGACCCTGGTGTCGAGAACGCGGCTGACCGCCGACATGGCCGAGTTCAGCTTCCGCGCAGGGGACCCGGCGGATTTCCTGCCCGGCCAGTACGCCTTGCTGGACCTGCCGGGCGTCGCTGGCGCCCGCGCCTACTCCATGTCGAATCTGCCGAACGGCGAGGGCCTCTGGCAGTTCGTGATCAAACAAATAGGCGCCGGTCGCGGCGGCGCGGCTCTGTTCGAGGGCCTGCAGCCCGGCGATACGATCGGCCTGGACGGCCCCTACGGCATGGCACACCTGCGCCCGGACAATGACCGCGACATCGTCTGCGTCGGCGGCGGCTCGGGCATTTCGCCACTGCTGTCGATCTTGGCCGCTGCGGCACGGGCACCGCAGCTGGCGTCACAGCGGCTGCTGCTGTTCTACGGCGGCCGTACGCCGGCAGACCTCTGCGCGCCGGCCCTGCTGGCGCGCGATGAGGCGCTGGCCAGAAGAGTCGAGTGCGTCACCGCGATCTCCGACCCAGCGCATGCCGGGGCCTGGGAAGGCCAGCGCGGCTTCGTGCACCAGGTGCTGCAGGGGTGGCTGGAGTCGGCAGGCGATGCCAGCAGATACGACTACTACTTCTGTGGCCCGCCGCCGATGACGGACGCACTGCAGCGACTACTGATGCTGGAAAAGCGCGTGCCAACCGCACAGCTGCATTTCGACCGTTTCGTCTAAGCGGATACACCGCGCCGGCAAAATGCCGGCGCGGTGATTGGAGACGAGCCTTCTGTACGATCAGACGTAGCGGTCCGCCACCTGGATGCTGAAACGGCCAATCTGCGCGATTTCCGCGTCCACCCGGTCACCGGGCAGCAACGGCCCCACCCCCTCCGGCGTGCCCGTGAAGATCAGATCGCCCGGATGGAGCGTGTAGAAGCTGGAGGCGTATTCGATCAGGCGCGGCACATCGTAAATCAGCTGCCGGGTATTGGCCGACTGCCGCAATTCGTTGTTGACCCAGAGGCGCAGATCCAATACGCCGGGATCCGGAATCTCGTCGCGCGTCGCCAGCCAGGGCCCGCATACCGCATAGGTGTCCGGCGACTTGCGAAAGCTCTGCAACTCGGGGCCGCGGATCGTGATGTCCAGGCCGATGGCGTAGCCGGCGACGTAGTTCAAGGCCTCCTCGCGGGACACTTGGTGGCAGCGCCGACCGATGACCACCGCCAGTTCCACTTCGTGGTCATTTCGGCGATCGGGAAAGCGCAGGCGAATCTGTTCGGAGGGACCGATCAGCGCGCTGCTGGCCTTCAGGAACAGGCCCCAGTCCCAGATGCTCCGGGTCATGTCGCGCCCATGCGCAATGGCTGCGTCCTGGCTGGTCTCGTCGATGTGTGCCCTGTAGTTGATCGGCGCGTTGACGATCTTGCCAGGGTTGGCCACCGGGGAGTCCAGCGCCAGGCGATCCAGCGGCAGACGCGGTGCCGAAGGCAGCAGCTCCCGCACCTGCTCCAGCACGGCGTCGAGATGCAGCATCAGGGGGTCGCCCTGTGCCAGCGGCCAATGCTGCAGAGGAATCGCGGCCAGCGCCGGCGTCACATCCAGCACACCGTCTCCCACCAGAACTCCCAGGCGGTTGCGGTTGAATCGACAGAGCTTCATGTCATCTCCCGCGCTTCAGGTCATGTCCTTCAGCAAGCCCTCCGCTCGCAATGCGGCCTGCACCGCTTGGCGGGCGGCGATGCGCTGCTGGTACTCCCCGATCACCGGCCAGCGGCCAAGCTCGAAGCCGATGAAAACGCCCCAGCCATTGACCGTGAACAGGTAGGCGTCGGCGATCGTGAAGCGATCGCCGACCAGATAGGTGCGGGCGCGCAACTCGTCGGCCAGCCAGATATAGCGCCGCTCCAGCGCGGCTGTCGCAGCCTGGCGCTGCTCGGCGGTGCAAGCCGGGTTGAACAGCGGGCTGTACTGCTTGTGCAGTTCGGAGGAGATGAAGTTCAGCCAAGCCTGTAGCTGGTAGCGCTCGCGGCTGCCGACCGGCGGCGCCAATCGCAGCCCCGGATTCTGGTCCGCGACGTACTGCAGGATCGCCGGCCCCTCAGTCAATACCGAGCCGTCGGCAAACTGCAGCGCCGGCACATAGCCCTTGGAATTGATCGAGAGATAGTCGCCGCCGGAGGCGGTCCGGCGGCTGGCCAAGTCGACCTTCTCCAGCTCGAAGGACAGGCCTGACTCGCGCAAGGCGATGTGTGCCGCCAGCGAGCAGGCGCCGGGACTGTAGTACAGCTTCAGCATGGGTTTTCCCCTATGTAATGGAGTTACAGGTTCTCGCCGCCGCAGACATTCATGATGCCGCGCACGCCGAAGCCGCCATCGCTGTTGATGACGACACCGGTGATGGGCGCCGCGTTTTCGCGCGAGGCCAAAAGGACGTAGGGTCCGCAGGTCTGTGCCGTCGTCGGCGCCATACGCAAAGGCGTGATTCCGACGATCATCTGGTCGAATTCATCGATCTGGTTCAGCGCCTGCTGCGCGGTCCCCGTCGCGGCCAGGCCGCTGAGGTTGGTGCGCAGGCCACCGGGGGCGACGCCGTTGACGCGCACCTTCGGTGCCAGCTCATGCGCCAGCTGCTTCACCAGGCCGACCAGCGCATGCTTGGAGGCGGTATAGATCGGGCCGCCTCCGCCGGCATAGAAGCCGGAATTGGAGATCGTGAAGATGATGCTGCCCTGGCTCTTCAGCAACTCCGGCAGCGCTGCCCGGGCCCCGAGGAGGCCGCCCTTGACGTTGACCGCGAACAATTCATCGAAGGCCGCGGAAATCTTCTCAGGCTCCAGCTGCGGCAGGGCCTGGAAGAAATCAAAGATGCCCGCGTTGGCGATAAAGGTGTCCAGCCGGCCGAAGCGCGCGGCGGTCTGTTCCACCACACGGGCATTGTCCTCCCAGGTCGTGACATCGCCCGTTACGACCTCGACCTGATCGCCGAAATCGCGCCGCAGTTCCTCGCCGCGCTCGGCGCTGCGCTCCAGTACGCCCACCCTTGCGCCTTCCTTGATGAAGCGCTCGACCAGCGCCCTGCCAAGCCCGGAACCGCCGCCGGTGACGATTGCCACATTGCCTTCAAGCCATCCCATGCTTCGCTCCGCCATGTTGTTTCTCGTCTGTCAAAGGATCATCACCAGATTGCGGCCAGCCACCGAGCGCTCGTCGAAGTCGATACGTCGCTGCACCAGCCGCAGCGTGCCGAAGGGGCAGCGCCGCAGGACGTCCTCCCGGCAGTACACGAACTGGTCGATCTCGTAGGCGCGGCGCGTGCGGACCGCCAGGCAATTGCTGCGCGCCGCGAACTCGCCGTCCTTGCCGGTCTCGAACACCTCGACATTCGTCACCAGACGCCGGTAGCGCTCCGGCGGATCGACGCGCCACTGCATGCCGCTGTGGAACTGGTCGACACGCGCCTTGAGGAAGCCGTAGTCGTCGTCGTACATGAAGACCTCCGCGGGCTGTCCATAGCGTTTCTCCTTGCGGAAGCGCAGTTCCCTGCTCACCACCATGTAGCGAATCGTCGGATCCACGATCTGCTCCAGCCAGTCGGACAAGCGCTCGGTGTCGAGCAACCGGGCCTCGCGGTACAACAGCCGCTCGGCCTCGCGCCAGACCGCGTCCGGAGCGTACTGTTCCGGCGGCACGGTTCCGGCCGTGTCCAGCTTCACCGCTACCGCTGCATCGTTTGCCATATAGGGTCTCCGGGGATCAGGCCGCTGCCGCGACGGGGGTCGGATCGACTCCTGCCTCAATAAGCTGGCGCTTCCACTGCGAGTCGTTGGGATCCATGTCGTGCCAGTCCTTCGCGGCCATCACTTCCTGGTAGAAGCGGAAGTAGCCACGGTAGGAGGTCTCGCCGATGGCCGACTCGCCGACCACGCCCGGCAATTCCGGGTCCTCGCGGTCACCACCGATACCCATTTGCGCGTTCATGAAGCCCTGGCGCGTGACATAGCCGCGAGACAGCTGGCTTTCCGATTCCATGTTGTCGTTGTCATCCGCCTCCCAGTAGCCCGCCACGCCGAAGGTGCGGTGCATGGAATTGGCGATGCGCTGCTTGAGCTCCGCCGGCATGTCCTTCTCCACAATCGCCCAGGTGAAGCACTCGGTGCGATCGGGCCCGTGCGGCTGCCAGACCTTGAACAGGTTGGATCCCCAGAGGTACGTATTGTTGGGAAACACCGAACCGTTGATGTGCGAACCGTAGTAGCGCGCGCGCAGGGCGCCCACCGCTTTCTCGATCGAGGGACGCTTCTGGGCCTGCCACGCCAGTAGGTCGGCGGCCAGCTTGCCGTCGTGGGAGCCGGGGGCGACGTCGTAGAGGATGCCCAAACCGTGGCCGTAGCGCGTCGCCACCTGCAGGCCGGCGCCCTCCGGCGGCAGGCCCGCATTGCCGGCCATCGGCGCCAGCATGCCGCCACCGGCTTTCAGCGCGGCAGCATGGGTCCATCCAACGTGATAGGCATCGCCAACGAAGTTCTCGCTCGGCGCCTTCCAGTTGCAATGCACCATAGAGCGCCCGGGCGGTCCGATCAACTCGACGCCGCCGCTGGCTTCCATCCAGATATCCAGGTACCAGCGCGCCTCGCCCAGGTAGTCCTCCAGGCTCGGGGCGGCGGCATCAAAGCAGCCATAAACAAAACCGTGATAACTCTTCACTTTGGCTACTTCGCGCAGGCCATGCGTGGCCTTGTCCAGTCGACCCTTGTACAGCTCCTTCTCGAACGGCACGGACTGCAACGAACCATCCGAGCCATAGGACCAGCCGTGGTAGTTGCAGACGAAGCCCCGCGAATTTCCGGCTTCGACCGGACACAGGCGCGCTCCGCGGTGACGGCACACGTTGAGGAAGGCCTTGAGGCTCCGGTCCTTCTGTCGCACGACGATGACCTCATCCTGGCCCATGCGCGCGGTAACGAAGTCACCCGGATTCGGGATCGCGCTCTCATGCGTCAGGAACAGCCAGCAGCGCGCGAAAATCTGCGCCATCTCCTGCTCGTAGATATCACGGTCATGATAGATGCGCGCGCTCTGCAGGCCGTTCCGCACATCGATCAAGGTATTGATGGAACTCATAGTACTTTCTCCTGAATCGCAAACTTCAAATCGGGCTGCGCGAGGTACTCCTCGAGGAAGTCCAGGCGGTCGTTGCCCCACCACATCTGATCGCCGATCCGTATCGTCGGCACCCCAAAAACACCCAGTTCCTGGGCAAGCCGGTTGCTGGCGTCGTACCGCGCCTCGGCGTCCTCCGAATGGAGAAACCCGAGGAACTCGCCCGCGTCCCAGCCGAGCTCTTCCGCAACCTCCTGCAGAAGCGCGGGGTCACCCATATCGCTGCCCTCGCCCCAACAGCGGCGCCAGGCGACGCCTGCATAGGATTCCGCCTGGGCTCGGTCGATGGCATAGAACAGACCCTTGTTCATCAGGCCCGAGTCCAGCGACACCGGGAATTTCAGCGGTACGCCGTAGCGCCGCGCCCAGCGATCCATGTCGGTCACCAGGTAGCGCAGCTTCACCGGAATCTTCACGTTGGGTGGGCCGCTGTTGCCGGCAGCACGCTTGGCTGCCGGCAGGTCGATCGGGCAGTAGGTGATGCCGCGCCCATAGCGGCGCGCAAGCGACGGCAGCCGCTGATGCGCCAGGTAGGCGAAGGGACTCATGAAGTCCAGGAAGAACTGCAGGTTGCGGGACACGGGGAGCTCAGGCCGCCTTCAGTTCGGCGAATCCGATGCCGGTGATCCACTGCGGCACCGGCTCGTACAGCATCAGCTCGGCCCTGGATTCTCCGAGAGCAGCCATGGCGCAGATCCAGTTGCGTATCTCCAGAGCGCCATTACCGCCCTCGCGAAGGATCTCCTCGTCGGATAGCGCGATCAGACCCTCGACGTCACCGGCGCCCGCAAGCGCCAGGATGCGGCGGTCGAAGCTCTCGTTGACTCGGCCCATTTCCGTGCTGCCGACCCAATGGCTGATGCCGCCGGTTCCGAACACCACCACACGCTCCTTGCCACCCCAGCTGCCGATAGCGCGGCGGATACTCTGGCCAATCTGCTGGGCCCGACGCCCCTGCACCACCGGCATCACACCGCAGTTGAGATACACGGGAATGGTGCGCAGCCCAACATTGGACTTGACACAGTAGTGATGCGGCACTGCGACCCCATGGTCCACCGTCAGGGCCTTGGCAAAAGACCAGTCGATTCCATCGTCGTAACCACTGAACAGGATGTGCTTGGCCAGCGGCTCGTTGTTCTCGATCACGCCGGTCTCGAAGCCGAGCCAGTTCTCGGCCGGCCCCTCGACATCGCCAATGCCGATCAGGCAGCGCGGGATGCAGTGCGGTCCAAACAGCGCGTAGTGATCGTCTCCGATGATGATCGCAGTGTCGGCTTCAAGTTTATCGATCCGGCGCGCGATTTGCTCGAAGGCACCGAGAACGCGATCACGCTGCGTAGGTTCCGCGGCATCGGTGATGCTGGGGATCAAGGGGTCATGCGGCATCAGGAAGCCGCCCACTATTTCTGCCATTTCTGTCTCCTTCGTAGGTCGGCCTCAGGCCGGACGGTTCATGCTCTGCATGTACTCGCCCATCGATGCAGGCCCGCGCACCGCCAGGAAAGCCATCATCAGCAGCAGCGTGCTGGTCTCGCGCCGCGCCATGGCGCCGACATCCAGCTCGGCCAGGATGGCCCGCTCCGCTTCGTCCAGCCGGAACTCCGCTGCGTAGGTCTGCGGGCAGGCGCGGTAGCGCTCCGTCTCCACCGGGTTGGTTCCGATCTGCCACAAGGCCTTTTCAAGTGCATTGGTACTCATGTCACCCTCCCTGCTTGTCGTATTCCCGGTGCAGCTGTGCCCAACGCCGGCCGGACTCGCGGGCACCTTCGAGATAAGCCTCCGGCACCAGCGTGTACGGCGGCCGGGCCGGGCCCGCTCGCATCCAGCCGGCGGCGTCCATGCGCGCCTTCTCCAGACCAATGTTGTAGAGCGAGAACTCCTTGAACGAGCCTTGCGGGAACAGTGTTTGGTAAGTGCGGCTGATGGCGCCGGTCAGTGCCTGGGCCTGAGCCCAGTCACCGCATTTCTTCGCCCGTTCCACTTCGTCGCGCAGCCGCAGCACCGGCGCGGGGCCGCAGACGGCGCCGCTAGTCCAGAACGCTGTGCAGGACTCCGGCGCGATACGTGCGGCGGCGTAGTAGTCGGCGTCAATCGGCAGGAAGCGGATGCGTCCCTTGGTCAAATTCAGATCCGCCATCAGTGCGCCGATACCTAGGTATTTCGCCGTGATGACCTGCGGGATCTCCGCGACCTGCGCCCAGAATGTCCGAGGGAAATCGAACTTGAAGGCCTCCGGGTTGGCGTAGATGCAGATCGCCGTATCCGGGCATGCCTCGGCGAGGTCGCGATAGAACTGCACCGCGGTCGGCACGTCGGGCGCGCACCACATCGGCGGTCCGATCATGACGCCGTCAATACCTATGTCGCGCGCCTCGCGCGTCTGCCGGATGCTCTCGCGCGTGCCCAGGCTGCTGGTGCCGCCGAACAGCGGCACACGGCCGCGCACGGTCTCGACCAGCGTACCCAGGTAGGCGCGCTTCTCATCCCAGGTCAGCGTCGCGCACTCGCCCAGAGAGCCCAGGGTCACAATCGCATCGACCCCTGCGGCGATCAGCTTCTCGGCTGTTCGCGCGGTTTCATCAAGATCAACGGTGTGCTGGACTCGCCAGTCGCCAGCGTCCGGGGTCGCGGGTGTGGGCATGATCGCCCAACACCCGCGAACTTCATCGACAGTGAGAAGCTGCCTTCCCATCAAGCACCGCCGCTGCGCATGAACTGCGGGTTGAACATGCGGACCGGACTCTTGCTTCCGTCAATCTCGGTGCGGAACTGACCGGTGGTGCAGCGCTGGTTCTGCACATCGAACATCCCGAAGCTATCGTAGATGGCCGCAAACTTGCCCTTGTTGCTCGGCAGATGATGCTCGGTGGAGGTATGGCCGATGGTCCAAGACTTCCACAGCTTTCCGGCGCGGTCATAGATCAGCGTGCGCGGCGCAACGAAGGTCTGTGAGTCGATGTACATAACGCGGCGACCAACCGGCGATGATTTATCAACCGGCGTCATCTCCAGCTCGTGAACCTGCCGCAGCTGCCAGGTGACATCGGGGAAGCATTCTCCCTTGCCGGTCATTGCAACGAACTTGTACCCATCTGGCTGCTTGTATTCATCCGAAAGCTTCTGCTCGTTGTGGCGGTACAGCGGCATCAGTAGGGTCTTGGTTCCCTTGAACTTCCAGTTCATCTCGGCCACGCGGCCGAAGTAGCCTTCGAAGTCTTGGATCATCAGGTCGGAGCCGAGGAAGGCATCCGTGGTCTGGCTGGTCTCCAGGCGACGAACGCGGCGCTGGAAACCCAGATACAGGTAGCCGTCGCTGGCTTTCTGGTCCTGGTCGAAACCCAGAATCATCAGCTGCGTGTCCTGCACGTCCTGAGGGCTGAATGCCTTACCGTAGATGCCGCGGAAGTAGTCGTTGGGGTTGGGCGAGACCGCCGGGATCGGCTGCTCGGCGACACGGTGCTTGAAGTTCAGGAAGTTGAACTGGAATTCGACCGTGCGATCCACCTTCCCGGTGGCGGCGTTGCGGTACTTCCAGTAGAACGGCTTGATCTGGACGTTGTCTCCAGCCGAGAAGGTGTGGCGGAAATTGAAAGCCAGCTTGCGTCCGGCGTCGGCATCGCTGCTCGACGGCAGCTCCGGAAATGGTCGGCCGGCGCTGTAGCCTTCGAGGTTGCCACCGACGATCTTGACTTTGCCGATGTTCTGCCGAGTCGCCTCCACGTACTTCGGATGCACATCGAAGGAATCGGTGGGGCCAACCTTGATGGACGGCTGCACACCTTTCTTCAGCAGGTCGTAGGTGACCGGGTCCAGCACCACCTTGAACTGGTCGGCGTTGTTCTTGTCGATCACGACACCGACGTTAACGCCGGCCGCCGTCGGTGCGCCGGCCTTGTAGGGGTAGAAAGTCTGATTGATGACGTCGTCGGCGCTCTGCGCCAGCGCCGGGGCGGTGAACAGCGTGCCGGCGAGCACCGCCAATACGGATCGGGTGATTCTCTTCATCTTGGATTCCTCTCGGGGGTTTCTGCGTAGGGCCGGATCAGAAGAACTGGTAGCCCAGGGTGATAAAGACCTCATCTTCCTTGTCCGAGGAGCCCAGGGGGCCCTGGCGGAATCGGCCCAGCGGTTCAAAGCCGGTGAGACCGATGGGGCCGGCCTCCAGCAAGGGGCCGCCGGACGAGGCGTAGGCGGTAAACGGTGGATAGGGGTTGCAGTCGCGGCAGTCGTTGAACTTCTGCGCACCGTCGCCGAACTTGACGTTGGCACCGATCGACAGCTTGAGGTTCTGCGATAGCAGGTAGTCCACCGAAGGCTGCACCGCGTAGGCACCGGCCTTCCAGTCACGCGCCATCACCAGCTTTGGCTGCAAGCGGTCTTGCAGGTACCAGGTCTGCATGAAGAGCGTGGCGGTCCAGTTGTCCTTCCAGTCCGGCATGCCCACCTGCCCCAGACGACCCTGCTCCAGCTCGTGGTCGAGCAGGTGCTGGCCGAAAATCTGCAGCGAGAACAGGAAGGTGCGGTCGGCGTTCAGGAAGGGAATGAAGGTCAGGCGATCCAGGCCGACGACGTAGCGCGCAACGCGCGACTCGCTATACAGGCTCGGCCGCAGGGTGTTGGGAAACTGCTCGCCCCAGGTCATCGCCGCCTCGATGCGCGCCACCGTCTTGATCGGCGCGATCGTGAAGTCCAGGGAGCCCCCCAGCATCTTGACGCGCGGAAAAGCGATATCGAAGGCGATCAGGTACGGCACCTGGCGCGGCACTGTGTTGTACTGGCCCACCCCCGGCAGCAGTTCCGGCAATTGCAGGTCTACCGGCAGCAGCAGGTTGGCGAAGGGACTGATCGCTGGCGGCCCCTCGGAGCCGCCATGCAGGCTGGGCAGCTGCGAGCGATACAGCAGGCCGTTGAGCGAGAAGCTGACGTCGCCGAGCACGCCCTCGAACTTGGTACCGATCTGCGTGTTCGACAGCGTCCAGTTCGGCAGCTTGACCTCGCGGATGCCGACCTGGTTGGGGCCGAAGTCCGTAGTCATGGCCATGCCCGGCTGACCGAGGATTGGCGGCACCAGGGCAAAGTTGGACACCGTGCCGCCGTTGTCCCAGAGATTCTTCATGCCGCGGAAGAAGCAGCCGGCATCCAGGATGACGTTGGCGGTGCCGCATTGGCCCAGGCTGTTCGGGCGGAACTTGTCGAAGTTCCATACCACCTGCCAGTTGAGATCCTGCAGGGCCGCCACCGGGCCCATGCGGTACTCTGCCGTGGCGATCCACATCGGGATGCGGATGTCCTGCAACTCGTCGTAGATATTGTTGCGCGAGTAGTCGACCGGGTTGATGACGTCGAGCACGCGAAACAGATCGGTACGGCCCCAGATGACCTGCTGCTTGCCAACGCGGAAGAACAGTTCCTGCTCCTCGCCGTTGAGCGGCGATGAGAACAGCAGGGAACTGTCGAAATAGGCTTCGCGCAGCCAGTCGAGGCGGTCGGCGTCGGCGAACTCCGGGAAGCGCAGGTCGTTCTCGCTGCCGTCCATGTAGCCGCCGAGGCAGCCGCGGGAATCCACGTCGCAGGGCCGTACCGGTACGCCGAAGGCAACGCCGCCGCCGGGCCGGTGCAAGGGCTCGCCCAGCACGATCATGCCATCGTTGGGATTGTTGGCCAGGTTGAAACCGAATTGGCCGAGGCCTGCGCCCGGCACGCCATTGAACACCCCGTACTGCAGGTTATTACCGCCGAAGGCGCCGCGGCCATGCGCCACGCAGCCGGCCGGGATCAAGCCGGAGGTGTCCTCCAGGCAGATCGGGCCACCGGCATCACGGCCGTACTCCTTCGAATTGAGGTCATAGACACCGTCATAGGTGCCACGCAGCTTCAAGGTCAAGGAGTTGCCGGTGAAGGCACCGAGATCGTCGAACTCGCGATCTGCCTCGAGGCGCAGGGTATTGCGCTCCTTCGACAGGCCGACATCCTGGCGGACGCGGGTATCGTTCTCCAGGAAGCCATTGATGCGCCATGCGCCCAGTTCCCCGGCCTGTACCGTCTTGCCATGCAGGGCCAAGCCCCATGCGCACAATCCCATCGCGAGGCTTCCCAATGCCTTTCCGGCAATCCTCATCTGATTCACTCCTCTCTCAGGTCTCTGGTTATTCGGCGGCTGCCTGGCGCCCGCAGCCGGGCGTGGCGAAATCCGGGGGTGATGCCGCCCTGGTGGAGCCCACGGGCGCGGCGGACGAGGCCGTCACGAAGCCGGGGCGGAAGGCGAGAATCCAGGCGGGTACGACGACCATGGCGCCAATGGCGTTGAGCACCAGCATCACAATCAGCAGCAGTGCGGCCGAGGACTGGAAGCGCAGGTCTGAGAAGAACACCCACATGACCACACCAGCGACGAGGGTCGTTGCGGTGAACATCACCGCAAGGCCAGTGGTGCTGATGGCATGGGCGACGGCATCGTGCAGCGCTCGTCCCTTCTCTATCTCGTCGCGAACGCGGTCCATCACATAGATCGCATAGTCGATGCCCACGCCCATTCCCACCGCGACCACCGGGATGATGTTGACGTTGATGCCGACGTTGGCGATACCCAGATAGCCGTAGCTGAGCACCGTGGCGAAGATCATCGGCAGGATCATCAGCCAGCCGGCGTGCGCCGAGTTGTAGTAGATCGCCACCATCAGGAACGATGCGATCAGCACGAAGGCCGTGACCATGACACTGTCATGGAAGTTAGCCTGGTTGATCGCGGCGTTGACGCCGACGACACCGGCCGCCGGTTCGATCGTGAAGCCCTCTATGCCCTTGCCGAAAAGCTCGGCGCCCTGCTTCGCGCGCTGCACCGCCGCCTCGATCGTCTTGGCCTGCAGATCCGGCAGGTAGAAGCTCAGGTTGGCCAGCGTCTCCTCCGGGTTGACGTACTCACGCAGGGCTCCGGGTACCGGGCTGGAATACTCGAAGGCGTACATCAGGCTGCCGACACCGCGTGCGTCTCCGGGTATTTGCAGCCAGCGCGGATCGCCCTCGTGGGTCAGGCGGTTGACCTGCTTCACCAGGTCAGGGAGGCCCTTGGCGGCGCCCACCACCGGCTCTTCGAGCATGTAGCGCTCGAACTTCTCCATGGCTGCCATCGCCTCAGGGCTGCGCAGGCCCTCGCGCTCGCTGGAGCGGGCCACCACGAACAGCTCCTCGCTGCCGGGGAAGCGCTCCGAGATCAGGTGCGCCGAGCGGTTGTAGTCATGGTCACGCTTGAGAATCGGCGAGCCAGGCTCGGATTCTCCGAACTGCACCAGGGTCGCGCCCCATGCACCCAGCCCGACCAGCACCAGGGCGCCCAGCAGCACCGCACGTCCGACCCCGGCGTTGGAGACCGGCTCCACCATCCGGTGCAGCGTCGCCGAAGTCTGGTCACGGCTGTTCTCAGTGCGCCGGGGCTGCGGTAGCACGGTCAGCGCCAGCGGCACCATGAAGTGCACTGTAAAGATCACCGAGAAGGCCCAGAAGCCAGCAAAGGCACCGAGATGCTTGTTGAACGGCGCCGCACCGATCGCTACCGCGGCGATACCAATGGCGTCAACGATGATCGCCAGAGAGCCCGGGCGGAACAGCGCATCCAATGCGTTGCGTGCAGCCTGGCGACCGTTCTGGGTGCGCGCCAGTTCGTAATAGTAGCGCTCGACCAACTGCACCCCGTGCGAAGTCGCACGGGCGGCAATTAGAAAAGGGATCGGCATCGACAGCGGATCGAGATGAATGCCGACCATATTCATGAAGCCCAGGCCCCAGGCCGAGGACAGGAGAATGCCCAGCAAGGGCAACACGATGCCGTAGAGGCGGCGGAAGTACCCCGCCAACAACAGGATGATCAGGGCCGTGGTGTAGAGCAGAATCTCGACGATCTGCGGCAGATAGGTGTAGACCCAGCCGGTCAGAACCGGGTTTCCGACCGCGTAGATGCGCAGGCCGTCGTGTGCTTCCGCTTCGCGGATTTTCTGCAACCCGGCGAAGGCTTCGAGCAGTTCGTCGGATGTCGAACTGTTCATCTGTGCCCGGATAATGGCCACCTTGCCATCGGCCGACACCAGGCGCCCGCTGATGCGTGGATCCGCCTGCACCTGCAACTGCAAGGTCTTGAGTTGAGCCGCCGTCAGGGTCTCGGTATTGGGGTCATAGTAAGGATCGGAGCGGATCGTGCCGGCTTCATTGATATAGACCCGGCGCGTCGTGCGATGGGTGATGCTGGCCACGAGGTTGTGATTGACCCCGGGCAGCATGTCGATACCCTGGGTGATGCGTTCGATCGCGGCGAGTGTTTCGCTGCTGAAGATCGTGCCCTGCCCGACCTCCACCGCAACCGTGATGACATTGGCTCCGCCGAAAATCCCGCGCACCTCGTTGTGCAGCTGGATATAGGGATGCTGCTGCGGCAGAAGGTCCTCGAAATCCGAAGCCATCTTCATGCCGGGAATCTGGCTGGCGAAGAACGCCGACAGGCCGAGAATCAGCGCGAGCACGAAGCGCGGGCTGGCAAAAATCCACTCTTCGCCCCGCTGCAGCGCGGCGACTATCTTCTGGCGAATCAATGGATGCCCTCCGATTCGATGCTCACCATCGCCGGCGTACTTGCGCCGGAGCCGCCGACCACGATCAGGGACGAGCGGCCTGGCAGGGCGATGCCGCCACGCAGGTACCCGCTGCCGGAGTTAGCGCTTGGTAGAACCCGCCATTTGCCATTGGATCCGCGCTGCTGGACCAGACCGAGTTCGCCGACAGCAAACAGGCGGCCACCGGCACCCGACAGAAAGCCGTACATCGGCACACCGGCGGCATTGGTCTCCGGCGTCCAGCTCTGGCCGCCATTGCGGGTGCCGAGGATGATCCCGCCGCGACCCGTCAGCCAGCCGGTATCGGCGTCGGTGAACCAGACGTCGAAGGCGTAGAAATCGTCCGGAATGGGGGGCAGCATCTCCCAGCTGGCGCCGCCATCGCTGCTGCGCGCAACGATGCCAAACTCACCGGCGACAACCGCATTGCCGGCGTCGAGGAATCGGATGGTGGTGAGGATCGCGTCTTGGCCAAACTCGGTCTTCTGCCAGCTCACTCCGCGATCGCTGCTATGCAGAACCGTGGAATAGGTCCCAACGACCCAGAATCCGCCGTCCGGAGCACACGCCAGGGCCATAGGGGTGAAGTCCTCCGGCATCGAGCCCGCGGCAAGGCGCCAGCCGGTACCTTGTGCATTCCCAGTCCAGACACGGCGATGGAAGTCGAGTGCGACAAAGCTTCTGTCCGCGCAAGCCGCGACATCGATCAGCGCCGCTCGCCTCTCTAGCTTTTGCGCTTCCCAGGTCTTGCCGGAATCGGTCGAACGGGACAGTAGGTCATTGCCGACAGCCACGATCGCCTGGCCATTCGACGCAATTTTTTGCAGGTCGTCAGCGACGTGCGTGGCGCCATGGGCGATCGGCGAAAAGGCGGCAGCCACAGCAAAAATGGCCAGGATCGCGCTGGGCAATCCAAGATGGAGCGCCAGTGGCGCGCGACGGCTCATTGCCGAGTCTCCTCCTAGTAGTAATAAACTGCGGAGGGAGAATCAGTGAAGCAGCGATATAAGTGAACCCGATTGCGGGAATGATCGCCATCACTAGGATGAATAATCTGGTGCTATCCCTCGGTCGACAAAAAGGGAACCGCGTTTCCTGCAGAAAAAGCGGATTTTGGTAGCGGAAATCGCCGCGCGGCCGCTCGCTCTTGGCACCAGCGGGGAGCAACCTCGATCTGCAACGTAACGCAGATGAGCGTGCAATTTGCCGGGGCGGAGTGGCGCTCTATCCCGGGCCTGCTTTGCGGGAACCTACTGGATGCCCCGGCGGCCTCCGAGCGGGCAGTCGCGTGTTCAGCTGCTCGCTGCGACAGCAAGCATCATTACCGCATGGTCTTTGTCGCTTCTGTGCTTGAGCCCTGCCAAGGCGTCGCGGCTTCGCAAGGGTTCCGACCTGCGGAAGTAAGAAAGGCCCGTCATTTCACCGGCGCTATATTGCGGGAATGGCCCTGCAGCTCTTGCGCGAGAAATGGAGCGGTTCGACTGCCCGCTGCCTGAGATACTTGATGCGGCGTGCCGCTCGCCACCAGCCGGCCACCGGCGTCGCCCGCGCCCGGACCCACGTCGATCACCCAGTCGGCTTGCATCACCGCGCGCATGTCATGCTCGATCATCACTACCGTGTTGCCCGCATCGACCAGGCGCTGCAATTGAACCAGCAGCCGATCGGCATCCGATGCATGCAGCCCGGTGGTCGGCTCGTCGAGCACGTACAGGTTGCGGCCGCGCTGGCTGCGCTGCAGTTCAGTGGCCAGCTTGATGCGCTGCGCCTCGCCTCCGGACAGCTCGGTAGCCGGCTGTCCCAGGCGCAGGTAGCCCAAGCCGATATCGATCAGAAGCTGCAGCGGGCGCGCCACTGCATCCTCGCCGCCGAAGAATTCATGCGCCTCCTCCACGGTCATCTGCAGCACCTGGGCAATGTTGCGCCCCTTCCAGAGCACCTTCAGTGTGGCTTCGTTGTAACGCGCTCCATGACACGTCGAGCAGGGCGCGTACACACTGGGCATGAACAGCAACTCCACGCTAACGAATCCCTCTCCCTCGCAGGTTTCGCAGCGTCCCTTCGGCACATTGAACGAGAACCGGCCCGCATCGAAACGGCGGCGGCGCGCATCGGGGGTAGCGGCGAAAAGCCTGCGCACGTGATCGAACAGCCCGGTGTACGTCGCCAGGTTGGAACGCGGCGTGCGGCCGATCGGCTTCTGGTCCACTTGCACCAGGCGCTGCACGGCGTCCACATCACCGGCGAGGTGGCCTCCGGTGGTCTCGATCACCGCAGGCCCATCACCGTCCTCTGCTTCGACCGGATCGTCCTCGGGCTCGTGCCCCAGGTGCAGCAGCACCAGCTCGGGCAGCGCCTGCGCCACGAGGCTGGACTTGCCGGAGCCGGAGATGCCGGTGACGGCCGTCAGGACGCCCAGCGGTATGCGCGCATCCACCCCACGCAGGTTATGTCGACGGATACCCTGCAACTCCAGCCAGCCGGCGGGTGTGCGCCCGCGGCTGCCCGGCGCGGGGATCTTGGCGAACAGGTAGTCCGCAGTGCGCGACTCGGCGACGTCGCGCAGGCCGACAGGCACGCCGCTGTAGAGAACGCGGCCGCCGCGCTCACCGGCCTCCGGGCCGACATCCACCAGCCATTGCGCTCGGCGCATCAGATCCAGGTCGTGCTCCACCACGAGCACCGAATTGCCCGCGTCGCGCAGCCTTTCGAGTGCGCCGTATAAAGCCTGGCTGTCCGAGGGATGCAGGCCCGCCGAGGGCTCGTCGAGCACATAAACCACGCCGAACAGCAGGGAACTCAGCTGCGTAGCAAGCCGCAGGCGCTGCAGTTCGCCGGCCGAGAGGGTCGGCGTTGCGCGGTCCAGCGTCAGGTAGCCCAGGCCCAGCTCCCGCAACTGGCGCAAGCGCGCCAATACCCCGTCGGCCAGGCGCTGCGCGGCGAGGCGCTTTTCCTCCGACAGCGCGGAGCTGCGACGTACATCGGGCGATGCCGCATGGAAGGCCCGGCCCGAGGCCGCACGCGCGGCACGGTCGCGGCGCGTGACCTCCTTGTCGGCGCCCGCTCCAGCGGCATGCGCACGGAAATCGCCCTTGGCAATGGGTTCCAGCAAGGCCGCCACCTGGTCCAGCGGCATTTTCAGGAATTCGCCGATGTCCGCCCCGGCGAAGGTCACCGAAAGCGCCTCGGGCTTGAGCCGCTTGCCGTGGCAGGCCGGACACGGCTGGCCCTTCATGAAGCGGGATACGCGCTTTCTCATCAGCGCGCTCTGCGTGTTGGCGAAGGTCTGCAGGACGTAGCGCCGTGCGCCGGTGAAGGTCCCCATATAGCTGGGCTCCAGCTTGCGCCTGAGCGCCGCGCGGGTTTCGGCAGCTGTGAAGCCCGCGTAAACCGGCACGGTGGGCGTTTCCTCGGTGAACAGGATCCAGTTGCGGTCTTTCCTGGAGAGGTCCTTCCATGGCCGGTCGATGTCGTAGCCCAGGGTCACCAGGATGTCGCGCAGGTTCTGCCCGTGCCAGGCCGGCGGCCAGGCGGCGACCGCACGTTCGCGAATGCTCAGTGACGGGTCCGGCACCATGCTGGCTTCGGTCACCTCGTACACATGTCCGAGGCCATGGCAGCTCGGGCATGCTCCCTGGGGCGTGTTTGGCGAGAAATCCTCGGCATACAGCATCGGCTGGCAGGCCGGGTAAGCGCCGGCGCGGGAGTACATCATCCGCACCAGGCTCGACAAGGTAGTCACGCTGCCCACGGAGGAACGTGCGTTACTGGATCCGCGCTGCTGCTGCAGCGCCACTGCAGGAGGCAGGCCGTCGATCGCATCGACATCCGGCACGCCCGCCTGATCGATCAGGCGCCGCGCGTACGGCGCCACCGACTCGAAGTAGCGCCGCTGCGCCTCGGCATAGATGGTGCCGAAGGCGAGCGAGGACTTGCCGGATCCGGAGACGCCGGAAAACACGACCAGCGCATTGCGTGGGATGGCGACGTCAACGTCCTTGAGGTTGTTCTCGCGTGCGCCACGCACTTCCAGGAAACCGCTGGCCCCTGCGGTGCGGGATGAACCACCGGAAGCAGGTTTCGTCATTTTTTCCCTCGAAGGTTGTGAGCCGCATGTTTCGGCAACAGCGCGCAGGGCGGGTTATGCCCGCCCTGCGCGGGCTGATTTACTTCTTTCTCACCACCGACAGCTTCACCTTCTCCTCGGTTCCCCCGCAGAGTGGATGCTTGAAGCCGCTCGACTTCTCGGTCTGGCCGAGGAAGATGATGTTGTCGTCCTTCGCGGGGCTGACACCACCCGGCACGTAGTCGAGCGCGAACGCTTGGCGCGTCTTCCAGGCGATGTTGTGGTCCGCGCACGAAGAATCGCCGCTGACGCCCAGTGCTCCCACGCGATCGCCTTTCGCGTTGTATAGCGCCAGTCCGCCGCCGAACACGTTCACGCCGCCGATCCGCTTGCCCGTCATGGGGTCCTTCGCGGTGCCGAAATACGCGGCGTTGCCGGCGTAGGCCACGCCGGTGTCCACCGGGTTGGAGTGCTGCAAGCCGTAGAGGCTGCCGCCCGGCTGCGTGGCCGAGTAGAGATTGGCGGTGGAAAGCGCGAGGCCCGGAAGGCTGAAGGCATTCGCGGTATTCGCCTTCTGCGCGGAGATCACGCGGCTACCGAGCCACTGGTCGCCGTACTCCGCGCCGGTGAAGGCCACGGCACACACGGTGCCGTCGGTGCTGACAACCGTGCCCCACATGTCGAGGTTGAAGCCGCCATTGGATTCCTTGCGGGCGGCGGTGAGCGTTTCCTTGAGCTGCTGCCAGCCAGGAAGGCCGTCGCACGCGCCCGCGTGAGCCGCGAGCGGCAGAAGGAGAGAGGAGAACATCAGGGTTAGAACAGGGAGCTTCGTCATGATTGAAACCTCTGGGTTGAGATGAACCCGATGGCGGGCGATCCGCCTGGGGTCCGGGTGGTGGTTGGGAAAAACCAGCTACGGATTCGCATGCCGAGCCCTCTGGAGAGCCGGCATCTTCTGCCCATCCCAGTCGCGGTCAACCGCGACCTGGGCCTGTGCCCGGTGCTTTTCAAGCGCCTCGAAGTCCAGATCGGCGATCGCCCACAACTGCTCGCCGCGGGCCATGGCGAGAATGCCGCCTTCCGGAAAGCCATGATCCATCGGTGCATAGATCGTGGCCTCGCCGGTGTTCGTGTCCAGCGCAGGGCTCCAGCCGGCGGTTCCAGTCGTCACCGCCTGCGCGACGAACATCCGGTTCTCCAGGGCGCGTGCCATGCAGCCCACGCGGACCCGTGTCGCGCCCGCCGCGGTGTCCGTGCAACTCGGGACCAGCAGCAGGCGGGCGCCGGCCTCGCGCTGGGCGCGTACGGGCAAGGGGAATTCGCTGTCGTAGCAGACGGAGATGCCGGCACGCACACCGTTGAGATCGAACACCTTGAGGTCGTCGCCGCCCTCGATGATGCCGGCCGCCCTCTCGAACCCCGTCAGCTGCAACTTGTCCTGATAACCGCGCGTGCCGTCTGGCGCAAACCACCAGGCCCGATTGCGATAGCGCTGCGGGGCCACCTCGGTGAGGAACGTGCCGGCCTGGAGGGTCATGCGCAGCTCGCGCGCCAGATCAGCGTACAGCGTCAACCACGCCGGCTGCAGAGGCTGCAGCGCGGCCAGCGAGGCGCTCAGGTCGCGGCTGATCTCGGGGGCAAACGTCGCCGCCAGCTCGAGGGCAAGGTACTCGGGCAGCACCGCCAGTTCGGCGCCGGCGCGACGCGCTTCCTCCAAGATCAGCCGCTGGCGTGCAGCGAATTCCCCGAAGTCCGCGGGTTTGCCCACGGAGTACTTGGCCACGGCAAGCTTCATCGGCGGGCCTCCAGGGGCCGCAGCCACATGGTCAGCGTCTGCCCGGTTTCCTGCGATGACTCCACCTGCTTCCACGGCAGGCGGACGCTCATGTCCGGCTGCGGCACGTAGCCGCGACGGGTCCAGAACGGATCGTTGCTGCGGTAGTCGGGCGGGCGTCGCGGATCGTCCTTCGCTCGATCCACCGATGCGAAGGCCGTCCATCGGATGCCGCCCAGCAATCGGGCATGCGCTTCCCGCTCGTCGAAGAAGCGATGCCCCAGTCCCAGGCCGCGGAAGGCCGGGAGCAGGACGGATTCGCCGCAGTAGAATACGTCTTCCACCGGGATTCCCTGGTCGGCAAACGGCTGCCGGAAGGCAGGCTCCGCTGCGCTTAGCGGCAGGCCTGTGGAGGCGCCCACGACCTGATCGCCGGCGAGAACAATGACCAGCAAGCTGTCCGCCGACCGGGCGTAGGTGGCAAGGTAATGCTTCTCGTACCCAGCATCGCCCTCGTACAGATATGGAAAACTGCGAAAGACCTCGACGCGCAGGCTCGCCACGGCATCGAACCACTCGGCCGAGTCTGCCCCCCTGCGGGTCAGCACGCGCACGTCGCTCGCCATTTCAGGCCTTCCCGCCGACCTGGGCGATCCAGTCGGCCAGGCTGTAGTAGTTGGTGACACGCGCGATCTTTCCGTGGCGGATTTCGAAGAACGCGCCGCCCGGCAGCACATAGCGCTGGCCCGCGGCTTCCGGCAGTCCTTCGTCGGTGACCTTGTATGCACCGTGCACCACATACTCGGCGCTGGCGCGCAGGCCATCCGCACTGGCCATCACGACGATGTCGCGCAGCTGCTCTACATAGCAGCGGTCCATGCGCTGCAGGAAAGCGCGAAAGGCCTCGCGGCCGACTTCGCGCGCGCCCTGGTTCAGGTCGTGCGCAACGTCATCGACCAGCATCGACAGCATGGCCTCGCGGTCGCCGCGGTTGAATGCGTCGTAGTAGGCGGCAATCAAATTGGGGGTGCTCATTCGGGGCTCCGTGTTTTCTGCAGTCGAATGCGGGTCATTCCGCATGGGCACCAGTTTGAGAAGTCGAGAAATCTCTGTATATGGAACAGTTTCGATTTCACAGTTCCATTTTTTGGAATAATATGCTGGCAATTAGAGCCTGCCGCCGGGACGTGCCGTGAACAATGACCTGGAACTGCTCCGTATCTTTCGGGTGGCGGCCGAGAGCAGCAGCTTTCGCGATGCAGCCGTCCGCCTGGGGGCTTCTCCCCAAGCCGTCACCCGCGCCATCCAGTGCCTGGAGAAGCACTATGGTGAACTGCTGTTTCACCGAAGCACCCGACAGGTACGCCTCACGGCCTTTGGCGAGGGCTTGCTGGAACAGCTGCGCCCCGCGCTGGAGCGGTTCGAGGACCTATGGCGGATACCCGGGACGGATCAGCAGGCTTCCGTGTCGGGCACGGTTCGGGTCACCGCACCGCATAGCCTGGGCAGCCGGGCGGTACTGCCTGCATTGGAGCGTGTTGCTGCACGTCATCCGGGTATCGCCTTGGACGTGCGCCTGTCGGACCGCATCAGCAACACGGTCGACGAGGGGGTCGATATCGGAATCAGGGTCGGATTCATGCGCGACAGCCGTTTCATTGCCCGCAAGGCGGCTGATATGCACCTCCCAATCGTCGCGGCTCCGCGTCTGATCGAGAAGACGGGCGTGCCTGGTAGCATTGATGCGTTAGCCGGGCTTCCGGTCACCGCCGCCCTGGATATCAACACCGGCCGTCCCTGGCCCTGGCACTTCAAGGCAGGGCGGCAGTGGACGCCCGCCTCGCCTGCTTTCATCGCGGACAACGCCGACATGGAGATGGAGGCCGTGCTTGCAGGGATCGCCTTTGCACAACTGGCGGACTACATGGCCGCCCCTTACATTGCCAGCGGAAAGCTCGTGCAGGTGCTGCAGAACGAGGAGCCTCCGGCTTGGGGCCTGTACGTCTACCGACCCCAGCGCGGCCCCGTGCCGGCCAGGGTACGGGCGGTGTTCGACGAGTTGTATACAGCCCTCGGATCGCTGCCCACGTTGCGCCAGTAAGTGGCGTTGATGGCAGCCCTTAGGCCTAATGTCTTTTCCTTCCAAACCTCGATCCCGGTCGAGATCCCGCTTGGATATGGACATAGGCGTCTTTCCCGAAACCGGCGAAGCCCTCATCGCTACGGCTATCCGCTCCATGTCGGCGGATGAATTTTTTCACTGAGTGGAGGATGCGGACTCCCGATCAGCGTGCGCACATGCGCCGGGGTATAGAAACCTAACATATCTTAATCTGTCTTTACTGCGATCGACCTCTGTACCTCACGCATGCCGGCAACCAGTATGAGTAGGACATCCACTGCATGCGCCATGGCCAGAACGATGCCAAGGCCTGTCAGCATGTATCACGACCGCTCTGCCTACTGACAGCGCATCTCTATCTCCATACACCTCAAGCATCGGCTCCAATCCTACGAGTTCAGAGCAGCGGGTGCAGCCTTACTGCACTGGTGGCCACGGGGTAATAGAGCCAGTATCACAAAGAGATTCCGTCCAGGCATACGGATTCTCAATGCCCCAAAGCCCAACAACGCCACCACCCCAACGCATGGTGAAATTTCCCTCAACTGTGCAAACGATCTTCAAAACAAAAACCGGATACTGCGTGAACTCAGCGTGCCTGGAACCGGGCGATACGCGAACGTAAGCGGCGGCGTCCATCTCGGTGTCGCATACAAGCCCCCCCGACAATAGAGTTTCTGCCCGCAGCCGATAGGCGGCGCTGCAGCCCGGGGAAAGCCCTTCCGCCTAAGGGCCACCATGGATGCATCAGTAAAATTCCGACATCTCAAAGTTCAAGCAATTCCCCTCGGCCCATCCCTCGCTCCAGCTTCTCCCTCACAGCAAGAGCGACTCTGTGAAGATCACTGATCTTCACAGGCCTGGAAAGGAAGAATCCCTGGACTTCGTCGCAGTGCCGATCCTTGAGGTATTGCAGTTGTGTAATAGTCTCGACGCCTTCGGCCACTACAGCCATGTCCAGGCTCTTGGCCATAGCGATGATGGCGCTAACCACCGCCGCATCCCCCGAGTCATCATGGACATCGCGTACGAAGGATCCATCGATCTTCAGCTTATTGATTGGGAATCGGGTCAGATAGCTCAGACTGGAATAGCCTGTCCCGAAGTCATCGACGGCAATGCTCACACCCATGCTCCGGAGCTTTTGTAGCGTCGCTACGGTCTCCTCTCGGCTGACAAGTAGCAGGTTTTCCGTGATTTCCAGGGTCAGGCTGGACGCGGACAGGCCACTTTCTCGCAGTGCGCACTCGACCAAATCGACCATGTTCTGTTGGCGGAATTGGTGCGGGGACACATTCACCGCGAGGTTCAACGGGAAACCCAACTTTTCCTGCATTTGGCGCACGTCGCGGCAGGCCTTGTGCAGCACCCACTGGCCGATCGGGCCGATCAGGCCGGACTCCTCCGCCAAGGACACAAAACTGCTGGGCGCCAGAGGGCCGCGAGACGGATGAGACCAGCGCAATAAGGCTTCGACACCCGTCATCTGGCAGGAAGCCAGATTGATCAACGGCTGATACTCGACCGAGAACTCGTCCCGCTCCAGAGCGCGGTGCAGGGCATTGGTCAGCGCCAGCTGCTCCTCAGGTGCCTTGAGCATGTCCTGGCTGAACCACTGGTAGTGGCCACGGCCGTGCTCCTTGGCGTGGTACATAGCCGTATCCGCGTTCTTCAGCAGGGTCAGCGAATCCGCGCCATCAGCCGGGTAGCAGCAGACACCGATGCTGGGTGTCAGGACCAACTCCTGCTTGCCCAGGGTCATCGGCATGGATAGCTGGCGGACGATGTTATCCGCCACCCGCTCAATATCGTCGCGCTGGGCCACATCCGGCAGCAGGATCACGAACTCGTCCCCGCCCATGCGGGCGACAGTATCCGTCTTGCGGACGCAGTCCTTCAGCCGGTCCGCGACCGTGATCAGCAACTGGTCGCCGATGTGGTGCCCCAGAGTGTCGTTGATGCGCTTGAAGTGATCCAGGTCCAGCATCATCACGCCGAGTACTTGCTTCTGACGCTCGGCCCGGGCGATCGCTATGCTGACGCGGTCCTGCAGCAGGGCCCGGTTCGGCAGCTTGGTTAGTGTATCGTGGTGTGCGAGGTGATGGATGTGAGCCTCGGAGGCCTTGCGCTCGCTAATGTCTGACACCATCGCCACGTACTCATGGCGATCCGGATGTGGCATGCGGTTGATGGCCAGATCGATCGGAAAATGGCTGCCGTCTCGGCGTAGGCCCGAACTCTCCCGGCGCAATCCGATCAGATTCGACTGCTCCAGCTTGGCGAAATCCACCGTATCGCGAAGCTGGGGCGGAATCAGCAAGCGGACATTGCAGCCGATGACCTCGCGCGCCGGCCAGCCGAACATCCGCTCCGCGGCAGGATTGAAGGACTGGACCACGCCCTTGTCGTCGAAGGTGATGATGGCGTCGATCACGCCCGCCACAATGGCGCGCTGAACCTTCTCGGCCGCCTTGTAGCGGGCCTCGGAGGCCATCAGCGCTGCCTCAGCCGTGCGACGTTGCGTCACATCGCGGAAGCTCCAGACTCGTCCCTCGAACTCGCCGGCGATCTGATGGCCGCGAGAGTAGCGCTCGAACACCCGCCCATCTTTTAGTTCCAGCAAGTCGGTGCTTTCCGTGGAAGGATCGTCGTACAGCTCCTGGATTCGGGACACGAAGGATTCCGGATCCTTGAGCTTGGGCATGGCGGTGGCCAGCATCAGCTGATCGTTGCCGGTCTGGGCTAGAACATCCGGGATCTGCCACATCTCCAAGAATTTGCGGTTGTAGCGCACGATACGGCCATCACGACTGACCACCAAGATGCCGTCGGCCGTGGATTCCAGCGTGCCGGATAGAACAGCCAGGGTCTTGTTGAGCTCCTCCGCGGCCTGCTTGCGCGCCGTGATGTCGCGGATGACGCTGGTCACCGTCACCTCGTCGCCCACCTGCAGGGGGCTGAGGCTGATCTCGATCGCGAACTCCGAGCCGTCCGTGCGGCGGCCGAACAACTCTCGGCCCTCGCCCATGGCACGCCGGCGGGGTGCCCCGACATAGCCGCCACGATGCGTCACGTGATCCCCACGGAATCGCTGAGGGATCAAGGTTTCGACGGGTTGCCCGATCAACTCCGTGCGGTTGTACCCGAAGAGCTTTTCGGTCTGGGAGTTGACCAACGTGATCTTCCCGTCCTTGCCAACGATCACCATCGCATCCGGCGCCGACTCCACCAGTCCGCGGAAGCGCTCCTCGGAGGCCCGGAGCTGGCCAGTCCGCTCGTCGACCCGAGCTTCGATCTTGGCTGCGCGGCCCACCAGGACCAGCAGAAGGATGCCCAGAAGGCCGGCCAGGAACAGCCCCCCGGCGAGCACCAGCCAAGCCCCCATGGAGCGGTGGGCAACTAGGTAGCCCGCCGGGAAGGTGTATTCCAACACCCAGTGCCTCTGCCCGACCGACAGCGGCACGCGATAGCTCAGGTTGCCCGGGGCATGGTCCGCAGGTTGGCCATGGATCAATTGGGCGGCAGCGGCCGCGGACTGGTCGATGACACGCAGCTCGATGCCGGTATCGGCCAAGCGGTTCTGGACGCTCTGCAACAGGTTGCGGTTGCGGATCACCAGGGTCGCAAAGCCGCGCACCCGGCCCTGACCATCGTGGACCGGCAGGGTCAGCAAAAAACCGCGGCTGGGGCCGGTGTCACCGATGAGGTCCACCAAGGCCGAGGCTGCCGGTCGTTGGGTCCGCGCAGCCAGTGCCGTGGCTTCCCGGCGAGCCTTGTCGAAGGCAATGTCCAAGCCTTGGGCACCGGTCGCGGCAACGGAGTAGCGGATGTAGGTGACGACGACGTGCTCAGGCCGGGGGCCAGCCGGAATTAGGCGGTCCGCAGCGTCCAGTTCCAGCATCTGGAAGTCGCGGTAGCCCTGGGCGCGCATTCGTGACTCGAAGGACTGCCGTTGCTCCTCCGGGACTACGGTGTTCCAGCTAAGGGCGAAAAGATCGGGCAGCTTGCGCAGCATCAGGTCGGCAAACTCGTTGAACTCCTGCCCGGTAACCTCCTGGGAGCTGCGGAAAAGACCAGCGGTCGCTGTCAGGGCGACTTCGTAGCGGTCCAGCTCATTGCGCAGATACTGCGCTGCCTCCTCACTGGCAGCCTCGAACTCGGTCTGGACCCGTTTCTGGTCACGGGTGCTGGTGATGATGAAAACCATCACCACGGTGGCGAAGAGCGCCAGCAGCGGCAGCACAACAGCCAACTGCTGGCGGCGCCAGACGTTGAAGGGGCGCACAGCGGCGACCAGGATCATCGGCGTGAAGATCAGGACGCCGATGCTGTCGCCGACCCACCAGGTCCACCAGTTGAAGAGGGCACCATCCCAGGCGATGGCGCCCGAATGGATGAGCGTCCCAACGGCAACTGTCGGGGCCATCAGACAGGCCAGTGGGCCTCCCAGGGCCAGCATCCGGACGACATCGAATTCCTGAGTCAGGATGTTGTGGTAGCCCACGAAGCGCTTGATCAGCCAGCCTCCGAGCAGTGCCTGACCGGTAGCTCCTGTCGCGATCAGCGCCGGCGCGATCGAGGAATGCAGGTATGCCACCAAGCCGGACGTGTCCTGGCGCGTCCAGAGGTTGACCAGCAGGGAGCCGACCCAGATTCCCGGCCAAATCCGCCCTCCGCACAACAGGACGCTTGCCAAGGCGATTCCCGAGGCCGGCCATACTGCGGTGGCGTAGCCCGGCGGTATCGCCAGGAGTAGTCCCAAGCGCCCCGTCAGGTAATAGGCCAGCGCGACCAGGATCATCAGCCAAACCCTGCGGGCGTAGCCCTTTCTCCCGGGTTCGGACGGGTGCAAAGAGGCCCCTGAGATCGCGTGGAGGTGCATGGCCCCAGTGTGAGTCATGCACCTGGAGATGCGGGCACACTAGGCCACCTTATCTAACCGCCTGTCGGGGATAGATGTTTTATCCCATCCCCGGAGTTCGCCCCTCTACGAGGCTCAGGGTTGGACGCCGGGCAAGCGTTTGCATGATCCGCCACGTCCGCGTTCATCGAGTGCAAGTGGGAGCCGCTCCAGTACCTCTCCCACGGAAAAGTGAACTCTGGCTCAAACCACAGGCATCGATCGCGTCAGAAATGGTCCTGGCCGTCCGTGCATAGGCCTCGGCACCGCGGCGTGTCGGGCCCTGAACCCGGAAGCACGCCGCGTTCGTCTTGGTGATCTGCAGCGAAATCATGCCCTGGCTGTCGTAGACGACAAGCTGAGGAACGTCTGCCCGAATCTCCTCCCAGCGACACCAGAACGACTTGAACATGGTGGGTAGCTGCTCGGCAATCCGGTAAAAGGCATGGCTGAACTCCTCTCGCTCCCTCGCGCTGAACCCCCAATATCCTTCCGTTCCCACTGGGCTTTCCCTGTCTGAATGCGCATTTTAAGCGAGCTACGCAAAAGGGGATTCGCTGGATGCGCCCTCGCTTGCGATGAAGCGCCGACCGAGCGGCCCTGCAATGGACACCATCAATCTGCTACCGCCATGCCGTGCTTGCGCATGTACCGGACGATCAGGCTGTTTATGAATCGATAGAACAACCCCGGCGCCCTCCGTGCAGCGAAAGCAGTGGCTTTTCCGGCAAGGCTCGGGATGATCATCCAGCGTCCGGCGTCTAGACCCGCCAGAATCTGGTCGCATGCCGCGTCGGCTTCCATCGAACCGGCGATTAGCTTCAGGTCCAGAGCTACCGGATCGCCATCGGCACGCTCGGCCGTCACCAGCGGGGTTTTCACCTCGGGCGGGCAGATGCAGCTGATATGGATGCCACGCGGCTCATATTCGTAGCGCAGTGTCGTGGCCAGGCCGACGACCCCGAACTTGGAGGTGCCATAGGCGGCATAGGCATAGTTGCTCGTAATGCCAGCCAAGGATGCGACCAGTGCCATCCGCCCACCGGCTGCCATCTGCGGCAGCACCGCCGCCGCGAAGTGGTAGCTGCCGGAGAGGTTGATCTCCAGTACGCGACGGAACTCCTCACTGCTCATCTTGGGAAAAGCCCGGCACAAGCTGATGCCGGCGCTGTTGATTGCCAGATCCGGAGGCCCGAAAGCCTCTACGGCGACGCCAACCGGCTCGCGCACCCGGCCCTCGTCCCGCATGTCGGCGGACGCGAAGACCCACCGGCTGTGACCCTGCGCCGCCGCCTCGTCGAGAGCGGCTCGGCGCTCATCGGCGATGCCCAGGTCAAGGATGGTCACCGGTACACCTCGACGCAGCAAGCGCATGGAAAGACCAAGGCCCAGGCCACTGCCACCGCCGCTGATCAGTGCATGTTGATACTTTTTCATCAAAATTCTCGGTAGTGCCAAGCCCGAGGCATCTGGCTCGTGCTGGAGAGGAGTACGAAGGCGGCGTCGGAGATCAATTCAATCTAGTTCGCCGATCTCGCGTAGCCAGGCTTCGGGATGTCGGAAGCCGTCCGCGAGCCCGACCTCCGGGGCGAAGCCGAGCAGGCGTCGTGCGTTGTCGCCATTGAAGCCGCCGCGACGCGCAAACATCAGCATCGTGTCCGGCGCGATTTCGCCGGCGCGACCGAGCCTGCGGTTGATGTTCCAGATGCTGCAGGTGAGCAGCAGCGCCGCTTTCAGCGGCAGGCTGGGCGGATGCCCCTTGCGACCTTCCCAGCGCCAATGATGCCCGAAGAAGTCACGACAGCTGATCTTCTCGCCGCCCCAGAAGATGAAGATGTGCCCAGAGGCCTGCGGCCAGCATGGTGCCGTCGAGAAGGTCTTCGATGTAGACCGGAGTGAAGACGCCTCTACCGCCATCGGGCAGGATCAGCTGCCCTGCCTTGGCCATCTTCAGCGGCTCGATCAGCCAGGCCCGCGAGCCCGGACCATAGACGTCGCCGGGACGCACTACCGTGCATTCGATCTCGCCGGCCGCATGCGCAGCGAGCACCACGTGCTCACTGTTGCGCTTGGCGACGCCGTAGCGGTATTCGACGCCGATGGCGGCGGGCCGCTTCTCATCGGCGCCATCCGGGTAGTCCCAACCCATCGCAGCAATGGACGAGTACTGCAGAAAGCGCTTTGCGCCTCCGGCGATGGCCACATCGAGCGCATTGCGCACACCCTGGACTGAGACATCACGATAGAGCTGCCAATCTGCAGCCAGGGACACCACGGCGGCGGTGTTGATGAACAGTTCGCAGCCGCGCGCATGCGTGGCCCAGGCCTTCGGCTCAACCAGGTCGCCGGCGACCACGTTCCAGCCGGCATCAGCCTTGATGTCCATGCCGCGGACCTCGCAGCCGAGGTCACGGTAGCGCTTCATCAGGGCACGGCCGATGAACCCGTTGGCGCCGGTGATGAACACCGACTCCGGGACGCGCGGGGCCTGACCGTACGCACCGGACGGCATGCTGGCAAACTTCATGTTCTCTCCTCCGGGATGATGCCCGCCGGGCGCCGCCTTCGGCGTCCCAGCGGCCTCGCGTTCAGCGAGCGGCGGTGAAATCCGGCTGTTGCGGGCGAATGTAGCGCGCCGGCTTCAGGCCGCGCTCCTTGACCAGCCCGTCGATGATGAGGGTGATGCTGTTGGCATCGAGCATGCCGACATACTCGCCGGTTTCCGGGTGGAAGTTGACGTTGGCACCCTCGACATACATCAGGGTTTCGGTGATCTCCGTATTGTCCTTCGGCGTGCTGAAGGTGTGCACCGACGAGCCCGGCTCGAAGAGATAGCAGCCCGCAGTCTGCGGCTGGTCCGGGTACTCGAGATAGTTCCACTTGCCCGAGAGCGTCCACAGGTGCACCGAGCCGGTGTGATAGTGGGTTGGCAGGATCACGCCTGGGTGAAACAGCACGCGCAACACCCAGATGCCGCGATGGGTGTCCAGCATCAGAGGCTGCACATCGACGCCAGGCACGCCGGGAACGGCGTTCTCGTAGATCGGCAACTCCTTGGTATTCAGGAACAGCAGTTCCTTGTGGTCGGTCACCAGCATGGGCATCGGCATCTTCACTTCTCCTCATGTCCGCTATGGGCACCGCCTATGAACTCGTCCTGCAACACTGGCTGGAGAACCGCCGCATGAATCGCATCCGGCAATCGCTTCATCAACATCTGATCGTCTGCGGCTACGGGCACAGCGGCCAGAGCGCGGCGCAGGAGGCCGTCGCCAGGGGGACTCCACCCGACCAGATTCTGGTGATGGAGCGCGTAGGCTACGTCCAGAAGTATGACTACGAGATCAAGGCATCCCGTGACGCCGCGATCCTTTATCCCCAGATCAAAAACAAGCACGACCTCACTCCGGGAACGGTCTACAACCTGAATCTGCGTGCCTTTCACAACCGCAGTCAGGGCCCACGGTTGGCACATAGGCATTCCCGGGGAAAGCTTGATGTCGAAGCCGGCCTGACGGTCCTAAGCGGCCAAGCTTTGATCGATGGCTCTATCCACGGGGTAGGGAGTGCCGTAAATTCAAACGAGTACGCCTATAACGCCTCCGTCAGCTATCACTACAACGAAGACGTTCTGTTTGATCGCAACGTACGCGGCCCATCGGGAGAGGGATTTTCGTTGGACCTGGCGGTCAACTACCGATTCTCCGATCAGTGGAACCTGGCCTTGTCAGGCAGCGATCTGCTGGGATTTCTCTATTGGCGTGACGCCCCCGCCACATCGGCCGTTGCAACCTCCGACACCCAGGAGTTCGATGCCGATGGCTATCTAAGATTCCGGCCAACACTCACGGGTCTCGAATTCAACGAGGACTACAGGCAACGCTTGCACGCTCGGGGCCGAGCAGCCCTTCAGTGGCAGGCGCTGCAGGGGACGCGCTTGGAGGTGAAGCTGCGCATGACGGAAGCAACGATGTCCGCCAAGCGATTGATGGGCAGATAAATGGTGCTCCTGAGTGGGATTCATCTCCGATTATTGGATCATGGAGGAGGCTGGAAGCAGCACAGCATAACTCGCTCATCGAGCAGCGCATTGATGTCCTTAAGGAAAATATACGAAAGAGAATTCTCTTTCTCACACCTGACCACGAGCTGTACGCAAACTATGCTGCTGCATTAGTGGATACCTACCCCTCTACAAATGGCTTCCCTGCTCTAGAAAAGTCAAAAAATCAGGAATTTATTCGACCAGAGACAAGCGAAGTGTCTCCACCGTCTGCAGACGCCGCCACCTTAGCCCTCGCGCCGAGGAGGCCTACCGGCATTGGATCCGGCATTTCGTCCGCTTCCATGGGCGGCGACACCCCAAGGAACTGGCCGAGCCCGAAGTCCGGGCTTTTCTCAACTTTCTGGCCGTTGATCGTCGCGTTTCCGCCTCGACCCAATCGCAGGCACTGAATGCCTTGGTGTTCCTGTACAGGGACGTCCTGGGGACGGCTTTGACGGATATCGAAGGACTTCAGCGGGTACAACGGCGCAAGCTGGTCCCTGTGGTACTGACGGTCGAGGAGGTTGCGAAGACCCTGGGACTGACGGCTGGCACTCCCAAACTCGCGGCGTCATTGATCTACGGAGCTGGGCTGCGCATCTCGGAATGCCTTTCTCTTCGGTTCAAGGATTTCGACTTCGGCAGCCGCACGGTAACGGTTCGGGATGGCAAGGGTGGCAAGGATCGCACTACCGTCTTGCCGATCACACTGAGTGACGACCTCCAGGCCCATCTGCTCAGGGTCGCGACGCTTCATCGCGAGGAGGTGCTGGCCGGCCGTGGGTGGGCGCCCCTGCCCGCTGCCCTGGATCGCAAGTATCCCTCTGCGGCAAGAAGTCTCAATTGGCAGTTCGCGTTTCCGTCACGAACGACCCGGGCTTGCCCGTGCACAGGTCGGATGCTCCGCTGGCACGCGGCCGAGTCCAGTATCCAGAAGCCTTTCAAGCAGGCTCTGATCCACGCTGGCATACGGAAGCACGCGAGCGTTCACACCTTGCGGCATTCCTTTGCGACTCACCTGCTATGGCAAGGGACCGATATCCGAACAATCCAGTTGCTACTCGGACACAGTAATCTTCAGACCACCATGATTTACACCCATGTGCTGCAGGCGACCAGGGATACCACAAGCCCGTTGGACCGTCTTTAGGCCAATGGCGGCTTTGCGGCAGGAGCGTTGCTATCCGTAAGGACCGCTTCGGGCTGCTTGCGGCCCTTGGCCGGCGTTTACGATAAGTGCTGTTATCATCAAATCTATAGGCGCCTCAGCGTCGCTTTATGCCGTTTTCAGACAGCCCAAGAGAGCCCTGGGAATGAGCGCCCAACAGTGCGGATTAGATGACAGTCCGTGAGCTGTCCCTCAAGACGGGCTATAGACGGTGAAGAACAAGATGCCCTAGCTCGGTTCCACGAACACTAGCTCTTGCCCAGAGTTATAGAAGCGAGGGTAGGGTCTAGTCCGAGTCGGCGGGCCATACTGGAAGATCCATCCTGGGAGATGGCGGCTCATACGCAGATTGAAGTCTTCATAGTCAAACGTTGCTGAGCGTGTCATCAGTGGTGTCTGTGGCTTATGAAAACTCCGTTCTTCAAGAGCCCATGAAAAGCCCTTGTCGTAAGAACCCTCCTGGCCCGGCTGGCGATTTCGCCATATCCATGCAGGTCCTCCGCTGGCGATTGGAGACGCGCCAGCGGCGTCTACTGGCCGCGAGACGAATACTCTAATCGTGCAGTGCACGCGAATGCCACAAATCTCACCACCGCTGAAGGTTCGAAGCGTCTCCATTCGAGTGCGCAGGAGTCCTCCAGTATCGGCTTCTATTTGACCGGTCTTCCAGCCCAGCTCCGAAAAGGTAGCCTCCACCGCTCGCTGTGTGAGCGCTTTGAGTAACGCTGCCGCCGACTCAGCATCAGGTGCAAGAGATCGCGGCATCCACACAATCTGCTGATACTGAGCGGCGGGATGCCTGGGCTTACCTCCGGTCAATGCCGATACCAGGAAGGCAGCACCGGCTAGCCCTGACGATCCTGATGCCATCCCATGAGCGCCTCCAGTGAACAGATCGGCAGCCACGGCGAGGTCCAGTCCTCGGGTTATGGACTGTGCAACCGCCGGGGACGATTGATCTTGTAGATTCGGCTGAATATCGGATCTTTTCACATCGAACAGTGGCCCAGCTACCGGTTCCGTGAGTCCCGACGCCAAGGCAACGTTGAGAGCACGTGAAACACGCGGGCTGTAGGTCTGGGGCATGAATTCCGTCACAGCATCGATCGGCGTTTCAGCCCCCGCGGCTGCAGCCGCCGCTCCGCTGACGGCGAGTATTCCTGCCATCGCCATTTTAAGTACTTCTAGCTTACGCATCTGGGTTATTTCCCAAGGTGACCGCACAGCGGGGGCCTCTGCCGCCCGAGGATTTTCCACTCACCGCTACTTCGCGCTGGGGTTCGGCAGCCGGGGGCTACGCCCCGGGTGCCCGCCCGAAAGAAGCACACACTGCGTCGCTAGAATCAGCGCTACGAAAGCTGTTGCAGGTATCCCGCGGCCGGCAACAAAGCTCACAATGAATGGGGTAAAGAACGCCACCCACTGCACGACCAGCAGTATGGTGATTACCCTCTGAGTAACTGCCATGTTCATCTTCGACTCCTTTTGTCATTTCTCTTTTCGAGATTATGGATATCGAAAGAAATGCAATGCCCCCACGAAACGAAAGTTCTGAAAAGTAGCGGTCACTTAAAAGTCGCACTGCCCCCAATTCACTAGTTCGTCCCAAGCCATCGTGTTGGGCGCAGTGCTAATGCCTCCAAGAGAGGGATAGGCCGCGAGCATCGGCGGCGGCTGACCCGAGGCGTAAGCATGCGCGGCCACCCTGACTAGGACGCGTTTTCCATCCGGAGACCCTCTCTCGAAGTACGCTTTGATTTGTCCCGGGGTAGTGCCTTCGTAGCAGCTGCTGGGGAATTGGGGGTTCATGCAGGCGGTGAAGCGGAGGGTGCCGTTTCGGCAGATGCGATCTCCAACGTTCACGATATTCGATTGTTGGCTCCCCCTACCCTGCTGCTCCTGTTGAGCCAGCTGGCGCTTTTGTTGGGCAACAGGATCACTTTCCATGTGCCGCAGGTTTCTCTCGTCGCGCTCAGCGATCCCTGGTGAGTAGCCCAGGCGACCGCCAGCCGCCTGTTGTCGCTTGTACTGGACGACTGGCCCGTTCTGGAGCTGGCGCAATATGGCTTCATCACGTTCGGCGATGCCGCCGGGATAGTTGGCTTGTCCGTAGGCCACTGATGCCAGCATGGAGATTGCAATGAGCGACAGCGCTCGCAAGCGCGCGCTTACTGGCTGCGAACGTTTGCAAGTGGTGCGTCCGTCGCGATTGCGACCGTCTCGGACCAGCAGTTCCTCCCTCAAATTGAGCCCCATCTTTCCCCTCCTTATAGTCCAACGCGATCAATAGTCTACAAATTCGACCATAGAGAGCAATAGTCCGTGGAGCAATAGGCTGCGCCCGCTGATGCTCCTTCTAATGGAGAAACCGGAAGGAAAGCGGGTTGCAGCAGCGTTCGGCAAGGCCTTAAGGGATCAGCGACAGGTCTCGGGACTTACCCAGGAGGAACTTGCCCATGCAGCTGGAGTGGACCGCACCTACATATCGTTGCTAGAGCGCGGCGGCCGACAACCCACTCTGACGACGCTCATAGCAATTGCTGAGATCCTAGGCGTTGCGCCATTAGATCTCTGTAGGGCCACGTTCCGAGAATACGAGCTTGCTAGCTAAGTCCGGCTCGCCCTGAGAGCGGTCCTAGTCTCCGAACGAGAAGCTGGCTGAATCATCCCAATCGCTACCGCATTCCGTGCCCCAATCATCAATGAGATCGACTCCGTAAGGGTTACCTCCCACGTCGAGGTCCCCACTCATGGGCAATCCCGTTGCGGGATTCACCTCATCGAAATGGTTATTCGTATGCAGGTCGATCGATCCGAATGGAGGATCCTGATCCTTCCAGGACTCCTCTAATCCGAGTTGGGCACCGACGGCTTCACGTGCCCATACGAACCAGTCACTGGTCCTGTGGAATGCGTGAATGAGTCCTTTGTTGCGACGCCACATAAAGATTCTCCGGTGGTTAATGGAATCTTTACGGTAGCCGTCGGGACAGAAATGCAAGGTGGTGGAGGGGAGGGCGCTTAAGCAGCCCGAGGGTCGTTCAGTCGATATATTGTTGAGACCACCACGCGATCAGGGTGTGACATTTTGGTCACCCGTCAGGGCGACCCAATGTTGGTTGTGTCACACCTCTCGTCGCCCTAGAAAGTCGGCATTAAACGTTGTCATATCAGCGTGTTGGAGTGGGGCTCATCTGCTAGCCGACCCCCTACTGTCACAATCAACACCGCTTTTTCCCATAGGGCAACTATCCCCCAAAACGGCTTCCGAAGCCGAGGGTCGGGGGTTCGAATCCCTCCGGGCGCACCAAATCAATAATTTAGAGCCCAACCGTACCATGCCACGGTTGGGCTTTTTGCTGCCCTCTCGGCAACGCGGCACCTGCTGACGACTGCTTCTGCGATCTGTCGCAAAGCAGCCAAATTCAGCCCGGGACAGTGCTGGGACAAATTCGGGCCAAGCTTGGGACAGGTACCCAGCAGAACCAGGGCGGATGACCTCATCCCTCGGGCCAAGTGATGCACTGAGACGCAAAATGCCACGGGCCCACTTCTATCATTCATGCTTTGGTGGTCTCCATGAACTTTCTGGCGCCATCTGCCGATTCCAGCCGGTGCAATCGAGCTGCCTTGAGATAGGGCCGGCGAGCCATCCACAGAGCCAGGCCACCCAAAAGCTGGGCTCCCCCGCAAACGATCAGCAGGGGCAGCGCCAACGTCCCGGTGCCTCCGGACAGTGCGTGGCTCAACCATCCGACCAGTGTCGGACCCAGGCCCAGGCCGGACAGGGTCATCAGCATCAGGCATAGCGCCGCCGTTCGTCCCAGCATTGAGGGGGGAACGATCAGGCGCAAACCGGCCGCCCAAATTCCGCCACTCATCGCGATCAGGAAAACGGCGGGCGCTATCAGTAAAGCGGCAACGCGGCTATCGACCGGCAGCAGGAACCACAGACCGAAAAGCGTGCTGCCGACCGAGGACAGCAGCCCTACGCGCAACACTGCATCCCGGTGCCCTGCGGCCGCCCAACGATCCGTCAGCCAGCCTCCGAACAACACACCGGCGCAACCGAAGACCATGACGATGCCGCCATAGACCATGCCGAAGGTAGACACCGCCCAACCGTGCGTACGAACGAAGTAGCTCGGCAACCAGGCCGAGGAAGCGTAGCCTGACAAGCCCATCAAGGCGAACCCGGCAGCCAACAGGAGAATGGCGCGCCAGCATCCCTTTAGGAGTCCCCACTCAGCCACCCCAACTCCTGCAACTGGCATTCCCCGCGGAGGCTCGCGTATCGCAAACAGCAAAAGCGCGAGCACCGGCCCGACCGCGCCCAGCACCAGTAGCACCATCTGCCAGGGCTTGATCGTGCCCAGGACAGGCAGGCTCCATTGCGCGCCCCCTTCGGCCAGTTTCAGCAGAACACCACCCGCAAGAACAGCAACCCCCACGCCCAGGTATACACCCAGTCCGTACACGCTGGTAGCCCGTGCTGCTTGCTGTGGCGGGAAATAAGCCGCGATGAGCGAATACGCGGCCGGCGCAAGTGCCGCTTCGCCGATCCCCAGCGCTATCCTTGCCAGCAGCAGCTCCTCGAAGCCGCGAGCGGCTGCCGTGGCCGCCGTGGCCAGGCTCCAGAATGCAAGGCCGGCCACGATGAGGTTGCGTCGATGGCCACGATCCGCGATGTAACCCAGCGGCAACCCAGCAGCGGAGTAGGCCAGCGCGAACACTCCGCCTAGAAGCAGGCCCATTTGCGCATCGCCGATGTGGAACTCCGCGCGGATCGGCGCGACCAGCAGACTGAGAATCTGCCTGTCGAGGAAGGACAGCATCGAAGTCAGCAGCAACACTGCCACAACAAACCAGGGATACATCGGACGGTGCATGGAAGGGTCAGAAGACAAGGCTGCGATTCCGGCAAGGCAATAGGGCGTCAGTATGGGGCGCGCAGGCGCGCACGCAACCCAAGCGGGGCGCCATATCTCTCGACCGTGTTGCAGCCGTGTCCATTGCTCAGTTCCCCCATCGCAAGGTGATGGTAGCCAGTCCCGTCAGCTCGTTGAGGTCCATGATCTGCACGTCCACGCCATGCCAGATTCCAGAGGTGCCGGCGGCCTCCCAGGACAGTCCTGCCAGCCAACTGTGGGTCTGGTAGTCAATCTCCAGCGGGCGGCCATTAAGGCGAACCTCGGTCTCATTGCCCAGCGAGAAGTAGCCTCCGGCTCGGAGTGATACCACACTGCCCGGGGTGGCCCAGCGATAGGCCAGCGTAGGGGCGAGCCCAAAGCCGGTGGCCGGTGCATGGTCGGCCACCGATTCGGCCAGCGTCGTCGGGGTGAGCGCGGCCGAACGCAGGTCGAGTTCCAGGTCATCCAGGTAGACCAGCGCAACCTCCACTTGCCAGGGGACACTCAGCCCATAACCAACGCGCAGGAAGCCGCCTGGTGCGGTGCGGTCGAGTTCGTCGACCTCGCCGCCGTAGCCCTCTCGCGCGAGTTCGCGCCGCAGGTCCTCCCTGCTCTGCGAACTCAGTAGCACACCCAGGCCTGCGGTCACCTGCAAGCCTGCGCTCGGGCCGGTGTTGAGGAAGGTCATCGGTGGTGGGGGCACGCCGGAGACCGGCGCGCGCGCGCGGGTTCCCAGCAAGGGCTCTGCTGGATAGATCGAGCGGTAAGTCTCCACCGGCGGGGGCGCCGCAACAGGTGCCGGGGACGGTGGGGGGGGCTGCACTTTGGGGGTGAGGTAGTTCGTCAGATACTTGTGCTTGAGATAGCCCTCGGTGCCCCCTGGGGTGCGCAGGCGCACAAACTCCCCCACTTCCTGCAGCACAGTGACTGCCTCACCCCTGTTCAGCACGCCCAAGATGTCACTGCCCAGATTGGGCTGCTCACGGACGTTGATCATCAGCTTGGCCCTGGGGGGCGCCGTGGCTTGTGCCAGCGCCGCACAGGGCAGCGCTGCCAGTGCCAGCGCCCAGCCAGTCTTGTGGGTGGCTGACTTCCACGTCGAAATCTTCATGCCTTGCTCCAAAAAAGAACCTCCCGACCCTTGGGGGGAGACGGGAGGAAATGCCCCGGCGTTGATGGACGTTCGGGGAGAGTTCTGAAGGCGCGGCGTGGGAGTCATGGAGTTGCCGCTCCCTCAGTTCAGTTCGACTCGCAGCTCGCGTAGCTGGCCGTGGCGCGGCTGCTGGCCTTCACACACTTGTCGGTGCCGGCACCGCCGTCCATCGCGGTGCTGCCGGAACCCGGGGTCAGCGTGTCGTTGCCGTCACCGCCGTAGAGGAAGTTCTCGCCGGTGCCGGCGGTGAGGCGGTCATTGCCCGCGCCGCCGTCGATGCAGTTACCGGCGTTGCCGCCGGTGATCGTATCGGCGAAGCCGCTGCCGAAGATCACGTTGAACTTCGCCGTATCGCCGCGCACGATCTGGCCGCCCGGCGAGGCGCTCAGGTCAATCACGTTGGCGCCCGGACGGCTGCGGTAGGCCTCGCAGGCCGAAGTCGGCCGGTTCGCGGTGAGGGTCGTGCTCACCCGCTGGGCGGCCAGAAAGCGTGCTGTGCCGGTATCGCCCGTGCCGGGGTGGTTGGCCAGCAAGCCGCAGGCACCGGCGCTTTGCGTGCTCACCGTGGCTTGCACGCCGGTGCTGGTGTTGCTGGCTTGCCCCAGGGTGCAACCGGCCGTGCTCTCGCTGGAGCGGCTGAGCGTGGGCTTGAGTCCGCTGGTGCTCTCAGCCGTGACGGTGGCCGTAGCGCCCACGGCGACACTGGTGGGGTTCACCCTGATGCTCAGGGTTTGGCTGGCATAGGGCGCGGCGCAGGCGAGCGAAGCGCTGCCACCGTCGCTGCCATTGCACACCCAGCCCCAGGCGCCGTTGCTGCCGGTGCCGGCCGTGGCGGTGCCGGTGGCGCAGAGCGCACAGCCCGCGGGGGCCGTGGAGCTGGCCGCGCCGTTGGCCGTGCCGCAAGCGCCATTGACGGCCGGTGCGACCACGCCGCCTTCAAAGGCACCGAGATCGATGGTGCTGGCCTGAACGCGGTCGAGCCCGTTCAGGTCCTTGGGCCGGGTGGTGGCGGCGTTGTCGCCCACGTTCAGCGCGGGGCTGGCGGTTTTCAGTCGGTAGTCGCCCGCACGGTTGGGCACCACGGTGCAGAACTTGGCATCGACAAACTGTGGGTCGGCATCGGTCAGGTTGTTGCTGCCTTCGATGCCGCAAGCCGGGTTCCAGGTGCCGCCGACTTTGCAGCCCTGCAGCAGCGAGTGGTGAAACGTGGGGTTGGGCAACACGCTGCTGTCCGACGACAGCTTCACGTCTTCGCCGGTGTTGCCCCAGATGATGCTGTTGCGGTAGGTGCCGCAGCTCTCGCCCGGGCCGGTGCAGCTCAAGCCGCCCACGGCTGTGTTGGCCTTGCCGTTGCCGGCAATCGTCAGGCCGGTGAAGCTGGGGGTGGCGCCTTCCACCACCAGGCCGGTGCCGCCGTTGCCGTGGATCAGCACGTTGTCGATGATGGACGTGGCGCCGCCGGTGATCTGCAGCCCGTGCTCGCCATTGCCCCGGATCACCAGATTGCGCAGCGTGGGTCTGCCGCCGTCTACCTTCACCGCCGATTCGAGGGCGCCTTCGATGTGGAAGCCATCGAGAATCGTGCCGCGGAGGCGCGACTGAAGGGTGACCACCGAGGTGGCATCCCCTTCATCGACGATGCCGTTGTCGTTCAAATCGCCACTGAGCACGGTGACGTCTTTTTTCAGGTCGCGAGCGGCGAGCTGGACGGGTAAGTCGGCGTCATTTACGGGTTTCACACCGTCAACGGTGGCCGGAAAGCCGCCATAGAGCGCAGCAACTGCGCGTCCCTGAAGCAAGTTGAGCGGTACCTTGTAAGTGCCGGCGGCCAACAGATAAACCGTGTAAGGGTTGGCCCTGGTAGCTGGCCCGTCTGCGTCTCCCCTGCCAACGCTAGCAAGATCATTGGCTGCGGCTTCCAATTCCGACTGGGATTTTATGAATACATAATTCATAAAGGTGCCGCCGGACTGCGCCATCGCCGACGACGAAGCCGCCAGCAGCAGCGCCGCGGTGGCGAGGCGGAGCAAGGGGTGGGTTTTGAGGGTCATGGTTTCGCTCACTTGTTCGTAAAGGGGGGATCAACAGTTGGCGGTCGGGCGGAAGCCCTGTGGGAACCCCCACCCGACCCCATCAAAGCCCGGGTGCCATACGGGCTCCCTGGCAGGTCTCGACGCTTCAGCAAGACCCCGCCGCAGCCTTCGACTCTCGATGGGAACGGGGCAGATGCTCTGAGTCGCTCGCAGCTGGCACAGGTGGCTCGGATAGAAACCATCCGCGCCACCGTCCCTTCGAACGTGGCGGTGGCGCGGATGGAGCCGATAAGGACCGCATTGCTGCGGGCTTCGTCGGTGCCGACTTAGCGGCCGCTGCGCACCAGGCTGCTCTGGTTGCCGATAGCGGTGGCGTTGAGGCTGTTGCCGCTGGTGACCGCCCTGCCGGCGTAGCTGCCCGGCGTGGTCAGGCCGGCGGTGTTGAAGCCGACCGTCACGCTGCTGATCGACGCCGTTACAGTCGTGTTCAACAGGTTCTGCGCGGCATTGAGGCTGGTCAGCGGGCCGCCGGAGGTGCTCACCCCGTTCAGCTGGACCTGCTGATTGCTGCTGTTGGCGATCGCCTGGGCCACCACGGTGTTGCCGTTGACCGACAGCGCCGTCGGGATCGACGAATCGGAGAACAGGCTGCTGCCGATGCTGCTGTCCGCCACCCGCGCCACCAGCACCGCGGTGTCGGTGGTCTGCGTGTCGCTGGCCGTCACCGCCGTGGTTGCCGCGTTGAAGTTGCCGCTCAGGTTGTTCAGCAGGCGGCTGGAGTCGTTACCCACCGTGGTGGCCTGCTGCCGGTTGCCGCTGACCGCCGCTGCCGGCAGCGCGCTGCCGTCACCGCCGACGACGCCCACCGTGGTGTTGGTCACCGCCGAGAACAGATCGCCGCTGGTCGCCGCCGCGTTGCCCGTCAGGGTCTGGACAGCAGACAGGGCGATCGTGCCGGTGGCACTGGAAAAGGCCGCGCCGTCCAGGTTGTTCAGCACCCGGTTGCCGGCCACCGCCGAGCTGACCGAGTTGCCGGCCACGCTGGCGCTGGTGTTGGCCCCCAGGGTGCCCGCCTGTACGCCGATCATGTTGTCCGTCCCGCCACTGGTCGCACCGATGCCCCCAGTGGAACCGTTGATGACCTGCGTGGCGCTCAGCGCAATCTGCCCGGTCAGGGTGCCCGACACGGCGCCCGTGACTTCGCTGTTGTTGCCGGTCGCGCTGGTGGTGGCCTGGTTGCTGTCCACCGTCAGTGCCGCGAGGCCCTCGGTACCCAGTTCGCCGATGCCCACCGCACCGATCCGCAGGCCGCCATTGCTGGCCGCCAGCGAGGCATTGCTGTCGAGCGTCTGGGTCGTGGTGGCGCCGAGGGTGCCGTCGATGTTTGCGGCCGACTGGCCGAGGTCCACCACTCGGCTGTCGTTGCCGCTGGCAACCGTGGTGACACCGTTGGCCGAAACGCTCAGGCTGGTCGCGCCCGCGCCTGCGACGTTCCCGATGCTGGTATCGGTGATGCCGGCGTTGATGCTGGTGCTGCTGGCCGTGACCAGGCTGTCCAGCGTCTGGGTGGTATCGATGCTCGCCGTGCCGCCTGCCGCGATGCTACCCGAGACGCCACCCAGGCTTGCCGTGCTGTTGTTCGCAGCCGCGACGGCGACCAGGTTGTTGTCGGCCACGCTGACGCTGGTGCTGCCCGCCCCGTTTCCGCTGGCGCCGCCGTTGAGCAGGTTGGCACCCAGGTTGACGATGGTGTTGGTGGCGTCGACCGTTGCGCCCGAGCTGGACTGGTTGATCGTGGCACCGATTCGGGCGCTGGCACCCACGGTGCCGTTGACGCCAGCACCCACGATGGTGGAGAGGTTGTCCGCCGCATCAGCGCGCACCGTGTTGCCGGTGACCGTCAGGCCGGTGCTGGCGCGGGCATTGCCCAGGCCGAGATCGGCGGCGGTAGTGGCGGCGGTGACGCCCACATAGACACCACTATTCTGCGCCAGCGAGGCGCCGATACCGCCGGTCTGAGTCACCAGGCTGCCGACTTCGCCCTGGTTGACCTGGCCGGATACCGCGCCGAAAACCACTCCGGCGTTGTTGCGCCGCGACAGCGCCTGCAGCGTGTTGTCGTTGACGTTCAGCGAGACGTTGTCGGTGTTGATGCCGAACAGGGCTGCCGTCGGGTTCGACTCGACCAGGCCCAGGCCGGCATCGATGTTCTGCGCCCGCGTGTCGACGTCGTCGGCGGTCTGCGTCAGGCTGACTCCGAGACGGTCGGTCGCGTTGGGCAGGTTGACCACGCCGCTGACCGGGCCGAGCTGCGCCTGTGCCTGGTTGGCCTGCGACTGTGCGGCCAGCGTGTTGCCGCTGATCGTCAGGTTGAAGCGGCCATCGACGATGTCGATAGGCTCGGTGGCTCCGTACAGGCCCACGCCGGCGCGGGTCGTGCCCGCCACCACGTCCGATACGCCGCCCGCAGCGGTGTTGGCCGTCTGGGTGGCGCTGAGCAGGACCGTGCCCTCAAAGTTGCCGCTGGCACCCTCAAGCGTCTGAACCGAGCGGTTCAGCTCCGTCTGCGCGTCCACGCGGTTACCGGAGACGGTGATCTCCGCCTCCGCCGTGGCGCTGACCGGGTCCGCGCTGATGGTGGTGCCGGCGTCAATCACGCCCAGGCGCAGGTCGGTAAGATTGGCACCGGTGCTGATGCTATCCGTCGCCTGCGTGACGCTGACCGCCGTGGTGCCGCTACCGTTGCTGCCGCCGCTCTGCGCGCCCAGGCTCTGGTTGTTGCGGTTGACCGTGATCAGGCTTGCGGCTGTGTTGCCGGAGACCGTCAGCTGCGGGGCCTCCAGCGTGGTGGCGCTGGCGCCGATCCCCAGCCCGTTCACATCGGCGGCAAAGGTCAACAGCTGCGTTGCCGACCCGATGGCCTGCTGGTCCTGCGTCAGGCTGAGGCTCGCTTCACGGGAGCCAGCGAACGCCGCGACAGTCTGCTGGGCGTTGTTGCCGATCACCTGGCCGATGGCGGTGTTGTCCGAAACCGTTGTCTGCGACAGCGTGTCGGTGGTGGCGATGGTGCCGATGCGCGAGTTGCCAATGCTGGCACTCAGCGTGAGGTCGCCGGCGACCACGCCCAGGGTCTGGTTGCCGCCGATGCTGGCGACACCCGCCTGCACGCCCGCGCCGAGGTCGGCGGTGGTGCTCTGATCGTTGCCGGTGGCAATGGCGGTCAGGAGATTGTCGGCGACGTTGCTGCTGACGCTGGTGGCCGTGGTAACGCCGCTCAGGCCGATCAGGTTGTCGGAAGCGGTGGACTCGATGTTTACATCCAGCGTGTCGGCGCGCACGAACTGCTCGACGTCCACGACCAGGCTGTCGTCGGCGCCATTCGGGCGCGCGTTGACGCTGGCGGTGGCGCGGTTGCCGGTAGCCGCGGATTGCGTGCGGTTACCGTCGACGACCAGCGCACTGCTGGTGACCGTGGTGACGTCCACGCCGACCGTGGCGCTAACGGCGGCGCTGATGCCGGTGTCGTTGACCGTCTGCAGGCCATAGGCCGTGCTGTCCACGTCGCTGCCGCTGAGGGCGTCTGTCAGTTCCAGCGCCAGGCGATTGCCGTCGGCCACTGCCGCAGCGCGGTTGCCGCTCACCGAGATGCCGCCGCTGATGCTGTCCACCGTGCCGGCACCGGCCTCATCGGTCAGGCCCAGCGTGGAGGTGGTGATACTGGCGCTGACGTTGGACTGCTGGTCCAGGCCCTGCACGCCGACAGCCTGCAGATCGCCGAGGATGGTCAGCGCGCCCGGGGCGGGATAGGTGTTGTCCTGAGCGGCGCTGGCGGCATCGTTGCCGCCTGCGCCCGAGTTGGCGCCGCTGGCGACCAGCCGGCTGGTGCTGTCGTTCGCGCGGGCGGTAGACGTCAGCGTGTTGCTGTCCACCGTCACACTGGTGGCGCCGGACAACGTGCCGTCGTTGGTGATCCGCACGCCCGCTCCGGACTGCTCGACGGTCGCCGTGCTGGTGGTCTGGTCGGTGGTCGTCGCCAGCGCCGCCACGGCCAGGCTGTTCTCGCCGGTGGCGATCGATTGCTGTGCCAACTGGCTGATCACCGTGGCATTGGCTGCAACGGTGTTGCCGGAGGTCGCCAGTGCGGCATCCGCCGCGTTCTCCACCGCCGCTCCGACCTGCGCGCTCTGGACCTGCGACTGTATCTGGCTCGGGTCGGCAAAGCTGGTGAGGATGACGGAATTGCTCAGGCTGTCCGGGGTGGCGGTCAGGCGGGTGTTGGCGGGGGCGGCGGGGATGCCTGGAATCGCCAGAGTGTCCGGGTAGATCGTGCTCACGCCGGCGAAGGTGGACCCTGCAGGAAGACTGTCCGCTACGAGAAGCTTCAAGATGTCCAGCGTCTTTTCCGCGAGCACCTCGACATCGAATTCATAGTGAATGAAGGCACCAGCAAAAAATCGACGCGTAACCCCCGAGGCATCCGTTGCGAACAGATCAATCGAGGCACGGCGATCCAGGCCTACCCCGGTAACCCCGAGATACAGCGGATTACCCGCGTCGTCCGTCGCCACGGAGCCATCGGCGTTGAGGATGCGAACGGCACTGCCCTCGAACTGGAGCGCCTTGGTCGGCGGCGACGCCGGAGTGGGCTGGCCGCTAGGGATTGCGATGGTCAGCGAGGGGCCGTCCTGCTGTGCGAAGACCGGCTGGTGGATGGCCAGGCTGATCAGGCCCAGCGCGGACAGGGCAAACGGAAGCTTGTTGTTCATGGAAGCGGTCCCCTTAAAGATTTTGGTGTGGCGTTCGGTGCATCGAATGGGTTGCGGTGCTGCAGCCAGTGCTGACGAAGGTCGCTGGTCAATGCGGACCTGCCGTCTGTGGCGGTGGCTCCGGCCCTGGGTCGCCGGTCGGCGCAGGTTTCAGGGGGCGCGGGCTCATGGGGCGCTTCCGTCGCGCGGCCGGCGCGAGGCGTCGGGCCCGATCCCGCGGGGGCCGAACTGGCCTTCGCCCGCACCGATGTCGGGGCGGCCGGTCTGGGGTAGCAGCGGTGCCACCGGGGTTGTGACGGGGGCCTGCGCGGCGCCGGCGGCCGGGGCGGCAATACTGCTGGCGGGTGCCGCCAACGCAGCAGAACCGCTGGCCGCAGGCGCCGCGACCGGCGGCAAGCCCTCCAGCTTCAGTGAACTGCTACCCGACTTCAGCTGCAGATTCTCCGGCCGGTAGTCGATACAGGCGGCGGGGTCGGTGCCGGCCATCGGTCCGAGCAGTTCCAGCACGGCCTGCTCCAGGGTGGTGCGCACGGCCAGTTGCAGCGGTTCCAGATGCTTGCCGCCCACTTCGACATCCACCAGCACGTCGCTGAAGAATTCGAATACCGACAGGCTGACCTCGCGGCCGATCACCTGCTTCTGCAGCGAGACGTTCTCCAGCACCTCCAGGCTCTTGCTGTCAACTAGGCGCAGGTCGACGGCGACGTTGGCGATGAAGCTGCGCGCCGAGGGGCCCATCTGGTTGATCTCGGCGCGGACGCCGCCGCTGGTGATGGTGTAGTTCAGCTCGGTGATGCCGCCGACGATGAAGTAGTCGGTCTCCACCACGGTGCCGCCGGAATAGGGTTTCCAGGGTACTTGCTGGACGTCGCCGTTGTTGCTGATGGCGTGGACCTTCTCGTCGCCGAGGTAGCGCTTGCCCAGCAGGCCCAGCTCCCATTCCGGAACGGTGGTATCGAAGCGCTCGAACACGCGCACGGCGCCGCGCAGCTTGGCCAGGGCCGACATGGTCATCAGGGAACCGCCCTGGGTGATGGCGGAGCCACCGTCCAGTTCGGAGAACTTGCCGGTGTAGTCGCGCACCTGGCCTACACCGATCTTGGGCTTCTGCGGCAGGCGCTGGCGCAGGGCGGCACCCATGCACTGGAAGGCCGGTTCCAGGGGGGTGGTGTTGCGGGTGACGCTGGGGCCGACCAATTGTGGAGCCTGGTCGGGCGCGCGCTGGATGCCGCCGCCGGCGGTGCAGCCGCCGAGCAGGATGGCGGCGATCAGGACGAGACCACCGCCCCTCACGGAGTGGTCTCCACGAAGTCACAGGCGCGGGAATCCTGGACGTTGGCCTGGACCTCGCTGTCCGACATCGACTGGCTGGTGTCGACGCTGTTGAGAATCTGGGCGCCGTCGGCGGAGATGCTGCCCAGCGAGACGGTGGTGGGGCTGTTGTTGATGCCGGACGTCAGCGTGCTGCCGGTGTTGGACTGGCCAACCTGGTTGACGTTGGTGCCGTTGGCGGCATGCGAGCCGCTGTTGAGCTGGCTGTTGCCATTGAGCACGGTGCTGGTGCCGTTGGTGCTGCCTGGGCTGATGCTGCCATTGACGCTGCTGTTGACGCCGGAGGCGCTGTTGTCGGCCTGCGACTGGTTGCCGGTGGTGGTGGCATTGAGCCCCGAGCCCTGCATGCCCACCGGGGCGATGCCGGAGCCCGCGTGCGTCGGCGAGGCGGCGTTGCCGGTGGCGCTCACCGACAGGTTGCAGTTGATCTGGCGGTCGATGTTGTTGACGGTGTTGAAGACGTAGCCGCCCGCCTTCTTGCGCTCCCGAAGGTCCAGGGTCTGGATCTTCACCGCACGCGCATTGGGGTCCGACAGGCGGTAACTACCCTGCCCGCCTAGGTCGTTGGCAGAAGCTGGCGCCCAGGTTCCCAAGACCAGGCACAGCCCTATTAAGGTGGGCCGCCAGTGCTGGGAGCAACGTGTAGTCGTCATTTTTCGTTCTCGCCGGACATTCACAGATGTCAACTGCGCAGGTCTCCATCAAGGCCTGGCAGATGCGGAAAGTCTGTGGATCGCACGGCGGGACAGCTTCCGCAGCAAGCCCGGATTCACCGTGCACTGCCGCTCTCCTCCGGGCATCGCCGAATTTCCGGCGCCACCTCTTTCCCTGTTGTGACGGGAAGTATCGGCAGCCGGGCCGACAAAGAACGGAGGAAGTTCGGAGGAATTTTGAGAGGCGTTCTTGAAGTTGTGAGCGTCAGGGCGCCGGGGAGAGTGGCGGCCTCTGCGCCCCACCGAGGACTGTCCGGGTGCTTGCCTACCGTCCAGCCGCCATCGAGCGTTCCGGCGCCACAACTGTCTCCTGCTTGCGGAGGCGAGTATGGGAAACGCCGTCGGCGAAGAACGGAAGAAGGTCGCAGGAGATGGGAGATCGGAGAAATTACGAACGGCCCGGAGCTGTGGTGATGTCGCTCCGGCTTGTCCCGCGACTGGCAGAGCCAGAGCACCGTCTCTTCCGATTGCTATTCTTGCTACCCGGCGGGAGCCTCCGAAGCCAGTCGGAACATAGGCCGGAACAGATGTGGCTTCCGCACTTACCCTGAACTCCGTGGAGCGCAACCTGTCTTCGGCCTTCACTGCGACCGAGCCTCGCTCAGCGGTTTGTGAGCAGGGTTTTGAAACCATCCCTCGGCGTGCACGGCGCAGCGCTGACCATCGCAGGAACCAGACTCAACGTCCTGCGGAGTGATTGCCCTCCCGGGGCAAGCACTCCGCGCGGACTGTCGCCAGATGCGCTGCAGCGGGTCAGTTCATTTTCACGATCATGATGTTGCTGCCACCGTCCGTCGCCAGGGGCTGCGGAGCGGTGCTGCTGTTACCTCCGAGGCAGTACAGCTTGACGCTGTCACCCTCCGCGAGTTGTACCCAGGTGATGAGCTCGCCCTTGCCCTTCGTGCCAGCCACAGTGTTGGAGTTCTGCGTCGGGTACGGTCCGTAGATGTTTGAATCGCTGTACGGGCTGTAGGCGGCGTTGTTGATCGAGAGCGTAAGCTGCAGCGAAACGGTTGAGGTCGGTGTTGGATGATCCGGGGTGTGCACGCGCGCTTGAACCAGGTACAGACCGCCTTGGCCCGATCCGACGGTGAAGCTGCTGCCGTTCCAGGTATTGCCGCTGCCGGGCGAGGTTAGAACATTGTTGAACGCCACCACCACCGGGGTCGTGGACGTGGCAAGGGGACAGGACTCACCAGTGCCGCCGGCTTTGTTGGCCCGCAACTGGACCATCGCGCTACCACCGCCGCCCCCCGCGGCCGGGGTGGTCCACTGGGTGCTGTAGTCCGTGCCATTGACCTTGGTCAGCACTTGTCCAGCAGCGCCGCCCGTTGGTACGCCGGTGCCCGTCGTACCGGTCGGGCCTGTGGCACCGGCGGCGCCCGTCGGGCCGGTTGCGCCCTGGGCGCCAACGGGCCCCTGGATGCCTTGAGCGCCCTGTGCTCCCGTAGCGCCGGTTGCGCCCTGCGGCCCCTGGGCACCCGTGGCCCCCACCGGACCCTGAGCACCGGTGGCGCCCGTCGCCCCCACCGGACCGAGCGGCCCAGTGGCCCCCGTGGCACCGGTTGCTCCCGCCGGGCCAGCGACCGTGCTGGCCGCGCCCGTGGCGCCAGTCGCGCCCTTCTGCACCACCAGGGTCCAGGACGCGTCCAGCCCCGGCGTCACGCCGCAGTTCCCGTTGATCGCGCAGGTCCAGGCCGAGCCGTCATGGCTCACGACGTCGCCCAGCGCGTAGCTGTTCGCGCCATTGAAAGCGCCGCGGTAACTGCCCGAGAAGGAGCCGGTGGCGCCGGTCGCGCCCGTGTCACCCGTGAGGCCGGTCGCGCCGGTCGGGCCCATGGCACCCGTGAGGCCGATAGCGCCGGTCGCACCGGTGGCGCCCTTCACGCCCTGGATACCCTGGACACCCTGGATGCCCTGGGCTCCGGTTGCGCCTGTCGCGCCCTTGGCGCCCACAGCACCCGTAGCACCCGTACCGCCCTTGGCGCCGGCCGCACCCGTGGCGCCCGTCGCGCCCTTGGCGCCCACAGCACCAGCCGCGCCGGTGGCACCCTTGGCGCCGGCAATGCCAGCCGTACCTGCAGCGCCGGTCGCACCCTTGGCACCCGCAGGGCCGGTGGCGCCCGTCGCGCCCTTGGCACCGGTGGCTCCCGACGGCGCCACCAGGGCCAGGCTCGCGGAGTGCTTGGACAGGTCCTTGCCCGTGGTCAGGGAGCCAAAGCGATTCGGGTCACCCAGGGAGGAGACGTAGAGCTGGTAGCTCACGCCAGGGGCGAGCGAGAAGCCGGTGGGCACCCGCGCCTCCAGGTGGCCGTCGCTGGTCTGCAGCACCTGTAGCGTGGTGCCGTTGAGCTGGATCAGCGGCTCGATCGTGGACGACGGCGGGGTGAATTCCGCTCCGTCGATGTACAGGGTGTTCGACAGGATGCTGGCGCTGTGGATCTGCAGGTCCGCCGCCGCCGGCAAGGCGTACCACGCGGCGATCAGCATCGAGGTGGTGCACAGCTTGCGCTGGAAGGTCATCCGGATTCTCCTGGTTGGCAGCTGGTGGCGATGCCACCGCGGGTATGTTTGCCAGCATGCTAGGCAAGCCCCCGCAGGAAGAACGGAGGAAGTTTGGAGGAATTCAGCGCAAGGACCCAGCGGGTGGGGTGGCCGCCCTTCTGGCCCAGCTACCTTGGGTCGCTGTCTGCCGCCAGGCCTGAGCCTCGCAGGGCTTCCAGCGCGGATCGGAGATTCGCCTCGATCCGCGGCCGCTCGGCCGCAGGCGGATGGGGACTGGTCAGAAGCCCCTCGCAGATCCGGCGACAGTCCTCATGGTCGCCGGTCCAGTAACTGGAGACGGCGTATTCGTCGGCAGCGCGCCAAAGGTAGTCGGCGCGTTCGACGAACAGGATGTCGTCGGTCATCGGGGTGTTCATGGCACGCTCGGCAAACAGGCGGCCGAGGGCGTACTGGCCCCGCAAGCGCTGGTAGCGGGCCAACGCACAGAGCGCTTCGGCTCGCTGGGGGCGGTGCTGGTAGGCCCGCAGGTAGCGGTCGGTCACCTCCGCGGCGCTGTGGCCGAGGGCTTCGGCGAGCCGGGCGGCGGAGTAGAGGGAGAACCAGGTTTCCTCGATCCAGTCGCCCATGGCGGCGCGGCGCTCGTAGGCCGCCAGCGCCTTATCGGGCTGACCGCTGTCGCGATAGCTCTGGGCCAGGTAGAAGACGTAGCGGGCATTGTCGGGCTCGTCGCGCAGGGCGGCTTCGAGCACTTCCGCGTCGCGGGCATATTTGGTGGCGGTGTCGATCTGGCTGCGGCCGCCGTCGGCAAAGACCTGCACGGTCGGCCCCGGCAGCAGCGGCCGGTCGACGGGATGCCCGCAGTCCGGGTACTCGTGCAGCACGCCGACGTAACGCCAGGGCAGCTGGGCCCGCAGCAGGCAAACCCGGCCGTAGTTGACGCCGCCTAAGTGGACGTCGAGCGTATAGGCGTCGGCCTGCAGCGGCGGGCGACGGTAGTCCGGCGGCAGTTGCAGCACTTCGTCGGCGTCGATCACGAAGAGATAGTCGGCACGGTTGCGCGCGAGCTCCAGCGCCTCGGAGCGGTTATGGCCGAAGTTCTTCCAGGGGCGCTCGAACAGTTCGCCAGGCAGGTCGCGCAGGTGTTCCCGGACCAGGTCCTGGGTGCCATCGGTGGAACCGGTATCGACGATCAGCCAGTGGTCGATGAACGGGCGCACGGCGTCCAGGCAGCGCCGGATGACGTGGGCTTCGTTCTTGACGATCATGCAGAGGCAGACGGTGGACATCGGAAGCATCCCAAAAAAATGGTCGGCACGGAGCCTCGGGCACCTCCTGCCTTGGAGGGCCGGCAAACCTCGCGGTGGGCCTCCGCGCCCGGGGAGTGCCGAGCTTGTCTCACCCTACCAGGCGAGCCATGGCCGGCGGCTTGTCCCGGTCGCCAGGTCCAACGGCGGCTCGGGCGGCAGTATCGTCGCGGGGCCCCGACAAAGAACGGAGGAAATCCGGAGGAATACGCGATTGCGCCGCAGCCCCGGCCTTGAGGGCCGTGCCTGAAGCCGGACAGGGCCGACCATGGCCTTGCCTGGCGACTCTCCCAGCGGGATGACCGTCTGCGGCACCGGCGCCGATGTACCCCCGACGGGATTCCTACCCCTGCATGGCGGCAATCAGCTCGCGTGCCTCGCGCTGGTCGGGCAGATCGGCACCCTCGGTGAATTGCTCCAGCACGGGTGCCAGCAGCGCCAGTGCTTCGCCCACCTTTGCCTGGCGGACCAGCAGGCGGGCCAGGCTGGTGGCGGCGCGCAGTTCCATCGACCGCGCCTTGCGCGACCGCGCCAGTTCGTGGGCTTCCCGGAGCGGCGCCATCGCGGCCGCGATCGCTCGGGGCCGGATCTTCAGCTGCAGATCGCCGAGGACGCGCAGCGCCTCCGGCTCCCAGGGACGGTGGCCGCGCTGGCGGATCAATTGCAGCGCCTGGTTGGCAAGCTCCAGGCCACGCGCATGCTCGCCCAGCATCGACCAGGCCCGCGCGGCGTTGACCAGGCCCAGCGGCACCTGGATGACCAGCCCCCGTTGCCGCATCTCGTCGAGCACGGGCAGCAGCGTCCGCAGTCCGGCTTCCGGATCTCCGCAGCGGGACTGCGCCGATCCAAGGAACACGCTGGCCCAGCGCTGCCCTTCCAGATGGCCGCATTGACGTGCCAGATCCAGCGTGTCCGAGGCAACCTTCAGCTGCCGCGCGTGGTCGCCGGTGAACTCGAGTGCCATCCCCAGCGCGGCGCTGGTCACCATGCAGCGGGTGTGGGGGTTCTCCTGCCGGTCGACCAAGGCACAAATCTGCTCAGCCAGTGCCAGGCCCTGCAATGGAAATCCAAGAATTGAACGCGTGAGTGAGTACACGCTGACCGCGCTGGCAAGGGCTCTGGGGGCGATCTGCGGACTTTCGCTTCCCTGGAAAGCCAAATGGTAGGACTCGGCGGCGGATCGGTCCGCCTGCTCATGCCGACCGAGGCAGTGGAGACTGTGCGCCGCCCAGCCCAGGCCGGCACATTCCAGGCTAGGCATGCGGGCGGCCCGGCCGAAATCGCGCAGGCTTTCGGCCATGGTAATGGCGCGTTCGAATTCCATATTGAAGTGGCGCGACAGCCACTGCACCTCCACCGCGTGGACGCGCACCGGATCGTCGCCCACCAGCTCGATCAGTTCGTCGATGCGTTCACGATGATCATTGACGCCCTCCGACACGTAGCCGCTTTCAAGCTGCAGGCAGTAGCTGGCAACGATGCGCAGGCGCAGTTCGGTTCGGTGGCGCGCCAGATCGGGAGTCAGTGAGTCCAGCAGGGCCAGGCCGCGCGCTACCTGCTCGCGAACTTCACGCGGGGCGAGGCGGTCCAGCGCGTTCTGGGCGGTCTGCACACACCACTCGGCAGCCTTGGCAGCGACTCCGCCGGATTCGTAGTGGTGGGCCAGCTCGGCGGCGATCTCAGCGCTGCGGCCGCTGTAGGCCGCCTCCAGCCGTTCGGCCAGGCGCCGGTGCAGCCGCGCTGCCCGCGACGGCGCCAGTCGCAGGCGTAGCGCCCAACCGTACAGCGCATGCCGGAACTGGAAGCGGCCGCTGACCGTGCCATCCGGCCAGATCGCGAGCCCGTTGTCGGCTATGAAGCGTTGGCGCTGGGCCAGTGCTTCCAGCGCCTCTTCGATGGCCTCGACCGCGAGCCCGGTGCCGGCCGCCACGGCTGCGGCGGCGAACTCCTGGCCGGCAATGGCGCCGACCTCCAGCAGCAGCTGCTCGCTGGACGTGAGCTGCGACAGCTGAAGCTCGATCAGCTGGCGAAGCTGCGGGGGCAGGTTGCCTTCGATTGCTGGCGCGGCTGCCCGGTCAGTCAAATAGTCGGTGAGGTGGACCAGGAATAGCGGATGTCCGCCGCTGCGGCGCAGGATGTCGTCGATCTGTGTGTCGCTGAGGCCGGTCACGCGCTGCTCGATCAGATGTCTGCCCTCGTCCGGCGCCAGAGGCGCCAGGAACGACGTCTGAGCGCGCCCGCGCGCGGTCAGACCCAGTTGCAGCGCGCGTGCAGGGTGCTGGTTGACGATGGTCTCGACCGGCCGGCAGGAGCAGATCACCAGTAGGCGCGCGGGCAGATCGCGCTGTGCCAGCAGGTCGAGCAGGGCGACCGTGGCGGCGTCGCTCCAGTGCAGGTCTTCGATGATCAGCACCAGCGGGTGCGCGACGCTGTAGGCTTCCAGGGCCTCTGCGAGCTCGCGGCGCTGGCGTTCCTGCGGCGTCCCGGCGGTGATGCGCTGCAGATGCTCCACTTCTTCGCGCGATAGCAGCTGGGGAAGCTGGCGCAGCCAGCTGGGAGCGCTACGCCGCAGCTGGTCAAGCCACCGGTCGCCGTCGGCATTGCGTGCCCCTTGCTCCAGTGCCTCGAGGATCGGCAGATAGGCCTCGCTTTCGCCGGCAGCTTCCCGGCAGTGGCCGCGAAAGAAGCGGGTGTCCGGCGACTTGCCGCGCAGCCGCAGCACGAAGTCTTCCAGCAGCGCCGTCTTGCCGATACCGGCCTCGCCAGCCACGAGGACGAACTGGCGCTGGCCATGCGCGGCGCGCTCCTGGCTGGCCAGCAGCAACTGCAGCTCGGTGTCGCGGCCAACCAGGGGGCTGCGGGCAACGGCCGGTTGGGCCACCCCGGGGACCACCAGGCGAAAGCCGATGCGATGCGCGGTGAGGATGTAGGCGGGGTTGCGGGGATCGTCCTCGATCGCCTGGCGCAGAGCCTTGATCTGGTAACTGAGCACATCATCGACCACGACGGCGCCGGGCCAGACCGCGTCCATCAGTGCCTGGCGCGTGACCGGCTCGCCGGGCTGGCTGGCGAGAGTCCAGAGCACCGCCAGCGCCTTGCGCTGCAGCTTGATCTCGCGATCGTCGCGCAGCAAGGGACCATGCTTGCCGAGCAGGCGGAAGGGCCCGAAGCGAATGGCGGGGGTCTCGCTCATCGGCGATTCAACAGGGGGTCATCAGCAGATGCCCGAGTTTACACGGCGCGGTGCTGGCGCCGGGTGAGTCCGCCGCATAAAGCCTCGGATCCGGCACCCGACATGGCGCAGGATGAGCCGCCGGATCAGTCTCCCCGGCTGGCGCTGAGCCGCATGAAGCGATCGAGTTCCTGCAGCGAGTCGAAGAGCGCGTGCTCGCCGGTAGCGACGTTCTCGACCCGGCCGCTGACCGGCTCGGTCGACTGGCCCGGGGAAACCCGGTGCAGCTGCACGACAAACGAGCGGTCGGCGTTGATGCGGCCGCCGGTAGGCGGGGCTTTGGCGCGTGAAGAGTTCATGGAACGGCGCACCTGGGGTCAGATGGGAAGACCTATTGTCCACAGCTTGCGGCGCCAAGAACGGAGGAAGTTCGGAGATTTTCGGGGGTTTTGGACTTTTCCTGCGCATTCTCGGGAGCCAGCGTGTCATGGCCTGGGTGCCTGCAGGCTACTCACAGCGATACTGGATCTGCAGGCCAAAGCTGCGCGGGGCTCCATAGCGCCCGTAGAGCGTGCCGAGAGTGCCTCGGTTGAGGGTCTCGACATAGCGCTCATCGAGCAGATTGTCGGCAAACACGCCGACATCGAGGCGGCCGCTGGCATCGAAAACCCCCAGCCGCACGCCCAACAGCCGGCGGATGTCGGCCTCGAAGGCCGGCAGGTTGGAAGGCTGTGTGTAGTAGCGGCTACGCCAGGAATAGCTCACCGCGCCCTCGACCACGGCTACGCCTCTCCAGCTCACGGGACGGCGATAGGTCAGCAGGGAATTCACGCTCCAGCGCGGAGCGAACTCGGTGCGATTGCCGGAGAAATCCACCCCGATGCCACCTCCGTCGCGGAAGTCGGCGTAGGTGGACGACAGCCAGGCGGTGGAGTTGCGAAGGGTCAGGCCGCGCAGCGGGCGCCACTGCAGTTCGAGCTCCGGGCCATAGCTGCGAACCTTGCCAGCATTGTTCACCACCGGTGCGACCAGGTTGTTGTCCACCGGACGGAACTGCGAAACCTGATAGTCGCGGTATTCGGCCAGGAACAGCGCCAGACCGGCCTGCAGGCGCTGTTCGAACCAGCCGCCCTTGAGACCGATCTCGTAGCTGTCCACGGTCTCCTCGGAGAACGACGAAGGCTCGGTGCGACTGAAGCCCAGGGAATCGGCATCGTAGCCGCCGCTCTTCGAGCCCTTGGCGTAGCGGACATAGACCGTCACGTCGGGGCTGAAGTCCCAGCTCAGGGCCAAGTCAGGCAGCAGCGCATGCTGTCTGTTGCTGTCCCGGTAGTTATCCACCGGCAGCAGGCCGATCGCCTGGAAGCCGGCGGTGGATTGCTGCGTGTAGGCAAGCTCCTGGCGCAATGTCAGCAGCCGCAGTCCGGCATCGAGCCGCAGGTCGGCGCGCAGGGCGTAGCCGATGCTGCCGAACAGCGCGACGGAGCGGGTGTCGATACGGGGTTCGACGATCAGGGTATCGCCCGGACTCAGTGGCGGGACGAACATCTGGATGTCCTCGCCGGAGTAAAGCGGCCGATGGGATTGGGCTGTCTGTCGGAAGGCGTTCAGCCCCCCCAGCCAACTCAGCCGTGAAGCCGAGGTCCGGCTCGCCAGCCGCAGCTCCTGGCTCCAGCGCTCATAGCGATCCACGAAGTCAGAGCGCCAGCCGTCGTCCGTGGAGTAGTCCACGTCGACCGCCCAATGGCGTCGCGCCGAGCGCCAGGCGCTGATCGAGGTGAGGTCACCCAGCGGACTGGTCCAGCGGATGGTGCCTGTCACGCCGCTGCTGCGCAGATCGTCGCGTTGCGGCGCGTCGAGGGCAACGGTGTAGGCCCCGGGGTTCGCGTCGGGCCCGCCGCCCTGGGTATCGCTGAACGCCTCGCCGCTTGGGAAGTCGTCGCGATGATTGCTGGTGTCGGCAGCCAGGTCGGCGACCAGGCCCGGCGCGGCGCGCCATTGCAGGCGCAGGCGGCCGCCCGCTTGATCGTAGGCATCCAGTCGCTCGCCATCCTGCAGATTGACCGTCTGGCCGCGGTCCTCGGCCAGGTTGCCACTGATACGGAGCAGCAGGCTGTCGTCCACCAGCGGCGCATCCATCGCCAGTCCCAGGCGTCGCTCGCCTTCCGAGCCCAGCCGCACTTGGCTCTGCAAAGCGAACTCCTCGCCGGGTTCGCGGGTGATCAGGTTGATCGCGCCGGCCACGGTGTTCTGCCCGAACAGGCTGCCCTGCGGACCGCGCAGCACTTCGACGCGATCCAGATCCAGCAGCAGGGCATCCGTCAGGGGCGGGACGTTCATGAAGACCCCGTCGACATAGATGCCGACACGGGGCTCGAAAGCCACCTGGCGGCCACCACCGCCGACCCCGCGCATGAAGAGAGCGGGCGTGCCGTTCAGGTCGCCCAGTTGGAGATTGGCGACACGGCTGTCTAGGCGGCCCAGCGAAAAGCGCCCCTCCCGCTCCAGGGCCTCGCCATCGGCCACGACAAGCGAGATCGGCACATGGCTCTCGTATTCCGGTCGCAGGCGAGCTGTGACCTTGACAGGTGAAAGCTGCACGGTCTCAATGGGATCGGCGCCGACGCCTTCGCCGTTCGCATGCGAGCGCGCGGCGAGCGTGAGCAGCAGCAGTGGCACAAGCCTGGTTGCTCGGGATCGAGTGCATCGGGTGTATGGCCGCATTCGGATGCTTGGTCCTTCCCAGCAGTTCGCGCGTGAGTTCATTGGCATACACAATCAAACGCTGAAATACTTACATTGTTTAATGTTATTAATTCTAGAGCGTTTTATGTTTTCCAGCAAAAACATCCACTTAAAATGGATAATTAAGTCCGCAGTGTTGCCGCGCGTTGATCACTGACCATTCAGGCGAACCCCGGGCACGATAGCCCCGGCATGGCCTGATGGTATCGGCTGTCAGATCGCTTCGTCGATTTCCTCCTGAGCTTGGGTCTCGGCCTGTTCCCGGGATTCGATACGCGCTTTGGCCGAGCTACTGCAGTGCCGGAAGCGGTAGGACTGGTTGCCGGTCTCCACCGTATGGCAGTGGTGCGCGGGCCGGTCCGGCAACGCCGTGGTGAGCTTGGTATCGACAAAGACAACCCGCAGCTAAGGTCCGGCCGGGGCAGACCCGGCCCCGATTCATCGAGCCCGAACTTTTCGATATCCTGCCGGATATCCTCAGGCCAACGCCATGAAGCTGGATCTCGTCACGCTACTCCTGGTCGTGGTTGCTTCCTATCTCGCCTTTGGGCTGCTCCAGTGGCGGGTTTGGCTGCGCCAGCCCCAGGAGTCCGCCGTCGCCTTCTGGGCGGCTTCCAACCTGGCCTGCGCTGGCGGCAGTCTGATGCTGGGCCTGCAAACCGTGCTGTTGCCGGCCTTGATGATTGGAATCGGCAATGCTCTGCTGGCCATGGGCTACGTCCTGATGTGGTTCGGGCTTCGCCGATTTGCCAAACAGCGGGTCGATTGGCGCTGGCTCGCCCTACTCCCCCTGGCGATGGCCCTGCTGTTCTCCTTCGTACCGTGGTTTGCCGATCATCCGGCCCACAGGGTTCAAGCGAGCTCCCTGCTGATTGCCGGATTCTCCCTGGCCTGCTTCTTCCAAGGCCGCTCAGCACAGAGGGCCGAGCATCTGGACATGCGCCGCGTCGCGATGGGCGCCCAGCTCGCGATGTGCGGAGCCCTGGCGCTGCGGGCCTACGGCGTCTGGCAGGGCGAACTCCAGGGCGTCAACTTCGTCGGAGGCGGCAGCAAGCTGGCGCTGGCGACCCTGCTGATGCTGATCATTGGCTTGATCTGGAACATCTCCGTACTGCTGATGGTCGGTGAGCGCCTGGCCAATCGCCTGGCCAATGCCGCGGACTTCGACGCGCTGACCGGGGTGCTAAACCGGTCAGGCCTGCGCCACCGCGCTGGCAAGTACCTGTCTGCGGCCCGCCAGGAGCACGCCAGATGCTTTGTCATCCTCATCGACATGGACCGCTTCAAGTCCGTCAACGACACCCACGGCCACAGCACGGGTGACCGCCTGCTGCAGCGCTTCGCCGAGGCGCTCCGCTTCGCGGTGCGCCAGGGTGACCTGGTGGCCCGTCATGGCGGCGAAGAGTTCGTCTGCCTGTTTTCCTCGTCGTCCCCGGCCGCCGGCCTGGAGGCCGCTGAACGGATCCGCGAGGCCTGCGCGAGCACCTTCGTCGATACGGGAGGCCAACGCATCGGCAGGACCGCCAGCATCGGCGTGTCGGATGTACAGGCTGACGAGAAGAAAATCGATGCCGCCCTCGACCGCGCCGACGAGGCCATGTATCGCGCGAAGCAGGCCGGTGGCAACCGCGTGGAAGCAGCGCTCTCTCCGGTGTCCGTGGACTTCAGAACTGCCACTGCGCCGTGACCCCCCAGATCCGGGGATCACCGGCGACCGCTCCATAGTCTCCCACTCCATAGATGGGTTGCGTGGCGGTGACGTACTCCACGTCCAACAGGTTGCGGATCCATAGCGCGAGTTCCCAGCCCTGCGCCACATCACCGATGGCAGCGCGTGCCCCCGTGATGCCGAATCCGTCCATGTAGCTGGCACGGCCGTGCTCGACCGTCCCGAAGGTTGCGCTCCGCAGGTAGTGATCGATGCCGCCCCGGAACTCCAGCGAGCCCGGCAGGGGCCGGCGGTACATCAGGTTGGCCGCCAGGGTCCAGCGCGGGGCGTTGTAGAGCTGCTGGCCGCTGAGGTCGCGCGTGTTGCTGCGTGTGTCCTCGTCAGGGGCATTGGTGAAATCCTCGGTGATTGCGCGGTTGTAGGCCGCCGCCAGTCGCAGGAACCAGGACGCACTGAGGTCCATGCCCGCTTCCGCCTCCAAGCCTTGCAGGCGAACCCGGCCGATGTTGAGCAGGTTGTTCATGCGCGGATTGGGGATGAAGGTTGTGTCCTCGTCGAAGGTGAGGGCCTGGTAGTCCCTCACGCGGGTGTCATACACGGCCGCCGCCAGCGACAGCCCCCGGTGCGGAATGCGGCCCCGGACGCCGGCTTCGAATGAGGTCGCCCGTTCGGGCCTGAAGGTCGGCTTCACCGTTTCACCGGTTACGCCCAGGTTGATGCCTCCACCCTTCACGCCCCGCTGCGCGGAGACGTAGGCCATCCAGCCCTCCGCCAGCCGGTAGCTCGCGCTGAGCCCGCCGGAGATATCGCCCTCTTCGTAGCGGTCGCTGCGCTGGAACTCACCACCGGCGACCTGGTCCAGCAGACCCTCGAAGGTAAGCCCCCGGAAATCCACGCCCAGCAACTCGCCCAGCGGCGTGAGCGCATCGAGCGCAGACAGCGGGCTGGCCTGAGGGTTGCCTCCTTGCCGCGAGCGGCTGACGCTCGCCGTCTTGCGCTCGTGGGTGTAGCGCAGCCCCGCCTGGGTCTCGATCCGGTCGGTCCACTTCCAGGCGATCGATCCGTATGCCGAGGCACTGTCGGCACGCTGGCGATAGGGTGTACGCACGGTCATCCCGGCCAGTGTCTGCGGCGGGATCAGCGCGTCCAGCAGCAGGCCGCTGTTGCTGCGCGTGGCAAAAGGCAGCTGCTCACGCAGCAAGCCGCCGAACACCCAGGCTGCGAGATCCTCCCCCAGCAACGCATCCTCGCGTCCGGCCAGGTGCTGGCGCAGCAGCAGCAGGCCGGCGGTGGCGCCCGACCGCTCGCCGCGCCGCTGGATTCGCACTTCCTGGCTGAGCTGATCGTGCTCGTTGCGCAGGCCACCCGTGACCAGGCGCAGGGAGGTCGCGTCGTCATTCATCGGCGCGAAGTGCCAGTCGCGCCAGGCCGAGATGCTGCTGATCGTCACCTCCGGCGACCATCGGTGGTCCAGCCGGGCGGTCAACGCATTCTGGCCGAGCCGGGTATAGATGTCCGCGTCGATGTCGGCCACGTAGTCCGACGGGTTCGAGGATGTCCGCTGGTATTCCATGTACTCATCGCGGGCGGTGACCGCGGGGCGTATCGGCGCGGCGAAGGCGAAGTAGCAGCAAACCTCGTCGACCTCGGCCGTTTCGGCGATCAGGCGCCCGGACCAGGCGGGATCGGGTGTCCAGAGCAGTTGTGCCCGCGCGCCCTGCCGGTGGCGATCATTGAGCTTGCGCCCGTCGTGGAGATTCTCGACCAGTCCCTCCCGCTGGCTGATGTAGCCCGCAATCCGTCCCGCCAGCCGATCCTCGACCAGGGCACCGCCAGCATGGCCCCTCAGTTGGCGATCGCCGAAGCGGCCGTAGGAGGCCTCGATGCCGCCGTCGGGCGAGAAGGATGGTGCCCGGGTCAGGATGTGCACGGCGCCGGCCGTGGTGTTCTTGCCGAACACGACACCCTGGGGACCCCGCAGCACCTCGACGCGATCGATATCGACGAAATCGAAGATGGCGTAGCTCTGGCGGGCCACGTAGACGTCGTCGATGAAGATCCCGACGCTGCTCTCGATGCCATCGTTGAAGGGGTTGGATCCCAGCCCCCGGATCGAAACCGAGGTCAGCCGCGGATTGGCGGCCATGGCACTCATGCCCGGCGCCAGCGAGGGCAACTGCAGCACGCTGGATACGCCGGCGTCCTCCAGCTGGCTGCCCTCGATGCTCGATATCGACGCGGCGGCCATGAAGCCATCCGGCCCGGCATCCCGAGCCCGCACCTCGACAGGCGCCAACGTGACCGGATCACCGCCATCCTGACGCCCCTGCGCCGCGGCGATCGTCACGACCGCCTGGGCCAGGAACAAGAATCCGCATAGCTTTGCCCAAGCCCTGCGCCCGAGGGCAGGGGCAGGCGAGCGGCCTCGGCGCGGCCGCCCGATCAGGCTGCGCATCCGGCCCGCTTCGCCGGCCGTATCCAAGGCCAGCATCCGGATGGAAAACCGGGGGGAGTGTCCATGGCAGGCTGGGATGGCAATACGGGCTTCAGTTATCGCGAGCGTCAGGAGTTCGGGCAGTCCTTTGCGAGAATCGCGGAAGTCCTGCCGTTGATGTTCAGGCCATGCTGGCACCGCTGGCAAGAAGCGCCGGGACCCCCGGCGACATTGACGGTCTATGACTGCCATGGCGGCGTATCCTTGCAGCTGGCGCGGGCAGGCCCGGACAGGATCCGTGGGGAAGCGGCCGGCCATGAGCGCATGGTGGTTTGCATCGAGGCGGCCCGCAGCATCGCCGAGGCCATCGACGCCAGCGGACTGTCTCCTTTCGATCGGACTCCGGCCAGGCCCCGTCTTCACCTTGTGAAGGCGGGCCGGCGCAAGGCCGGCCCACCGCCCACGAGCGTGCTGCTGAATCCTGATCGCAAGGCTGCGCCTGGACGGCGAGCCGCGACTGAAGCTGGCCAGCGTGTTGCTGACGGTCCGCGCCACGATCCCGCCGCGGACCTGGCGGATGGGCGATGCCGCAACAAGCGGCTGGCGCTGGTCATGGCGGTCAGCACGAAGGGATCGCCCGGAGTGACGCCCCGCGCGCGGATTCGTCTGCTTCATTGCCGCCTGACAGTCCGGCCAAGCCGGCTCCCGGCCAGGCCGCCTGCCACAACTTTCGGTGCGCCTGCATCATCCGCTCCTTGATTCGCTGCCTGACGGGACTGCCTTGCCGCAGCCGGGGAAGGATCTCAGGCCCGGACGATACGGCCGGCCGGGCGGGACGGATGCAGCGTCGGGGTGAGGGCGCTGCGGGCCGACGAACGGCCCCAAGTTCTGCCCTGGCCTGCCGATGCAAGGTCGAAGGATTGGTGGGGCTGGGGAGAATCGAGTGGTCTATTCGCTGTCGGAGGTGGTCAATGGCATGCGCCACGGGCAGTTGCGGCTGGCCCTGGAACCCCAGGTGCACCTGGAAACCGGGCAGATCATCGGCTTCGAGTGCCTGAGCCGCTGGGCGCACCCCCGGGACGGGCTGGTGTCGCCAGCACTCTTCCTGCCCCAGCTGGAGCGTCATGGACTGATCGGTCAATTGACGCTGGTCATCATCGAACGCGCCCTGTCGATCCGCAGCCGCCTGCGCGAGCGGGGCCTGGACGTCGCGATTTCCGTGAACATCTCGTCCCAATCGCTACTCGACTGGAATTTCCCGGCCGACCTGCTGCGCCTGCCGCGTGCGGCCGGCGGCGACCTGCAGGGTCTTACGCTGGAAATCACCGAGTCGGCCGAACTGTCGGACGATTCCCTGAGCGGCGAGTGCATCCGTGCCCTGAAATCGCTGGGACTGCGCTTGAGCCTGGACGATTTCTGGACCGGATACTCCTCGCTCAGCAAACCCCATCTGGACGCCTTCGACGAGGTGAAGATCGATTATCAGCTGACCCGTCATATCGAGGACGACAAGATCGCCCTCGCCGGCGTGTCGTCGATCCATACGTTCGCCCGCATGCTGGGCTGGCGCTGCGTGGTGGAGGGAATCGAAAACCTACAATCGGTCTCGCTGCTGCGCGCCCTCGGCTGCAGCGTGGGCCAGGGATACCTGTTCGCCCACCCCATCGACGAGGACGATCTCGAAGCCTGGCTGGACGCCCGCGCACCGAAGGGATACCTGGAATTCCTGCACCAGGGGAGTGCCGCCCCGCCACCCGCGCTGCCGCTGCTGGACGAGTTGCAGATCGCGTCCCACTCGCGGTCCTCGGTGCCGATCTGGCTGTTCGACATCGATCGCATGAAGATGCACTGGGCCAATCCTACAGCGCTGCGCCTTTGGATGGCGGAGGACGTGGCTGAATTCACCGCCAGGGACTTCTCCACCGACATGAGCGACGCGATCTACCAGAGGCTGCTGTCGCTGCGCGAGCTGCTGCGCTCGGGAGGCACGATCGCCGAGCAGTGGACCATATACCCACGGGGCGCACCCAAGCAGGTGTACTCCGTGATGAAGGCCAGCCTGTCCATGGACGGACACTTTCTGCTCGAGGTGCGAGGCTACGAGGGGATCGGGCCCGCCGCCGCCATGCCCTCGGGTACGCCGACGGCGGACACGCTGCCGAACCCGTCACTGGCCGTCCACGAGGACGGCCGCATCTACTGGAGGAACGCAGCGACCTCACGGACCTTTGCCCGGCTTGGCGATTGCCTGTTCGACGCCTGCACCTCCCCGGCGGACGCGGCCGGGTTCGTTTCCGACATCCTCCGGCATGGCTCCGGAACGACCGACCTGCGCATTCGCAACCATCGCTGCTCGATTCCTTTCCGGGTGGAGGGCCTGCGCGTCCGCGATCCCTCGACCGGGAAGAAGGCCGTGGTGCTCACCTTGACCCAGGCCTGCGACATCTACGGCTGCTCGCACAGGACCTCCCAGGCGGCACCGGAAGCCGCTTCCCTCGCTGGGCCGTGACCCGGCGACTCAGGTTTTCCCGCAGGCCAGGTTGGCCGGGATCGCAATGTCCATCATCCTCGGGTCCGGCAACCGCAGGCCTCGCATGATGGCGATGTATTCGTCTCGGCTCTTGCCGGCGATGCGCGGATTGAAACGCCGCTCCTCGTCGATGGTCGAGACGGTCCAGCCGCGATAGTCATGGGCGGGATAGACCAGGGTGTCGTCGTCCAGGCTCAGCAGCATGTCGTGGATGGAATCCCAGGAGCGGCCAGGATCGCCTCCCTGGAAATCCGTGCGGCCCGTGCCGCGGATCAGCAGCACGTCACCGGTGAACACGGCGCCGGGGCCGCCTGCCTCGAGCAGGAAGCTGAAGGATTCATCCGTATGGCCGGGGGTGTACAGAGACCTCAGCTGGAGCTGCTCGATCCGGATGGCGTCGCCATCCTGGACCTGTTGCGAGACGCAGGACGCCTTGCTCTGCTCCCCCATGAGCGTAACGCAGGAAGTCGCGTCCCGCAGATCCCCCAGGCCGGTCACATGATCCGCATGCGTATGCGTGTCGATCGCGCGGACGAGCCTCAGATCCAGTTGCTCGATCGCCTGGAGATACTGCGCCACATTCTCCTTCACCGGATCGATGATGACCGCCTCGCGGCCTCGGCCGCTGGCCAGCAGGTAGGTGTAGGTGCTGGAAGCCGTATCGAAGAATTGCCGGAACAGCATGTTGCCTCCTTCAGGCGGCGCGCCAGGCCATGAGGCCGGCGAGCAGCAGCATGGACACTGCAAAGAGTCGTTGGAGCATGGCGCCGGCGAATCTCGGGGCCAGGCGCCGTCCGGCGTACATGCCCGCGAGACTGCCGATGACGAAGGGAGCGCCAGCTCGCCAGTCGATGGCGTGCCCTGCAGCGGTGCCGACCAGCAGGGTGGCCGCGCTGGTCAGGGAGATCGCGAGCAAGGATGTCGCCACGGCCGAGTGGATCGATAGCGGGGTCGCCGTACGCAGCGCCGGCACGATGACGAATCCCCCGCCCACGCCGAACATGCCCGACAGCATGCCGCTAGCGGCCCCCACGGCGGCCAGCAGCAGGGCGCAGGGACAGGACCAGGCGATCCTGCGAGTGATTGGATCAAGACGACACAGAGGTCCCCCGTGGGATTGCCCGTCACCCGCCACCGCCGCACGCACCACGGACGCCTCGGATGGGCGCTGCCGCGCCTGCAGCAGCAGCCGTGCCGCCACCACCACGAGAATCGCGCAGAATCCCAGCATGAGCGCATCGCCGGACACCTGGCCGGCCAGGCGCATCCCCAGTGGGGCCATCGGCAACGCCGCCAGTGACATCAGTGCTGCGGCCCGGTAACGGACGTAGGCCGCATCCCAGGCCACCACGGTGCCGAATGCCGCCGCAACGAATACGGCGAGCAGCGCCACCGGCGCTGCCTGGGTCACGGGCCAGCCGAAGCCGAGCACCAGCAGGGGCACGGCGATGACTGAACCGCCCGCCCCCGTCAGGCCCAGCACCAGTCCCGTCAAGGCTCCCAGCAGGACGCCCAGTTCAGCCATAGCGCGCCAGCAGTTGCGTCACTTTCGCCAGGCGCTCCCTGGCCTCGCCCGAGGCAAGGCCCAGTTCGTCGAGTTCACGGCGCGTCACGCAGGACATCAGGTCGAAGAAAGCGCGATCCATGGCCTTGCGCACGGCAGCGAACTGCTGGACCACCTTCTCGCAGTCCTGCTCCGCCTCGATCATCGCGGACACCCCCCGCACCTGGCCCTCGATGCGGCGCAGCCGCGCCAACAGGCTTGCCTTGTCCTCGTTCCAGTCCGTCATCTGCGGGTTTCCTTTATACGGTAGGGGGTATAGTATACGCAGCATCAGGAGGATGTCCATGATCCAGCCCTTTGCTGGCGGCATGCTGATCGGAATCGCCGCGCTGCTGCTCTACTCAACCCTTGGGCGCATTGCCGGCGCCAGCGGCATTGCCTACGGCGCACTGTGGGGCGGCGAACGCCCCTGGCGACTGGCCTTCCTTGCCGGCCTCGCCGCAGGAGCCTGGCTTGCGTTGGGGCTAGGCGCTCCCGCGCCCCAGGCGCCATCGGTCGACGGGGCGGCCCCGGCACTGACCATCATGGTCGCGGGAGTTCTGGTAGGGGCCGGAACACGCCTGGGCAACGGCTGCACCAGCGGCCACGGCGTCTGCGGCCTTGCGAGATTGAGCCTTCGTTCCGCGGTCGCCGTCGCGGTATTCATGTCGAGCGGCATGCTTACCGCGACGCTGCTGGGGATCCTGGGATGAGCGACTCCAGGCTGGGCATTGTTGCCGGGGCCGCCAGCGGCCTGCTTTTCGGCGCCGGACTCCTGCTCTCCGGCATGGCGTCGCCGGCCAACGTCCTGGGCTTCCTGGACCTGAGCCAGCCGTGGAATCCGATGCTGCTCTGGGTGATGCTGGGGGCACTGTCGATCACCCTGCCCGGCTTCTGGCTGATGCGCCGTCGTGGCCGGCCCTTCGCAGCGGCGTCCTTTGCCGCCCCCGCCTGCGCCCAGGTGGACCGCCGCCTGCTGGCGGGCGCCGCGCTTTTCGGTGTCGGCTGGGGCATCGGCGGCTATTGCCCTGGCCCAGCCCTTGCTGGGGCCGCGCTGGCGGATCCCACGGCCCTGCTGCTGCTCGCGTCGATGCTGGTCGGCGCCTGGCTGGCAGACCGCCTCCGCTCACGCGCCTAGTTCGGCCTGCCGGCTGCCCGCCTCATCCATCGCACCGGTTGCCACGTACCTGCAGCGACGATCACTGGAGTGCGTGCATGAACAAAGGCTTGAGCGGATTTCTCGCAGCCCTGCTGCTGGGCTGCTGCACGGCAGCCTCGGCCTCGCCCGCCGAGGTGCCGCTCGTGCCCTCGGTGGACCTGCCCCGATTCATGGGCGACTGGTACGTGATCGCCCACATTCCACCCAGCATCGACGGCGATGCGCACAATGCCGTCGAAAGCTACGCGCTGGAGGACGGGATCGTCAGCACGACTTATCGCCGCAGGCCCGGCGGCTTCGAGGCTCCGGAGAAAATCTCCCGCCCCGCAGGGCACGTCCAGGCAGGAACCGGGAATGCCCTGTGGGCGATGCGCTTCGTCCGCTGGCTTCCGCTGGGCCTGGAGTTCCGGATCTCCCACCTGGAGCCGGACTACTCGGTGACGATCATCGGCCGCAGCCGACGTGATTTCGTCTGGCTGATGAGTCGCAGCCCTGTCATGCCGGAGGCGGATTACCTCCGCTATTCGGCCCTGATCGCGAGTTGGGGTTATGACCCCGCCAAGCTGATACGCGTACCCCAGCACTGGCCTGCATCAGGACCGGGCACGGATGCCGCAGCACCGGCAAAGCCGTAAAGCGAAGGGCCTCGCCCGGCAACCCCGGCCTGGCGCTGAGGATATGTTGTGTATATCAAAATATATACATAACATATACACGCCACTTCACCTCAGGCCCTGCCGTGACCCATCTTACGGATTTGTCCCCAGCGCCCGCCGGCCTCGGCGCCATCGGCTCCCGCTCGCGCCGGAGGGTGCCCGGCCGCCCGGCACGCCGGGCAAGCCCTGCCTCGGGGTCGCCATATGAACAAATCATGGACAGACACTCACGACAGGCTGCCGGCGCCTCACGGGCCGCCCCGCCGCCCGACGTGCCTGGAGCGTCGCCCGGACCCGGGGCGCCCCCCCGACTTGCCGGCCGAGCTCATCCTGGCCACCGGCCGTGGCGATGCTCGCGCCTTTCGCCGGCTCTACGATGGCGCAAGCCCGATCCTGCTGGGCCTGCTGATGCGCAAGCTGGGGCGCCGCGACCTCGCCGAGGACGCTCTGCAGGAGTGCTTCATCAAGATCTGGCAGAAGGCCGCGACCTACGATCCCGCGCGGGGGACTGCCATCGCATGGCTGGCCACACTGGCCCGCAACCAGGGCATCGATGCGCTGCGCAAGCAGGTGCCCGAGGACGGCATGGATGACCTGGAGTCCTTCATGGCCGAACACGCGAGAGGTGACACGGACTTGGAGCGCGAGGCGGACATGGCCCTGGCGCTCCGCCGCCTGGAGGCACCGCTCGCCGCCTTGGCTCCGCAAGTGCGGGCCAGCATCCTGCTGACCTGCTACGCCGGCCACTCCCACGCAGAAGGCGCGCGCATCCTCCGCGCACCCCTGGGGACGATCAAGTCCTGGGTGCGGCGTGGCCTGGAGCAGCTGCGCACGCAGGCCCTGTCCCCTGCCGCCGACAACCCCCTCCTCTGAACAGACCGCCAGCCCGGAGCCAGGCCATGACCTCGAGCAGCCCGCACTCTTCCGCATCCCATGCCGCCAGCCTCGAGTTGCGCATGCGTGACCTGCTGCCCGCCGTCAGGGCGCGCGCACCGCAGGCCAAGGCACTGCGGCGCCTGCCGGATGAGACCATCGCGGACCTGAAGGCCATCGGATTCTTCCGCGCCTTGCTGCCCCACCGGCTCGGGGGCATGGAGCTGCCGCCCGCCGAGTTCTTCCGCCTGCAGGTGATGCTGGGCGAAGCCTGCATGTCCACCGCCTGGGCGGGCGGCATCGTCGCCGTGCATCCCTTCCAGATCGCACTGATGGACCGCCGCGCGCAGGACGAAGTGTTCGGCGCCGACCCCGACACCCTGGTTTCATCGGCATATGCCCCGGTCGGCCGCGTGACAATCGCCGAAGGCGGCTTCCGCCTCAGTGGGCGCTGGGCCTGGTCCAGCGGCAGCGACCACTGCTCCTGGGCACTGCTTGGCGCCATCGTCCCCGGCGAGGGGTACCGGACCTTCCTGGTGCCGAGATCGGATTACCGGGTGGAGGACACCTGGCGCTCCATGGGCCTGGAGGGCACGGGCAGCAACGACGTCGTGGTGCAGGACGCCTTCGTGCCTGACCATCGCACCCACCGCCAGTCCGATGGCTTCCGGCTCACCAATCCCGGCGTCACGCCCGAGAGCCACCCGATGTACCGCATACCCTGGGGGCAGCTGTTCGTGCGCACCGTTTCCTGTGCGGCGATTGGTGCCGCCAAGGCGGCGCTGGACCTGTACATCCGCGCCGTACAGGGCCCCGCGTCGAACGACCCGACCAAGCTCGCCGCCGACGTGGATACACAACGGCGCATCGCCGAGGCCGCAAACTGCCTGGACGAAGTGGAGGTGGTGATGTACCGCAACCTCCGGCAACTGCTGGACCAGGCCTCAGCCGGCCAGGAGGCCCCGATGCTCGACCGGATCAAGTTCCGCTACCAGGCTTCGATCGTGATCGAGAAATGCCTGTCGGTCGTCGACAGCCTCTTCTCCGTGGCGGGCGGCCGGTCGGTGTACAGCGGTAGCGAAATCCAGCAGCGCTTCCTGGATCTGCACGTGGCCCGCGCACACATTGCCAACCATCCGGTTCCATTCGCCCGCAATTTCGGCAACGCCCTGCTGGGCGGGGAGAACCAGGACTTCTTCGTCTGACCGAAGAGGCGTCGCCCAGCCTGACGGCCGGGACGCCGGCATCCGTCATCCACTCGCGGGCTCGCAGAGCGAGTCCAGGCTCAGCATGAGGGCGCGCTCGCGCGCCGGTGAAACCACGGTGGTCGGCAGCACATCCCTGGGCTGCACGCGGCGGTCCAGCCAGAAATGTCCGGTGCCCAGGCGGGCGGCATCCTCCGATGCCAGCCAGACGATCGTATCCGCGCCCATGCGGGAATCACGCAGGTACCGCTTCATTACGCGCTCGAAGCGCGGCAGCGAGCGGGCAACTCCAGGGGTCGCGACCCATCCGGGGTGCATGGCATGGAAGGCGACGTCGGGATGGCGCCGCGCGAGGCTGGCGGTGGCGGCGACCAGGGCCCGCTTGGCCTCGGCGTAGGCCCTGACACCGTCATGGCGGGCAGGTTCGGCCCGCGGATAGTCTCGACTCAGGGACTGCAGGTACTGCCCTCCGGAAGAAACATTGATCACGCGTCCTTGCGAGCGGCTCAGGAGCGGCATGAGCGCGCGCGTCAGCCGCAGCGGCGCGAGCAAGTTGGTGGCCATGGACCGCTCCCACCCCTCGGGCGTCTGCTCGTAGCGATCGAGCAGCACGCCGGCATTGTTGACCAGGACATCCAGGCGAGGCTCAAGGGACAGGATCTCTCTCGCCGCGCGGTCCAGTTGCGCACTCTCGGCCAGGTCGGCCTCGATCAGGCGCAAGCCACTCGGCATGCCGGCGAAATCCTCGATGGCTTCCGCGGCAGCCTCGAGCCGGCGCGAATCCCTCCCCACCAGGATCAGCCGCGCACCAAGCCGGGCAATCTCGCAGGCGGCGGCCAGGCCGATGCCGCTGGTCGGGCCCGTGATGAGCACGGTCTTGCCGTCCATGAAGCGGCTGTGGGCCTTGCGCGGCATCGCCAGGTAGCCGCGCTCGGTGAAGCCGATCGCCGCAGGCAACAGCAAGCGCTGCGAGAAGGTGGGCGCTGACGCGCCGGCCGTGACGGGCGCGTCCCCGTCGAGGGCCATCTTGAGACCGGCCATCGCGCGTCGGCCGAGCCGTGTCAGGAACGGCTGCAACAAGCGACCCGACAGGGCTCCGAGCCCCGGCATCCGCAGGCGCGCGGCATAGCTGATGCGCGTACGGCCGGCAGCCAGCGACAGCAAGCTGATCGAGTCCTCAGCCAGGACGCCACCGCCCACGCCCGTCAGGTGCAGGGATTCGCCGCTCCGCAGGCCGGTCAGACGGTATTGCATCACCGTGCCGCCGCCCAGCCCAGACAGCGTTACCCGGAACTCCGACCCCAGGCCCACCAGGCCCGGCGTGAGCTTCTGCGCCCGGCGCACTCCGGGATCCCATTGCTCGGCGGTCGAGAAATCCAGCAGGTAGCGAAAGCATTCCTGGATGGGACGCTGCACATCGATGTGCTCGTTGAGTAGGGTCTCGTACATGGCGTTCAGCGCACCAGTGGGCGAATTCTGGAAAAGCCGCCGTCGACGCCGATGACCTGCCCCGTGACACGGCGCGACTGCGATGAGGCCAGCCAGAGCGCAGCCTCGGCGACATCGTCGGCGTGATTGATGCCCCCCAGCGGATACTGCCGCTCCGCCGCGGCTCGCCCGGCATCGCCGGCCAGGATCTTCTGCGTCAGCGGCGTCTCGGTGATGCCGGGTGCAATCACGTTGAAGCGAATTCCCAAGGCGGCATGGCTCGCCGCCGCGGAGAGTGCAAAGCCTTCGATGGCCGCCTTGGCCGCCGCGATCAGTTCATGCTGGGCGACTCCGATGCGCGCCACCACGGACGAAAACAGCACGACGCTACCGGGCGACGCTCGCCGTCGCATCAGCCCGACATATCGCCGGCTCATCAGGAAGGCGGAGTGCAGATTAATCCGCAGCACCTCGGCCAAGTCCCCGGCGCGGGCGCGCTCCAGCGAGCCGACCTGCGATGAGCCGATGCAGTGGACGAGCGCCCCGGGGACGAGATCGGCAGCCTCCAGGCTCGCGAAGACCCCCTCGACCCCCTCTTCGCTGGCGGCATCGGCCTCGATCTGGCGAAACCCGGGAAACAGGCCCGCCAGGCGCTCAGCAGAGCGGCCCACGCAGATGGGCTCCAGGCCGCGTGCGGCGCCCAGGCGGGCCACGGCCTGGCCGACGCCGCCGCTCGCACCCGTGATCAACAAGTAAGTCATCGGCACCCTCCAGGACATCGCGATGCACGAGACTGTATCGCCCCAGACAGGTTTTGTATACTTTTTTGAAGCTTAAATCTATACCAAAGCTTTACATGACGAGGATCTAGCCCTATACTGCATGCGTGGTTGATCCGACGCTTTCCCGCTCATTCCCAGGCGTCCCCGACACGATCAACCGCCCTGGGCCGGCATTGCCGGCCATTTTTTTGCCCGGCGCCGTCAGGCGGGCTCCTGGCCGCCTGGCGGGGCCTGCAAGCCTTCATGCACCAGCACCCGCTCGAGCGCATGTTCCATCACCTCGCGGCAATGTGCGGCCGCGGAGTACAGCAGCGCGTGGACCGAGGCATCCGCCATCTCGGCGCTCTCGCATTCCAGGCTGTATTGCTCGAAGGCGTTGAGCTTGACCAGCAGGTCGGAAAGGTGGCTGGGACACTCGCAGCGCATGGCGATGGGCCGGCGCGTCATGGTGGCGAGGAACTGGGCGTCGTAGCGACGCGGGCCGGCAGGCTGGAGCAGCAACTGCTCCACGCTGCCCCGCGGGGACTCCGCATAGGCGATCCCCAGCAGGCAGATCCTCGCCAGGTGGGCCGGATCGGCCGGCATGCCCAGCGCGATGACCCCCTCTTCGTCCAGCCGTGCCAACGCCTGCCGGGTGCCGAAGCCATACACCACAACGGTCAGGGCCGGCCGCAGGGCCGACCGCAGCTGCCGCAGGGCCTTGAGGGAGGGGGGAGAGAGCGTGGCGATCTCGACGATCAGGGCATCCAGCGGCTCGGCGCCCGCCCCCTCGCCGCCCGATGCCGTCAGCAGCCGGATGTCGATCCGCTCGTTCCAGGCCAGGCGCAGGCGGTCCAGCAGCGCGCCGCCCTCGACGCCGATCCGGCAGCTCGTGCGGGCCTGGGGCGGCAGGCGGGGCGGGGCGCCCGCAAGACGAGCTCGAATCTGGTCGTCGCCCAGCGAGGCAACGGTGCCGATGGCATGCCCGGCATCCACCGCAGCCTTCAGCAGTATCAGGCGGTCGATGTCGCCACGGGAATACAGGCGTCCATTGCCGGTGCTGCGGGCGGGCGTCACCACTCCATATCGGCGTTCCCACATGCGGATCGTAGGAACCGGCATCCCGGTCAGCCTGGAAACCACCGCAATGCGGTAGGCGTCTTCGCCGGGCGGGGCGGAGGTCTTTGGGTCGGTGCTTTTCATCAAGGCAGCCTTCGGAACGATGGGATCGCGATTTGTATAGCTATTGAACAGGAAGCGTTGTAGCATGAAGCTGTTCATCTATTGTATAGGAAATTGCCATGGACGATCTTCGCCCGCTGTCTGCTGTATCCGACGATTTCGATGCTGCCGGGCCGGAGGAAGACTCTGCTGCCACCGAGGAGCACCGGCTCGCCGGCCTGTACCGGGAACTCATGCGCGGCATCGGGGAGGACGTGCGCCGTGAGGGATTGGTGGGCACCCCGAACCGCGCCGCCAAGGCCTTCGACTTCCTGACCCGTGGCTACCGCGAGGACATCGATTCGCTGGTCAACGGGGCCATCTTCCAGTCCGCGAGTCGGGACCTGGTGCTGGTGAAGAACATCGAGTTCTACTCTTTGTGCGAGCACCACATCCTGCCGTTCTTCGGCAAGGTCCATGTCGCCTACCTGCCGGCCGGCAAGGTCATCGGCCTGTCCAAGATCCCACGCATCGTCGACGTGTTTACGCGGCGCCTGCAGATCCAGGAGAACCTGACGGAGCAGATCGCCCACTGCATCGAGCAGGTCACGAGAGCACGCGGCGTGGCGGTGGTCGTCGAGGCACGGCACATGTGCATGTTGATGCGCGGCGTGGAGAAGCAGGCGGCGTCCATGCTGACCAGCAGCCTCCGCGGAGCCTTCCAGCAGGACGAGAGCTTGCGCAACCAGCTTCTCCGCTTCCTGCCTGCCTCCTCCGGAGAGCTGTGAGCGCTCCTCGCGCCGCCGATCCCGCCATGGCTTATGACTTTCCCGATGCGAAAGGCCACTTCGGCCCCTATGGCGGCCAGTTCGTCGCCGAGACGCTGATGGCGCCGCTGCGGCAGCTCTCCGACGCCTACGGGCGCCTGAAGGACGACCCGGCCTTCCTGGCGGAGCTGGATCGCGACCTGACGCATTACGTG
>JASBRP010000052.1 GCA_030149365.1 Solimonas sp.
GGTCACCGAGATGATCGCGCGGTGGCGGGAGGGGTACGACGTCGTCTACGGCGTGCGCAAGCAGCGGGAGGGAGAGTCGCGCCTGAAGCGGACGGCGACGTACCTCTTCTACCGCTTCTTCCAGCACATGACGGACGTGGACGCGCCGCTCGACGCGGGGGACTTCCGGCTGGTCTCGCGGCGGGTGCTCGAGGCCTACCGCGAGCTGGGCGAGCAGCAGCCCTACGTGCGCGGGCTCGTGGCGTGGCTCGGCTTCAACCAGACGGGGGTCACCTACCGGCGACCGGCCCGGGCCGCGGGGCGCACCATGTATCCGTACCGCAAGCTGCTCCGGCTCGCCGTGGACGGTTTGACCTCCTTCTCGGACCGGCCCCTGCGCTACGCCGTGGTCGTCGGGCTGGCGGTGGCGCTGCTGTCGGTCCTGGGCATGGCCTGGGTCGTCGTGGACAAGCTCTACTTCGGCGTGCCCGTCGGCTGGGCCTCCCTCATCTTCGCGGCCTTCTTCTTCGGCGGGCTGCAGCTGTTCTTCCTCGGCGTCGCCGGGGCCTACCTGGCCCGCATCTACGACGAGGTCAAGGGGCGGCCGCGCTACGTCGTCCGCGACGTGTGGCACTCGCCCGAGGTGTCGCCCGTCGCCGCCACGCGGCAGCGCGCCGGCGCGTGAGCCGCTCCCCGTCCATGTCCATCCACCCGTAGTCCCTTCTTCGACGCATGAACCCACCCCTTCGCTGGAACGACGACGCCCGGCGCGTCGACCTGCTGGACCAGACGCAGCTCCCGGTCGAGGAGACGTGGCTGGAGATCGAGACGCCCGACCGGATGGCAGAGGCCATCCGCATGCTGCGCGTACGGGGAGCCCCGGCCATCGGCATCGCCGCCGCCTACGGCCTGGTGCTGGCGGTGAGCCGCGATCCGCAGTCCTTCGACCAGGCCTTCCGCGTGCTGGCCGACTCGCGCCCCACCGCGGTGAACCTGCGTTGGGCGCTGGAGCGCATGCGCGAGGTCTGGCGCCGCCGGCCCGACGCCGCCTCGCTGCTGGCGGAGGCCATCAACATCCACGAGGAAGACCTGGCCCAGAACCTCAAGATCGGCGCCTATGGCGCCGAGCTGTTGGGGCAGGGTGCCAAGGTGGTGACCCACTGCAACACCGGCGCCCTGGCCACCGGCGGCCACGGCACCGCCCTTGGCGTGATCCGCAGCGCCTGGAGCGCCGGCCACCTGGCCCAGGTCTACAACACCGAGACCCGCCCCTGGCTGCAGGGCGCCCGCCTGACCGCCTGGGAACTGCACGAGGAAGGCATCCCCGCCAAGCTGGTAGCCGACGGTGCCGTGGCCCACCTGATGACGCGCGAGAAGATCGACTGGGTCATCGTCGGCGCCGACCGCATCGCCGCCAACGGCGACACCGCCAACAAGATCGGCACCTACGCCCTGGCCGTGGCCGCCAAGCTCCACGGCGTGAAGTTCATGGTCGCCGCCCCCAGCGGCACCTTCGACCTGTCCTGCCCCAGCGGCCAGGCCATCCCCATCGAAGAGCGCACCCCGCGCGAGCTCACCGAGTTCCGCGGCGAGCCGGTGGCCCCGCTGGGCTACGACGCCTTCAACCCGGTGTTCGACGTGACGCCGGCGGACCTGATCGATGCGATTGTCTGCGAGCGCGGCGTGATCAGCCCGGTGAGCGAAGAGGCGATCCGCAAGTTGCTGGGGTGAGCGAACGGCGATTTTGTGCTCCCTCTCCCCGTTCACGGGGAGAGGGCTGGGGTGAGGGGCGATCCCCTCGCTGAAGAGACCGGAGCGGGCATATCCAAGTGCGCGCCCCTCACCCCCAACCCCCTCCCCGCACGCGGGGAGAGGGAGCGCTGCGCTGCATAAGCTAGGAATAATTGTCCCAGTCCCTCGCAGCGCCGAATTTCTGCCCTACAATCCCCGGATCATGAGCACCGACACCGCCCCCAGCCTGCATCACCTGCGCGCCTCGCGCAGCGTCGTGCTGCTGTGGCTGTTGCTCGCGGCGCTGTTCGCCCGCGGCCTGGTGGCGCCGGGCTTCATGCCGCAGTTCGGTGCCGGCGGCATCGGCATCGTGCTGTGTACGCCGCAGGGCCCCAAGACGCTGTGGCAGGCCGGCGACACCATTGCCGGCGGTGGCCAGCATGCTGGTGGCGAGCACTGCGCCTTCGGCCTGGCGCTGGGCATGGCGGTGACCACGGGCCCGGCCTCGGCCCTGCTGGACCTGTCCGCCGCTTCCATACCTGTCTCCGCCCGGCCACAGCCGGCGGTCGTCCCCTGGCGCGAGCGCGGAACCTCCGCGCGCGGTCCTCCCTCTCACTCCTGAAGTCGCCTTGCTCCCGCGCGCGCCCGGCGCCGCGGACCCCGACTTGAGCGGCCGCCTGCGGCCGCGTTCCAGGAGTGATCAAGATGTCACTGCTTCATCCGCAAGCCCGGCCGCTGGCCGCGCTGGCCCTGTTGTTGCCGTTCGCCGTTTCCGCCCATGAAGTCTCCGAGCCCGGCACCGTCGTGCTCGAGCCGGTGACCGTCACCGGCGAGGCCGCCGGCTCTCCCACCGCGGAGTCCGTGCGCCAGGCCCATGACCGCATCGAGAAGACGCCGGGCGGCGTCGACCTGGTCTCCAGCGAGGAGTTCCAGGACCGCTACGCCGTCAACCTGCGCGACATGCTGCGCGATACCCCGGGCGTGTTCGCCCAGACCCGTTTCGCCGAGGAAGTCCGCATCTCCATCCGCGGCTCCGGCCTGAGCCGCAGCAACCACCTGCGCGGCATCCTGCTGCTGCAGGACGGCGTGCCGGTGAACCTGCCCGATGGCTTCGGCGACTTCCAGGAAGTGGACCCGCTGAACCTGCGCTACGTCGAGGTCTACAAGGGCGGCAACGGCCTGCGCTACGGCAGTTCCGCCCTGGGCGGCGCCATCAACGTGGCCACGCCCACCGGCCGCACCGCCGGGCAGGCCAACCTGCTGCGCCTGGAGGGCGGCAGCTTCGGCAGCTTCCGCGAGCACCTGGGCGTGGCGCGCGCCTACGACCGCTGGGACTTCTACGCCGGCGTCACCGCCAACCAGTCCGACGGCTTCCGCGACCAAAGCAATACCGACAACCGCCGTTTCAACGGCAACGTCGGCTACCGCCTCGGCGAGAACGCCGAGACGCGCTTCTACCTCAACGTCAACGACATCAACCAGGAGATCCCCGGCACCATCGGCTACGACGCCGCGCTGCAGGATCCCGATAGCGTGCTGCCCACCGCCAACAGCTTCGACACTGGACGCAACATCGAGTCCGTGCGCCTGACCAACCGCACCAGCCTGCCCCTGGCGGGCGGCCAGTTCGAGGTCGGCGGGTACTACTTCCACAAGAAGCTGTTCCACCCGGTTACGGGCGTCATCGTGGACAACCAGGGTGACTTCTTTGGCGCCTTTGCCCAATGGGCCGGCGAGGGCAGCCTGCTCGGCCGTCGCAACGAGCTGACGCTCGGCAGCCGCATTGGCGCCGGGCACAACGACGCGCTGGTCTTCACCAACGTCGCCGGAAGTCGTGGCGTGCAGACCGGCAACGGCGACGAGGAGGCCTCGGAGTACAACCTCTACGCCGAGAATCGCCTGTGGCTGACGCCGGCCCTGGCGCTGGTTGGCGGCCTGCAGGGCGTGCTGGCGGTCCGCGACTTCACCGACAACGTCAACAACGCCGAGTCTGCGGACCGCGAGTACAAGGGCGTGAATCCCAAGCTGGGTGTGCTCTATACGCTGGCCGAGCACGTGCAGTTATTCGCCAACGTCAGCCGCAGCTTCGAGCCGCCGATCTTCTCCGACCTCAACCAGAATTCCGCGGTCGGCACCTGCGCCGGCACCGGTGTCGGTGGCTTTGCCGACCTGGACGCGCAGAAGGCCTGGACCGCTGAGCTGGGCACGCGCGGCACCCAGGGCCGCTGGGCCTGGGACCTCTCGGTCTACCGGGCCGAGATCCGTGACGAGGTGCTGCAGCAGGCCTGCTCGGCCACCACGTCGATCCAGTTCAACGCCGACAAGACCATCCACCAGGGTGTCGAGGCAGGCCTATCCTACAAGCTGCTGAAGGACGTCGCGCGTCCCGGCGATTCGCTGACCCTGCAGCAGGTCTACAACTACGCCGACTTCCGCTTCGACGGCGACGCCACCTACGGCAGTAACCGCCTGGCCGGCCAGCCGCGTCACTACTACCTGGCGGAGCTGCGCTACGACCACCCGGCGGGCTTCCATATCGAAGCCGGCATCGAGCGCTCGCCCTCGGGCCTGACGGTGGACTACGCCAACACCCAGGAGACCCCGGGCTACACCACCTGGAACCTCGGCGGCGGCGTAGACCTGCCGCACGGCCTGAGCCTGTTCATCGAAGGCCGCAACCTGTCGGACGAGCGCTACATCAGCAGCGTTTCCGCCACCACCGACTACAGCACAGCCACCAACCGCAACATCTTCTACCCGGGCGAGGGTCGGGCGGTGTACGGCGGCCTGCGCTGGGCCTACTGATGCTGGCCACGGTTTCGCGCTGGCATCGGCGGCTGTCGCTGCTGGCGGGCATCGCGCTGCTGCTGTGGGCATCGTCGGGCCTGCTGCATCCGCTGATGTCCTGGACCAATCCCCGAGCGGCGGCCTTCGCGCCGCCGGTCGGGGAGCCGCTGGAGTTGCCCGCGCAGGCGCCCTCGGCGCTGCTGGAGGCCGAGCCTGCCGGCATCGTGCGCCTGCTGTCGCAGGGCGGGCAGAGTCTGTGGCAGCTCGCCTCGGCAGACCGGCAGCGCCTGCGCTACGTCAACGCCGCCACAGGCGAGCCCGTGCCGGAGGCCGACCGCGTGCGTGCCGTGCAACTGGCGCGGCACTACACCGGCCTGCAGTCGGCGGCGCTCAGCGAGGTCCGGCACGTCACGCAGTACGACCGCGAGTACCCCGCGGTGAACCGGCTGCTGCCGGTGTGGCGCGTGGAGTTCGCCGACGAGCGCGGGCTGACCGCCTACGTGCACACCGGCGAGGATCGCCTGGCCTCGCTGACCGACCGGCGCAAGCGCGTGCTGCTGACGCTGTTCCAGACCGTCCATACCCTGGACTTCCTGGACGGCATCGAAGGCCTGCGCCTGGGCCTGGTCCTGGCGGCGGTTGGCAGCGTGCTGGCCATGGCCATGCTCGGCCTGGCGATGCTGCTGGGCCGGCGGGGCCGCCCCGGTGCTCCTGCCATGCGCCGGCGCCATCGCCTGCTGGCCTGGCTGGCGTGGGTGCCGGTGCTGATGTTCTCGGCCAGCGGCCTGTTCCACTTGCTGCGGCTGTCGCCGCTGCTGCAGCAAGCCCCGCCGCCTGTCCACGCATCGGTACAGGGCGCCGTGGCCTGGCCGGCGGAGCTGCAGGGCGCGCGCGCGCTGACCCTGCTGCCCTTGGGCGGCCGAGAGGGCGAGGGCGGGGCGGTCTGGCGGGCCCGCTACGGGCCGCAGAGCCTGGCGCTGTACGATGCCCGCAGTGGCGAGCGCCTTGCGGGTGGCGAGGCGGGACTGGCGCAGCGGCTGGCCGGTTCGACGACGTCGGCCGGCGCCACGCGACAGGCCGGGTTCTCGCCCGAGTACGGCTTCGCCAACAAGCGCCTGCCGGTCTGGCGCGTGGAACAGCCGGACGGGCTGGCCTTCGTCGATACCGCCTTCGGCCTGGTGGCGGCGCGGGTCGGCTCGCTGGACGTGGCCGAGCAGTGGAGCTTTTCCACCCTGCACAAATGGCAGTTGCTGGATTTCCTGGGCAAGGCTTGGCGCGACGCCGTGCTGAGCGCCGGGGCCGTGCTGGGCATGCTGGCGGCGCTGTTCGGGCTGGCCCTGCGCCGACGCCGCTAGGCGCGGATTTGTGCAGTTTTCCGGGTGCCGGGCAGGGGGCGGGCCGCCCCTGCCCGGAGGCCCATCCGGCCCCCGGTTTATGTTAGAATCTATCGACAAATTCCTAGACATAAATCGCGGCTCCGCGCAAGGCGGACGCAGGCTCGCATATGACTGATTTTGCTAAAGAAGTTCTGTCGGTAAATCTGGAAGACGAGATGCGCCGGAGTTACCTCGATTACGCCATGAGCGTGATCGTGGGCCGAGCGCTGCCAGATGCCCGCGATGGCCTCAAGCCGGTGCACCGCCGCTCGCTGTACGCGATGCACGAGCAGCACAACGACTACAACAAGCCCTTCAAGAAGTCGGCGCGTATCGTCGGTGACGTGATGGGTAAGTACCACCCGCACGGCGACAGCGCGATCTACGACACCATCGTGCGCATGGCCCAGCCGTTCTCGCTGCGCTACCTGCTGGTGGACGGACAGGGCAACTTCGGATCGGTGGACGGCGACGCGCCCGCGGCGATGCGCTACACCGAAATCCGCATGACGCGCATCGCGCATGAGCTGCTGGCCGACATCGACAAGGAAACCGTCGACTTCCAGCCCAACTACGACGGCTCCGAGAGCGAGCCGACGGTCCTGCCGACCAAGTTCCCGAACCTGCTGGTCAACGGCAGCTCCGGCATCGCCGTGGGCATGGCCACCAACATCCCGCCGCACAACCTCTCCGAGGTCATCGACGGCTGCGTCGCGCTGATCGACAACCCCGAGATCGAGCTGCGCGAGCTGATGCAGCACATCCCGGCGCCGGACTTCCCGACGCATGGCCTGATCCTGGATGCGCACGGCCTGGCCGACGCCTACGCCACCGGCCGCGGCCGCATCGTGATCCGCGCCCGGACGCATTTCGAGGACATCGGCCCCGACAAGCAGGCCATCGTCACCACCGAGCTGCCCTACCAGGTCAACAAGGCGCGCCTGCTGGAGCGCATCGCCGAGCTGGTCAAGGAAAAGAAGATCGAAGGCATCACCGAGCTGCGTGACGAATCCGACAAGGACGGCACGCGCATGGTGATCGAGCTGCGCCGCGGCGAGAACGCCGAGGTGGTGCTCAACAACCTGTTCCAGCAGACCCAGCTGCAGATCGTGTTCAGCCTGAACATGGTGGCCCTGGACGGCGGCCAGCCCAAGCTGCTGTCGCTCAAGTCGCTGCTGGAAATCTTCGTGCGCCATCGCCGCGAAGTGGTCACCCGCCGCACCCGCTACCTGCTGCGCAAGGCCCGCGAACGCGCCCACGTGCTGGAAGGCCTGTCGGTCGCGCTGGCCAACATCGACGACATCATCGACCTGATCAAGCGCAGCCCCTCGCCGGCCGAAGCCAAGGCCGGGTTGATGAGCCGCAGCTGGAATCCCGGCCCGGTCACCGCGATGCTCGAGCGTGCCAGTGCCGATGCCTCGCGTCCCGACGGCCTGGCCGCCGAATTCGGCATCGTCGACGGCGGCTACCGCCTGTCCGAGGCCCAGGCCCAGGCGATCCTGGAACTGCGCCTGCACCGCCTCACCGGCCTGGAGCAGGACAAGATCCACGAGGAATTCCGCGAACTGCTGGAATCGATCCTGGACTACCTCGACATCCTCGGCTCCGAGACGCGCCTGCTGTCGGTGATCCGCAGCGAGCTGCTGGAGATCAAGGAAGCCTACGGCGACGAGCGCCGCACCGAGATCACCAACGCCGCCCTGAACATCGCGCACGAAGACCTCATCGCCCCGCAGGACATGGTGGTGACGCTCTCGCACGAGGGCTACGTCAAGGCCATGGCCATGGACGAGTACCAGGCGCAGCGCCGCGGCGGCCGCGGCAAGATGGCCACCGCGACCAAGGAAGAGGACTTCGTCGATCGCCTGTGGGTGGCGCACTCGCACGACACGCTGCTGTGCTTCTCCAGCTCCGGCAAGTGCTACAAGCTGCGCGTGTTCGAGCTGCCCTCCGGTTCGCGCGGCTCGCGCGGCAAGCCTTTCAACAACCTGCTGCCGCTGGAAGCCGGCGAGAAGATCAACGCCGTGCTGCCGGTCGAGTCCTTCGGCGACGTGGCGGCGGATGCGGAGCAGCCCGAGGGCGAGGGTCGCTACATCTTCATGGTCACGCGCCGCGGCACGGTCAAGAAGACGCCGCTGTCGGCCTTCGCCAATGTGCGCAGCAACGGCCTGATCGCCGTGGACCTGCGCGTGGACGACGAGCTGGTCGGCGTGGCACTGACCTCCGGCCATGACGACATCCTCCTGATCTCCGACTCCGGCCGCGCCATCCGCTTCAACGAAGGCGACGTGCGCTCCATGGGCCGCGGTGCCACCGGTGTGCGCGGCATGCGCCTGCTCAAGGCCTTCGCCGGCACCGAGGACGAGGGCGAGGAGTCTGCGGTGGCCGAGGCCGACGAGGCCGCGGACGATGCCGCCGACAGCGGCGAGGGTGCCCGCGTCATCGCGCTGATCGTGCCCGAGACCGGCGACATCCTCACCGTATCCGAATTCGGCTTCGGCAAGCGTACCCCGATCGACCAGTTCCCCAAGCGCGGTCGCGGTGGCCAGGGTGTCATCGGCCAGGCGCTGACCGACAAGACCGGCCGCCTGATCGGCGCCGTCACGGTGGACGATCGCCACGAGCTGATGCTGATCTCCGAGTCCGGCAACCTGATCCGTACGCGCGCCTCCGAGGTCCGCATCGCCGGCCGCAACACCCAGGGCGTGCGCATCATGCGTCCGGTGGACGGCGACCGCCTGGTCGGCGTGGACCGCTACGTGGCGGAAGACGACGAGGCCGTGGTGGCCGCGTTGCCGGGTGGCACGGATGGCGCGCCTGCGCCGGATGCGCCCGATGTCGCTCCTGATGCGAGCGGCGAAGCGGTTCCCGACAACGAGTAAGCGGGCCATGTGAAGCCGGCGCCGAACTTGGCGCCGGTTTTGCGATCAGAAGGAGCAGGGGCGGGGTCCATCGGGCCGCGACGAATCCAGCGGGCCCGGAGACACGCTCCGGGTCCCACGAAAGCTAAGGGACCCATGCTGTGCCGCACCATACACCCCTGATCGCCACTATCGTCATGGGTCTGGTACTGGCCTTTGTGTTCGGTGCCCTGGCCAACCGCCTGCGCCTGCCACCATTGGCCGGATACCTGCTCGCCGGCATCGTCGTCGGTCCCTTCACCCCCGGCTTCGTCGCCGACCCTGGCCTGGCCACCGAGCTGGCCGAGATCGGCGTGATCCTGCTGATGTTCGGCGTCGGCCTGCATTTCTCGCTCGACGACCTGATGTCGGTGAAGCGTATCGCCATTCCCGGCGCCATCGTCCAGATGGCGGTGGCCACGGTGCTCGGCATCGCGCTGGCCTGGGCCGTGGACTGGCCGCTGGGGCAGGGCTTCGTCTTCGGCCTGGCGCTGTCGGTGGCCAGTACCGTGGTGTTGCTGCGCGCCCTGGAAGAACGAAGGCAGATCGAAACCACGCGCGGGCGCATCGCCGTCGGATGGCTGATCGTCGAGGACCTGGCCATGGTCATGGCCCTGGTGCTGCTGCCGGTGCTCGCCGGCGTGCTGGGCGGCAAGGTCGAGCCGTCGCCGAGCGGTGGCGAGACCAGCGTGCTCGGTGCCATCCTGCTGACCCTGGCCAAGGTTGCCGGTTTCGTGGCCTTCATGCTGATCGTCGGGCGCCGCCTGATTCCGGCGGTGCTGCATGTCATTGCCCGCACCGGTTCCAAGGAGCTGTTCCGCCTGGCGGTTCTGGCGGTTGCCCTGGGCGTGGCCTTCGGCTCGGCACAGATGTTCGGCGTGTCCTTCGCGCTGGGCGCGTTCTTCGCCGGCATGGTGATGAGCGAGTCCGAGCTCAGCTCCGAGGCGGCGGAGGAGACGCTGCCGCTGCGCGACGCATTCGCCGTCCTGTTCTTCGTTTCCGTGGGCATGCTGTTCAACCCGGAGATCCTGGTCGAGCAGCCCTGGCTGGTGCTGGCCGCCTTCCTGATCATCGTGCTGGGCAAGTCCATCGCCGCCATGGTGATCGTGCTGGCCTTCAAGTATCCCAAGGGTACGGCGCTGACCATTGCCGCCAGCCTGGCGCAGATCGGCGAGTTCTCCTTCATCCTGGCGACACTGGGCGTGGACCTGGGCCTGCTCACCGAGCCGGCGCGCGACGTGATCCTGGCCGCGGCGATCTTCTCGATCATCGCCAACCCGTTCTTCTTCATCATCTCCGACCGGCTCGAACGCCGCTGGGGCCAGGTGCGCGCCGTCGGTGCCTTCACCCCGGTCATCTCCGACCACGTCGTGCTGGTGGGCTACGGCCGCGTCGGCAGCGCCGTGGCCGAGACGCTGCGGGCCCAGGGCCAGTCCTTCCTGGTGATCGAGGAGAACGACGAGCGCGTGCAGCGCCTGCGCGAGCTCGGCATCCCGGTGCTGGTAGGCAACGCCGCCCAGCCCAACACCCTCAGGTCAGCCCAGCTGACCAAGGCGCGCACGCTGATCCTGGCCGTACCCAACGCCTTCGAGGCCGGGCAGGTGATCCAGCAGGCGCGCAGCGTGCAGTCCGAGCTGCCGATCTTCGCCCGCGCCCACTCGGATGCCGAGGTGGACTACCTGCGCAAGCGTGGCGCCAGCTTCATCGTCATGGGTGAACGCGAGATCGCCCGCAGCATGGTGGAGCAGCTGCGGCTGCCGGCCTGAGTTTTCCGGCCGGCCCGCTCAGTGGGCCGGCCGATCCTGCAGCTGGGGCAAGCCCAGCACATTGATCGTGCAGAACTTCAGGCCCTGCAGGGCCGCATCGAAGGCGTCCGGCCCCGGCTTCAGTGCTGCCGCCGTGTTCGTGCCAGTCTTGCGGTCCTGCACCAGCGCCTGGAAGTGGCGGTAGTGCTGGAGCTGCGACTGCAGCACGGCCTTCGGCGTCAGGCTTGCCGTCATGTTGGCGCTGGCGCACTCGCAGAGCTTCGCCAGCTCCTCCGGATTCGCCCTCGCATACCCCATCACCGGCAGCAGGTCGGTGTAGATCGCGGGGCAGTGCGCCGGGAACGCGCGGCCGACATGCGCCGACAGGCAAGAGGCATTCGCCGCCAGGTACTGCATTTCCGGGTCGCTGGAATCGACGGTCACCAGCCGCGCCTCGTCGGTGTCCATGCAACTGCAGATCTGCGGGGCCGCGATCAGGGCCATCAGTTTCGCGGTAGGCGCCACGGCCGGCGGAGCCGATCGGAGCATCTCCCCGGTCTGTTCGGCGTTCTTCATGCAGGTGGCACTGGGGCTGTTGCTCGCGGCCGGGTCTGCTGCGGGCGCGAGAGACGCCGACAGCAGCAGTGCGGCGGCCAGGCCATGGCGAAGGGCAATCAAGGAGGGACTTCCGGCGGATCGGGGGCGCGAGCATATCGCCCGCCAGATGTACTGCGCCAATCAGGAACTTCAAACCAGAGATATTGACTAACATGTCCTGTTAGGTGATAGACTAAGTCCATGAATTTCAGTGTCCATTTCGACGAAGCCACGGTAGAGCGCCTCAACAAGGCGGTCGAGCGGGCGGGTGTCACGCGCAACCGCCTGATTTCCATGGCGGTGCAGGAATGGCTGGCGCGGAACGAGGAAAAGGACTGGCCGGAGACCCTGCTGGCGCACTTCCGCAATCCGGCCCCCGAGCTGGCGCAGGACACCCTGGACTTCCAGGCCTGGCGCGAGCATCTGGGCGGCCCGGCGGAAACGCGCTGGTGAAGTACCTGCTGGACGCCAACGTGATTGCGGGTGCCCTGAAGGGGCGCCTGCCGGTGGTGCTGAAGCTCTCGCAGCTCAAGCCCAGCGACATCGCGGTGGCGGCGGTGAGTCGCATGGAGGCCGAGGCCGCACTGAGGGTGCAGCCGCGGGCTCAGGCGCGCTACGCCAAGCTGCTGAAGGAGTTCTTCGCCAACGTGAAGATCATTGCCTTCGACGTGGCGGAGACCCAGCAGGCGGTGACGCTGGCGGCCTACGCGCAGCAGATGGACGAGAAGATCGGTGCCTATGACCTGCTGGTCGCGGCCACCGCGCTGTCCCACCAGCTGGTGCTGGTGACGGACCGGCCGCAGGCCTTCGCTGGCGTGCCGAACCTGGACGTCGAGAAGTGGGCGTAAAGAGTTGAAGTATCCGGAGCCTGAGCGGCTCCGGCGAGAGACAAAGCGGTAAACATCAGTTTTCCTTCATTGCCTTCAGGAACGTGACCATGAAAAGAATCGTGAATTTCAGCGCCGGCCCCGCGACCCTCCCGCTGGCCGTCCTCGAGCAGGTGCAGGCCGAGCTGCTGGACTGGCGCGGTTCGGGCATGTCGGTCATGGAGATGTCGCACCGCGACAAGGAATTCATGAGCATCGCCCAGGAAGCCGAGAAGGACCTGCGCGAGATCGCCGGCATCCCGGCCAACTACAAGGTGCTGTTCCTGCAGGGCGGCGCCACCGGCCAGTTCACCTTCCTGCCGATGAACCTGCTGCGCGGCAAGGCCGGCTTTGACTACGTGCTGACCGGCGACTGGGGCAAGAAGGCCGCCAAGGAGGCGGGCAAGTACGGCAAGGTCAACATCGCCGCCAGCAGCGAGGGCGACAAGTTCACCAGCATCCCGGACGTCAAGAACTGGAAGCTGGACCCGAACGCCGCTTACGTGCACATCACGCCGAACGAGACCATCCACGGCGTCGAGTTCCACCAGGAGCCGGAGACCAACGGCGTGCCGCTGGTGGCCGACATGTCGTCGAACATCCTGTCGCGCCCCATCGACATCAGCAAGTACGGCCTGATCTACGCCGGCGCGCAGAAGAACATCGGCCCCTCGGGCATCACCATCGTGATCGTGCGCGAGGACCTGATCGGCAATGCCGCGCCGTTGACGCCGGGCATCTTCGACTACAAGCAGATGGCCGACAACGAGTCGATGCTCAACACGCCGCCGTGCTTCGCCTGGTACGTGTCGGGCCTGGTATTCAAGTGGATCAAGGACAACGGTGGCCTCGCCGCCGTCGGCGAGCGCAACGCCCGCAAGGCCGGCGCCCTGTACGACTACATCGACAGCCAGGACTTCTACAGCAACCCGGTGGCCAAGGCCGACCGCTCGCGCATGAACGTGCCCTTCGTGCTGGCCAATGCCGAGCTGGATGCCGAGTTCCTCAAGGGTGCCAAGGCCGCCGGCCTGTCGGGCCTCAAGGGCCACCGCTCGGTCGGTGGCATGCGCGCCAGCCTGTACAACGCCATGACCCAGGACGGCGTCAGCGCCCTGGTCGAATACATGAAGGAATTCGCGCGGACGCGAGGCTGAAAAAGACGGGAATCGGGAATCGAGAATCGGGAGTCGTAAAAGATCACCCCGTTTTTTAACGATTCCCGATTCCCCATTCCCCATTCCCGTCTTTATAGAGAAAATCCATGTTCAAGGTTCAGACCCTCAACAACATTTCCGTCCTCGGCCTCGAGCGCCTGCCGCGCGAGCGTTACGAAGTCGCCTCCGAGATGTCCAACCCGGACGCCGTGATGGTGCGCTCGGCCGACATGCACAAGATCGACATCCCGGCCAGCATCAAGGCCATCGGCCGTGCCGGCGCCGGCACCAACAACATCCCGGTCGCCGCCCTGTCCAAGCGCGGCGTGGTGGTGTTCAACGCCCCGGGCGCCAACTCCAACGCCGTGAAGGAGCTGGTGCTGGCCGGCATGCTGCTGGCCGCCCGTAACATCCCGCAGTCCCTGGACTTCGTGAAGAAGCTCGAGGGTGACGACAAGGCCATGCATGTGGCCGTGGAAGACGGCAAGAAGAAGTTCGTCGGCTTCGAGCTGCCGGGCCGCACCCTGGGTGTGATCGGCCTGGGTGCCATCGGCGTCAAGGTGGCCAACGCCGCCCTGGAGCTGGGCATGACCGTGTACGGCTACGACCCGGCCATGACGGTGCAGAACGCCTGGCAGCTGAACTCCGGCGTGCGCCAGGCCCTGTCGGTGGACGACCTGGTCTCCAAGAGCCAGTTCATCTCCGTGCACGTGCCGCTGCTGGACGCCACCCGCGGCCTGATCAATGCCGACCGCCTGAAGCTGATGCCGAAGAAGGGCGTGATCCTGAACTTTGCCCGCGAGGCCATCGTCGACGAGAAGGCCGTGATCGAGTCCCTGGACGCCGGCGGCCTGCACGCCTACGTCTGCGACTTCCCCAGCAATGCGCTGAAGGGTCACCCGCGCGTCATCGCCACCCCGCACCTGGGCGCCAGCACCGGCGAGGCCGAGGACAACTGCGCCGTGATGGTCGCCGACCAGCTGCGCGAGTTCCTGGAGCTGGGCAACGTGCGCAACTCGGTGAACTTCCCCGAGGCCGTGATGGCCCTGCTGCCGGGCAAGACCCGCCTGTGCATCGTCAACGAGAACGTGCCGAACATGGTCGGCCAGATCTCCACGACGCTGGCCAAGCGCAACCTGAACATCGCCGACCTGCTCAACAAGTCGCGCGGCGACCTGGCCTACACCATCGTGGACGTGGACTCCGGCTGCGCCCAGGACGTGGTCGAGGAACTCCAGACCATCCAGGGCGTGCTGTCGGTGCGCTGCATCCCGGCCCGCTAACGGCCCTGTAGCAGGCCCTCTAGGGGCGCGAACAGGGAGCGCGTACAATCGCGCTCCCTGTTTTGCGTTATTGGCACCCATGAACAACGAACTGGCCCAGGCCCGCACCCGGATCGACTCCCTGGATGAACAGATCCAGACGCTGATCTCCCAGCGCGCGCGCATCGCCCAGGAAGTCGCCCATATCAAGGAAAGGATGGGGGACAGCACCGGCAACCACTACCGCCCGTCCCGCGAGGCGGAGGTACTGCGCCGCGCCATGGACCGCAACACCGGCCCGCTGACCGACGAGACCGTCGCCCGGCTGATGCGCGAGATCATGTCGGCCTGCCTGTCGCTGGAATCGCCGCTGAAGATCGCCTACCTGGGGCCCGAGGGCACCTACACCCAGGCGGCGGTGCAGAAGCACTTCGGCGACAGCATCACGGCGCGCCCGGCGGCGGCCATCGACGAGATCTTCCGCGACGTGGAGACCGGCAATGCCGATTACGGCGTGGTGCCGGTGGAGAACTCGCTGGGCGGCATCGTCAGCCACACGCTGGACGAACTGGCCCAGACCACGCTGCGCATCTGCGGCGAGGTGACGCTGCCGATCCATCACTGCCTGCTGTCCACCGAGACCTCGGTGGAGGCGATCACGCACATCTACTCGCACCAGCAGTCCTTCGCCCAGTGCCGCAAGTGGCTCGACGCGCGCCTGCCCAAGGCCGAGAAGGAGACCGTGGCCAGCAACGCCCAGGCGGTGCTGATCGCCCGCGAGAAGGGCGGGGCGGCCATCGCCGGCCAGCAGGCGGCCCGGCTCTACGGCATGAACATCCTGGCCTCGAACATCGAGGACGATCCCAACAACACCACGCGCTTCCTGATCATCGGCAAACACGACCCGTCGCCCACCGGCGACGACGTCACCGCGGTGGTGATGACGGCGCAGCGCAACAACCCGGGCGCGCTGTTCAAGCTGCTGCAGCCCTTCGCCCGCGAGAACATCGACCTGACGCGCATCGAGTCGCGGCCGGTCAAGGGTGCGGCGGTGCGCGACTACTACTTCTTCATCGACTTCCGCGGCCACGCGCTGGATCCGCGCATCGAGTCGGTGCTGGGAGAGGTCCGCGCGGCCGCTGCCTACTTCAAGATTCTCGGGTCCTACCCGACCGCCCCCTTCTGAGGACGACCGTGACCTCACCCCTGCTGAAGAACGCCGCCACCGGCGTGCTGAGCCTGGAGGCCTACGCCCCGGGCATGCCCCTGGACGAGCTGCAGCGCCGCCTGGGCATCGCCGACGCGATCAAGCTGGCCTCCAACGAGAACCCGCTGGGTCCCAGCCCGGCGGTGAAGGCCGCCATCGCCGACGCCGTGTCGGGCGGCAACCTGGCCCTGTACCCGGACGGTGGCGGTTTCCGCCTGAAGAAGGCCATTGGCGACTTCCGCGGCATCGCCCCGGAGCGCGTCACGCTGGGCAACGGCTCCAACGACATCATCGAGCTGCTGGGCCGCGTGTTCCTCGGCCCCGGCCGTGCCGCGCTGTTCTCGCAGCATGCCTTCGCGGTGTACCCGATCATCACGCAGGCGCAGGGCGCTCGCGCGGTAGTGGTGCCGGCGCGCCCGGCCAACGACGCCCAGCCGCTGGGGCACGACATGCAGGCCTTTGCCCAAGCGCTGAAGGCCAACCCCGACGTGTCGCTGGTGTTCATCGCCAATCCCAACAACCCCACCGGCACCTGGCTGTCGCCGGAGGACATCGAGGGCTTCATCCGCCAGGTGCCCGCGCACGTGGTGGTGGCCCTGGACCTGGCCTATGACGAGTACATGGAGCCGGCCCTGCGCAGCCCCTCGCGCGAGTGGCTGGAGCAGTACCCGAACCTGGTGCTGTTCCACACCTTCTCCAAGGCCTATGGCCTGGCTGGCCTGCGCGTGGGCTACTCGCTGTCCAGCCCCGAGCTGGCCGACCTGCTGAACCGCGTGCGCCAGCCCTTCAACAACAACAGCCTGGCCCTGCTGGCGGCGGAGAACGCGCTGGCCGACCAGGCCCACGTCGCCCGCGCGGTGGAGCTCAACAACCGCGAGCGTGCGCGCCTGGCGCAGACGCTCGGCGGCATGGGCCTGACCGTGCTGCCCTCGCAGGCCAACTTCATCGCCGTCGGCTTCGGCCGCGACGCCGCGCCGATCAACCAGGCACTGATGCAGCGCGGCGTGATCGTGCGCCCGGTGGCCTCGTACCAGATGCCGCAGTTCCTGCGTTTCAGCATCGGCACCGAGGCCGAGAACGATCGCCTGGTGGCGGCCCTCAAGGAGATCCTCGCGTCGTGAGCGTGCAGCGACTCGCCGTCATCGGACTGGGCCTCATCGGCGGCTCCTTCGCGCGCGCCGTGCGCAAGGCCGGCGCCGTGCGTGAGGTGATCGGCTATGACGCCGACCCGGCGCGCGTCGCCGCGGCCGTCGAGCTAGGTGTCGCCACCCATGCGGCCGATTCGCTGGAGGCCGCGGTGCGCGACGCCGACGTGGTGCTGCTGTCGGTGCCGGTGCTGCAGACCCGCGAGGTGCTGTCGCAGCTCGCGTCCTACCTGCGCGAGGACGCCATCCTCACCGATGTCGGCAGTACCAAGGTCTCGGTGGGGCAGGACGTGGCGGCCGTGTTCGGCGCGCTGCCCGCGCGCTTCGTCGGCGGCCACCCGGTGGCGGGCAACGAGAAGAGCGGGGTGGAGGCCTCCTTCGCCGAGCTGTTCCAGGGCCGTCGCTGCATCCTGACGCCGCATCCGCACCAGGACCCGGTCGCGCTGGCCACGGTGCGCGTGTTGTGGGAAGCGGCCGGCAGCGTGGTCTGCGAGATGAGCGCCGAGCACCATGACGAGGTGCTGGCCGCGACCAGCCACCTGCCGCATGTGCTGGCCTTCGCCCTGGTGGATTTCCTCAACACCCTGGATTCGCGCAAGGAGATCTTCGCCTACGCCGCCGGTGGCTTCCGCGACTTCACGCGCATCGCCTCCAGCAGCCCGAAGATGTGGCACGACATCACCCGCGCCAACCGCTCGGCGGTGCTCGGCGCGCTCGACGGCTACCTGGGCGAACTGCAGAAGCTGCGCGACGCCATCACCGAGGACGACGGTCCGGTCATCCTCGACATCTACACCCGCGCCCGCGATGCCCGCGAGCGTTACCTGGAGCTGGTCGAAAAGCCGGCTGCCGCGAAGAAGTCATGAGTTCCTCCAGCGATTTCCTCGACCTGGCGCCGATCCGCGCGGCGCGCGGCGAACTGCCGCTGCCCGGCTCCAAGAGCGTGTCGATCCGCGCGCTGCTGCTGTCCGCCCTGTCGGAAGGCGAGACCACCCTCACGGGCCTGCTCGACTCCGACGACACCCGCGTGATGCGCGAGGCCCTGAAGGCTTGCGGCGTGCCCCTGCAGGACCTGGGCGCGGACGGCCTGCGCGTGCAGGGCGCTGCGCGCCTGCCGCGGCGCGAGGCCGACATCTTCGTCGGCAACTCCGGGCTGTCGATCCGCACGCTGGTGGCGGTGCTGGCCTTCATGGACGGCCGTTATCGCCTGTCCGGCATCCCGCGCATGCACGAGCGGCCGATCGGCGATCTCGTCGATGCCCTGCGCCCGTTGGGCGCGCAGATCGGCTACCAGCAGCAGGACGGCTTCCCGCCGCTGCTGATCGAGCCGGCACAGGCGCGCGCGGCGCAGCCGGTGCGCGTGCGCGGCGACGCCTCCAGCCAGTTCCTCACCGGCATCCTGCAGTCGGCGCCGCTGCTGGCGCGCGAGCAGGACCTGGTGGTCGAGGTCGAGGGCGAACTGATCTCCAAGCCCTACATCGAGCTGAGCATCGCGCTGATGCAGCGCTTCGGCGTCGCGGTGCAGCGCGGCACGACCGCCGCCGGCACGCCGCGCTTCACCGTCGCGGCCGGTTCGCGCTACCGCGCGCCAGGTGCGTTCGCGGTCGAGGGCGATGCCTCGTCGGCCTCCTACTTCCTGGCGCTCGGTGCCCTGGCCGGCGGGCCGGTGCGGGTGCAGGGCATGGGCAGCGCCAGCCTGCAGGGCGACGTGCGCTTCGCCGAGGTCATGTCGGCGATGGGCGCCGAGGTCACCCAGGGCGAGCAGTGGACCGAGGTGCGCTCCCCGGGCTTGTCCGCGGGCTTCCGGCCCAAAGCCATCGACGCCGACTTCAACCACATCCCCGACGCGGCGATGACCGTGGCGGTGGTGGCACTGTTCGCCGACGGTCCCAGCGTGCTGCGCAACATCGGCAGCTGGCGCGTCAAGGAGACTGACCGCATCGCCGCCATGGCGGCGGAGCTCACCAAGCTCGGCGCCTCGGTCGAAGCCGGCCCCGACTACCTGCGCGTGGTGCCGCCCGCGACGCCGCGCACGGCGGCCATCGACACCTACGACGATCACCGCATGGCGATGAGCTTCTCGCTGGCTGCCTGCGGCGGGATTCCCGTGCGCATCAACGACCCGGGCTGTGTCGCCAAGACCTTCCCGGACTATTTTTCGCGGCTCGCCGCGTTGACCACCTCCTGATCCGCCCATGCCGTCCCAGAACAACACTCCCGTGCCCGTCATCACCGTCGACGGCCCCAGCGGCGTCGGCAAGGGCCTGGTGACGCGCTGGCTGAGCCAGCGCCTGGGCGGCTGGCACCGCCTGGACAGCGGTGCGCTGTACCGCATCCTGGCCCTGGCCGCCGAGCGGGCAGGGGTACCGGCTACCGACGGCCCCGCCGTGGCGGCTCTGGTACCTGGCCTGGCCATCGAGTTCACCGGCGAGACCGAGCACGACGAGGCGATCCTGGTGAACGGGGAGAACTGGGTCGACGCGGTGCGCGCCGAGACCTCCGGGGCGCTGGCCTCGCGCATCGCCACCTTGCCGGAAGTGCGCGCCGCCCTGCTGCAACTGCAGAAGGACTTCCGCCGCGCGCCGGGGCTGATCGCCGACGGCCGCGACATGGGCACCGTGGTATTCCCGGATGCGCCCCTCAAGATCTTCATGGATGCGAGCCCGGACGAGCGCGCCGGGCGACGCTACAAGCAGTTGAGCGATAAGGGAATATCCGCTACACTCGCCGACCTCTGTGAGGAGATTCGCGCCCGCGACGCGCGCGACCGCAACCGCACCATTGCCCCGCTCAAGCCGGCCGATGGTGCCGAAGTGGTTGATACAACGGGACTTTCCCCTGCCGACGTGATCGGAAAAGTGGAAACCCTGCTGCGTCGCCAAGGGTTCTGATTCCCCCCAGACCACCGGTCCACAGGATGTGGGCCGTTTCTTCTATCTACCAGGACCGACCGCAGGGACGCGGCGGATGTTCCACCACCAACCAGAGTGTTTTTGTAATGATCGAAAGTTTTGCTGAAATGTTCGAGGCCAGCCTCAAGGGCGGCCAATCCATGCAGTCGGGCACCATCGTCAACGCCCGCGTGCTGGCAGTTAAGCCGGATGTCGTGATCGTCGACGCGGGCCTCAAGTCCGAAGGCGTGATCCCCATCCAGGAATTCATGGTCGACGGCGAGATCAAGGTTGCTGCCGGCGACGAAGTGGAAGTGGCGCTGGAGACCGTCGAAGACGGTTTCGGCGAAACCAAGTTCTCCAAGGAGAAGGCCGAGCGGATCAAGACCTGGGAGCGCCTCGCGAAGGCCTTCGAGGGCAAGGAAACCGTCATCGGTATCATCACCGGCAAGGTCAAGGGTGGTTTCACGGTCGACATCGGCACCGTGCGCGCCTTCCTCCCGGGTTCGCTGGTCGACGTCCGCCCGGTGCGCGACACGTCCTACCTCGAGGGCAAGCCGCTCGAGTTCAAGGTCATCAAGCTCGACAAGCTGCGCAACAACGTCGTCGTCTCGCGTCGCGAAGTGCTCGAGGCCGAGTACAGCGCCGAGCGTGACACCCTCCTGGCCAATCTGCAGGAAGGCGTTGTCCTCCGCGGTGTGGTCAAGAACCTGGTCGAGTACGGCGCGTTCGTCGACCTCGGCGGCATCGACGGCCTGCTGCACATTACCGACATGACGTGGAAGCGCGTCAAGGATCCGGCCGAAGTCGTCACCGTCGGCCAGGAAATCGAAGTCAAGGTCCTCAAGTACGATCGCGAGCGTCGCCGCGTCAGCCTCGGCCTCAAGCAGCTGGGCGCCGATCCGTGGATGGACATCGAGCGTCGCTACCCCGAGAAGACCCGCCTGTTCGGCAAGGTCACCAACATCACCGACTACGGTTCGTTCGTCGAGATCGAGCCGGGCGTCGAGGGTCTGGTGCACGTCTCCGAAATGGACTGGACCAACAAGAACGTCAACCCGGGCAAGGTCGTGCAGGTCGGCGACGAAGTCGAGGTCATGATCCTCGACATCGACGGCGAGCGCCGCCGTATCTCGCTGGGCATGAAGCAGTGCCGCCCGAACCCCTGGGAAGAGTTCGCCCAGAACCACCAGAAGGGCGATCGCGTCCGCGGCGCCATCAAGTCGATCACCGACTTCGGCATCTTCATCGGCCTGGACGGCGGTATCGACGGCCTGGTGCACCTCTCCGACCTCGACTGGAACGAAGCCGGCGAAACCGCCGTGCGCCGCTACCAGAAGGGCCAGGAGCTGGATGCCGTGGTCCTGGCGATCGACGGTGCCCGCGAGCGCATCTCGCTGGGCGTCAAGCAGGTCCAGCAGGATCCGCTGTCGCAGTTCATCGCCGACACGGTCAAGGGCACCATCGTCAAGGGCATCGTGAAGACCGTCGACCCGCGCGGCGCCTTCATCGACCTGGGCAATGGCGTCGAGGGTTACATCCGTGCCAACGACCTGGCCCGTGAGCGCGTTGAAGACGCGACCAAGGTGCTCAAGGAAGGCGACACGCTGGAATCCCGCTACGTCGGCCTGGATCGCAAGAACCGCATCGTGCAGCTGTCGGTCCGCGAGAAGGAAATCCAGGAAGAGCAGGAGGTCATGGCGGAGTACGGCAACCGTAACGCCAGCACCGGCCGCACCAGCCTGGGCGACCTGCTCAAGGAACAGATCGGCGGCAACAACGACCGCTAAGCTGTCCTTCGCAGTACTTGGAAGTATCGGAAAGGGGCCGCCATGCGGCCCCTTTCTTTTTGCACGACGCCCCATATCCCCTGGCTGGCCCCCGGCGGGACCCCTGTTTCGGGCCTGTCAGCCCCCGGGGCGGCGGGGACTCTTGCATGCCCTGTTTTTTTTCTATAAGGTTCAATCAATTAGAACGCATCCATGAGCCTTATGACCAAATCCGAACTGATCGAACGGCTGGCCTCCAAGCAGACCCACCTGATGCAGAAGGACGTGGAGCTGGCGGTCAAGCTGGTGCTGGACCAGATCAGCATGGCGCTGGCCAAGGACGACCGCGTGGAAATCCGCGGCTTCGGCAGCTTCGCCCTGCATCACCGTCCGGCACGCGTCGGGCGCAATCCCAAGACCGGCGAGCCGGTGGAGATCCCGCCGAAGCGCGTCCCGCACTTCAAGCCGGGCAAGGAAATGCGCGAGCGCGTCAACGCCAACGCCCAGGCCGAGGCCGAAGCCGAGGCTGCTGCGGCCAAGGCCAAGGCGGCGGTTGCCGCTGCCGACAGCCAGGGCTGATCGTGGCCTTCAAGCCGCCCGCCTCGCTGGTCTTCTTCCTGGTGATCCTGCCGGTCTTCGTGCTCGGCACCACCATCGGCTTCTTCAACAGCCAGAAGGTCGAGTTCAACTACCTGTTCGGCATGGTCGAGCTGCCGCTGATCGCCCTGCTGGTCGCCGAGTTCGTGCTGGTGGCGCTGCTGACCCTGGGCGCGGGCTTCCTGCGGGTGCTCAGCCTCAAGGCCGAGATCCGCCGCCTGCGCAAGCAGATCCGTGACAGCGAGACCGAGCTGCGCAACCTGCGCGCCCTGTCCGCGCCGCCGCCCACCCTGACCGCATCGCCGTCCGCGCTGCCCAAGGTTCCCTGACGTGATCGATGTCCTGTTCTCCTGGCTGCTGCTGCCGCTGGGATTCGCCCTCGGCTGGGCCCTGTCGCGTGGATACCCGCACCAGGGCCGCGCCATCACGCCGGAGAAGCTCGGCGGCCTGGTCACGCACCTGGTCAGCGACAATCCGGACGAAACCCTCGCCGCGCTGAGCGAAGCCGCCGAGATGGACAGCTCCGCGGCCGAGATGCACCTGACGCTGGGCAACCTGTTCCGCAAGCGCGGCGAAGTGGACCGCGCGCTGCACATCCACGAGGACCTGCTGGCCCGGCCCAACCTGTCGCCGGAGCTGCGCACCCAGACCCGCCTCGAGCTGGCGCAGGACTATCACAAGGCCGGCCTGATGGACCGCGCCGAGGAAATCTCGCTGGCACTCGCCGCCGAGGGATACCAGGTGGTGCAGTGCCTGGAACTGGTGCGCACCATCTACGAGCAGGGCCGTGATTGGCAGCAGGCGATCAAGATCTCGCGCCGCATCGAGTCCGCCAAGGGCGAGTCCAAGCGCGAGGTGATCTCGCAGTACTACTGCGAGCTGGCCGAGGAGGCGAGGGCGCGCAAGGAGGCCGACGCCGCCCTGGACCTGGCCGAGCGCGCCGCCGCCGAAGACCCCGCCTGCATCCGCGCGCAACTGCTGCTCGGCGCGCTGCAGGAAGCCGCTGGCGAAGAGGCCGAGGCCGCCAAACACTACCGCCTGGCCTTCGAGCGCGACCAGCGCTTCCTGCCCGAGGTGATCGAACCCTTGCGCCGCTGCGCCGAGAAGACCGGCGACGCGCAGGAGTACCTGCTGTTCCTGAAGGACGCCAAGGAGATGTCGCCCAGCAGCCTGCCGATCCTGGCCGAGGCGCACCTGATGCGCCAGGAAGGCCTGGAGGTGGCGGACTACCTGGCCCAGGGCCTGGAGACACGCCCGGGCCGCGCCGTGCTGGCGGAATTCCTCGAGGTGCTGGAGCACCAGCCCGGCGTGGTCGCCGCGGGCCTGGACAAGCCGGCCGCGAGCCTGCGCAGCGCCATCCGCAAGCTGATGGAAACCACGCCGCGCTACCGCTGCGGCCACTGCGGCTTCAGCCCGCGCCAGCTGTTCTGGCAGTGCCCCAGCTGCAAGCAGTGGGCCACCATCACCCCCATCGACGACGTCCTGAAGTCCTGAGTAAGCCTGCTGTGCAGGCCGATCTTGCGCCCGCGATGCTCGCCGTACTTCAGTACGGCTGTGCGTCGCGGACGCAACCTCGGCCTTGCTCGCGACGGCTTCCTCAGGACTTCGGCGAGTTGGGGATGATGGCTCTATTGGGATTACTCGAAGTAACTTCCGTATCCTGCTAATAAAACGGGCGTTTTTGACTCCACTTCGTACTTCTGTCACCGTTGCGCGATTATCATCGCCGCAGAGCGTGGAGGAGTAGCGGGTGGCAAAGACGGCATTCGTCACGGGCGCGACGGGCTTCGTCGGGCTGAACCTGGTCGATGAACTGGTCGACCAGGGCTGGGACGTCATTGCCATGCATCGGCCGCAGTCCGATGTCTCGCCGCTGAAGCGCTATCCGCAGGTCCAACGCGTCTGCGGCGACATCACCGATTCCCGCACCCTCAAGGGTGTCGTGCCGCGGCACGTGGACTGCGTCTTCCATGTCGCCGGCAACACCAGCCTGTGGTCGCGTTCGCATGCCGAGCAGATCAAGGTCAACGTGCGCGGCACCCGCAACATGGTGAAGGCGGCGCTGGAGTCCGGTGCCAAGCGCTTCGTCCATACCTCCAGCGTGTTGGCCTACGGCCTGCACGGCGGCATCGTCACCGAGGACACCCCGACCCGCGGCAGCGCCGCGCCGGTCAACTACATCCGCAGCAAGGCCCTGGCCGAGCGCGAGATCCACAAGGGCATCGCCAACGGCCTGCAGGCCGTGGTGGTGAACCCGTCGAACATCCTGGGCCGCTACGACACCGCCAACTGGTCACGCATGTTCCGCCTGATCCAGCAGGGTCGCCTGCCCGGCGTGCCCGCCGGCGGCGGCAGCTTCTGCCACGCCCGCGAAGTCGCCCGCGCCCACGTGGCCGCCGCCGAACGCGGCGCCGTGGCGCAGAACTACCTGCTGGGCGGCGCCCAATCCAGCTACCTGGGCCTGGCCCGCGACGTCAGCCGCGTGATGGGCCTGCGCCGCCGTTTCTACCCGCTGCATCCGCGCCTGATGCACGGCTACGCCAAGCTCGAGGAAGTCTTCGCGCCGCTGTTCCGCCGCGAGCCGGAAATCACCGCCGACACGGTGGTACTGCTGTCGCAGAACATCTACTGCAGCAGCCGCAAGGCGCAGAACGAGCTCGGCTACCAGCCGCAGCCGATGGACGCCATGCTGAAGGATTGCTACGACTGGATGCTGACGGCGGGTTTGCTGAAGAAAGCGCCGAAGTAGGTCGTTGCTCTGCTCCGCTATTGAGCGAGAGTCCTCTATCCCCGTTTGTGCCGGGCAGCCTCGTTGCTGGGCGCTGCGGCGCGATGCATGCGACGTGAGTACGAGTCACGCGCAGCACTCACTCCCTGTCCCCGCTAGCGGGGACAGGGTTGGCGAGGGCATGGATGCCCGAGGTAGGGCAACGCAGGAGCAGTTGCCGAGGTGAGGGGCGGGCGCTTTCAGTTAGAAGTCGCAGTCGTGGTGCCGGCGACGACGCCGGCACCCCCTTACGCCAACGATTTTCACACACGCGGGAGGCCCCAACATCGCGACAGCTTCAAAAGAAAAAAGCCCCTTGCAGGGGCTCTTTTCTACAACCGCTCTCGCCGATCCCTCGGCGGTCGCCAGTTCTCCGGCAGCGTGTCGCGCACCTCCTGCCGCTTGGCCGCCAGGCGCGCGCGCTCCTGCGGCGTCAGGTCGGGCAGGCGCAGGCCGGCGTCGAGCTGGGCGATGGCGTTGCCGGCATCGCCACGCAGGAACAGGTAGACGCCGGTCTGGTAGGACGCCTCGGGCAGGTTGTTGAGCTCGCGTGCAGCCTGGGCCAGCAGGTTGTACGTCTCCAGCTGCGTGCCCAGGGTTTGTTCGCGCGTGATCAGCAGCTGGCGGGCCTCGGCGGGCTTGCCGGCGGCCATCATCGTGTCGGCGTATTCCAGCAGGGCCGGTGCATAGCGCGGGTAGAGCTGCGTGCTGCGGGCCAGCACGGCCAGGGCTTCATCGTTCTTCTGCTGCAACGCGAGGATGCGGGCCTGCAGCAGGTTGAGCGTCACGTGGCGCGGGTACTTCTCCAGCAGCGGGGCGAGCACGCGGTCGGCGTTGTCGGCCTGGCCCTGCACGGACAGCGCCAGCGCCAGGCCGTAGCGGTTGGTCGGCGTGTCGTGTCCGGCGGCCAGTTCGTTGCTGTAGTGGTCCATCGCCTCGCTGGGACGCTCGGCGGTGAGCACGCGGGCACGGGCCTGCATGAAGCCGAACTCCATCGATTCCTTCAGCACCACCTTGGGCATCTCCGCGGCGCGGCCGCGTGCCTCGGCGATACGGTTGGTGGTCAGCGGATGGGTGCGCAGGATTTCCGGCAGGCCGCTGCCGTAGAGGCGCGACTGCTGTTCCAGCTTGGAGAAGAAGCCGCCCATGCCGGCCGGGTCGAAGCCGGCGCGCGCCATGGTCTGGATGCCGATGCGGTCGGCCTCCAGTTCGTGCGCGCGGGTGTAGTTGACCTGGCGCTGGTAGTTCATGGCCTGGCCCACGGACAGCGCGCCGATCACCACGTCGGGATCGGCGGAGCCGGCGATGATGGCGGCGATTACCGCCAGCCAGGTGGCCACGGTGGCGACCTGGGTGTCTTCCTGGGTGCGGGCGATATGGCGCTGGGTGACGTGCGCGAGTTCATGGCCCAGCACGCCGGCCACTTCGCTTTCGTTGCTGGCGGCGAGGATCAGGCCGGCATTGACGCCGATATAGCCACCGGGCAACGCGAAGGCGTTGATCCGCGTGTCGCGGATCATGAAGAAGTTCAGGTCCGGCGGCTTGGTCTGGCTGGCCGAGGCCAGGCGCCAGCCCAGCGTCGAGATGTAGTCCCTCAGCTCCGGGTCTTCCAGCATGTAGTTGGCGCCGTAGAGCTGCGCCACCACGCGACCGCCCAGGGTCTTCTCCTCGGAAGGCGACAGCGTGTTGTCCGCCGGCTCGCCGATCTGCGGCAGGTCCAGCGTCGACAGGGAGTCTGCCTGCGAGGCGGCCGCGCCAAGAATGGCGACGGCGGTGAGGCAACTGAGGAGCGCTTTCTTCATGTGGCGGCGGTGCCAGGAGGATGACGGCAGTGTAGCCGCTTGGACGCGGCCCGAGTGCTTTGGTTCAGCCTCCCGGCCAGCCCCGCATCAGCCCCTGAACCGGGCGATACGCTGGCCCATGCGCAGGGGGTTGCCCGGCGCCATTACCGGCTGCCAGTCGAGCATGCCCGGCGGGGTCAGCAGGATCACCGTGGAGCCCATGTTGAAGCGGCCCATCTCGTCGCCGCGGTCCAGGGTCACCGGGTGTATCGGGTGGAAATGCTCGACGCCGGAACGCTTGTGCGGCGGGCTGATGCGGCCGGTCCAGACGGTTTCCATGGAGCCGACGAACAGGGCGCCGACCAGGACCATCGCAAACGGGCCGCGCTCGGTGTCGAACACGGCGCAGACGCGCTCGTTGCGGGCGAACACGCCCGGCATGGCGCGCGCGGTGGCGGGGTTGACGCTAAACAGCCGGCCGGGGACATAAACCCAGTGGCGCAGCGTGCCGGCCAGCGGCATGTGGATGCGGTGGTAGTTGTAGGGCGCCAGGTAGATCGTCGTGAACTTGCCGCCGGTGAAGGGAGCGGCCAGTTCCTCGCTGCCGAGCAGTTCGGCGGCGCTGTACTCGTGGCCCTTGGCCTGGAAGATGCGGCCGTCCGGGATGTCGCCGGCCTGGCTGACGGTGCCGTCCACCGGGCTCAGCAGGGTCTGCAGGTCCGGGTCCAGCACGCGGGCGCCGGGCTTGAGCGCGCGGGTGAAGAAATCGTTGAAGCTGGCGTAGTCCTCGGCGCGGCCGTGCTGGGCCTCGGCCAGGTTGATGCGGTACAGCTTCATGAACTGGCGGATGAAGACGTTCTTGAAGGCGCGCTGCTCGATGCGTGTCACCAGGTAGATCAGCCAGGACAGGAAACGCGTCGGCAGGATCAACTGCAGGCGGGCGAACAGCAGGTCGCCCTGGCTGGCGTCGGTGTGGGGTTTGCCGCGGAGTTTCATCATGGGGCTCGGACGGTGAATTCGGCGCTGGCGTGGCGGCTGCCGCAAAGCAGGGTGATGGAGGCGCTGTCGCCGGCCTTCAGAGGGCGCAGGGGGCGGAACAGCATCAGGTGGTAGTCGCCGGGCTGCAGCAGGGCCTGGCCGCGGGCGGGGATCTCGATGACCTGGTCGCGCAGCATGCGCGCCATGCCGTTCTCCAGGGCGCTGCGGTGGATCTCCACGGCGCCGAAATCCGGGCTGCTGGCCTTGTCGCAGCGCAGGGCCTCGGGCAGGCCGTTGTCGATACGCAGGTAGCCGGCCATCGGGCCGTCGGCCGGGGCCTCGCGAATCCAGGCGTCGCTCAGCAGCAGCTCACCCGGTGCCTGCCGGCAGGCGGCCAGGGCCAGCAGCGGCAGCAGGGCCAGCAGGGCGGCGCGCATCAGCGGGCCACCAGGGGCTTGAGGTCCGCCACCAGCCGGGCCGGGTCGAAGGGCGGCGTCAGGTAGGCGGTGATGTTGCCCTGCGGATTGAGCAGGATCATCGAGGCCGAGTGGTCCATCTGGTAGCTCTCCGGGGTGGCGCCCGGCACCTTGGCATAGGCAATGCCCAGGGAGCGCGTGATGTCGGCCAGTTGCGGCTCGCCCACGGTGACGCCGACGAAGGCGGGGTCGAACTGCCCCAGGTAGCTCTTCATGCGCTCGGGAGTGTCACGCTCCGGGTCTATCGACAGGAACACCACCCGCAGCGGGTGATCGGGCCCCAGGCCAGCCTTGACCTGCTTGAGCAGGGCCAGGGTGGTGGGGCAGACGTCCGGGCAGTAGGTGAAGCCGGGGAACAGCAGGGTCCAGCTGCCGGCGAGGCTGGCGGCGGTGAACGGCTGGCCATCCTGGTCCTTCAGGGTGAAGGCGGGCAGGGCGCGCGGCTGCGGCAGCAGGGTGCCGGACTGCAGTTCGGCGGTGCCCTTGGGCTGGAAGACGGTGACGGCTACCACCACGCCGAGAACGGCGGCGAGGGCGGCGATCACGCCGTAAAGAACGGATTTCTGGGCGTTGGCCATGATTTTCAGGGTGTTTTCGGATCAGTGGGGCAGCCGCCGCGTATAATTCGCGGCCTTCCCGGATTATCCCACAGCCCGCCGCCCATGCCTTCCTCGTCCACCCAGACTTCCGTACTGCGCAGTGTCCGCGACCTCGTGCGCTGGGGGGCGAGCCAGTTCAAGGCGAACGGCCTGCATTTCGGACACGGTACGGACAACGCGCTGGACGAGGCGTTCCACCTCGTCCTGCATGCCCTGCACCTGACGCCGGACCTGCCCACGGTCTACCTCGAGGCCGCGGTGACCGACGCCGAGCGCGCCGCCGTCATCAAGCTGCTACAGCAGCGCATCAAGACGCGCCAGCCGGCCGCCTACCTGATCGGCGAGATCCAGTTCTGCGGCCTGCCGTTCACGGTGGACGAGCGCGTGCTGGTGCCGCGCTCGCCGATCGGTGAGCTGATCGAGCGCCGCTTCGCGCCCTGGCTGCAGAACGAGCCGCAGACCATTCTGGACCTCTGCGCCGGCAGCGGCTGCATCGGCATCGCCTGCGCCCATGCCTTCCCGGAGGCCCAGGTGGACCTGGCCGAACTGTCGCCGGGCGCCCTGGCCGTGTGCAAGGCCAACATCGAGCGTCACGACTGCGGCGAGCAGGTGCGCGCGCTGAAGTCCGACCTGTTCAACGGCCTGGGCGAGATGCGCTACGACCTGATCGTCAGCAACCCGCCCTACGTGCCGGTCGCCGAATGGAAGGCGCTGCCGCAGGAATTCCACCAGGAGCCGCGCATGGCCCTGGCCGCCGGCAAGGACGGCATGGACCTGGTCGCCCGCATCCTGGCCGAGGCGCCTTCGCGCCTGGTCGAGGGCGGCTGGCTGGTCTGCGAGGTTGGCGGCAGCATCCCTGAGTTCGAGGCGCGCTGGCCGCGCCTGCCGGTGACCTGGGTGGAGTTCGAGCGCGGCGGCGACGGCGTGTTCATCATTTCGCGTGAAGACCTGATCGAGCACCTTTAAGTCATGTCCGGAAACACGATTGGCAAGCTGTTCTGCGTCACCTCCTTCGGCGAGAGCCATGGCGCCGGCATCGGCTGCGTCGTGGACGGCTGTCCCCCGGGCCTGGAACTGAGCGAAGCTGACATCCAGCCGGAGCTGGATCGTCGCAAGCCCGGCACCAGCAAGTTCGTCACCCAGCGCAAGGAAGAGGACAAGGTCGAGATCCTGTCCGGCGTGTTCGAGGGCAAGACCACCGGTACGCCGATCGCGTTGCTGATCCGCAACACCGACCAGCGCTCCTACGACTACGCCAAGATCCAGCAGGTGTTCCGCCCCAACCACGCGGACTACGCCTACATCCAGAAGTACGGCATCCGCGACCACCGCGGCGGCGGGCGCTCCTCGGCGCGCGAGACCGCCGTGCGCGTGGCGGCCGGCGCCATCGCCAAGAAGTACCTGAAGCAGCGCCTGGGCATCGAGATCCGCGGTTGCACCGAGCAGGTCGGCGACATCCACTGCGAGATTCGCGACTGGTCCGCCGTGGGCAACAACCCCTTCTTCTGCGCCGACCCCGACAAGATTCCGCAGCTGGAAACTCTGGTGGAAGGCCTGCGCGGCGAGGGCGATTCGATCGGCGCCAAGCTCTACGTCGAAGCCACCGGCGTGCCGCCGGGCCTGGGCGAGCCGGTCTACGATCGCCTGGATGCCGACATCGCCTTCGCGCTGATGTCGATCAACGCCGTGAAGGGCGTGGAGATCGGCGACGGCATGCGCGTGGCCGGCATGCGCGGCACCGAGCACCGCGACGAGATGACCCCGCAGGGCTTCCTCGGCAACCACTCGGGCGGCGTCGCCGGCGGCATCTCCACCGGCCAGACCATCTACGCCCGCTACGCCATCAAGCCCACGTCCAGCATCACCACGCCGGGCAAGTCCATCGACCAGGACGGCAACGCCGTGGACATGCGCACCACCGGCCGCCACGACCCCTGCGTGGGCTTGCGCGCCACGCCGATCGCCGAGGCGATGCTGGCGCTGGTGCTGATGGATCACTACCTGCGGCATCGCGCGCAGAATGCGGATGTGGTGCCGGGTACGCCGCGGATTCCGGCGTAGTCAGGGCTTTGCTCATGTAGGAGCCAGCTTGCTGGCGACCTGAACGATCAGGTCGCCAGCAAGCTGGCTCCTGCAACAGGCTGGCATGGTCCACTGGCATTCGCGCCGCCCTCTCTGTCCCCAGCGCCAAGGCTGGCATCGGCGCCCCGGTGGCATGATCCCGCCCATTCCGAAAAGAACATCGCAGGAGAACCATGTCCTCTGAAGCCTCATTGCAGCGCCTGGCGGAATCGCTGGGCCGGCAGCCTTCCGAATTCCAGGCACTGGGCAGCCTGCAGCCGGCGCAGATCGACCTGCTGGCCAATGCCGTGGTGCAGACCCAGCAGCGCCAGCGCGAGGCGCTGGCCAAGGCCATCGAGGATGCGCTCGGCCACATCCCGATGCTGCTGCGCGGCCCCGTGAAGAAAGTGCTGGGGATCAAGTGAGCACGCTCGAGATCAAGGCGGAGATCATCAAGCTCTCGCGCGTGCTGGGCCTCAAGCCCGAGCAGCTGGAGTTCCTCCATCACACGCCGGCAGGCGACATCCGCCACCTGCGCGAGACCACGCACGAGTATTTGTTCAACCGCGGGCGCTCGCTGTTCCAGAAGCTGGCCGCCACCACCAAGCTGCTGCCGGGCAAGCTGACGGCTTTCATCGGCCAGAAGGCCTTCGCGCCGGTGTTCATCGCGCGCATCGCCGGCGAGATGCCGACGGACCGCGCGGTGGAGATCGCGCAGCGTATGGATATCCCGTTCCTGGCGGACGTCACGCTGGAGCTGGACCCGCGCCGCGTCGGCGACATCATCCGCCAGATGCCGGTGGAGATCGTGCGCGACGTGGCGATGGAGCTGATCCGCCGCCGCGAGTACATCACCATGGGCCTGTTTGTCGGCTATCTGACCGACGAGGCGATCCGCCGGGTGATGGCGGCGATCACCGACGAGGAGCACCTGCTGCGCATCGGCCTGTTCATCGAGGCCAAGGACCAGGTGCCCAAGCTGATGCACATGGTGCCGGAGGCGCGCTTCCCGCGTTTCCTGAAGCTGGCGCAGGACGAGAGCAAGAATCTCTGGGCCGAGGCGCTGTCGCTGATGGCCTATGCCGACGCCGCCATGATGCGCAAGCTCGGCGACATGATGGCCGACGAGGGCGACGCCGCGCTGGCGCGCCTGCTGCAGCGCAGCCAGGAGCAGGACCTCTGGGGTTCGATCCTGCCGGTGATCGCGCAGATGAGCCCGGCCAAGCAATCGCGCCTGGTGCACCTGGATGCGCTGGCCGACCCGGAAGTGCTCAAGAGCCTGTTCCGCACCGCCGAGGAGGACAAGCTCTGGCGGCTGATGCTGCCGCTGCTGGCCGGCATGACGCAGGGCGAGGGCGCGCAGGCGGCACAGGCGGCCGATCCGCAGAAGCTGCTGCGGCTGTTCCGCGCCGCCGAGCAGGCCCACCTGGTGCCGCGCCTGCTGGGCCTGGTGGACCAGTTCAGCCCCGAGGAGCGTTCCTGGATGGCCACCATCGCCGCGGCGATGCCGGCCGAGCTGCAGGAGCGCTTCGCCGAGGAAGTGGACGATGCCGGCCTCTGGGAGCCGCTGTTCGAGGTGGCCCGGACGATTCCTTCCGAAGGGCGTGCGGCGCTGGCGGACACGGTCCGGCGCATCGCCTCCCAGCGCCCGGAGCTGGTGCGCAAGCTGGCCGGCCTGGCCGAGTCGCGCGGCCTGGGCGACCTGGTCGCCGCCGCCAGGGCCGCGGCGGGGTAGGTCTGGGTACCGGGGGCGGCGCTACAATGCCGCCCCCATGCACCCCTTCCTGCCATGAGCGCGCACGTACCGGCCAAGCGGCTGGCGGGCTTCTACTTCTGGTATTTCGCCGCGATCGGCACGCTGATGCCTTTCACCGGCCTGTTCCTGCAGGACCGCGGCTGTAGCCCCGCGCAGATCGGCGCCATCGGCGGCCTGATGGCGCTGACCCGCATCGTCTCGCCCTATCTCTGGGGGCAGTACGCCGACCGTGACGCGCGCCGCATGGCGGCCATCCGCATCACCCTGGGCGCCGGCCTGCTGGCCTTCGCCGCCGCGCAGTTCGCACCGGGATTCTGGCTGCTGGCGCTGTGCTTCTTCGTCTACGGCATGTTCAACAACGGTACCATGCCGCAGTTCGAGGTGGTGACCTTCAACCACCTGGGCGCCAACGGCGACCGCTATGGCCGCATCCGCCTCTGGGGCTCCATCGGCTTCGTCATCACGGTGATGGCGATGGGGCCGGTGTTCGAGCGCATCGGCGTGCAGACCATGCCGCTGTGGGTCGCCGGCATGTTCGCGCTGTGCTGGCTCACGGGCCTGCGCATTCCCGAGGCGCCGGTGGCGCCGCGCTCCGGCGGCTCGGAATCGGTGATGGGCGTGATGCGCCGGCCCGAGGTCATCGCCCTGCTGGCGGCCTGCCTGCTGTCGCAGATGAGCTTCGGCCCCTATTACAACTTCTTCAGCATCTGGCTGAAGGACCACGGCTACAGCAAGTTCGAGATCGGCTTCCTGTGGGCCTTCGGCGTGGTGGCCGAGGTCGGCATCTTCTTCTTCATCCATCGCCTGCGCCGTTTCTGGAGCCTGCGCAGCATGATGCTGTGGGCGCTGGCCGGCACCGCGCTGCGCTGGTTCCTGCAGATGACCTTCATCGACAACATGCCGTGGATGACGGCGGTGCAGGCCCTGCATGCGGTGAGTTTCGCGATCTACCACTTCGCCGCCGTCAGCCTGATCCAGCAGCTGTTCCCCGGCGCGATGCAGGGGCGGGGCCAGGCGATCTATACCGGCCTCAGCTACGGCGTGGGCGGTGCCATCGGCGGCTTCGGCAGTGGCCTGCTGTGGGAAGTGATGCACCCGGACCTGCTGTGGCTGGTCTCCACCGGCGTGGCGCTGCTGGCCTGGCTGATCGCCTGGCGCGGGCTCAAGGACATCCGCATCTAGCCGACTCAGGCCGGGCTCAGGCCACGACCGCGTCCTCGGCGCGGCGCTGGGATTGCCCGGCCGTGGCGGGATCGCGACGGCGCTGGCGCAGCCGCTGCAGCATCAGGTCTTCGTTCCAGTGCTTCCAGTAGGGCTCGCGCTGGCCGTGCAGCCGGATGCCGCCGTCGATGGTCAGGTGATAGCGCTCATGGCCCTCGCGCTGGTAGCGCCGCAGCCAGCCCTGCCGGCAGAACGCCTCCAGCGCCGTGGCCAGGTCGCGCTGGCGCAGGCCGGTGCGCCGCCAGATCATCTCCAGCACCTGGGGCGAGTAGTCGTCGGTATAGCGCAGCGGCCCGGCCAGCTGGCGGGCCAGGGCGAGGCTCAGGACGGTGGGGCTGATGCGCATGACGATGCTCCGGCTGGGGCTATCCCAAGATACGGCTGACATCGGCGGCGCAACAGGGACAAAATATCGCGCGCGGCGGTGCATAACGGGGGCGGGCATGCTGAAGGTCTACGGCGACATCTACTCAGGCAATTGCTACAAGCAGAAGCTGCTGCTGACGCAGCTGGGCCTGCCGCATGCCTGGGTGCACCTGGACATCCTGAAGAAGCAGACCCGCACGCCGGAGTTCCTGGCCATGAACCCCAATGGTCGCGTGCCGCTGCTGGAGTTGCCGGGCGGCGTCTTCCTGGCCGAGTCCAACGCGATCCTGCACTACCTGGCGGAGGGTACGCCGCTACTGCCGGCGGATCGCCTGGAGCATGCGCAGGTGCTGCAGTGGATGTTCTTCGAGCAGTACAGCCACGAGCCCTACATCGCCACCTCGCGCTACATCATCCGCTACCTGGGCCGCCCGCCGGAGCAGGAGGCGCGGCTGCAGGAGCGCCAGCCGGGCGGCCATGCCGCACTGGGCGTGATGGAGCGGCACCTGGCGGGCCGCGAGTGGTTCGTCGGCGGCCGCTACAGCATCGCCGATATCGCGCTATACGCTTATACGCATGTGGCGCACGAGGGCGGCTTCGATCTTGCGGCCTATCCGGCCGTGCGAGCCTGGCTGGCGCGGGTGGCGGCGCAGCCGGGTTACGCCAGCATGGACCAGTTCGACGCCGCGATCCGCGCTGGCTGAAGGGCCCTAGTGGACGGGTGCCGGCATCGGATCGTTGTCGCGCCGGTTGATGCCGTCCTTGGACGGGATGCGGCCCCGCATGCGCAGCTGGGCCAGGGTGCGGCTGTCGCGCCAGCGTGTCCAGGGGAAGCCGCGCAACTCGGCGATGGCGGCCCTGCCGCCGGGGGACATGCGGTAGCTGGCTTCGTGCTCGTCGCCATGCAGTTCCAGGAGGCCCTCGGCGACGCAGAAGGTCAGCACCTCGCGCAGGTCGCTCTGGCGCAGGCCGGTGCTGCGCCAGCTGGCTGACAGCAGGCCCCAGGAATAGTGCTCGGTATGGGCGAGCGGGCCACTGGTGACGATCACCAGGGCGGCGAGACGGGTGCTGTGACGGATATCCATGGCTTACGCCCTCCAGAACGATCTGACTGGGATAGCGGCGACCTGAGAGGGGGCTGGATAGAGAAAATCACGGGGTAGGCTGTGGAAATGAAAAAGAAAAACCCCGCCGGGTTAGGGCGGGGTCTGTCACTCAAACCCGCAGACTCGCTACGCTAGGATCCCCAGCGCTCCAGCGCTGGGGGCCCTCCACGCGGCTCGCTGCTTTACTCAAAGACGAAGCTCTCGACCGGCAGCCGTAGCATGGACTTGCTGGGCTTGGTCATCGAGTGGGCGTGGCCCTTGGCGCGCGGCAGGATGTGGTCGAAGTAGAACTTCGCCGTGGCGATCTTGGCCTTGTAGAACGCCGGCTCCTCGCTGCCGCCCTTGGCCAGCTTGTCGCTGGCCACCGCGGCCTGCAGGGCCCAGAAGTAGGCCATGGTCACGTAGCCCGAGTACATCAGGAAGTGGTGGCTGGCGGAGCTGACCACTTCACGGTCCTTGCGGGCCATCAGCATGACGCGCATGGTCAGCACGTTCCACTCGGCGGCGTACTTGGCCAGGGTGGTGGCGAAGTTGCGCAGGCGGGCGTCGCGCAGGTTGTCCACGGCGAACTTGGCGATCTGGCCGGTGAACTCGCGCACGGCCTTGCCGCGGGTCTGCAGCAGCACCTTGCGGCCCAGCAGGTCCAGGGCCTGGATGCCGGTGGTGCCTTCGTACAGCGTGGAGATGCGCGCGTCGCGGGCGATCTGCTCCATGCCGTGTTCCTTGATGTAGCCGTGGCCGCCGAACACCTGGATGCCCTGGTTGGCCGCTTCCAGGCCCATCTCGGTCAGGAAGCCCTTGAGGATCGGGGTGAAGAAGCCAAGCTTGTCGTCCCACTCCTCGTACTTGGCCTGGTCGTTCTCGATGATGCCGTTGGTCATGTGGTCCGCCAGCTGCGCGGCGAAGTAGATCATCGCGCGGCCGCCTTCGGCGAAGCACTTCTGCGTCAGCAGCATGCGGCGCACGTCGGCGTGGTGGATCAGCGCGTCGGCGACCTTGTCCGGCTCCTGCTTGCCGCGCAGGGCGCGCATCGAGCGGCGGTCCTTGGCGTAGGCCAGGGCGCCCTGGAAGGAGGCTTCGGCGTGGGCGATGCCCTGCACGGCGGTGCCGATGCGGGCGGTGTTCATGAAGGTGAACATCGCCTCCAGGCCCTTGTTGGGCTTGGCGATCATGAAGCCGGTGGACTGCTCGAAGTTGATCACGGCCGTGGCGGAGGCCTTGATGCCCATCTTGTGCTCGATGGCGCTGCAGACCACGTTGTTGTGCTCGCCGATGCTGCCGTCGGCGTTGACGTTCATCTTGGGCACGATGAACAGCGAGATGCCCTTGGTGCCCGGAGGCGCGTCCGGCAGGCGCGCCAGCACGATGTGGATGATGTTCTCGGTCAGGTCATGCTCGCCGGCGGAGATGAAGATCTTGGTGCCGGTGATCTTGTAGCTGCCGTCGAGCTGCGGCTCGGCCTTGGTCTTGACCTGGCCCAGGTCGGTGCCGCACTGCGGCTCGGTCAGGCACATGGTGCCGGTCCAGCGGCCTTCGGTCAGCGGCGGCATGTAGATCGCCTTCAGCTCCTCGGAGGCGTGCTGCATGACGGTGTTCATGGCGCCCAGCGAAAGGCCGGGGTACATGGTGAACGACCAGTTGGCCGTGCCCATCATCTCGGACTTGAGCAGGCCCAGGGACATCGGCATGCCCTGGCCGCCGTACTCGGTGGGGTGCGACAGACCCTGCCAGCCGCCCTGCACGAACTGCTCGTAGGCCTCCTTGAAGCCCTTGGGCGTGGTGACCTTGCCGTTCTCGAAGTGGCAGCCTTCCAGGTCGCCGGAGAGATTCAGCGGAGCCAGCACTTCCTCGCAGAACTTGGCGGCTTCGCCGAGGATCGCCTCGCAGGTGTCCGGGTCCGCGTCCTTGCCGTTGGAAAGGCCGGCGTAGTGAGCGGGGTAGTCGAACACCTCGTTCATCAGGAAGCGCATGTCGCGCAGCGGAGCTTTGTAGGCGGGCATTGCAGGTCACCGGGCTAAATAAGTGGGCGTATTCTGAACACCCATTGACCCCAGAGACATTGGCCGCAGGAACAGTAAACGACTGTTCAGGGGGCCATACGGCGCCGTATGTCGGATTCAAGACAGCCCAGCAGGGCCATGCCGGCGCCGGACAGCGTGCGGCGCTCGTGCCAGACCGCGCCCAGCTCGCGGTGCAGGGCCAGTTGTGGGATCGGTAGCTGGCGGATGCTGCCGTCGATCATGGAGTCCGGCAGCACGCTCCAGCCCAGGCCGATGCCCACCAGCATCTTGAGGGTCTCCAGGTAGTTGGTGGCCAGGCGGATGCGCGGCACCAGGCCGTGCTCCTGCAGGGCGCGGGTGACGATGCGGTGGGTGTAGGTGGCCTCGTCCGGCAGCACGGCCGGGTGGCCGGCGAGGTCTTCCAGCCGCGCACGGGGCTTTTCCAGCAGGGGGTGGCCGGGGGCGACGACCACGGACAGGGGGTCGTCCCAGACGGAGCGCTGCTGCAGTTGCAGCAGGGGCTGGGTGGGCAGGGTGACGATGCCCAGCTCCAGCTTGCCGGCCAGCACGGCCTGGCAGGCGACCTCGGAGTCCATGAAATGGATGTCCAGGTCCACGTCCGGGTACTGCTGGGTGAAGGCGCGCAGCACCGGCGGCAGGCGGTGCAGGCCGATGTGGTGGCTGGTGCCGATGGACAGGCGCCCGGCCACCTTCTCGTGCAGGTGGGACAGCGCACGCCGTCCATCTTCAAGGTCTTGCAGCACTTTCTTCGCGTAAGGCAGCAGGGTCCGGCCGGCGTCGGTCAGGGTCACCTGGCGGCCGACGCGGTCGAGCAGGGGCTGGCCGACCTGTTCCTCCAGGGCGGTGATGCGTTTGCTGACCGCGGGCTGGGACAGGTGCAGGGACTCGGCTGCCTGGGTGAAGGAGCCGGACTCGGCTACGGCGATGAAGGTGACCAGGTTCTGGGTTTCCATATGAATTCCTGTCTGGAATGGACCTGATAAAAACGATTCATTGGAGTTATTGATAGCGCATTTCTACAATGCGCGCCATTCGCAAGACCAAGCATCAGGATTAACGAGGTCCAGCCATGGCAAAGACTCTGTACGACAAGATCTGGGACGCCCACGTGGTCGCCGACAACGGTGACGGCTCGGCGCTGATCTACATCGATCGCCACCTGGTGCATGAAGTCACCAGCCCCCAGGCCTTCGACGGCCTGCGCATGAACGGCCGCAAGCCCTGGCGCCTGAACGCGAACCTGGCGGTGGCCGACCACAACGTGCCGACCACGCCGGACCGCGTGCAGGGCATCAAGGACCCGATCTCCCGCGCCCAGGTCGATGCGCTGGACGCCAACTGCGCCGAGTACGGCATCACCGAATTCCGCATGAACGACCACCGCCAGGGCATCGTTCACGTGGTGGGACCGGAACAGGGCGCGACCCTGCCGGGTATGACCGTGGTCTGCGGTGACTCGCACACCTCCACGCACGGTGCCTTCGGCGCGTTGGCCTTCGGCATCGGCACCTCCGAGGTCGAGCACACGCTGGCCACGCAGACCCTGGTGCTGAAGAAGGCCAGGACCATGCTGATCCGCGTCAACGGTCATGTCGGCCCCGGCGTGACGGCCAAGGACATCACGCTGGCGATCATCGGCCGCATCGGCACCGCCGGCGGCACCGGCTATGTCGTGGAGTACGCCGGCGAGGCGATCCAGGACCTGTCGATGGAAGGCCGCATGACCCTGTGCAACATGGCCATCGAGGGCGGCGCACGCGCCGGCCTGGTGGCGGTGGACGACAAGACCATCGCCTACGCCAAGGGCCGCCCCTACTCGCCGAAGCCCGAGCAGTGGGAGGCGGCCGTGGCCAACTGGAAGCAGCTGCACAGCGACCCGGGCGCCACGTTCGACGCCGTGGTGGAGCTGGATGCCAAGGACATCGAGCCGCAGGTCACCTGGGGCACCTCGCCCGAGATGGTGGGCCCGGTCTCGGCGCGCGTGCCCGATCCGGCGCAGGAAGCCGATCCGGTGAAGCGCAATGGCATGGAGAAGGCACTGGCCTACATGGGCCTGGATGCCAACACGCCGATCCAGCAGATCAACATCGACAAGGTGTTCATCGGCTCCTGCACCAACTCGCGCATCGAGGACCTGCGTGCTGCCGCGGCGGTGGTGAAGGGCAAGCGCAAGGCCGCGAACGTGAAGCTGGCGATGGTGGTGCCCGGCTCGGGCCTGGTGAAGTCGCAGGCCGAGAGCGAAGGCCTGGACAAGGTCTTCCTGGAAGCCGGCTTCGAATGGCGCGAGCCGGGCTGTTCGATGTGCCTGGCGATGAACTCCGACCGGCTGGAGCCGGGCGAGCGCTGCGCCTCGACCAGCAACCGCAACTTCGAAAGCCGGCAGGGGCAGGGTGGCCGTACCCACCTGGTGAGCCCGGCGATGGCGGCGGCGGCGGGTATCGCCGGCCACTTCGTCGACGTGCGCGCGCTGTAAGGTCAGGGGCCGAACGATGAGCCTGGAATTCCGGCCGGCGCGAGCGGAGGACGCGGATGCCGCGGCGCCGCTGGTGTACAGCGCCGGTCCAGAGGCCTTCGACTACATGTTCCGCGCCGGTGGGCGCGAAGCGCTGGATTTCCTGCGCCATGCCTTCCGGCAGGGCGGCGGCTTCCAGGGCTACCGCAACCACTGGGTGGCGGAGCGCGACGGCGTGGTGGTGGGTGTGGGCGCTTTCTACGGCCAGCGCATGGAAGGCCGGCTGACGCTGGGGCTGATGCGGCAGGTGCTGTCGTTCTACACGCCCTGGGCGGCGTTCGGCGTGATCCGCCGTGGCCTGGAGCTGGCGCCGATGATGAAGCCGCTGACGCCGGACATGCTGTATGTGGCGAACTTCGGCGTGGCGCCGGAGTGCCGTGGCCAGGGCATCGGCGCGCGGATGCTGAATTTCAAGATGGCCGAGGCGCGCAACAGCGGCTACGCCATCTATGCACTGGACGTGGCGGTGACCAACCCGCGCGCCCAGAAGCTGTACGAGGGAATCGGATTCAGGTTCGTGCGCGAGCGCCGCTTCCGCGGCGACCGGGCACGGGCACCGGTGCCGGATTGCCGGCGCCTGGAAATGAAGTTGTAAGGAAGAAAGACATGAAGGCATTCACGCAGGTCACCTCGCACGTCATGCCGTTGGACCGTCCCAACGTGGACACCGACGCGATCATTCCCAAGCAGTACCTGAAGTCGATCCGGCGCACGGGCTTCGGCCCGTTCCTGTTCGACGACTGGCGCTACCTGGACCCGGGCACGCTGGAAGTAGACCCGGCGACGCGCCGCCCGAACCCGGAGTTCGTGCTCAACGATGCCCGGCATGCCGGCGCGCAGGTGCTGATCGCGCGCGACAACTTCGGCTGCGGGTCTTCGCGCGAGCATGCGGTGTGGGCGCTGGACGACTATGGCTTCCGCGCCGTGATCGCGCCGAGCTTCGCCGACATCTTCTTCTCCAACTGCTTCAAGAACGGCGTGCTGCCGGTGACGCTGCAGGCCGATGAAGTGCAGGCGGTCTTCGAGATTGTGAATGCGGATGCGGCGGCCAAGATCGTGATCGACCTGCCGGCGCAGGAAGTGCGCCTGCCGGACGGCCGCGTGTTCAAGTTCCAGATCAACCCGCACCACAAGCACAACATGGTCAACGGCCTGGACGAGATCGGGCTGACGCTGCAGCAGGGCGACGCGATCAAGGCCTACGAGGCCAAGCGCCGCGCCGAAGCGCCCTGGCTGTTTAACTGAAAAGACGGGAATGGGGAATCGGGAATCGTCAAAGACGCTTCCATTCCCGCTTCTACGATTCCCGATTCCCCATTCCCGATTCCCGTTGCGAATAAAATGAGCAAAAAAATCCTGATTCTCCCCGGCGACTACATCGGCACCGAGATCATGGCCGAGGCCGTGAAGGTGCTGGAACTGCTGAAGGCCGAGGGCGAGCAGATCGAGTGGTCCTTTGGCCATCTCGGCGGCGCGGCCTATGACGCCGAGGGCCATCCGTATCCGCCGTCCACGCAGAAGGCGGCCCGCGAGGCCGATGCCATCCTGATGGGCGCCGTCGGCGGTCCGAAGTACGACAGCCTGCCGCGCGCCGTGCGCCCGGAGCAGGGCATCCTGGGCATCCGCAAGGACCTGGGCCTGTTCGCCAACCTGCGTCCGGCGCTGGCCTACGAGGAACTGGCGGCGGCGTCCTCGTTCAAGCCCGAGGTCATCGCGGGCCTGGACCTGCTGATCCTGCGCGAGCTGACCGGTGACATCTACTTCGGCCAGCCGCGCGGCCGCCGGCAGAATGCCGAGGGCGCCGAGGAAGGCTACGACACCATGCACTACAGCCGTCCGGAGGTGGAGCGCATCGCGCATGTCGCCTTCCAGGCGGCGCAGAAGCGCAACAAGCGCCTCTGCTCGGTGGACAAGGAGAACGTGCTGGAGACCTCGCGCCTGTGGCGCGAGGTGGTGATCGAGGTGGGCAAGCAGTACCCGGACGTGGCGCTGAGTCACATGTACGTGGACAACGCCGCGATGCAGCTGGTGAAGAACCCAAAGCAGTTCGACGTGATCGTCACCGGCAACATCTTCGGCGACATCCTGTCGGACGAGGCCTCGATGCTGGCCGGCTCCATCGGCATGCTGCCTTCGGCCTCGCTGGACGTGAACAACAAGGGCCTGTACGAACCGATCCACGGCAGCGCGCCGGACATCGCCGGGCAGGGCAAGGCCAATCCGCTGGCGACGATCCTGTCGGTGGGCATGATGTTCCGCTACACCTTCAACCGTGCCGACCTGGCCGACCGCATCGACGTGGCGGTAAAAAGGGTGTTGCGCGAAGGCAAGCGGACGGGTGATATCGCGCAGCCGGGCGAGAAGATTCTCGGCACCCAGGAAATGGGCGATGCGGTGGTGGCGGCGCTGAAGAAGTAAGCCAACAGGAAAACCAGGTTGAGAGGTTCTGCAGGGCTCGCAAGAGTTACAGAACCCTCTCTCCCGACCTCTCTCCCGCAAGCGGGCGAGAGGAGACAAGATCAGAAGGAACGTGAGATGAAGAAGCTGGGTATGGTGGGTTGGCGCGGCATGGTCGGCTCGGTGCTGATGCAGCGCATGCAGGAAGAGAACGACTTCGCGCTGGTGGAGACGCATTTCTTCAGCACCTCGAGCGCCGGCGGTCCCGGCCCGAAGGTGGGTGGCAAGGACACTCCGCCGCTGAAGGATGCCAACAGCATCGACGCGCTCAAGGCGATGGACGTGATCATCACCTGCCAGGGCGGTGACTACACCAATGACATCTACCCGAAGTTGCGCGCCAGCGGCTGGGACGGCTACTGGATCGACGCGGCCTCGGCGCTGCGCATGAAGGACGACGCGGTCATCATCCTGGACCCGGTGAACCGCGGCGTGATCGACACGGCGCTGGTCAAGGGCGTGAAGAACTACATCGGCGGCAACTGCACCAACAGCATCCTGCTGATGGGCGTGGGCGGCCTGTTCCGCGAGGGGCTGGTGGACTGGGTCAGCTCCATGACCTACCAGGCGGCCTCCGGCGGTGGTGCCAACCACATGCGCGAGCTGCTCAAGGGCATGGGCGTGATCAACGCCGCGGTGTCGGACGAGCTGGCGACCCCGTCGTCGGCGATCCTCGACATCGACCGCAAGGTGGCGCAGTCGATCCGCAGTGACGTGCCGACCGAGTTCTTCGGCGCGCCGCTGGCTGGCGGCCTGATCCCCTGGATCGATTCGCAGCTCGAGAACGGCCAGTCCAAGGAAGAGTGGAAGGGCCAGGCCGAGGTCAACAAGATCCTGGGCAATGCCCAGCCGATCCCGGTGGACGGTCTCTGCGTGCGTATCGGCGCCATGCGCTGCCACAGCCTGGCGCTGACCCTGAAGCTCAAGCGTGACCTGCCGCTGGCCGAGATCGAATCGATCATCAAGAGCGGCAATGACTGGGTGAAGTGGGTGCCGAACGACAAGCCGGTTACCGTGAAGGAGCTGACCCCGGCTTCGATCACCGGTGGCCTGAAGGTGGGCGTGGGCCGCGTGCGCAAGCTCAACCTCGGCCCCGAGTACGTGTCGGCCTTCGTCATCGGCGACCAGCTGCTGTGGGGCGCCGCGGAGCCGCTGCGCCGCATGCTGCGCATCGTGCTCGGCAAGCTCTGAGGTTAGTCGGATGAAAAGCCGCCGCCGGACTTCCGGCGGCGGCTTTTTTGTTGCCTGACGGTGCGGACAGGGCTGGAGGGCAAAGGTATCGCGGATGACGCGATCAAACCGGTGGAAGGCCGCATAGGCAGCCTGTTGCACCTGCTCTTGGGCATCGGTGTCGAGTGCGAGCCCCTCCGGGGTCCACGAACTGCTTCCAGTGACGTGCCGACGCCCAGGGTGAATCCCTCGGACACGAGCAGCCAGCCCAGTGCGGAGGCTAGGTCGCGAGCGTCATGCGCCGGGGGCTTCTGAGCGGGCACGGCGGCGCCGGGATCGGCGAGGTGTGCGAGGGCGCCGGAACATGAGCATCGGCCTGTTCCGGAAGTCGTGAAGAGGGGTCGACGCTGCGGGCCGGCGGGCAGGGTGAGATCGTGCGCCGTGCTTGGTAGACTATGCATTCGTTGCCCAAGCCAATTCATGTAGCCAGGGCGCCCGCCCGATCTACAGGATTCAAGATGGCGAAGGCGTTACCCTGGTTTCCGCTCGTGTCCCGCATCCTGGCTGCCGTTGCTGGCGGCTATGCCTTTGCCTGGGGCTTCACCTCGCTGGTGATTGCCTTGAGCTTGCAGCAGGGCGTCGATTACGACGAGGCGCGCAAGCTCGCCTACCTGCTGGCCTTCCTGGTGTACCTGGCGGTGTTCCTCTGGGCCTTCTCGGCGCAGAGCCTGCTGCGCGTGTGGCTGGTGCTGGGCGGCGGGGGCGCGGCGATGACGGCGGCGGCCTTGTGGCTGGTGCAGCCGACCTGAGGACCCGATCATGTTTTCGTCTTTCCGCCTTTCGATGACCTGGGTGCACACCTGGTTCGGCCTGGTGCTGGGCTATGTGCTGATGGCCTGCTTCTTCTTCGGCTCGCTGTCGGTGTTCGATCGCGAGATCGACCGCTGGGCGATCCCGGAGACGCGCTACGAGCCGCAGCCAATGCCGTCCTTCGACAAGCTGCTGCTGCCGATCTTCAAGGCCATCGAGCCGCGGCAGGAGAGCTATGACGAGGCGCAGAAGGAAGTGCATGGGCCGCTGCCGCCGCGCGAGAAGATGGTGGCGGGGGAGTTCGGTGCCTACACCACGCACCGCGATCCGGTGCTCAGCATGTTCTCGTCGTTCGACGTGCCTAACAAGCCGAAGAATCCCAACGTGGATCACGTGCACGTGTTCGGCGGCGTCACCATCGATCCGCGTGACGGCACGGCGATCTCCGACGACAAGCTGAAGATCGGCAGCCGCTTCTTCTATCCGCTGCACTACAGCCTGCACCTGCACTGGCTGGACCTGGGCTACTGGATCGTGGGCTTTGCCGCGCTGATCATGCTGGTGGCGCTGGTCACCGGCGTGGTCATGCACCGCAAGATCTTCCGCGAGTTTTTTACCTTCCGGCCGAAGAAGCAGACCCAGCGCAGCGTGCTGGACCTGCACAATCTCACCGGCGTGGTGGCGCTGCCGTTCCACTTCTTCTTCGCGTTCACGGGGCTGGTGATCTTTGCCGGTATCTACCTGCCGGTGACGGGGCCGATGTTCAAGGCCCAGGCCGAGGCGCACGAGAAGATCGAGGAGGAGCGGACCGGCCTGCCGCACGATCCGGCCGGCGTGGCGGCACCGCTGGCTTCGGTGGATGCGATGGTGGTGGAGGCGCGGCGCCGCTGGGCCGAGCGTGACATGGCGGGCGAGGTCGGCTTCCTGGGCGTGACGCACTACGGCGACGCCAATGGCTATGTCAGCGTCTACCGCGCCGGTACCGATCGCGTGACGCTGACCGGGCAGGGTATCCACTTCCGTGCCAGCACCGGCGAGGTGATCCTGGAGGATCCTCAGCCCTCGACCGTCGCCGGCATCGACGACTGGCTGACCGGCCTGCACCTGCAGCACTTCCGCCACTGGCTGCTGCGCTGGTTCTACGTGCTCGGCGGCCTGGCCGGCTGCGTGTGCATTGCCACCGGCTTCATCTTCTTCGTGGAGAAGCGCAAGCGCCAGCATGCCCGCAGCGGCAGTGCGGGTGTGCGTGTGGTGGATGCCCTGGCGGTGGCGGCGGTCACCGGCATGCTGGTGGCCACGGTGACGATGCTGGTGGCCAATCGCCTGCTGCCGCCCGAGTTGCCGGCACGCGGCGACTGGGAGGAGCGCATCTTCTGGCTGGCCTGGCTGCTGGCATTGCTGCATGCCGGATGGCGCAGTGCACCGATGGCGCGGGCGCAGCGCTCGCCGGCCTGGCGCGCGCAGTGCCTCGCGCTGGCGGTGTTGTGCGTTGCCGCGCCGCTGCTCAACTGGATCACCACCGGCGACCATCTGTTCAAGACGCTATCCAAGGGCTACTGGCCGGTGGCCGGCCTCGACCTGGTGCTGTTGCTGAGCGCGGGCATCGCGGTCCTGGTGGCGCGGCGCCTGCGGCACGGCGAGGCCGCGGAAGGTGTGGAACAGGAAAACCCGGAGGCTTCCCATGCGTGATGTGCTGATGCTCGCGGCCGCCCTGGTCAGCAGCGCCGGCGGCATGGCCTGGCTGGCGCTGGCGATGAAGGGGCACTGGCAGCAGGTTTGCGGCGGAGCGGGCCCCTCGCGTGCCGCGGTCCTGGCATTGCGGACGCTGGGTGCGCTGGCGCTGACTGCTTCGCTGTGGCTGTGCCTGGCCGTGGACCATCCCTCGATGGCCGTGCTGGTCTGGGTGATGTCACTGGCCGCAGCCGCTTTGGCGGTGGCCTTCACGCTGACCTGGCGGCCGCGCTGGCTGCGCTGGTGGGCGCTGCCCTGGAGCGCGGCCGCCGCCGGTTGAGTGGCCGCCGGGTGCTGGCTGCGTCAGGAATCCTGGCGCGGCGGCTCCGGACGGTGCCACAGCCAGGCCAGCACCAGCCCCATCACGGCGGTGATGGTTTCGGCCAGCCAGGGCTTCTTGGTAGTGAGGAACAGCATCAGGGCACAGAACGCCATCATCACGGTGGCGCTCCACTTGGCACGGCGGCTGACGCTACGCGTCTCGCGCCAGTTCTTCAGCATGGGGCCGAACAGGCGGTGCGATTCCAGCCAGGCGGAGAAGCGCGGTGAACTGCGCGCAGCGGCCCAGCCGGCCATCAGGATGAAGACCGTGGTGGGCAGGCCGGGCACGAAGATGCCGATGACGCCCAGGGCCACGCAGAGCCCGGCGAAGAACATCAGCAGGTACCGCAGCGGCGCCGCCAGCGGACGCCGCGGCGTGGAGTTGCCGGGGTCGGTCATGCCGGCAGGGCGCAGACTTCCCGCAGCAGGGTGTCGAAGCGGCGGAAGGCGGCGCGGGCGGCTTCGCGCAGGCGCGCTTCTTCGCTCTCGTCGAGTTCGAGCCGATCCAGGGCCTCGGTGAACTGCCTCCAGTGGCGGGCGCGGCCTTCCGGGGCGGCGGCCAGGTGCCGTGCGCCGAAGCTTTCACCCAGGCCCAGGGTCTGGGCCTTCTTGAACAGCACGGCGGCGCCCAGCGTGGAACCTTCGGAAACGAACAGCCAGCCCAGCGCGGAGGCAAGGTCGCGGGTGTCATGGGCCGGCGCTTCCTGCGCGGGCACGGAGGCACCCAGGTCGGCGAGGTCGGCTTCGGTGGCGGCGAGGCGGCCACGATTGGCCAGGTCCGGCAGCCAGTCCTGCAGCCCGGCGATGCGGTACAGCGGCTCGATCTCGCGCTGGAAGCGGTGCTGCACCAGCACCCAGCGGGTGAAGTGCTCGCGGCTGGTGAAGGGCGCGGCGGCGGCGACGACGCCGTGCAGGGCTTCGTGCAGGTCGTCGGTGGCGGCGCTCAAGCTGGCGCTGCGAGGCTTGACGCTGGGGGCGGAAAGCGTGGGGGTGTCCATGGGCTGATTCTAGGGCACAGGCTGTAATTGTTATTGATTCTCAATTATAGACGCGACACTTCCGGGCGACCACCGGTGTTTTTTCGTTGCGTGCCACGGGTTTTCCTCGTGAATACGCTCTAAACTCCGCCGCTCGATTTTTCAGGGACGTGCCATGACAAGGAAGTTCGATATCGCGGTGGTGGGGGTCAGCGGCCTGGTCGGCGCGGCGATGCTCGAACTGCTGCATGAGCGCGAGTTTCCCCTGGGCAAGGTGTTTCCGCTGGATGTCAGCGAGGCGGCCGGCGGCACGGCCAGCTTCGGCCGCCGCGAGCTGCCGGTGGGCGACGTGGCGCGCTTCGATTTCTCACAGGTGCAGCTGGCGCTGTTCTCTGCCGGTGCCGCCGTGGCGGCCGAATATGCGCCGAAGGCCGCGGTCGAGGGCTGCGTGGTGATCGACAACAGCACGGCGTTCCGGCTCGATCCGGAGGTGCCGCTGGTGGTGCCGGAGGTCAACCCGCAGGACCTGGCGAAGCACGACGTGCGGGGGATCGTCGCCAACCCGACCTGCACGGTGACGTTGCTGGCGCTGGCGCTCAAGCCGCTGCTGGATGCCGCCGGCATCGAACGGGTCAATGTGGCGACCTACCAGGCGGTGTCGGGCAGCGGTATCAAGGCGGTGGAGGAGCTGGGCCGGCAGACCGCCGACCTGCTGAGCTTCCGCGAGATCAAGCCGGAGGCCTACGGCCGGCAGATCGCTTTCAACGTGCTGCCGCGGATCGACGAAGTGGAGGAGGGCGGGCATACCGCCGAGGAGCTGCGCCTGGTGCGCGAGACCGCCCGCCTGCTGGGGGAGTCGGTCCGGGTCAATGCCACGGCGGTGCGGGTGCCGGTGTTCTATGGCCACAGCGCCGCGGTCCACCTCGAGACCCGGGAGCCCCTGAGCCTGGAGCGGGCCCGCGAATTGCTGGAACAGGCTCCGGGCCTGGAATTGCTGGACGAGCGCACGGCTGACGGCTTTCCCACCCCCGTGACGGAGGCCAGCGGGCAGGATGCAGTGTTTGTCGGACGCCTGCGTTCGGACCCGACGCATCCCCGGGGATTGAACCTGTGGCTGACCGGCGACAATATCCGCAAAGGGGCCGCGCTCAATGCCGTGCAGATCGCCGAGCTGTTGAGTCGTGACTATTTATAAAAGGTCGTGTATAAAAGGGCTTACATGCGCAAGTTCACCCTTGCTGTGAACTCAAGGCAGCCCCGGTTGGGGGACGGCTTCCGGAGAGAATATGTTGCGTAAACTGGCACTGCTTGCAGCACTGGGCCCCGTGTTGTGGCTCTCCACGGCCACGGCCATCGGGCTGGGCGAAATCGAGGTCAAATCCGGCCTCAACCAGCGTTTTGCCGCCTCTATCCCGCTCACCTCGACCTCGCCGGAGGAAGCCGAAGGCGTGCAGGTGAGCTTGGCCAGCGTGGCCGAGTTCCAGCGTGCCGGCCTGGATCGCAGCGACTATCTCAGCAGCCTCCGCTTCACCGTCGCCAGCGATGGCGGCCAGCCCCGTATCGAAGTGCGCAGCGCCCAGATCGCGCGCGAGCCGTTCGTCAATTTCCTGGTGGAGGTGAAGTCCCGCGGCGGTCGCCTGCTGCGTGAGTACACCATCCTGCTTGATCCGCCGTCGATGCAGCAGCCTGTCGCGCCGGTGGTGCAGCAGCCCGCGCCGGTGGCCCAGGCTCCGCGTGCGCCGGCCCCGGTCGCCGCCACGCCGCAGCGTCCGTCTTCCGAATTCTTCGAAACCTCCGAGGAGTCGGTGCGTCGCCCGGCCCCGGTGGCGGAGCCCGCTCCCAAGCCGGCCGCGCCGGTGGTGGCTGCGCCTGCTCCTGCGCCGGCGGCTCCTGCCGCGCCGCTGAGCACGGACTCTGGCGAGGGCTACGGCCCGGTCCAGGCCAAGGAAACCTTCTGGAGCATCGCCACCAAGCTGCGTCCGGATCCGTCGCTGACGATGGACCAGGTGCTGCTGGCACTCTATGAAGCCAATCGCGGTGCCTTCGACGGTGGCATCAACAACCTGCGCGTCGGTGCCCGGCTGACGGTGCCCTCGGCGGCGGATATGGCCGCGGTCCCGGCGGCAACGGCCAAGACCCGCGTGACGGCGCTGCGCAGCGGCGCCAGCGCCAAGCCCAAGACACGGCCGGTGGACGCCGCGGCTGAACCGCCGATCAAGGCGCCGAAGCCTGCCATCGTGTCCGAAGCGCCGGCAGTGCCGGCGTCTCCGTCTCCGGCGAAGCCTGCTCCGGCCGCCAAGCCGCTGCCCGCGCCCAAGCCCTTGCCGGCCCCGGCGCCCGCTCCGGAGCCGAAACCCGTTGCCAAGCCCGAGCCCAAGGCCGCGCCGGCCCCGGTTCCCGTTCCGGTCCCGGCTCCGACTCCTTCGCCGGCTCCGGCTCCGGCCCCCGCGGCTGCACCAGCTCCGGCTCCCGCCGTCCCCGAAGAGCCCGCCGCTCCGGTGGCCAGCGAGGCGCCGGTCGAGGCCCCGATGGCCGAAGCGCCCGCGGCAGAGGCGCCGGTGGTGGAGGCTGTCGAGCCTGTGCCCGTGGAGGCCGAGAAGCCCAAGCCGGTGCCGGTGCCCGAGGAAGAGAGTGGCCTGATCGAGTTGCTGATCCCGCTGCTGGGGCTGTTGCTGGTCGTGGGTGGCGTTGGCTACCTGGTCAGCAACGTGCTGAAGAAGCGCCGCGCGCAGCAGGCGTCGGACCTGCCGGTGGTGCCTCCCGCGATGCCGGCCATGCCGGCGGCCTCGCCGATCCTGTCCCGCAGCACGCTGGGCACCATCCCGCCGCCGGGCGTGCGGCTGCCGCCGAAGTCTCCCGAAGCCGCGCAGCGCGAGCTGGAGAACCTGGACGATACGCTGACCGGCGAGGAAACCGCCGATTTCAACACCAAGCAGCTGCGGACCCAGCAGGTTCCGGCGCAGGCGCAGTCCACGCAGATCATCCCGCCGGCTCCGTCGCTGGACGATACGGCGATGCTGCCGACCTTCGATTCCACGCAGGCCTTCGGAGCCGAGGACCTGGCGTTCGCCCGCAAGGCCGTGGAGACGGGCAATATCGATTTCGACGTCACCGGCCAGTTCGCGGCGGAGACGGTGCAGATCAATCTCGACGCCAACGATCCGATGGCGGAGGCCGATTTCCACCTGGCCTATGGCCTCTACGACGAGGCGATCCTGCTGCTGCGCCAGGCTTCGGGCCGCGATCCGTCGCGCACCGAACTGAAGGTGAAGCTGGCCGAGACGTATTTCGCCGCGGGCCGCCCGGTGGAGTTCCAGGAAACCGCCGAGAGCCTGAAGGGCAAGGTCGACGACGCGGCCTGGCAGAAGATCGCGATCATGGGCCAGCAGCTGTGCCCGGACGTGCAGATGTTCAAGGGCGGCGACGTCACGGCCGTGGATACCGACTTCGACCTCGGCTTCGATGAACCGTCCGCGCCTTCTTTCCAGAGCATGCCGGAACCGAGCGCGGCGGAAGCGCCTCCGGTCCAGGCGGGCAATGGCCTGGACTTCCGGCTGGAAGAGCTCGAGCTGCCGCCGATGGAGACGGCCTCCCGCTCCAGGGAGCCGACGCTCAAGAACGACGATGCGCTGGAATTCGACCTGGGTGACTTCGACCTGGGTGCCGGGGCCAAGCCGGCCCCGGCCGCCGCCGCTCCGGCGTCGCGCGTGGATGACACCAACGCGCTCGAGTTCGACCTGTCCGGCTTCGATTCACCGGCTTCCTCGACGATGACAGAGCCGGCGATGGCCGAGATCCGCGTCGACGAGATCCAGCTGGACGATTTCGACATCGGCGACCTGGGCGGCGACAGCGACAGCATTTCCGCCGGCGACGAGGCCAGCACCAAGCTGGACCTGGCGCGGGCCTACGTGGACATGGGCGACAACGAGATGGCGCGCAACCTGCTCAACGAGGTGCTGCAGCAGGGCAGCGATGTGCAGAAGACCGAGGCTCAGGCCTTGTTGTCGCGGCTTGCCTGATCGGGCCATGGGTTTCTTCCAGGCCGCCGCGAATCGCGGCGGCCTTTTTCTTTCAGCCGACAGTTCCCCGATGAGGTTTGAGGCATGACTCGCTGGGCCGCTGGCGTGGAGTACGTGGGCAGCGGCTTCCGCGGCTGGCAGACCCACACGAACCTGCGCTGCGTGCAGAGCTCGCTGGAGGCGGCGCTGTCGAAGGTGGCGGATCATCCGGTGGCGGTGACGGCCGCGGGACGTACCGATGCCGGGGTGCACGGGCTGCAGCAGGTGGTGCACTTCGACTCCGACGCCCGCCGCAGCGACTACGCCTGGCTGCTGGGCACCAATACCAACCTGCCCGAGGATCTGTCGCTGCGCTGGGTGCAGCCGGTGCGCGAGGATTTCCACGCGCGCTTCTCGGCCAAGGCGCGGCACTACCGCTATGTATTCCACAACTGCCGGGCCCGCAGTGCGCTGCTGTACCGGCGCGTGTCCTGGTGGCCGCAGCGCCTGGATGCGGCGGCCATGCACCAGGCCGCGCAGGCGCTGCTGGGCGAACAGGATTTCTCGGCCTTCCGCGATTCGGAGTGCCAGTCGCCCACGGCGATGCGCTACATGCGCTACGTGAACGTGTTCCGGCGCGGTGATTTCGTGGTCATGGATGTCTGTGCCAACGCCTTCCTGCACCACATGGTCCGCAACATCGCCGGCACCCTGGCCGAGGTGGGGCAGGGCAAGCGACCGGTCCCCTGGGTGGCGGAAGTGCTGGCCGGACGCGACCGCAACAAGGCCGGAATGACGGGACCGGCGGAGGGCCTGTATTTCGTAGGACCCGAATATCCGGCAGAATTCGCCCTCCCCGAACGGCCGGAACCCTATTTTCCGGCCTGAGAACCCCAAGTTGTGAGCCGAACACGCATCAAGTTTTGCGGGATCACCCGAGAAAAGGACGCCCACGCGGCCATCTCGCTGGGCGTGGATGCCCTGGGTTTTGTCCTGGTGCCGGCCAGCCCGCGCCACATCACGGCCGAGAAGGCCGCGGCCATCCGGCGGCGGCTGCCGCCCTTCGTCAGCACCGTGGCGTTGCTCAAGGACGCCGACGCGGCCTTCGTGCAGGACGCGATCGACGTGCTGAAGCCCGACCTGCTGCAGTTCCATGGCGAGGAGCCGGCGGATTTCTGCGCCAGCTTCGGCCTGCCGTACCTGAAGGCGGTGGCCATGGGCGAGAAGCAGAGCCTGGCGGCCCTGGCGCGCCGCTACAAGGGCGCGGTAGGCCTGTTGCTGGACGGCCACAGCAAGGGTGGCATGGGCGGGCGGGGCGAGACCTTCGACTGGAGCCGGGTAACGGCGGTGAAGACGCCGCTGGTGCTGGCCGGTGGCCTGAATCCGGCCAATGTGGGTAGGGCGGTGCGCCAGTTGAGGCCTTATGGTGTGGACGTGTCGTCCGGCATCGAGGCCAAGCCGGGCGTCAAGGATCACGACAAGATGCGCGCATTTGTCGAAGCGGTGCAGCGTGCGGACAAGCGAAAACAATGACCTACGATTTTCCTGACAAGAAGGGCCACTTCGGCCCCTATGGCGGCCAGTTCGTCGCCGAGACGCTGATGGCGCCGCTGCGGCAGCTCTCCGACGCCTACGGGCGCCTGAAGGACGACCCGGCCTTCCTGGCGGAGCTGGATCGCGACCTGACGCATTACGTG
>JASBRP010000011.1 GCA_030149365.1 Solimonas sp.
GCGGAGAGGGAGGGATTCGAACCCCCGGTATGGAGACGGGTTCGACCATTGCCGCGTAGCGGCGATGGCGCAAGCGCAGCGAGTCCGCAGGACGGCCGCCGTCAGGCGGGCGCAATCCCTCCCTCTCCGCCAATACGCACGAAAAAGCCCCCGTCAGGGGGCTTTCTGCTCGTAGGCCGTGACGATGCGGGTAGTCAGGTCCAGCGAGATGAAGCTGGTGTAGATGAATTCCTGGTGCAGCGGGCCGAAGCCGGAGTCGGCGAAGTCGTAGATGCCCTTGAGCCGCTGCGCTTGATGATCGAAAGCCATGTTCCAGCCGTGGCCGTCGAAGAAGCCGTAGGTCAGGCCCAGCGGGTCCTGGGGCAGCGAGGCCCAATCGGCCAGCGTGCGCTGTGCCAGGGTGCGCAATGGCGGCGGCAGCACCGGCCAGGCTTCGCGCAGGATGGCCTCGGCGGGCAGCCACCCACCCACCGGCAGGGCGCCGGCTTGCCGCATCAAGCCGTGGTCCAGGGCATGCAGTTCGGCGTAGAAGCGCGCGATGTCCTGGGCCAGCGTTGCGCGGGCAGTCTCCGGCAGGCGCGCGTAGTCCGCCGCCAGCAGATGATCGCCCGCGAGCTTGGCATGGCGCGAGAACAGCGTCGGCTCTTCGATCAGCGTGAGATCGGGAACCGGCATGCCCAGTCGTGGCCGCAATACGGCGAGCAGGCCGGCCTCCCGGCGCAAGGCCTGGGCGGCCTCCTCGCTGCGGGGGAACTTGAAGATCAGACGGTCATCGGCATCGACGGCGATGGAATGGAAGCCGCGCGTGTGCAGGCGGAACTGCGCACCGGCGAGCTCCGGGAAGTGGCGCAGGATGGCGGCCCGGAGGTCCGCGTCGTCGGACAGGAACATGGTGGGCATTTTGCCATGGGCCTCGCCGGGCCCGGGATGGCGGACCAAAGCGTGTCCGGCAGGCTATGCCTATACTGCCGGACGAGCCCGGCGCATGGCCGGGAGCAAGCCACCTTGCATCATGGCGAGGCTCAAGACGGACATGGATGCCAGTCCCCCGGCAGCGGGCAGCCCGAAGAAGCGCCGCCGCGCCCAGAAGGCCGGAGAGGGCCTGCCTGCACAGCAGGGCGATCTGCTGCGTGCGTCGCTCGATTCCTTGGCAGTGTTCCGGGCCCTGCTCAGCCTTGGCGGCAAGCTGCTGCACGTGGAGCCTGCACGCTCCGCGGCGCTGATACCCGAGGCGGTCCTGGGGCAGACCTTGTGGGACTTGCCTTTCTGGCGCTTGCGGGAGGCGCAGCGGCAGGACCTGATGATGGCCGTGGAGTGTGCGGCGCAGGGCGAGACCCCGCGGCGTGAGTTGAGCCTGGAGGTCGAAGGCCGCACGCACCAGGTCGAGCTGATCCTTTGTCCGGTGCGGGATGCAGCGGACGCCATTCTCCATGTCGCTGCCGAGATCCGGCACCTGGCCGCACGCGGGCCGCAGCCGCCGTTGGCGGGCGCGCGTGAAGAATCGCTGGAAGGCGAGCTTGCGGCGGTGAGGCGATTGCATGAGATCGGCCGCCGCATCAACGAGAGTGGCAGCCTGCAGGAACTGCTGGAGGAAATCCTGGCGACGACCATGGCCGTCCAGCGCGCCGGTTTCGGCAGCCTGCAGCTCTGGGATATCGCCACCAGCAGCTTGCGGATCGTCGCGCAGCAGGGCTTTGACGCGGAATTCCTGCGGCGCTATGCGGTGGTGCGCGCCGACACGCCCTGCGCCTGTGGCCTGGCGGCGGCGCGCCGCGAGCGGGTGATCGTGGAGGACCTGGAGGCGGAGGCGTTCTACGCGCCGACCCTGGAGGATGCGCGCCGGGTGGGTTATCGCGCGGTGCAATCGACGCCGCTGATCTCGAGGGAAGGACGCCTGCTGGGCGTGCTGTCGACCAATTTCCGGCAGCCGCACCGCTCCTCGGAGCATGAGCTGAAGCTCACTGACCTGCTCGCTGCGCAGGCGGTGCTGGCAATCGAGCGGCTGACAGCAGGAGAGGCGCTGCGCCTGGCGGAGACGCGGCTGCGGGCTTCGATGACGGCGGGACGCATGGCGTCCTGGTACTGGGATGCCGCCAGCGGGCAGACCAGCGCTTCCGAAACCCTGGCAGAGCTGTTCGGCCTGCCTCCCGGCGAGCGCTGGCGCGGCGGTGACCAGATCCTGGGCCTGTTGCACCCGGACGATGCCGGGCGGCACCTGGAGACCTTGCGCAGTGCCGCGGGTGGGGGCTGGCACAGCGAGTTCCGCATCATCCGCCCGGTCGATGGCGAGATCGCCTGGCTGGAGGAGTGGGCCGATGCCACCAGCGATCCGCATACCGGCAAGCTCGGCATCGCGGGCCTGGTCTGGGATGTCAGCAGCCGCAAGAACGCAGAGCTGCGTGTGCAGGAAGGCGACGTGCGTTTCCGCGCGCTGGTGCAGAGCGTGCGCGACTACGCGATCCTGATGCTGGACCCCCATGGCTATGTGATCGAATGGACCGAGGGTGCCGAGCGCGTGAAGGGCTACCAGGCCGAGGATGTGCTCGGCAAGCATTTCGCGATGTTCTTCACGCCGGAAGACGTGGCCGACGACGCGCCGGCGCGCGAGCTGGCGGAGGCCGCCGCCAACGGCCGCGCCGAGCGCTACTCCTGGCGCGTGCGCAAGGATGGCAGCCGCTTCTGGGGCCATGAGATCGCCACCGCCGTGCGCGGGCCCGACGGCGAGCTGCTGGGCTTCACCAAGATCAGCCGCGATCTCACCGAGAGCAAGCGCGCCGAGGAGGCGCTGAGGGAGGCGGACCGGCGCAAGGACGAGTTCCTGGCGACGCTGGCGCACGAGTTGCGCAACCCGCTGGCGCCGATCCGCAACGGCCTGCAGATCCTGCGGCTGGTGCGCCAGAGCGATCTGCGACTGCAGAACACGGTGGACATGATGGACCGCCAGCTGACGCACCTGGTGCGGCTGGTGGACGACCTGCTCGACGTGGGGCGTATCAGCTCCGGCAAGCTGCAGTTGCGGCGGCAGGCGCTGGACCTGTCCGAGGTGCTGGCCGGCAGCGTGGAAGCGGCCCGTGCACTGATCGACGCGCACCGTCATGAGCTGAAGATGGACATCGCCGCGCCGGACATCCGGCTGGACGGCGACCTCGACCGCCTGACCCAGGTATTTTCCAACCTGCTGTCGAACGCGGCCAAGTACACCGAGCCCGGCGGGCACATCCGCCTGGCGGTGTGGCGCGAGGCGGACATGGCCGTAGTGAGTGTCAGCGACGACGGGATCGGTATCCCGCCGGCCGACCTCGAGCATGTCTTCGATCTGTTCTCGCAGGTGCGCGCGCACCAGGGCCGCGCCGAGGGTGGCCTGGGTATCGGCCTGTCGCTGGTGCGCAACCTGGTGATGCTGCATGGCGGCAGCGTCAGTGCCGAGAGCGCCGGAGCCGGGCAGGGCAGCTGCTTCACCGTTCGCTTGCCGGTGCTGGCGGACACGGCGCCGCTGGAGCTGCCACCGCCCTTGGCGGACGAGGCGGCGACACGGCTGCGCGTGCTGGTGGTGGACGACAATGCCGACGCGGCGAATTCGCTGGCGGCGCTGCTGGAACTGCAGGGGCACGCGGCGGCGGTGGCGCACGATGGCGAGGAGGGCCTGGCGCTGGCGCAGAGCTTCCAGCCCGATGTGGCGATCCTGGATATCGGCATGCCGCGCATGGATGGGGTGGAAGCCGCACGGCGCCTGCGTGCATTGCCGGGCGGCGAGCATGTCCTGCTGCTGGCCCTCACCGGGCTGGGGCAGGCCTCCGACCGCGAGCGTACCCGCGAGGCGGGTTTCAACCATCACCTGGTGAAACCGCTCAACCTCGCCTTGCTGGCCGGCCTGCTGGCGGAGCGCGCCACAGCGGCCGGCTGAAGCTTCAGGGCCGCGGACCTCGTGACACCAACAGGGGATAGGGGTTGACCGCGGTGCCCTGCCACCAGTTCTTCTCCGGCCCGAGCATGAAGATGGCGAAGTGCAGGTGTGGCGCCGCGGGGTCGGCGTTGCCGGTGGAGCCGACGTAGCCGAGCACGTCGCCGCGCTTCACTTCCTGCCCCTCCACGAGACCGTCGGCATAGCGCTGCAGGTGGGCGTAGTAGTACGCCAGGGTCTGGCCGGGGTCGAACTGGTAGATCGTCAGCCCGCCGGGCACGCTGGTGAAGAGCTTGACGACGCGGCCATCGGCGGCCGCCACCACCGGAGTGCCTGCGGGGGCCATGATGTCGATCGCCTCATGCACGCGTGAGCCGCCGCGGCCGTCGGCGAAGCTGTCAGTGAGCTGGTCCGCGCCCACACCCGAGACCGGCACCAGCAGGGCCGCGGGTGCGGGCGTGTGCTCGCTGACCAGCGAGCGTTCCGCGTCGATCGGCGTGTCGGGCGATTCCGGCTGGCGGGGTGTTTCAGTGGGCGGCAGCGGCGCGACCGGAATGGCGGCCACCACGGTCGTGGGGGGCTCGATGGCGGCTTCGGTCGGGCTGCTGGCCGACCACAGGGCGATGACGCCACCGACTGCCAGTCCGGCAAGCAAGGTCCAGAAGATGCGCATGGCTTCGCACTCCCTCGATCATCGTTGCAGCAGGGCCGGGGTGCCGGGCTTGACGGCATCGGCCAGCGCGGCGGCGTCCCAGTTGCTCAGGCGGATGCAGCCATGCGACTGCGTCTTGCCGATGGTGCGCGGCTCGGGCGTGCCGTGGATGCCGTAGTGCGGCTTGGACAGGTCGATCCATACCACGCCCACGGGGTTGTTGGGGCCCGGCGGAATCTTGGCCTTGCTGTGGCCTTCCTCGGCGTCCCAGAACAGCTTGGGGTTGTAGTGGAAGGGCGGATCGCGCGAGACGCCGTTGATCTTCCACTTACCCAGGGGCAGGGGATCGTGGCGGCTGCCGATGGTGGCGGGGAAGCGCGCGGCGACCTGGCCTTGTTCGTCGATCAACGACACCGACAGGTCGGAGCGATCCACCACGACCTTCGAGGCCGCGGGTAGCGCGCTGCGCGAGACGCCGGGCACCACGATCTCCTCACCGGCGCGGTTGAAGCCCTTGTCCTTGTTGAGCAGGCGCAGCAGCTCTGGCCGGACATGGAAGCGCTCGGCCAGCGCCTCCTCGGCCGAGACGTAACCCAGCGCCGGCAGTTTGGCTTTCTCCATCATGTCTTCCGGGATGGCCTGGTAAGGACCGGCGACATCGGCCTCCGTGATGCGGTAGCTGACCAGCACGGGAGCCGTGTCGCGGGTCAGCGCTTCCCAGCTCTTGGCATCGAGGCGGCCGGTGGCTTTCAGCGAATGGCGCCGCTGCCAGGCGGCCACGGCGCGCTGCATGTTGGAGCCATATTCGGCGTCGATTTCGCCGCTGGGGAAATGGGCCCGGTCGAGCAGCACCTGCGCCCTGAGCACCGCCAGGCCCTTGGCGCCGGAGGCGAGATCCGGAGTGCCCTGCAGGCTGTCTTCGGCCGGCGTGGCTTGCTCGGGCGGCGGCTGCGCGAATGCGGGTGCGCCGGCCAGGGTGAGGGCGCAGAGCGCCGCAAGAATCCATCCTTGTTTTTGTGAGCTCATGTCCCGTCCTTGGGCACTGCTTGCATTTCGACCCACGGCGATTCCGGGGGTTCAGGATCAGGATGCCTGCGCCGGCTGTCTGGCAGATGAACGCGCCGGGTGCACAAAAGAAAAGGCCCGCTTGCGCGGGCCTTTTGCTTTGCTGCAATGACGCTCAGCTTTCGCCGCAGCTCGAGGAGCCCGGGTACTTGGCCTCGTCGACCACGATGACGTCGCGGATCCACTGGTTGACCAGGTCATAGCCCTCCTGGTCGACCACGCTGCGGGCCAGCGGCGGCATGCGAGCGGCCGGGGTAGTCGCCGTGGGGCCGATGCGGAACGGCAGGATCGAGTCGGCCAGGTTGCCCGGATTGATGTCGTGGAAGCGGCGGCCTTCGTCGGTGCCTTCGCGGCCGGTGGCGGTCGGGCGCTTGCAGATGCCGTAGGTGCTGTCGACCTTGCGGATGGAGTCCAGGTACATGCCGGTGCTGGCGGCGAAGCCGCGCACGTTGTGGCAGTGCTGGCAGTTCACCTCCAGCCAGGCGCGGGCGCGGGATTCGATGTCCTCGTTGGAGCCGGCGGGGAAGCCGGCGTCGCCGGGCTTGTTGAAGGCCGGGACGCGCTCCAGCTTGGTGGCGATCTGCGTGGTGGGATCAACGCCGAGGTCGGTCGGGCAACCGGCGAGCAGGCCATTGCTGCACCACCAGGCAATCTGGTTGTGGCCGGTGACGGCGTGCGGCGCGTCCTTCACGAAGTTGGATTCCGGACGGTAGGGCTTGTTGAGGAAGCGCGTCTTCAGGCCGATCGGCGCGGAGCCGGGTTCGCCGTCCTCGCGCGAGTGGCAGCTGAGGCACTGGTTGCCGTGCGGGATCAGGTAGTCGGGCGTGGAGCCGGTGTGGGTCTTGCCGGAGTCGACGTCGGTGGTATTCCAGTGCACGGCGGCGGTGCCGCCGCCCAGCGCGAGCTTGGCGACGCGCTTGCCGTCCACGGTTTCCCAGATGTACGGCAGGCCCATCCAGCGGACATTGCCCTTGGAATTGACGCGCTTGATCAGCAAGCGCGTTTCCACCGGCACTTCGGTGCCGGCCGCTTCGTCGGCGAAGGTGAAGGTCTTGGCGATGATGGTGCCCACCGGGAAGTCGAAGGTCATGTTGGCGCCGGTGACGGCACCGCCCTCCTTGGCGTCGTGGTAGGTGGCCGTCTTGCCGTTGGGGATGAAGACCTGGCGATACTTCACCGAGTAGTCGGAGAACAGCTTGCTGTTCAGCGAGAACGGCGTGCCGCGGCCGTTGGGCGCGCTGCGCGGATCCTGCGCGTCGGCGAACAGTTGGTACTGGTCCAGCGTCGGGCAGTTCACGCCGGCAGCGGCGAAGTTCACGGTGCCGGCCTTGCCGGCGCCGCAGAGCTTGGCGGTCTCGGCCTCGGTCGGTGCCGGGTCGAACTGGCCGGTGCGCTGGAACTCGGCGATGACCACCGGCGGCAGCTTCTCCAGGTTCTTGCCGTAGGCGGTGGGGCACTGGTGCGGCTTGATGTCGTAGCTGGAGGCCAGCTGCGTCAGGTCGGTGGCGGTCAGGCTGGTCAGCACGTTGCCGATCAGGCCGGCGGGGTTGCTGGGGTCGACGGTGGCGGCGGCGATCACCAGCTCCAGGCCCTTGAGACCGTGGAAATTGGCGAAGCGGGCGCCGCGGCCTTCATAGACGTTGTCGTCGTCGATGCAGGAGGCCCACCAATCCGGAACGATGCGCTTCTTGTCGGCCGGGTTGAACTTGTACTGGTTGTAGTGGCACTCGGGGTTCGGGTGCTCGCTGCCGAGCAGCGGCTTGCCGCGGTTGTCGGCCGGCACCTTGTTGCCGTTGGCATCCAGCGGGTAGGGGCAGTCGGACCAGGTGTCGAGCAGGCCGTCCCACATGATGTGGGCGCCGCGGTAGCCCAGCGCGCCGGAGCCCAGGCAGTGCTGGTAGTTCAGCGGGTTGAGGCAGGCGGCGGTGTTCTTCAGGCCGATCAGCACCGGCAGCAGGCGCGCGACGTCGCCGTTGACCAGATCACCGACGCTCGGCACGGGCAGCTTGTTGCCGTTCTCGCGGAAGGTATTGCCCCAGATGTGCATGCCTTCGGTGTACCAGTCGATGCGGTTTTCCACCGGGCGGCCCAGGCCTTCCGGGAAGAGCTCGTAGCTGGCGTGGATGATGCCGGCGGTGTTGTTGTTCTCGAAGGTGTTGTTGAAAACGTCGATGCGGTCATAGGACAGCGTGATCATGCCGCTGCCGGAGGGCACGTTGCCGACGAAGCCGCCCGAGGTGAAGTTGTAGGTGTTGTTCATGCGCGAGGTGTTGCCGTGCATGCGCGAGCTGTCGCCGTACTGGCGCAGACCGTCGAGGTCGTAGATCAGGAAGCCGCCGGTGTTGCACTCGGCGAGGTTGGTGTCGTACTCGCCGCCGCGCACGTTCTCGATCTCGAAGCCGAAGACGTTGAAGGCGGCGCGGCTGTTGCGGATGATCGCGTTGTTGGTCTGGCCGACGTAGATGCCGGCGTCGGAGGCGCCGATCGATTCGGAGTCCTCGACCAGGATGTTCTCGGAGGACACCGGGTAGATGCCGTAGCGGCCGGACTTGGGGCTGACGGTATAGTCCGGCGAGCTGCTGCCGCCCAGCGCGCCAGGGGGCTTCGTGTCCGGGGCGGTGCAAGGCACGTTCAGCAGGCGCGCATTGTTCTCGAAGACGTTGGCGGCGGTGATCGGGGTGGGGCTCTCGCGACCGCCGTTGGACGACCAGATGGCGCGCACGCGGCGCAGCGAGGCGTGATCCACTCCGCGCAGCTCGATGCCGTTGCCGCCGGTGTCGAGCACCGTGAGGTCCTGGATGAACAGGCCGTGGACGTTGACGCCGAGGATGCCTTCCGGCGCGTTGTTGTTCTTGAACGACAGGACGGTCTTGTCCTTGCCGCAACCCTTGACCATGACATCTTCGGTGTCGGTCAGGTTCAGCGAGGAGGTCAGCTCGAAGTAGCCGCAGTCGAACTGGATGGTGTCGCCCGGCGAGGCCTGGACCATGGCGGCGACCATGTCGCGCGTGGCGTTGGCGCCCGGCTTGATCAGGAAGGTGCGGCCGTCACGCGTGCCGATGTCGTCCTTGGAGCCGCCGCTGCCGCCACCGGCGGAGTCGCTGCGGCTGCCGCAGCCGGCGAGCAAGGCGAGGGATAGGGTTGCGGCCAAGGCCGCGCGTACCTGGGGGGCTTTGAAAAGCATTGTCGATTCCCTGGGTTACGGAGCGTAAGGCGCTCCGCGAATATGGTTATACGCAGACATTCTAGGCCTACCCCGGTGAGCCCAACCAGGGTGTCGATGGTAAATGTGACTTAAGCATGACAGGCGGTCCCGGCCCGGGGTCAGGCGGCGGGTGGTCGCAGCGCGGGGAAGCGCACCTCGATACGGGTGCCGCCGTGGCCTTGGGCGTCCAGCACCCGGACGGTGGCGCGGTGGTCGCGGGCGATCTCGGCGACGATTGCCAGGCCCAGGCCGCTGCCGTCGCCACCGGTGCCGGGCATGCGGTAGAACTTCTCGAAGATGCGGTTGCGCTCGGCCTCCGGGATGCCGGGGCCGCTGTCCTCCACGAACACGATGGCGGCGCGCTCGTTGGCGGTGCAGCCGATGCAGATGCCGCCGCCGGCCGGGGTGTAGCGCACGGCGTTGTCCAGCAGGTTTTCCAGCAGCTCGCGGATCAGGAATTCGTCGCCCAGGATGGGCGTGGACTGCAGGTCGAAGTGCAGCTCGATCTGCTTACGGTCGGCCTGCCAGACCCAGGCGTCGACGTGCTGGCGGATCACCGATTCCAGGTTCAGCAGGCGCAGGCGCTCGGGATGGAAGCCGCTGGACTCGGCGCGGGCCAGTGCCAGCAGCTGGTTGGCCAGGCGGGCGGTGCGGTCGGCGGTGGACTGCATCAGCTCGATGGAGCGCTCCAGCTCGGGCGGCAGGCTGCGCTGGCGGGCGGCGGCGAGCTGGGTCAGCAGGCCGGCCAGGGGGGTGCGCAGCTGGTGGGCGACGTCGGCCAGGAAGCCCTGCTGGGCGCTCATCGCCGTGGCGATGCGGGCCAGCAGGGCGTTGATCGCCTGCACCAGGGGGTAGACCTCGGCCGGCGCGCGTGATTCGTCCAGCGGCGCCAGGTCCTGCAGGGAGCGCTGGGCCAGGTCGCCGCGCAGGCGGTTCAGCGGTGCCAGGCCCTCGCCGATCAGGATCCAGTCGAGGGTGACGATGGTCAGTGTCAGGGCCAGGCCCCAGACCACCAGGGTGATCAGGATCTTGCGCTGGCCGCCCTGGCGCTTGGCGGTGGTTTCCGCCACCGAGACCACCACCAGCTCACCCTCCGACAGGGTGGCGACCGTGGCCACGCGCACCGGCTGGCCGAGGTAACTGGCGTCGTAGAACCGTGGCCGGTCGAGATCGTGGGGGATCGCGCGGATCGGCAGGCCCGGGTCGCCGGCCAGGCGGATGCCGTTGCGGTCCTCCATGGCGAAGTACAGCTCGTCGAAGCGGTCGCTGCGCAGCAGGCGGCGGAAGTCGCCGGACAGGTCGGCGGAGCGGGCGCGCTGCAGGTTGCCGAGCTCGGCGGAAAGATCCCAGGCGGCATTGGCCAGGGCCAGGTCATAGGCATCGCGGGCCGGGATCCAGGCCAGCCAGTAGGTGGCCCAGCCGCTGAGCACGCCGATCACCACCAGCGGCGCCAGCAGTCTGCGCAGCAGGCGCCGCCGGATGCTTTCGCGCTGCATGGGAGCCGGGCTAGCCCGGCATGCCTTCCAGCAGGTAGCCGAAGCCGTGGATGGTGCGGATGCGCGCACCGGAGTTCTCCAGCTTGCCGCGCAGGCGCGAGACGTAGACCTCCACCGCGTTGGGGGTGACCTCGGCGCCGAGGGCGGACAGGGCGGCGGCGATCTGCTGCTTGCTGACCACCTTGCCGGCGCTGCGCAGCAGTTGCTCCAGTACGAACCACTCGCGCGAGGACAGCTCCAGCTGCTCCTCGCCGATCCAGGCGCGCTGGCCGGGGATGTCCATCGACAGCGCGCCCAGGGCCAGGCGGCTGCTCTGCGGCGGGCTGCGGCGCAGCAGGGCGCGGATGCGGCCCAGCAGTTCGGGAATGGCGAAGGGCTTGACCACGTAGTCGTCGCCGCCCAGGTCGAAGCCGCGCACGCGGTCGGGGATGGCGTTGCGTGCGGTCAGGAGCAGCACGGGCAGGGTGCTGCCGCGGTAGCGCAGGCGGCTCAGTACCTCGAAGCCGTCGAGATCGGGCAGGCCGATGTCCAGCAGGACCAGGTTATAGGTCTCGCTTGCCAGCGCGGCGTCAGCTTTGGCGCCTTCGGCAAACACATCCACCAGGAATCCCTCGCCCTCCAAGACGCGCGCAAGGCCGTCGGCGAGGACTGAATCGTCCTCCACCACCATGATCCGGGCGTTCAGGGAGCGGCTCTCCGGAGCCGTCTTGGCAGGGGCTGGGATGGACATAAGCATCGGTTATTGAAGGGCTTACAGCATATTCGATCCGGCCCTCCAGGAGGTGACAGCGGCGATGAGCCAGTCAGGCGATCCCTCACCGTGGAATTTTGTCAGAAGTTTGTAAGCTTGCTGAAACAATCCACGGGCATTATCGCCGTGATGACGATGTTCGTCAGTAAATTGTAAGTATCTTGGCCGGCGTTCCGGAACGGGGAAAACCTGCGGCGGAGCGGGCCGGGTGCTTTCCAGGATGGGGCGCCGCGCAGCGCGGCGGTCCTGGGGGAACCGGGGGCGGGGCCGCAGCAGCGGCGCCGGGATCCGGGCGCTTCCGGAACGAACGAGGGCGGAATGGTTTCGATGACGACAACCGAGCGGCGGACGCTGCGGGCGGCTGCCATGGTGGCCCTGTTGTGCCTGACGGGCAACGCCGCGGCACAGGCGTCGGAAGACCCGCAGGCCGAGGCCGCCGCGCCCGCAACGGATGCCGGCCAGGAGTCCGCCGCAGCCGAGGCCGCAGCAGCGCCGGAGCGCCGCATCGACATCTGGGAGTACCGGATCGATGGAAACAATGTGCTGGCGCCGGGCGACATCGAGGAGGCGGTGACTCCCTTTCTGGGCCCCCAGCGCGCCGTCGGCGACGTGCAGCTGGCACGCGAGGCGCTGGAAAAGGCCTACAAGAAGAAGGGCTACGAGACGGTCGGCGTCGAGATTCCCGACCAGGACGTGCGCGACGGCATCGTGCGGCTGAACGTGGTGGAACTGCGCGTGGGCCGCCTGCGCGTGACCGGCTCGCGCTACTACTCGCCGGAACGCATCCGCGAGGAAGTGTCCTCCCTGGCCGAGGGCGCGGTGCCGCGCTACGACCAGGTCACCCGCGACATCGCGGAGATCAACAAGTCCCGCGACCGCACCATCACGCCGACGCTGCGTGCCGGCGCCGCACCCGACACCGTGGACGTAGACCTGGAGGTGGAGGACCAGCTGCCCTTGCATGGCAGCCTGGAAATCAACGACCGCTATACCGCGAATACCCGCCGCCTGCGCCTGGTCGGATCGGTCAGCTACGCCAACCTGTTCCAGCGCGACCACAGCTTGAGTGTGCAGACGCAGGTGGCTCCGCAGGATCTCGACCAGACCTTCCTGCTGTCGGCTTCGTACCTGGCGCCGTTCCCGCGCCACGACTTCAACCTGGTGGTCTACGGGGTCCACTCCAAGAGCGACGTGGGCGCCGTCAGCGGCATCAACGTGCTGGGCTCCGGCGACATCCTCGGCGTTCGCGGCGTGTGGAATTTCATGGGCGAGAAGACCGTCCACACGATCCTGGCCGGCGCGGACTACAAGAGCTTCAAGGAAGACCTGGTGCTCGGTGCGGACACCGCCTCGACGCCGATCGACTACATGCCCTTCACGATCGAGTATTCGCTGAACCACAGCGGTGACAGCGGCGATACCGAGTTCCGCACGTCGCTCAACGGCAACACGCGCGGCATCAGCGCCACCGACCGCGAGTTCGGCAACAAGCGCGTGCTGGCGCGTGCCAACTACCTGTATGGGCGCATGGACCTGTCGCGCCACCAGAAGCTGCCGGGCGATTTCCGCCTGATCGGCTCGGCCTCCGGCCAGATCGCCAACGGCCCCCTGATCAGCAACGAGGGCTTCAGCCTCGGCGGCTGGGACAGCGTGCGCGGATACCTGGAATCGCAGGAAGTGGGCGATTCCGGCATCAATGCCACGCTGCAGCTGGAGACGCCGTCGATGGCCCCGCTGTTCGGCAGCTGGCTGCAGGAGGCCCGCCTCTTCGCCTTCTACGACTGGGGCAAGGTCTATCTGGATGACGCCTTGAGCGGCGTCTCGGACTTCGGCGACTACCAGATCAACCTCTATAGCGCCGGCATGGGCCTGCGCCTGCAGGCCTTCAAGAACCTGAACCTCGAAGCGCTCCTGGCCGCGCCGCTGAAGGACCGGGAGCGGATGCAGCGCGATCAGAACCTGCAGCTCGATCTGGACGACCGCTACCGCGTGCACTTCCGCCTGTGGGCGGAGTTCTAGGCCGGAACGTCACCTACTTTTTTGTCACTGCCAACGGTTTTCACGAACATGAAGAAGCTCGCCTCCCTGATCCTGACGTTCCTGCTGTGCATGCCGACGATGGCCAGTGCCTGGTGGAACGAGGACTGGTCCTTCCGCACCAAGGTCACGGTGGATGCCGCGCAGACCTCGCCGAAAGTCGGCGCGCCGGTGGCGCGCGTGCCGGTGCTGCTGCGCCTGCACGAAGGCAACTTCAAGTTCCTGGATGCGCGCAGCGACGGCACCGACCTGCGCGTGGTGGCGGCGGACGACAAGACGCCGCTGGATTATCACATCGAGTCCTTCGACGGCATCGCGGGCATCGCCTACCTGTGGGTGGACCTGCGCGACCTCGACCCCGCCAAGCCCCAGGACCTCTGGCTGTACTACGGCAACGAGAATGCTGCCGCCGTGGCCAGCGCGCCGCAGACCTATGATGCGGAGACGGCGCTGGTCTATCACTTCAACGAGACCGCCGGGACGCCGCGCGACCAGACCGCCAACGGCAACAACGCCACTTCTTCCAATGCGATCCCGACCTTCGAATCGCTGATTCATCAGGGCATCGAGCTCAACGGCAGCATGCAGGTGCGCGTTCCGGCGGCGGCGGCGCTGAGCATTCCCGCCGGCGGTGCCTTCACCTGGACGGCCTGGATCAAGGCCGAGTCCGAGCGCCCGCAGGCGCTGTCGACGATCTTCACCAAGCTCAGCGCAGCGGGCGATCAGGCCCCGGCGCGCCTGATCGTGGGCATGAACCAGAACCGCCCCTACATCCGTCTGGTGGATGCCGCCGGGCAGGCGCAGGAAGCGATCGCCAAGAACCAGATCCAGTCCAATGCCTGGGTGCACCTGGCGGTGGCGGCTTCGTCCTCGCAACTGCGCCTCTATGTCAACGGGGCCGAGGCCGTGAGCCTGCCGATGTCGCTGCCGGAACTGGGTGGCGAAACGGTGCTGGGCGCGCTGAATCCTTCCGCCGCACCGGTGGCCGACGACCCGCAGGGCTTCATCGGCAAGCTGGATGAGCTGACGATCTCCATCGTCGAGCGCCCGGCGGCCTGGATCGCGCTGGCCTACTCCTCGCAGGGGCGCGAGAGCGGCCTGCTCAACGTGTCCAGCAATCCGGAGGTGCGCGGCAGCTGGTTCGGCGGCGGCTACTTTGGCATCCTGCTCGGCGCGGTGACGATCGACGGCTGGGTGGTGATCGCGCTGCTCGGCGTGATGCTGGTGGTCAGCATCGCGGTGATCGTTGCGCGCATGGGCTATGTAGCCCGCATGGCCAAGGCCAACGAGACCTTCAGCCGCCAGCTGCCCGACCTGCTGCTGGAATATGCCCGCGAGCACCGCAATCCCAATGCACGCCCGGGCCTGCCGCTGCCCACCGGTTCCGACGAGCTGGCACAGTCGTCCTCGACCTTCCGTCTCTACAAGGTGTTGTCCGAGAGCCTGACGCAGCGCCTGCAGCTGATGGGTGAACGCTTCGTCTTCGACGAGCGCGCCCGCGATTCGATGAAGCTGTCGCTGGAATCGGCCCTGGTGAAGGAACAGGTGAGCCTGAACCGCCAGATGGTGTTCCTCACCATCTCGATCTCCGGTGGTCCCTTCCTCGGCCTGCTCGGTACCGTGGTGGGCGTCATGATCACCTTCGCGGCGATCGCCGCAGCGGGCGACGTCAACGTCAATGCCATCGCCCCCGGTGTCGCCGCCGCGCTGATGGCCACCGTGGCGGGCCTGGCGGTCGCCATCCCCGCACTGTTCGCCTACAACTACCTGACGACCCGCATCCGCGACATCACCGCGGAGCTGCAGGTGTTCGCCAACGAGCTGGTCGCCCGCGTGGCCGACGCCTACGAGCACTCCTGAGCCGACGCCTACGGCGGAGAACGCACATGAAGGTCGAAAATTCAAAGGTCTACGACGAGATCAACATCACGCCGATGCTGGACCTGGCGTACGTACTGCTCGTCATCTTCATCATCATGACCACCGCGTCGGTGCAGGGCATCAAGGTCTCGGTGCCCAAGGCCAGCTCCTCGGTGAGCCTGGCCAAGCCCAAGACCAAGGCGATCTCGATCACCAACGATGGCCGCGTCTTCCTGGACGCGTTCCCGGTGACGATGAGCGAGCTGGAGTCGCAGTTGCGCGCCTACAAGGCGATCACGCCGGAGTTCCCGGTGGTGATCAAGGGCGACCGCACGGCGCAGTACGGGCGGATCATCGAAGTGCTGGACATCTGCGGCAAGTTGCAGATCACGCAGCTCGGCCTGATCAGCGAACGTCCGGAACAGGGCAAGTGACTTGAAGCCGATGGCCAAGACTGCGCCAGAGTCCCTTCGAGGGCACCTGAGGAAGTGGAGTTTCCCGGCTTCGATCCTGCTTGGCAGCGGGCTCGTGCTGTTCTTTGTCGGCTTCGTGCTGCTCAAGCGCGGCGACACGCCGATGCAGCGGGAGTACCAGATCCAGCAGGTCACGATGATCCAGGAGGAACCGCCTCCGCCCCCGCCACCGGAGGAACCGGAGCCGGAGGAGATCAAGGAAGTGATCGAGCCGGTGGAGACCGCCAAGGTGCAGGAGGACGTGACCTCGGTCAGCGAGGATCCCAGCCCCTCGCCGGCCCTGTCCTCCGAAGCGGCCGGTCTGGACCGGCCCGCCGATATCGGCTCCGACAGCTTCCATCTGGCCGCGGGCCAGGGCGGCGGCCTGTTCGGCAAGGGCGGTGGGGGCGGGGGCAGCTGGAACGCCTACGTCACCACGCACATCCGCAAGGCGCTGCAGCGCGATCCGCGCACGCGCAGCGCCAGCGGCTATCTCGAGGTGCTGCTCGCGATCGATCCGCAGGGGCGCTTCGAGCGCGCCGAACTGCAGAGCTCCACCGGCGACAAGTCGCTGGACGAGGCGATCCGCGACGTGCTGAGCCAGCTGCCGCCGCTGTCGCGCAGCCGGCCGCCGAGCGTCAAGCCGCTGATGGTGACGGGCATCAATCTGAGGTCGATACAGCAATGAATGGCGCCCGCACCGCGGGCATTCGTGGGAACGGAATCAAGGGAACCGGAAAGGCACTTATGAAGAAGAGAGAACAGACACTGGCGGGCGCTCTGGGCCTGCTGATGGGCGCCGGCCTGGTTCCGGCGGCAATGGCCCAGGAACCGGCGGCCGCCGAAGCGACGCCGGCGGAGAAGGTCGAGGCCTCGCAGTCCAACGCCGCCGCCTCCGCGGCGCAGACTTCGGCCGTTACGATCGCGCTGATCCAGCTGATGATCAAGGAAGGGCTGATCTCGCTGGACAAGGCGCAGGCGCTGCTCGACGCCGCCGAGCGCGAGGCCGCCGCGTCCCGCAGCCGCATGCAGCCGGCGCCGTCCACGACGGTGCGCGTGCCCTACGTGCCGGAGACGGTGAAGAACCAGATACGCGAAGAGCTGCGCAAGGAGATCACCGAGCAGGCCAAGGCCGAGCGCTGGGTGGCCCCGGGCAGCGTGCCGGGCTGGGTCGATCGCCTGGAATGGGGCGGCGACTTCCGCCTGCGCTATCACGGGGATTACCTGGATTCCGGGAACTATCCCTTCCAGCCCGACCTGCAGGGGATCAACGACGACGGCGGCGTGACCGACACCGAGGGCTTCCCGCTGATCAACACGACCCAGGACCGCCAGCGGCTGCGCTACCGCGGCCGCCTGAGCCTGGCGGCCCAGGTCAGCGAGGCGGTCAAGGTCAACTTCAGCCTTGCGTCCGGTGAGGACAACGGGCCGGTTTCCACCAACAAGACGCTCGGCGACTACATGCGCAAGGACGCGATATGGCTGGATCGTGCCTACATCCAGGCGCGCCTCGCCCCGGGCCTGGAGCTGGTGGGCGGGCGCATGGCCAATCCGTTCTACTCCACCGAATTGGTCTGGGACACGGACCTGAATCCCGAGGGCGTGGCGCTGAAGGGCAGCTTTGACCTGGGCGGCAAGGACAGCGGCAACACGCTGTTCGCGTCGGCCGGTGCCTTCCCGCTGCAGGAGTACTCGACCCGTTCCGACCGCTGGCTCTACGCCGGCCAGCTCGGTGGCAGCTTCGACCTGGGTGGGGCCAAGGCCAAGCTGGGCTTGGCCTACTACGATTTCCAGGACGTGCAGAGCGAGAAGAACGCCGCGGGTGGTTCGCGCTTGAAGGACTACACCCGTCCGGTCCTGATCAACCAGGGCAACTCGGTGTTCAACATGCGCACCGATGGCCTCACCACCCTGGCGGGTCTGGCCTCCGAGTTCAGGCTGGTCAACCTCACCGCCCAGGTCGAGGTGCCGCTGGGCGACGGCAAGATGGTGCGCGTGACCGGCGACTACGTGAAGAACGTGGCCTTCGACCAGGACGAGATCGACCGCCTGCGCGATGAACCCGGCGGCAAGGGCGGCGACACCGGCTGGCAGCTCAAGGTGGCGGGTGGCGATGCCAAGGTCGCCCAGCGCCACGATTGGGACCTGGCGCTGGCCTACCGCTACATCGAGCCCGACGCGGTGCTCGACGTCTTCAACGATTCCGATTTCGGCGTCTATGGCGGCACCGATCTCGAGGGCTTCGTACTGGAGGCCAATTACGGCGTGTCCGCCAACACCTGGCTGGGCCTGAAGTGGCTCTCGTCCGACACCATCGAGCGTGCGCCGATCGCTTCCGACGTCATCCTGCTCGACCTGAACGCGCGCTTCTGAAGGGGCTCACCATGTCCATCGCACTGCGACTCACCATCGCCGCCGTCCTGGCGGCGGCACCGGCCCTGATGGCGCCGGCCCTTGCCCAGCAGAACGACGCCGAGTTGCTGCGGCGCGCCCAGCTGCAACTGCGCCAGAGCGAGCAGGAGCGCAACAGCCTGCGTGCCGAGGTGCAGCGCCTGCAGGCGCAATTGCAGCAGAACACGACCGAGCTCAGCGGTCTGCGCGAATCCGCGGAGCAGAGCGGCCGGCAGGCGGCGGCGCTGCAGTCTTCGCTGAGCTCGGCGGCCTCCAAGAACCAGCTGGCGGTCAAGACGCTGCGCGAGAACGAAGAGGAGCTGACGCAGCTGCGTGCGCAAAGTGCCCAGCAGCAGCGGGCCGTGGACAACATGCGCGTGATGCTGGAGAACTCCCAGCACAACATCGCGTTGAAGGACGAGCTGGTACAGCTCTGCCGCACGCGCAACCAGGAGCTGTACAGCATCGGCAAGCAGGTGGTCAACCTCTATGCGGGGCGCAGCACCACCGAGGCCGTGATGGCGCGCGAGCCCTTGCTGCAGATGCAGCGCGTGAAGATGGAGAACTTGGTGCAGGACTACGAGGACCGGCTGCGGCAGCAGCGGTTCCACGAGGACACCCTGCCTCCCAGCGTCGAGAAGCGCATGCAGGAGGAACTGCAGGCGCGCAAGGCCGCCGCCGATTCCGCCGCCGCGGCGCAGGCCGAAGCCGCTGCTGCCGCAAAACCTTAATCCGCTGGCGCGAACCTTCCCCAGCCTGATCCGATCAAGCCGTACCCGTGGAGAGTCCCATGAACCGCAAGCCGACGCAGATCCGCAACCGCCCCCGTTCCACGCGCAGCGAGGGCATCGACTCCGGGCTGTTCCGCCTGGCCCCGCTGGCCGTGGCCGCCGCCGCGCTGTTCGCGGCACCCGCCACCCACGCCGCAACGCCGGCCGCGACGCCGTTCCGGTCCATGGTGGCGATGCAGGCCGGCCTGGTGCGCCTGCCGGACGGTTCGATGTCGCAATGGCGTGGCGCCGAGCGGCCGGTGATCGGACAGGCCGCGGACGGGCGTCCGCTGATGAGCATCCAGCAGACGCAGCAGAAGGCCCTGCTGGACTGGGAGAAGTTCGAGCTGCAGGCCAACGAGGTCCTGGAGTTCCGCCAGCAGCAGGCCGACTGGATCGCCGTCAACCGGGTCCATTCCAAAACCGCCAGCCGCGTCGACGGTGAAATCCGCGCCACCGGCCGTGTCTTCATCCTCAACGACAACGGCGTGCTGATGGGCGAGGGCGCGAAGGTCAACACGCGCCAGCTCGCCACGGGCAGCGGCATCAAGGACGTGGACGTGGACGGCGGCACCACGACGCTGGTCCAGAGCCAGCGCAAGGCGACGCTGGACTGGAGCCACTTCACGGTCCAGGCCAACGAGGCCGTGGTGTTCCAGCAGGAGCGCAACCAGGCCGGCGGCAAGTCGGACTGGTACGCGGTCAATCGCGGCTACAACAACAGCGCCAATCGGATCGACGGCCGTATCGAAGCCGCCGGCAGCGTTTATCTGTTCAATGACGGCGGCACGGTCATCGGCGCGGGCGCGGTGGTGGATTCGGCCGACTTGGTCTATGGCTCCGGCGTGCGCGACGTGGTGCTCGATGGCAAGACCACCACCATCGTGCAGGGACGCGACAAGGCAATCCTGAACTGGCGCGACATGAGCCTGGCCTCGGGCGAGAAGCTGCGCTTCCAGCAGGACAGCAAGGACTGGATCGCGCTGAACCGTTCCCAGCTTTCCGGCGCCACCACCCAGATCATTGGTGACATCCAGGCCGACGGCCACCTGCTGCTGGTATCGCGCCAAGGCCTGCTGCTGGACGGCAAGATCGATGCGCAGCAGGTGATCGCCTCGTCGCTGGACGTACGCGACAGCCAGTTCCTCAGCGGCCAGGGCCTGATGTCGGCGGCGGACAACTACAACGACCGTTTCGATCCGACCTTCACCAATTCCTGGAAGTACAACGTCGGCGGCGGCTGGGTCACCTATGGTGAACAGGCCTTGCTGTACGCGATCGACCCGGCTCCCGAGGTCGTCCACCCCGACGATCCGCTGCGCTACAACGTCACCGTCGGCCGCAATGGCGTGATCAGCACGGCCAGCCACGGCAAGGTCATGCTGTTCGGACCGGGGGTGACCAACAAGGGCATCATCAACGTCCAGGACGAGGGCCAGGTGATCCTGGCGGCCGGCGACAACATCTACCTTTCCGGCGCCGGCAACGGCAAGGTCGCCGCCTACGTGGGCGCCTACAACCCGCTGTCGTTCATGCGCCTGAACGTCCCCTACATGGGGACGGCCTGGCGCTATGGCGGCCCGGTGACCGCGGAATGGGTGGAGTTCTTCAACAAGCTGACCGAGGGCACCAACCTGCGACCGACCACGGATGGCGTCAGCCGGGCCTGGGTGGTGGGCGACGTGCTGCCCGGCGACATTGCCGGCGCGATCTACAACCGCATCGTGCCCTACGTGAACGAGCAGCAGGGCAAGCGTGCGGAGGCGGTGGGCTTCCATGCCCGCAACGAGGGCTTCATCAACGCCAAGCGCGGCGGCACGGTGGATTTCCGCGGCTGGAACCTGGAACAGATGGGATCGGTGGACATGACGTCCACCGCCTTGTTCCGCGGCGCGATCAGCTTCACGCCGGTGATCTACGACTGGCAGGAGTACGCCAACGGCTCGCCCGACCATGGCCCGCTGGCCGCCGGTAACGGCAACGTGGTCTTCGGCAAGGGCAGCCTGACCCAGATCACGCCCGACCTGGATTCCACCGATCGCATTCCGGTCAGCCAGGGCCGGCAGTCGGTCGGTTCGCTGACGATCAATGCGCGCTCCGTGCACATGCAGGAAGACGCGATGATCCACATGCCCAGCGGCAGCATGAGCGTGCTGCTGGATTCCGGCGGACATGTCTTCAGCAACCGCGGCAACAACGGCAATACCGACAACGAGGACGGCACCCGCTTCCTGATGGACCGTGGGGCGACGATCGACCTGTCGGGCTGGGAAACGACGCTGGACATGGGAAGCCACCAGGTCACCGGCAAGCTCTTCGCCGCCCAGCTGAAGGATTCTCCGCTGCAGCGCGACGGGACGCTCTACCGCAAGGAGATCACGGTGGACCGCCGCTACGGCACCAACCTGGCCGACTGGGAAAGCTTCGATAACCTCAGCCAGGGAACGCTGGCACAGTTCCTGGTGGACGGCGGCAGCTTCACGATGGACGTCGGCGACGACTTCATCATGAAGCCCGGCTCGGTGATCGACGTGTCCGGCGGCAAGATCACCTACCAGGAAGGCTTCGTCAGGACGACGCTGCTGCGCCGTCTCGATGGCAGCGTGATCGACATCCGCGAGGCCGATCCCGACGAGCTCTACATGGGCCTGGCCAACGAGTGGGTGGTCTACGACACCAAGTGGCAGCGCCAGCGTTCCTATTACATTCCGCTGATGTCTTCCCAGAAGGGTTCGTACGAAGAGAGCTACGAACATGGCGGCAAGGCTGGCAGCGTGGAGATCCTGGCGCCGGACGCGGTGCTGCTGGGTACGCTGCGCGGCGAGACCACGGTGGGCCGCTACCAGCGTGCCGCACCGCCCGCGGGCGGCGTGTTCCGGCTCAACCAGGCTGGCGAAAGCGAGAGCGAGTATGTCAGCAACAACCTGCTGATCCGCGCCATCGAGCAGGTGTTGCCGGACGACTTCGGCATGCAGGACAAGCTGTCGGACGTCTACGGCGACTTCTTCGGCGAGGAATTCGACCACGAGACCGACACCCTGGCCGGCAATGGCCGCCTGTTCGACAACGGCACCCTGGTCTCCGACGATTTCTTCAACCGCTCCAGCATGGGCTCCTATGCCCTGCGCCAGGACAACCGTATCGACACTGCCACCCCGGGCGTCCCGGTCCCGGGCGTGGCGGCGGTGGTGGAACAGGGCGTCGACATCCGCCTGGCCCATGGTGCCTCGTTCTCGCTGTTGGCCAACGACAACCTGCAGTTCTTCGGCAGCATCCGTACGGAAGGCGGCGATATCAACATCAACGCCAGCTCACTGGAGTTCGGCCAGAATTCCGTGCTCGACACGCGCGGCTCCTGGTACAGCGACTACGAGTTCGATAAGACCAAGGAACTGACGGCGGTGCCGCGGATCAACGGCGGCGACATCACGATCAGTGCGGGTGCCAGCGACGCCGAGATCGCGGAATTCAAGCTGATCCTGCCGGAGACCATGGTGATCGACGCCTCCGGCGGCGCCTGGGTGGACCGCAACGGCAAGCTCAAGACCGGCAAGGGCGGCAACCTGGCCTTTACCGTCGGGGCGCTCGACCAGCTCGACATCTCGGGCCTGGGCGATGCGCGCGCCTACGGCCTGGGCGGCAACGGCGGCTTCAGTCTGAACGTCGGCCAGAATATCTATATCGGTGGCGAGAAGCCGGCGGACGATCCGGCTTCCTTCCTGCTGGCAGAGGCGTTCTTCGAGAACAGCGGCTTCTCCAGCATCGCCCTCACCACCAGCGCCAAGCTGGTGGTCCAGGATGGCGTGCAGGTCGAGGCCACCAGCGCCTCCCTGCGCTTCAAGGACCCCTCGCTGCACAACGGCGTGCCCTCTCCGTACTACGAACTGTCGGGTACCGACATCTACGAGATCGCCGAGCCTCAGTACGACACGCCGGAACTGCGCCCCTATGCCTCGCGTGACGGCATGGATATCAGCCTGTCCGCGAGCGGCAACCTGAAGGTGGGGGAGGGCAGCCTCTTGGCTACCGAGGCCGGCGGCAGCCTGGGCCTGGGGGGATCGACGGTCGACATCCACGGCACGCTGCGCGCTCCCGCCGGCACCATTTCGCTCAGCGCCGGGACCGAAGAGGTCGGCACGCTGACGCTGCATGAGAACGCACGTGTGCTGGCCAACGGCGTCGCGCGCGTGCTGGATCGTGCCATCGGACCCCATGGTGTCGAACTGACGGATGGCGAGGTGCTGGATGGTGGCCAGATCGTCCTCAGGGCTCCGGACCTGACGATCAAGCAAGGCGCCGTGCTGGACGTCTCCGGTACTTCCTGGACCTTCGACCTGGCCCGCGAGGTCGACACGGACGTGATCGTGCGCTTGCCGCGCACGGTTTCCTCCGATGGCGGCAGCATCTCGGTGGACGGACGGCAGATCGACATCAATGACGCCACCTTCCTGGCCCATGCCGGTGGTGCCGGCGCTCGCGGCGGCGATTTCAGCCTGACCTGGGGTGCGGACTACGGCGTCCAACGCCAGAATCCCTGGGGGCCGACGCCGGAAACGGCCTATGACACCTTCAGCTACCTCTTCGACTATGGGTACATGGTCGACCTCGAAGGCAACGCCGTCACCAGTTTCTTCGGCACCGACCTGAGCAAGATCGACTGGGTCACCAGCGTCGGCATGGAGATATCGTTCGCGCCGGGCTTCAGCGTGGCCAGCCGTGCGGATTTCGTCGCCCTGCTGCAGGGCTACGATCTGGCCGCTGCCGGCTTCCCGCCGATGCTGGTCATCGGCGACCGCCTGCCGGCAGGCCAGATTTCCTCGCCGCCGGTCGATCCGGGCCTGCGGACCCTGCTGGAGGTCTTCGGCTACGAGTTCCTGCCGGCGACCAGCGCGCCGCGCATTACCCCGCAGCTGTCGCCCGACAACATCGTGGCCGGCGGATTCTCGGGCCTGTCGCTGACCGCGGCTCCCGGCCTGCTGTTCACCGGCGATGCCAGCCTGGGCGGCAAGCGCGAGAACGGCGATTTCGTGTTCGACCGCATCTCGATCAATGCACCGCACATCATGGGCGAGGCCGGTGCCGACGTGAAGATCAGCGCCGACATCGTCACCCTCAGCGGCGGTGGAAGTGCCGAGGGCGGCCTGTACGATGTCGCGCTGCGCGCCATCGGCCTGGATCCGGTCCACGAGGACACCCGCATCGCGATCGAGGCGGGCAACCTGCTGCAGGTCGACTCCGCCCACTTCTACGGCTACTCCGACACGCTGCTGTCCAGCGGCGGCGACATCCGCCTGATCGGCTATGTCCCGCAGGCCGGCACCTCGGGGGTGATCACCGGCCGCATCGACACGGCCGGCAAGCTCAGCCTGAAGGCGGACCAGATCTACGCGGCCACCGGTCGCAACTACGTCATCCAGTCCGGCGATACGCTGACGATCCTGCCGCAGGACGAAGGCACCCCGATCAACTCCAGCCCGCTGGAAGCGGCCGCCACCCTGACGCTGACCGCGCCGCGCATCGTCCAGGGCGGCACGCTGCGCTCGCCGCTGGGTACGATCAACCTGACCGCGATCGACGACGGCACGCAAGGCGCCGGCACGGTGACCCTGCTGCCGGGCAGCCTCACCTCGGTCTCGGCCGAGGGCAAGACGATTCCCTTCGGCGTGACCTCCAACGGCGATACCTGGATCGATCCGCTGACCGGCCTGGAACTGACCAACCTGCCGACCAAGGCGATCAACCTGAAGGCCGACAGGCTGGACCTGCAGGAAGGCGCGGTGCTCGACGTTCAGGGCGGCGGCGACCTGTATGCCTGGGAATTCGTCCCGGGCATCGGCGGCTCCACCGATTGGCTGACCGGCTACCGCGATGGCGACTACAACTGGGTCGCCGACGGCAGCGAGGTCTATGCGGTGATCCCGGGCTACGATGCCGACATCGCGCCGGTCGGCCTGGGCAATGGCGGCAGCAACCTGGCGATCGGCGAGAAAATCTACCTGTCCGGCGGCAGCGGCCTGCCCGAGGGCTACTACACCCTGCTGCCGGCGCGCTACGCGCTGCTGCCGGGTGCTTTCCGCGTCACTGCCAAGCATCACTACGGCAGCGACTACTCCTACATGCTGGAAGGTAACCGCCGCAGTCTGGGGGACGGCTCCTCGCTGCAGGCGGGCTATCGCTACCTGCCGGGTGCCGATGGCCAGCCCAAGTACAGCGCGCAACGTGCCTCGGGCTACCTGGTGATGCCAGGCGAGGCGCTGCGCTTGCGCTCGCAGTACCAGGAGGCCAAGGCCAACAGCTTCTACCTGTCCGAGGCTTTCCTGAAGAAGGCGCTGCGCACCAACCGGCCGCTGGGTGAAATCCCGCGCATCCCGCTGGACGGCGGCAGTGTGGTGCTCGACGCCGGCAAGTCGATCAACCTGGATGCCACGCTGCTGTCCGCGGCGGCCGAAGGCGGCCGCGGCGGCTTCGCCGACATCAAGGGCCAGAAGATCCTGGTGGCCGGCGCCGGCACGGACCTGGCCCTGTACGACGATTACCTGGTGCTCGACAGCGAGCGACTCAACAGCTTCGGTGCCGAGAGCCTGCTGCTGGGTGGCGTGCGCCGCCAGGGCGCAGTCAACATCGAGATCGACGTCGGCGCCACCGACATCGTGATCGACAACCAGGGCACGGCCCTGAGCGGTCCGGAACTGCTGTTCGCCTCCGGTGGCGACATCGTGGTGAAGGACGGAGCGGTGGTGGAGACCAAGGGGCAGATCAGCGGTCGCTCGGGCGACCTGCGTGTGTTGCCGACCGTGGCGCGCTTCGTCGACAACCGGGGTACGGACTGGGAGGGCGACGACGTCCTGGTGCACGAGGCCCTGGATCAGGGCGCGGTGCTGCGCCTGTCCTCCGGCGAGCAGGCCGACGTGCTGCGCAATGTCGCCGCCGTCGATGCGATGGAGCGCCTGCTGGCCGACCCGGCCGCGCTGGAAGCGGCCAACGCCAAGCGCGCGGCGGCCGGCCTGGCGCCGATCGCACGGCGCGGCAACCTGGTGGTGGCCGCGGGCGCGAAGCTCGACAGCAGCCGCTCGCTGGCGCTGGACGCTACCAACGACACGCTCCTGGCGCCGGGGGCGAACATCGGCGCCCGCCAGATCAGCGCCTCGGCCTCGCGGGTCAGCGTGGGCGACGTGGCCCCGGGTACCCCGGGCCTGGTGTTCTCCGGCGGCTCGCTGGGCGCCCTGGCGGCGGCCGAGGACATCCTGCTGAAGAGCTACAGCACGATCGACTTCCACGGCCCGGCCACCCTGCGCGCCGACGGCCGCCTGGCCCTGGACACGCGCAACATCCGTGTGCTGAACGCCGGCGACGGCACGGTCACCATTGCCGGCAGCGAGCTGGCACTGACCAACACCAATGGCGGACAAGCCACCGCCACCACCGGCAGCGCCAAGCTGTCGCTGGAAGGCAAGAACATCTACCTCGAGGGCCAGGACAAGTGGCTGTCCGGCGTGAGCAGCGTCGACATCAAGGCCGAGCAGCGGGTGATCGGCCGTGACGTCGGCACGCTCTACGTGCCGGGGGCGCTGGGCATCGAGTCGGCGGACCTGACGGCCGAAAGCGGCGCGCAGCTGTACTTCGACGCCACCGGAGAGGTGAACATCCGCAGCAACGGCAAGACCGACCTGCCGGTATTCGAGACGCTCGGCGCCATCCTGGGCATCACCGGCGCCAGCGTCGTCAACCAGGGCGACATCGGCCTGACCGGCGGCACGGTCAACCTGCGCGCCCGCAGTGGCGACGTGACGCTGACCGAGGGTTCGTCCATCGATGTCACCAGCAACGTCAGCCGCATCTTCGACGTCGACGTCGGCGTCGGCGGCGGTGTGGTCAACCTGGTTTCCGACCGCGGCGACATCGACATGGCCGCCGGCGCGACGATCGACGTCTCCGGCACCGCGGCCGGCGGTGACGCCGGCACGCTGAACACCTCGGCCGGCCTGGGCGCCGTCAAGCTGCAGGGCGACGTCAAGGGCAACGCCGGCGAGGGCTTCCGCTCGGGCTCCTTCACCATGCTCAGCCGCAGCATGGGCGATTTCGCCGCGCTCAACGCGCAGCTCGACCTGGGCGGATTCCGCCAGGGCCGTCGCTTCGAGATCAACGAGGGTGATGTGAACATCTCCGGCACCGTGCAGGTGCAGGAGTTCGCGGTGGTGGCCAACGACGGCAACATCAACGTCGGCGGCACCATCGAGACCGTCGGCGACAATGGCGGTCGCATCCAGCTGTCGGCGGCCAAGGACGTGACGCTGGCTTCGGGCGGCAAGCTGCTGGCCCGTGCCAGGTCCGAGAACGGCTCGGGCGGCACGGTGTTCCTGGAAACGGTCGGCAAGGACGGTGGCGAGATCAGCGTGGCGGCGGGCTCCACGGTCGACGTCAGCGGTGCAGGCGAGGGCGGCCGTACGGTGCGCCTGCGCGCTCCGCAGATCGGTGGCAACGACGTGGCCATCGCACCCGTTGCCGGCACCATCGTCGGGGCCCGCTCGGTGATCGCCGAAGGTTTCCGCGTCTACGAGGACGTGGGCACCATCGACGGGGACGTCATCGAGACCGTGGGCCAGGACGCCGCGGCCTTCATGGCCAACGCCGCCGCGGTCCAGGCGCGCCTGGGCAGCCAGGTCACGCTGGCCCCGGGCATCGAACTGCGCAGTGACGGCGACATGGAGCTGGTCGAGGATTGGGACCTGCACGAGCTGCGCTTCGGCAGTGGCCGTTCGGCCGGTGTGCTGACCCTGCGTGCCAAGGGCGACCTGAAGATCAACGCCAACCTCAGCGACGGCTTCGACGGTGCAGGCCGCGATGCCGGCCTGCTCAACGGCGACTCCTGGTCGATCAACCTGGCCGCCGGTGCCAACACCATCAGCCCGGACTCGACCGCGGTGCTGCCGACAGGGCAGCTGGAAGAAGGCAAGGGCTCGATCATCATCGGTGGTACGCCCGATACCATCGAGTACATCTACGATCCGACGCGCGGCAACGAGCATCGCCTCTACCTGATCGATGCCAACGGTCGCTTCATCAACTCCGGCGGCTGGATCGAACTGCAGCGCGACCCGCTGACCGGCAAGTACATCGATCCGCGCACCGGCGCGCTGATCGAAAAGGACGCGGCGACGGGCGACTACGTCGACACGGCCTACTACTCCCGCCGTCCGCTGGCCTGGGCCTGCTACGACTACTGCAGCTCGGCCGAAGGGCAGGACGGCAATCTCAGCGGCACCGGCAACCGCTACTTCGTGCAGCAATGGGACAACTCCACGGGCTACCACGTCCGCACCGGCACCGCGTCGATCAGCCTGTCGTCGGGCCGCGACCTGGTGCTGCAGGAGCGCCCCTCGGTGATTTACACCGCCGGCGAGAAGTCGGCCGACATCGCGCGCTTCTACAATCCGGCGAATGCCGATTACTCCGAGAACGGCGGTGACCTCGTCATCAAGGTGGCGGGCGACATCCTGGCGGCCGACAAGCTGCCGCAGACTCCGGCCGGCTGGCTGGCGCGCCGCAACGGCATCGACTACGTCACCGGCTACTTCGGACCCTCGGCCGACCGGCCTTACGACCAGACCACCTGGTACGTGGACTTCGGCAGCTACGAGGCCGGCATTGGTGCGCTGGGCGGCGGCAACATCGATATCGCGGCCGGCGGCAGCATCTACAACCTCGCGGTCAGCATCCCCAACACGGCCCGCGTGACCGGCAATACCACGCAGGATGACCCACCGATGGAGCTGTACCTGACGGGCGGCGGCGACCTCAGCATCCGCGCCGGCGGCGACATCCGCGGCGGCGTGTACTACGTGGCGGACGGCGTGGCGCAACTGACGGCGGGCGGTTCCTTCACCAGCGGGGCCAGCTTCAGGAGCAATCTCAACAACGGCTATGCGCCGAACTGCGAGGGCGGGGGCTGCTATACCCCGGCCGACCTGCGCCAGGTGATGCCGCATGAGTTCGAGGTGTACCCGATGCTGTACACCTCCTCGGGCGAGTTCCGCCTGCAGAGCGGCGGCGACCTCAATATCGAGGCCGTGATGGACCCGATGCTGTACAACATCTGGAACTATCGCGGCAATGCCTTCATGAGCTATACGTCGGAGGCCAGGGTGTCGCTGTTCTCGGCCGGCGGCGACGTGCTGATCCGCAACAATGCGCTGAACTTCGATGTGGTCGAAGAGCATTCCAGCGCGAGCCCGCTGTGGTTCCCCGGTCTGCGCTTCGGCGGCACCGGCACCGACAACCGCTTCAACGTCGGCCTGACCTCGGCCTACCACCAGCTATGGCCGGCCACGCTCACGGCGATCGCGGCGGCCGGCGACGTGCAGGTGCTGGGCACGATGACGCTGGCACCGTCGCCCCAGGGCAATCTCGAACTGCTGGCGGGCAATAGCGTCTACATCGGCTACGGGACCCGCGCCGAGGATGCGTTCTACCAGTTCGACCAGCCGCAGAACCGCAGCGGTGGCAGCGGCATCTTCATGAGCCAGGCCAAGGTGGATCTGCTGCGCACCACTCTGAACCCGCTGACGATCGAAAACTACGGGCTCAGCGCCTTCCAGAGCGCCGGTGCCAGCAATGTCTACGGTGGCGCCATGGGCTTCACCGCGCTGGTTCCGCCGGATTTGCACGCGGGCGACGCCACGCCGGTGCGCATCTACGCCGGCGAGGGCGATATCGTGACCACGGCGGGCATCAACCTGCCCAAGCAGCTGTGGGTGCAGGCCGGCAATCACGTCTACTTCCCGTACTTCACGGTGCAGCACAACAACCCCAACGACCTGACCCTGGTCCGCGCGGGCAATGGCCTGTATTTCACCGGCAACGGCTTCATCACCCTGAGCGGCCCGGGCCGCATGGAGATCGAGACCGGCGGCGACTTCTGGATTCCCAGCAACGGCGTGGGCATCACCAGCAACAGCATCGCGCTGACCAACGGCCAGCTCTGGCGCCCGGACGAGAAGTCGGCCGACATCGCCATCAGCACCGGCTTCAACCAGCTGCCGAGCTACGAGGCCTTCGAGGACGCCTACTTCAATCCCGAGCTGGCGGCCGAGATGGAGGAATTCCTGCTGGCCGACGCCGGCGATGGGCGCAAGCTGTCGGTCTACCTGTTCGACCGCATCTATGCCCGCGGCAACGGCAGCTCTTCCGAGCTGGCCTCGCCGGAACTGTCGATGGGCTTCGTCAACTACATGCGCAGCCGCCAGGGGCTGCCGCCGCTGGAGACCGCGGCCGAGCAGACCGCCTACCTCGCCCAGGCCTGGGATGCCTGGCTGAATCTGCCCTGGGCGGAGAAGACGCCGTATGACGGCCTGGTGCCGCGCATGACGGAGACGGAGGCCACCGCCAAGGGCGCCAGGCCGGAGTTCTATCTGTCGGAGCGCCGCGAGGGCCTGGTGAACTACGTGCGCCGCCTGCAGGGCCTGGAGGCCTTGCGGACCCAGGAAGAGCAGCTGGCCTACCTGGACCAGGCCTGGGGCTACTGGGAGACGCTGGACACCGACTTCAAGACGCCGATGATCCGCAACGCCTTCTTCATGGAGCTGCGTACCACCGGACGCGAGGCCAACGACGTCGACAGCGACCGCAACAACACGACCTTCCGCGGCTACAACGCCATCGCCAAGCTGTTCCCCGGTGCGCAGAAGCGTGCGACCGAGGAGCTGGCCGAAGGCGAGTCGCGCTGGGCGGGCGACTTCGAGACCTATGCCAGCCGCGTGATCTCCAACGGCGGCGGCAAGGTGGAGTTCGTCATCCCCGGTGGCGCGTTCACCTTGGCCAACGCGGCGGCACGGCCCGGAGAGACCGGCCAGCCCGAGCCGGACTGGTCCGGCAACATGGGCCGCGGCAATGCGCTGCGCTCCGGCGTCATCACGCAGGATGGCGGCGAGATCAACATCTTCACGCATGGCAGCGTCACGGTGAACGAGTCGCGCATCCTCACGACCAAGGGCGGCAACGCGCTGATCTGGTCGTCCTACGGCGACATCGCCGCGGGCAAGGGCGCCAAGACCTCGATCAGCCCGCCGTTCTACGACTACACGCTGAACGGCATCACGCACATGAACCGCGTGCCGGCGGGCCTGCCGACCGGCGCGGGTATCGGCACCCTGGCGACGCAACCGGGCACGCCGCCGGCCGACGTGGACCTGATCGCGCCCAACGGCATCGTCGACGCGGGCGACGCCGGCCTGCGCGTCAGTGGCAACTTCAACGTCTTCGCCGTGCAGATCCTGGGCACCGACAACATCGAGGTGCAGGGCATCAGCACGGGCTTGCCGGTGCCGCCGTCCGCGCCGCCGACCTCGCTCAACATCGACGACGCCGCCGCCAAGACCACCAAGGTGACCGACGCGCTGACCGAGTCGATGAAGAAGGCCAAGGCCGATGCCCGCATCAAGGGGCCGTCGATCATCGAGGTGAAAATCCTGGGCCACGGCGAGAACTGCGCCGAGAAGCGCAAGGACTGCGAGCCGGGTACCTGAAACACGACCCAAACCAACCAAAGACCTGAAACATGAGCCAGGAAACCAAGGAAAAAAACGAGTCTCCCCGCCTGCCGCCGTACTACAAGGCGCCGTCCGCCGTGACACCCGACCGGCACGGCAAGGCCGGCCTCAGCCGTGATCGTGGCTTCGCCTTCACGCAGGGCCACAACGCCGTGCTGCTGACGCTGGCGGAGATGGTCACGGCCGCGCGCCAGTACCCCATCGCCTTTTCGGCGCAGTCGCCGGCGGTTCCGCTGGCGGTGCTGGGCCTGCGCGACGGGGAGAACCTGTTCGTCGACGCGCAAGGCCAGTGGCGGGCGGAGTACTACGTGCCGGCCTACGTACGCCGCTATCCCTTCATCTTCGTGGAGGAGCCGGGCAGTTCGCGCCTGATCCTCTGCGTGGATGAAGCTGCCGCGGAGTTCGAGGCGGAGTCCGAGCGCCCGTTCTTCACCGACGGCAAGCCCTCCGCACTGCTGCAGGACGTGATGCGCTTCTCCGAGTCCTACCAGGCGCAGTACGAGGAAACGCTGCGTTTCGGTGCCTGGATCGAGGCCGAGGGACTGCTGGCCGACCGGCAGGTCCGCGCCGAGCTCAAGGACGGCAAGGTCTTTACGCTCAGCGGCTTCCGCACGCTGGATGTCGAAAAATTCCGTGCCCTGCCGGACGACAAGGTGCTGGAGGCGCACCGACGTGGCTGGCTACCGCTGCTGCATTTCCACCAGCAATCGCTGGCCAACTGGGCGACGCTGGGGGCGCTGGTCTCCGCGCCCGCCGCGCAAACCTGATCCATCCCGCTGAGAGTAGTCGTTATTCGCCCCCTGGCTCCGGGGGCTTTTTTTGCACGACGCCGCGCAGCCCGCACGGAACACCGGTCATCGGCCGGGCTGTGCGACAGGGATGACGCTTGCTAGTGTTTGCCATGCAGGGGCGGGGCTTTGTCTGTGGGGTTTGGCCGGATGATTTGGCGGGCGATTTGCAATGCCGGCGCGAGTAAGCGCCGGCGCACGACAGGACTGGTGCGCTTCCTGCATGTTCTGGACTGGGGTCCGCGGGGTGCGGGCCATGGGGGCAAGCATGTGCAGTTTTTCCAGCGAGAGCGGCCGGCGTTGCAGCGCGGCCGGTTCACCATGAGCGCGATCCTGTCGAGCACGGTCGCCCTGCTGTTGGCGACGGTACTGGAAGCGGCAGGGCCGGCGCCGGCGCCGGTTGATATCGCCGCCGCCGGACCGGATCAGTACTCCCTGCGCGAGTCGGCCGATGGCCGTAGCCTGGTGCTGAACTGGAACGGTACCGATACCGTCATCGGCAGTTGCAGCGAGCGTCTGCTGCAGTGGGTGGATCTGCGCCGCGACGGCCTCAGCGCCTCGGTGATCGAGCGCAACTGCGGCGCCACCGTGGACTACGCCACGCAGGTGGTGGTGGAGGGTCCGGATGGGCGCGATACCGTGGCGGTGTTCCAGGGGCGTGCCCGCCTGGGTATCGCCTGGGATGGCCGGCGCCTGCAGGTGAACCGGCCCTGGCTGCCGCCGCAGAAGGTGTTCCGGGAGCAGGGCAGCGTTGCCGGCTTCGGCATCGACTACGCCGTGCTCGGTCTTTCCGCGCTGCCGACCGCCCAGCAGACCCTGGACGATTCCAACCGCGGCTGGGGTGCGCATGGCCGCTCGGTGGGACTGCCGGAAGAGGTGCTGCTGCGCTGGGCCGGCTGGGCCCAGCAAGCCTCCGGGCTGTATCGCGCGGACTGGGGGCGCTGGAGCGGCCCGGCACCCTACGGCGATGACCAGCAGGGCAGCGAGCGCATCCGCGAGGGCATGCACGATTACGCCAGCAACGGTGATTCGCCGGGCTGAACCCCTCAGGCGGGAGAGAGCAGCTTCGACGCCGCCTGCATCAGGGTGTCGTACTTCACCGGCTTGACCAGGTGGGCGTCGAAGCCGGCCTCGGCCGACTGGGCGCGATCCTGTTCCTGGCCCCAGCCGGTCAGCGCGATGATCGCGGGGCGCCGTCCCTGGAATTGACTGCGGATGCGGCGGCAGGCCTCGTAGCCGTTGAGCTGCGGCAGGCCGATGTCCATCAGGATCAGCTCCGGCTGGAACTCGGCGGCCGTGTCCACGCCGGCCTGGCCGTCGTGTGCCAGGCGGACCTCGTTGCCCAGCAATTCCAGCAATTGCCCCAGGGTCTGGGCGGCATCGATATTGTCGTCCACCACCAGCACGCGACGGCCGCTGACCGCCGCGGGCGTGGTGGTGGCGGTGACGGCTTCCTCGGGCAGGGATGCCAGGGGCAGCCAGACGCGGAACTCGCTGCCCTGGCCGAGGCCTTCGCTATGCCCCTCGACGCGGCCGCCGTGCAGTTCCACCAGGGTCTTGACCAGCGCCAGGCCGATGCCCAAACCGCTGCGCGGCCGCTCCAGCGAGCGGTCCACCTGGATGAACATGTCGAAGATGCCGGGCAGGGCGGCGGGAGCGATGCCGATGCCCTGGTCGCGCACCGTGACCCGCAATTCCCCGCCCTGCTGGCTTGCCTCGAGCAGGATGCGGGAGCCGGGCTTGCTGTACTTGGAGGCGTTGTTGAGCAGGTTGCTGAAGACCTGCGTCAGCCGCACGGTGTCGGCCTGCAGCGGCAGGAAGCCCGAGGGCAACTGCAGCGACAGTTCCTGCGAGGCGGCCTCGATCATCGGGCCGGCGGATTCCACGGCCTGCCCGAGCACGGTGGCCAGGTCGGTGGGCTCCAGCTGCAGCCCGATGCGGCCGTGGCTGATGCGGCTGACGTCCATCAGGTCGTCCACCAGGCGCACCATCTGGCCGATCTGGCGTTGCAGGATTTCCGCGGCTTCCAGTACGCCCGGCGCGTCGGCCGGGTTGCGGCGGATGATCTCGGCGGCATTGCGCATCGGCGCCAGCGGGTTGCGCAGCTCGTGCGCCAGCATGGCCAGGAACTCGGTCTTGCGGCGGTCGGCTTCCGCCAGTTCGTCGGCAAGGCGCTGGAGCTGCTGCTCGGATTCCTGCGCCTCGGTGACGTCGCGGGTGGTGCCGGCGACGGCCTCGACCTCGCCCTGGGCGTTGAAGACCGGCACGAAGATGTAGTCGTACATGCGCCGGCCGAAGCTGCCGTTGAAGGGCACCACACCGCGCACCGGCTGGCGCGTGGCGACGACCTGTTCGATCTCGCGATCGTGCATTTCGGCGTGCCAGGGCTCGTAGCCCAGTTCCAGGCAGGTCTTGCCGATAGCCTCGTCCCAGGTCTTGCTCCACATCTTCAGCAACACTTCGTTGGCGTAGATGAAGCGATGCTGGCGGTCGAAGACGTAAGCGAGGTCGGGGGTATTGGTGAGGATGGCCTCGTACAGGCGGCGCTCGCGGCCCGCCTGCTGCACCTGCGCCTCGGCCTGCCGCTCCTCGGTGATGTCGCGGTAGTAGACCGAGATGCCTTCGGCGGCGGGATAGGTGCGCATCTCGTACCAGCGCGCGTCGGGCTCGAACCAAGCGTCGGCGGAGCCGCGCCGGCGCTCATCCATGGCGCGCCGCATGGCGGCGCCGAAGACGCTGGCGCCCACGTCCGGAAAGATGTCCCAGATCACCTGGCCCAGCAGGTCCTGGCCGGAGCGCTGCATCTGCTGCTCCGCCTGGGCATTGAGGTAGCGGAAGCGCCAGTCGCGGTCCAGCGCGAAGAAGGCGTCGGTGATGCTTTCCAGGATGGCCGCCGCCGCTTCCTGCGGGCGCACGGCGGCAGGGTGGGGGGTAGCGGCGGTGGCGTCTCTGCCACCCGGTCCTGCTTCCGGCAGATCGTGCATCGGCACCTCGGGCCTGGGGACGGGGCCCTCCTTGGGCGCCCGGCAATGTGATGATAAAGGACAGGGCGCGCGAATTCCTGCCCGCTCCCTTACAATTGAGAAACATTATCAATTGAGGGTGGATTCATGGGGGCGGAGCGCATGCTGCGGGGGGCCGCATTGCTGGCAACCCTGGTGGGGACGACGGCGGCACTGGCGCAGGAAGAGGTAGCGCCGGAAGCGGTGCCGACGATTCCGCTGGCGCAGGAGCCGGCACCGGTTCCCGTAACCCCGGAGCCGCCGCCCGCCGCGGTGGTGCTGCCGACGATCGTCGTCACCGGTGAGCTGCTGAGCCGCGAGGCCGAGCGCACCACCACCAGCGTCGCGGTGAAGACCGGCACGGAGATCGAGCGCAGCGCGGCGCGCGATGTCTATGACGTGATCCGTGTCACGCCCAATGTCGGCTGGAACGACAGCGAGCTGGGGCTCAGCACCGTCAGCATGCGCGGCATCGGCAGCTACGGCGCCAGCCTGGTGGGTGCCGGCACGATCTACGGCACGGCGACCACCATCGTGGTCGATGGTGTCGGCCTGCCGCGCGGTGCGATGGGCTTCGCGGATCTCTCGGCCTTCGATCTTGCCCAGGTCGAGATCTTCCGTGGCCCGCAGTCCACCAGCCAGGGCCGCAACGCCATGGCCGGTGCCGTGATCATCAACACCGTGGAACCGCAGGTGGAAGGCCGCTTCATCCCCGAGTTCCGCGGGCGCCTGGGCGTCGGCAACGACGGCATGCAGCAGGGCGCCGCGGCCTTCGGCGCTACCCTGCTGCCGGACCTGCTGGCGATCCGCCTGGTCACCGACTACCGCAGCAGCGACGGCGAGATCTACAACCAGACCCTGGATGATGACGAGTGGGCCGGTGACCGCAGCCACGGCACCCGCCTGCGCGCCAAGATCACGCCGTTTGGTGCGGATGGTCCCTACGAGGTGGTGCTGGGTGTTGCCGATACCCAACGCAAGGTTGGCAACCGCTACGTGCTGCAGTCGCGCGAGCGGGAGCGCGTGGCCACCGCGGACGAAATCAGCGAAATCGACAGCGAGGCCAAGCTCTACTCGGTGGACCAGCGCCTGCGCCTTGGCGAAGACTGGACGCTGCGCTCGGTCAGCTCCTGGGCACGCTCGCACACGCTGTTGCACCTGGACGTGGACTACACCGAGCGCGAAGACGGCTACATCGCCCAGGTGGCGGATTCACGTTCCTTCTCGCAGGAACTGCGCGCCAGCTTCAGCGGCGATGCCTGGCGCGGTACCCTGGGCCTGTATTATTTCGACGGCAAGGATGGCGAGTATTCCACCGGCCTGACCGCCTTGACGGCGCTGCTGGATGCCACCCCGATCTGCACGATCCCGATCCTCTGCTCGCTGCCGCTGGGCGGCGTCACGGTGGTGTCCGACAACCCGGCGACCATCGAGAACCAGGCCGTGTTCGGCGAAGTGGACTGGCAGGCCAGCGAGCGCCTGACCTTGACGGGCGGCCTGCGCGTGGACCATGAGCGCAACGGTCGTCAATCGGCCAACGATCTCGGCGGCGACAACCCCCTGGCCGCGGCCGCGGTGGCGCTGCTGCAGGGCGCGCAGGTCCTGGGCCCGGACGGCGAGACCAATGTCAGCCGCAGCTTCTCGGCGGTGTTGCCCAAGCTGGCGGCCAGCTACCAGCTGTTCGAGAACGGCTTCGTCGGCGCCTCCTACACCGAGGGCTATCGACCCGGCGGCGATGGCTACCACCTGGCCTGCGGCCAGCGCTACAGCTTCGACGCGGAGCGCACGCGCAACTACGAGCTGTCGCTCAAGGGACGCCTGGGCGGCTGGCGCACGCACTACGCCCTGAACCTGTTCCACACGGACTGGGACGACATGCAGGTGCCGGTGGGTCCGCTCACCTGTCAGATCATCGAAAACGCCGGACGCTCGCGCATCCGCGGCGGCGAGCTGGAGCTGGGCACCTCGCCCTTCGACAGCCTGCGCCTGGTGGGCAGCCTGGGCGTGGCCCAGGGCAGGTTCATTGATTTCGTCAGGCAGGAGGGCACCGAGAGCGTGGACTACAGCGGCGACCGGATTCCCAAGTCTCCTGAATACTCCATGACCCTGGCCCTGGAATGGACGCCGATCAAGAACCTGCTGATCCGTCCGGAGATGCAGCGCGTGGGCTCCACTCCGGCACAGATCAACAATGATCCCGAGGAACAGCCGCTGGTGCAGATTCCGTCCTACACCCTGCTCAATCTGTCGCTGCGCTGGCAGTACCGCGGGGTAGGGCTGTTCTTCAATGGCAGCAACCTGGCCGACCGTGACTATCGCCTGGATGCCGCCATCACCGCGCTGCGCAGCGATCCGGTGGTCGCGCTGGGCTACGGTCGCCGCGTGATGGGCGGCCTCGAGTTCCAGTTCTGAGACAACGCACATGGCCTCGCTGACCCACGCTGACATCGTGCTGTACGCCGCTATCGCGGTGTACTGGATCGCCTGGTGGTGGATGACGCTGCCGGCACGCCGTGTCCTGCTGTGGCTGGCAGCGCTGGTGGTGCTGGCTGCCGGTATCCAGGGCGTGCTCGATGACCGCTGGCAGGCCGGGGCGGGAGCCGTGGCGGGTGCCTTCTTCCTGCTGGGCGCGGTGGCCGCCGGCCGCCGCCGCATATTGCTCGGCTGCCTGCTGAGCCTGGCTGGCGCCGTCGGCATTGCGCTGCCGTGGTGGTTCCCCGCCACGCCGCTGCCGGCACCCTCGGGCCCCTACGTGGTCGGCACGCGCAGCTTCGAGCTGGTGGACGCGTCGCGACCTGGCCTGTTCGGTGCCGCTGCCGGCGAGCCGCGACGCCTGCTGGTGCGCGCCTGGTACCCGGCCTCGCCGGCAGCAGGTGCGCAGCCGCGCCACTACTTCAGCGAGGCGGAAGCGAAAAGCACGGCGCGCGGATTCGGCGACCTGCTCGGCTTTCCGCCGCTGCTGGGCTATCTCAAGCACGTCCGCACGAACTCCTACGAAGATGCTCCGCTGGCGAGTGGCGCCGGACGCCTGCCGACGCTGTTCTACAGCCATGGCTACACCGGCTACGCCCAGCTCAATGCCGCGCTGATGGAGGAGCTGGCCAGCCATGGCTATGTGATCTACTCGGTGCAGCACACCGGCGATTCCTCGCCCACGGTGTTCCCCGACGGCAGCGTGGCGCCGATGGACCCGGCGCTGTTACGGCACATGCAGGAGTCCTTCAAGACGGGTTTTCCGCCCGACCTGATCCGCGCCTACTCCACCACCGACTTCAACGAGCGCATCGACGCGCAGCTGGCCACGGCGGAGCAGATGGCGGCGCAGCGCGATCGCACGGCGGTGGAGAGCCCCTGGGTGTGGTTTGCCGACCGCCTGTTCGTGCACGACCGCCTGCAGGCGGGCCAGGTGCCGGCGAACGTGGCGGAGCTGGTAGCGGCCAGCGATTTCTCGCGCACCGGCGAGATGGGCATCTCCTTCGGCGGCACCACGTCGGCCGCGATCTGCCTGGTGGACCGGCGCTGCGCGGCGGCGGTGAATCTCGACGGTGGCGATTTCCACTTCAACACCTTCGCCGTCGACCTGCCGGTGCCGCTGCTGATGTTCCATGCCGAATTCGCAGGCTTCTACCGGATGCTGGGCCTGGAGCCGAAGGGCGAGCTGCACAGCTTCAACGATTTCTCCTACGAGGCTTTCGACCATGCCGGGCAGCGTGCCGACGTCTACCGCATGGTGCTGCGGGGTGCGGTGCACTCCGGCCTGACCGACACGGGCCTGTTCCTGCGCCGGCCATTGCGCGACGACATGTTCGGCACCGCGCCGGACGAGATCCTGGTGGGCGCGCCCAATGCCTTCGTGCTGGGCTTCTTCGACCATCACCTGCGCGGCATGGACAACGGCTTCCCGGACGTGCAGTACCGCCGCTACGACGGCTGGGTGCAGCGCTATGACAACTCGGCGGTCCGGCAGTGGTGGTCGGGCCTGCCGCCGGAGCAGCAAGAGGGCATCGCGGCGCGCATCGCGCGCCTCAAGGCGCAACTGCCGCCTGCCGCCACTGGAGTCCGCCATGACTGAGCGTATCGAGACACTGCCCGCGCTGGAGGCCGTGGTCGGCAAAGTGCCCGGGCCGCGCGATCTCAAGGTCATTGACTTCCTCGACGCCGCTTCGCTGCGCTGGCTGCAGACTTCGCCATTGCTGTTCGCCGCCTTCGGCGACGCGGGCGACATCGCGATCACCCTCGGCGGCGGCGCGCCCGGCTTCGTACAGGCCCCGGACGCGCGCCGGCTGCGCATTCCGCTGGCGTTGCTGGACCATCCAGAGCAGGCCCAGCCGGGCCTGGGTTTCGGCGGCCTGTTCCTGTCGCCGAGCCTCTGCGAGACGCTGCGCGTCAACGGCCATGTCGCGGCCGTGGCGGAGGGCTTTGCCGAGATTGACGTGCGCGAGTGCTATCTGCACTGCGCCAAGGCGCTGATCCGCTCGGAGTTCTGGAAGGGCGAGCCGGGCGGCGAGATTCCGGACGCGGCGGCGGCCTTCGTCGATGCCAGCCGCTTCATGGCGCTGGCGACGGTCAACGAGCAGGGCCAGGCCGACGTTAGCCCCAAGGGCGATCCGCGCGGCGCGATGCTGCAGATGCGCGGCGGCGATGCCTGGTTTGCCGACCGCCCGGGCAACCGCCGCGTCGACAGCTTCCGCAACATCCTGGCGCAGCCGCGGGTGGCCGCGGCGGTGCTGGTGCCGGGTTCGACGCATGTGGTGCTGCTGTCGGGTGCCGCGCGCATCACCACGGACGCGGCGATGCGCGCGGTGTTCACCGTGGCCGAGCGCCTGCCCAAGCTCGCCACCTGCATCGGGCAGCCGCTGCTGCAGGCCTACGACAGTGCCGCGCTGGCGCGTGCGCAGCCCTGGCCGGCGCTACCGGCCGCTGCCGATCTCGACCCGGCCGCGATCTTCAAGGCGCATGTGCTGCACAGCAAATCGGGCGGCATCATGGCCGGCATCGCGCGCACCGCGCTGGCGGTGCCCGGCTTCATGGACAAGACCCTGCAGAACGACTACAAGAAGAACCTCTACTGATGAGCAACCAAGCCAATACGCCAGGTCGCTGGTTCCGTTTCAATCTCTGGTTGCACCGCTGGACCAGCCTGATCGCGACGATCCCCTTCCTGATCCTGTGCATCACCGGCACGATCCTGATCTTCCACGAGGAAATCGAAGAAGCCCTGGGCGAGGTGCCGGTGTCGCAGCACGCCGCCGAGACGCCGCAGCGCCCGGCGTCGGAGTCCATCGCCAACGTGCTGGCGGCCTATCCGGACGAGCGCGTGCTCAGCACCGGGCTGGACCCGGAGCATCATCCCGGCGTGATGCTGGTAGTCACCGGCCCCAAGGAGGCCAAGAGCTTCGAGGGCGCCAAGGTGCGCTTCACCGACCTGGTCACCGCGCAGCCGGTGGGCGATCCGGACCCTGGCATGACTTTCACCGGATTCCTGCTGGAGCTGCATGCCGAGTGGTTCCTGGGGCCCATCGGCGAGCTGATCGGCGCGCTGATCGCGCTGCTGGTGTTCCTGTCGCTGGTCTCCGGCATCGTGGTCTACGCCCCCTATGTGCGGCGCATGGCCTTCGGCGTGCTGCGCCGTGGCAAGGACGCGCGCCTGCTGCAGCTGGACCTGCACAACTTCATGGGCGCGGTGGTGTTGGGCTGGGCCCTGGTGGTGACGGTGACCGGCTTCCTGCTGGGTTTCAACTCCGTGGCGATCGGCGTCTGGCAGATGACCGAGCTCGGCCACCTGCGCGAGGAAGCCAACCGCATGGAGCCGGTGGATGCGCGCCATCCGCCCGTCAACGTGGACCGCGCCTATGCCATCGCGCAGGCCGCGGCGCCGGAAGGCTGGACGGTCAGCACCATGGTCTACCCGCTGACGGAGTTCTCCACGCCGCGCCACTACACCGCGCTGCTGGTGGGCAACCAGGGCGTGGACGAGCGCCTGTTCCGCGTGGTGATCGTCGACGCCAAGACCGGCGAGGTGCCGATCATCCCGGAGGTACCGGCCTACATCACGGCGATCTCGCTGTCGCAGCCGCTGCACTTCGGTGACTACGGCGGCCTGCCGCTGAAGCTGCTGTGGACCGCCTGCACCTGGATGACGCTGTTCATCACCGCCAACGGTGCCTGGCTGTGGTGGGACCGCCGCCGCAAGCGCCAGGCCGTTCCGGCGGGAGTGCCGGCATGACAAATTCGTCTGGAACGAATTTGGACAGCCGCAAGGCTGGCCCCGCAGGGGCGAACTCCAGGGATGGAGTTCGCAGCAAGGTCCTGAAGCTGGTCCTGGTCATGGCGCTGCTCAGCGTCGCCGGCATCATCGGCATGCTGCTGGTGGACTCGGCGCTGGACTGGGTGTTCTTCGCGCTGGCGGCGCTGCCGCTGGCGGTCGGTGGCTGGCGCTACGCGGAGCAGCGCCGACGCTAGCGCTGCTCCGAGGCTTCCGCGCCGTCCTGCTTCTGCCGTGGCGCTGTCTGTAGCGCCTCCACCAGCAGCGCCAGCGCCGCCTCGGTGAAGGCCCACATGTTCTCCACGCGGTCGCTGTTGCCGGTGCGTAGCGTGCGCACCAGCGACAGCGGACCGGTGATCGCCAGGCAGGTATGGCCGGCGGGATCGCCGTAGGGGTTGCCCGAAGGACCGGCGGCGCCGGTCTCGGCCAGGCCCCAGGTGATGCGGCCATGCTTGGCCTTGACCGCCTCGGCCAGCCACTGCGCGTAGGGCTCGGAGCTGGAGCGGATGCCGCGCGCGCGCATCTCGTCGGTGGAGATGCCGGCCAGGCCGCGGATGGAGCGGGCGGAGTAGGTGATGGCGCCACCGGCGAAATAGGCGGAGGCGCCCGGCTGGGCCAGCAGGCTGGCGGCGATCAGGCCGCCAGCAGAGGTCTCCGCCACGGCGATCTTCTCGCCGCGCTCCTTGAGCAACTGGCCGGCCTCGCGGCCCAGGAACAGGATGTCGCGCATACGCCTCTCATGGCGGGGTGATGCGCGATGCTAGCCGCAATCTGCCTCAGAGGTCGAAGTCCACCCATAGCGCGGCATGGTCGGAGGCGGCGTCCTTCTCGCTTTCCATGGTGTCCAGGTGCGGAAAAAGGGTGCCGTGCTTGCCTCCCCAGACGCCGCGGCGCTCGATGCCCCCTGCGCTGGCCTTGGCCGCCAGCTTGGGCGACATCAGGATGTAGTCGAGCTTGGCCGAGGCGGTGCCGTTGCCGTGCGTGCCGTCGCGCCCGTCGCCCTTGAATTTCTTGTGCGACATGACATCGATCAGGTCGGAGCCTTCGCGCAGCAGAGGGTCCATGGGCGGCTGGTCCGGTGTTTCGTTGAGGTCGCCGACGATGGCGACGTACTTGAAGCCCTGCTTGAGGCGGAGATCGTAGATCTCGCGCACGCGTGCCGCTTGGCGGCGGCGCTTCTCCGCCGAGGCCGCGGCGCCGCCATAGCCCTTGCTCTTGAAATGGTTGACCAGCACCAGCAGGCGGTTGCCCTGGGGCGTCTCGATCTCGTACTCGGCGCAATCGCGGCTGAACACGCGTCCTTCGATATCCTCGTCGTCCACGTGGCTGCACATGGAGACGATGTCGTAGCCCTCGTGGCTCATCAGGCCCACGTCGATGCCGCGGTCGTCGTTGCCGTCGATCAGCATCACGTGGGCAAAGGGCTTGGCGGTGACGCTGGGAAGCACGTCGTCGTTGAAACGACGCAGGCCGGTGCGATCCTCCGCCTCCACCACGCAGAGCACGTCGGCGCGCAGCAGGTCCACGATGCGGGCCGTATTCTCGGTGGCCGCCTCCTTCACCGCCTCGGTGATCAGTTCGAACCAGCCGATCCAGTCGAGCCGGCCACCGGCCTCGATCTGCACCGGCCCCGACTTGGGCTTTCGCAGGAACTTGCCGCGGATGTCGCGCAGGCGGATGTAGGCGCTGGCGCCATTGGTGAGCAGGCCCTTGTGACGCTGCATGATCGCCAGGATCTTCTTCTTGATGGCTGCGGTGTAGACCGGCTCCTGGATCAGCTCGTTGAGCTGGGCGTAGTCCTGCAGGATGGCCTTGCCGTCCTGCCAGCCGTCCAGGTTCATCACCTTGGCCCGCTGGAACATGTTCTCGACATTGAAGGTTGCCAGGCGCATGACCGCTCTCCCGTTGTGACGCCGCTCCCCGGCGGCAGGGAAAACGCTAACCCGGCCTCCGGCGCCCGCGTCACCTCGGCGCTGTCATGTTTGCAGGGGAAACGAGGAAAAAGTCCCGCTTTTTCCTGCTTTTTTCAGGGGCGCATCAGGATGCTCGGCGGAGTGGCCCCCGCCAGCACGCTGGCCGGGGATACGCCGAACATCGCCTTGAAGGCATGGCTGAAGTGGGTGGAGCTGGCAAAGCCGGCGTCGAAGGCGGCAGTGGTCAGGGAGGCGCCTGCGGCGATGCGCTCCAGCGCATGGCGGAAGCGGATCCAGATGCGGAAGCGGCGCAGCGGCACGCCGGTCTGGTCCTGGAACAGGTGCTGCAGGCGGCTGGGCGAGAGCGCGGCGGCTTCGGCCAGCGCCGCCAGTGGCAGGTTTTCGCCGAGGTCTGCCTGCATGAGGCCGATGGTCTGGGCCACGCGGGCATCCAGCGCATTCACCTGCGGATAGAGACCCAATGCGGCCGCCAGGGCCTGTTCCAGCACTGCGCCGCCGTCGTCCGGAGCCTGGTGGAAGTTCCGCAGGGCCTGCCGGAGCGGCGCCTCGCCAGGCAGGTCGAAGCAGGGCTCCCGTGCATCCCGCGCGGACATCGCCGGATGGAATGGCTGGTGCGGATCGTTGTAGTAGACCGCCGTGATGCCGCCGCGCAGGTCCAGCGCGTGCATGCAGCCGGCCGGCACCAGCGCGGTCTGCGCCTGGCGCCAGCGGCGCTCGGCGGAGAGGCGCACGCGCACCTCGCCCTGCAGCGCCACCAGCAGCACCGTGGCGGCATGGCGGTGCGGGGCCACCTCGCCCAGCGGGCCGATGAACAGCAGGCGCTGGGGCCACAGGCAGATCAGCGGCGTGGCGGCCTGCTGCGGGGCGGCAGCCGGTTTGGGCAAGTGTCGGGGCATGGCGGCGGGTAGATTGCGCGGCATCCTTTGCCAAGTCGAGCCCCGCCCGCCATGAAGTCCACCGAGCCCGTTCCGGTCGCCGCCGTACAGTTGCAGGGCCGTCCCGGCGACATCGCCGGCAACCTGCGCGATGCGCGCGGCTATGCGGAGCAGGCCTTTGCCGCTGGTGCGCGGATCGTCGCGCTGCCGGAGTTCTTCCCTTCACCGGTGTACTACGACGAGCCCTTCGACGGCCAGGCGCTGGACGAGCACGACAATCCCGCGCTGGCGATGATGCTGGAGCTGGCGCAACGGCACAGGGGCTACATCGGCGGCTCGATGGTGCTGCGCCGCGGCGCGGGCGTGTACAACACCTATTTCTTCGTGCAGCCCGATGGCCGCTGGTTCAGCCACGACAAGGACCTGCCGACCATGTGGGAAAACTGCTTCTACGAGCCGGGCAGCGATGATGGCTACATGAACACCGACCTGGGCGGCGTCGGCGCGGCGGTGTGCTGGGAGCTGATCCGCACGCAGACGGTGAAGCGCCTGCGCGGGCGCATCGGCCTGGCCATGACCGGCAACCATTGGTGGACCATCCCGTCGAACTGGCCGCTGCTGACGCCGCTGCTGCGCCCGCTGCACCGGATCAACCGCGGCTTCTCCGAAGAGGCGCCGGTGGAGTTCGCCAAGCGCCTGGGCGTGCCGGTGCTGCATGCCTCGCACTGCGGCCGTTTCCGCAGCCGCTTCCTGCTGCTGCCAGGCACGCAGTTGAGCGTGCCGCACGAATCCGAGTTCGTCGGCGCCACGCAGATCGTGGACGCCGCAGGACAGGTGTTGGTGCGTCGCAACGCCGCCGAGGGGCCGGGCATCGTCAGCGCCGAGATCCGCCTGGGGGCGCAGGCACCGGTGACGCCGCTGGACGAGGCGCGCTACTGGATACCGCCGCTGACGCTGCTGCACCGGGCCTATTGGCACCAGCAGAATGCCTGCGGCAAGAGTTTCTACCGCTCGCGGCACAAGGCCGCCTGAGCGCATAACGATCAACCATAACAACACGAAGGGACCGCAGACATGCTCACCGCCGTACAGATCGCCCAGCTTGGCTGCGGCCTGTTCTTCATCACCGGCCTGCTCACCGGTATCTGGAAGTACCGCAGCATGATGAACAGCCCGGACGCGCAGGCGCCGGTCTATGTCGATATCTGCCACCGCACCGCGCTGATGTATGCCTTCGCCTGCCTGGTGCTGGCGGAGTTCGCCAAGCTCAGCGCCTGGCCGGAGATGGTGAATGCCTGGGCGGTGGCGGTGCCGATCCTGTTCTTCGCGTCCGCGGTGATGATGTATGCGTTGCACGGCATCCTGCGCGATACCGACAACCAGCTGCGTCGTCCGCACAAGCTCGGCAGCGGCACGGTGCCGGGCGCGCTGATCACGCTCTACATGGTGGCGCTGATCGCGGGTGAGGTCGGCGGCTTCCTGGTGCTGTTCGCGGGCTTCGTGAAGACGCTGCTGGCCGCGGCTTGATAAATATCAAGGCGCCACGCAAGCGCGGCGCCTAGGCTGGTGCAATCTCCACTGCACGAGCCTGGATCATGGATGCATTGCTGCGGGCACAGATGCCCGATACACGGTTGATTGCCGAGGCCGGCGCGCTGGCGCGCGCCGCCTTCGACGACCGCCTGTTCCACCACACCCTGCGCACGCATTTTCTGGCATTGCGCTACGCCGAACGTTTCGGCGTGCACTGCGATCGCGAGCAGCTGGCGCTGGCCTGCCTGTTCCATGACCTGGGGCTGGTGGCGCCGCACTATCGCGCAGACCGTGCCTTCACCTACAGCAGCTCGGCGGCGATGAAGGATTTCCTCCTGCAGCGAGGCTGGGAGCCGGAGCGGGTGCGGCCGGCGATGGAGGCCATCGATTTCCACATGCGGTTGCTGCCGCGCTGGGAGTTGGGCGAGACCGCCGGGCTGCTGCAGGTGGGTGCCTGGATGGATGTGACCGGGCTGCGTAGCTGGCGCGTGCCGGGTGCGGTGAAGCAGGCCCGCGCGCAGTTCCGGCGCGGCAGCTTCTTCTGGCAATTCAACGTTTGCCTGACGGGGCAGTTGCTTTCGCCGACGCGGGCGCTCGGCCTGCTGGCGCCAAGCGGGCGCGAGCCCGCGGGCCATTACTGCTGTGACGCGCACACGCCGCGAATCGCAGCGTGATCCTCGGACGCTGCGCTAGCGCGTCAGCACCGGCGCGGCCACCGTGCCGGCGGCGACCGGCTCCTGCGCATGGAATGTGGCTGCCAACAGCAATGCGGCGACACCCGCCACCACCGCGAGCTCCCTGGCGCGCGAACGGCGCGGCCGGCTCATCAGGGTGAGCGGCAACGGGATATTGTGCTGCTGTGCAGTGGTTTTCATTGGAAGTCCCTTCGACGTCGTGGCAGGGCGATAGGGCAAGGTCCATGCCGGAAGGCATTGTGCGGCCAAGCCCTTGATGTTTCTGTGCGCGGCATCGCGAAAGCCGGAAATCTGCGCTGCAGTTTGCATGAACAGCGTCACAGTCCCCTGCAGATTCCGGCTGTGGCCGCGGGCAATGCGCATGCGCTTGTCGGCCCTGCCGCCCGCCGGCATAGTCGTGACTCGCATGGGGAGCTTTTCATGGATGAAAGGGCTGCTGCTTCCTTGTGCCGGGAATTGGACCGTATCGCTCGCGCAGAACCAGGGGCTGGGGGACGGGCGCTGGAGGGCGTACTCGCCATCTGCCACCAATTGCATGATGTGCAGTCCCGTTCTCCCCGCACATCGGAACGCCTGCGCAAACTGCTGGCGCTGATGCAGGATTGGACCCTGCTTGATGGCTGGCGCGACTACGGCCTGGCGCCAGGCGTGCCCAGTGCCGCAATGGTCGAGATGATCGGGAGTATCCGCGAAGACCTCTGCCCGCCGCAGCCGGCTTGAAGATTCTCCGGCCGCCATTGATAGAAGCCTCATCCTGCAAGCCCGCTGCCCCCCGGGCTCCTGCGAAATGCAAGGGAGTCTGAATCGCCGCTGAATCCACCCCATTGAATTGCTGGGGGTTTTATTCAGCGGCCATTTGGCCTGACCGTTGCTTGAGCCTTGCCATGACTTACGGCGGGGGCAGGACATGAACACATCAAGGAAGATGGCCGCTGCAGCGACACTGATCGTGGCGTTGGGCGGCTGCACGGCCGCCGAACAGATGGTTTCCGACCGCGCCGGCCCCGAGATCGCCTGGGGCTCCGCGGCGCCGGGTAGCGAAGTGGTGCAGCGCATCGTCGAGCTCGAGCCGCAGCTGCGCGGCGGCCCGGATTCGAACTTCAAGGTCATGGTGCGGGCCGCCGACGATACGGCCGTGGCGAGCCTGCGCGTGAGCGTACAGGGGACTTTCCGCTGCGCCACCGCGGCCGGCGACTGGATTGCCCCATTCGACGTCGTGCGCGAGATTCCCATCCCGGAAAGCGAGCGATCCCAGGATTCGCGCCTGGTGTTCGCCAGCACGCGCCTGCAATTGCTGGGCACCTCCTGCGGCCGTTTCCAGGTGCCCGTCGGCGGGCGCGAAGAAGAGCTTTATGCCGTGGGAGGCAGTTACAGCCTGCGCGCCGTGGCCACGGACACTGCCGGCAAGTCCAGCGAGTCCACCATGATCATCCATACCGATCCGGCGCCGCAGGCGCTGGCGGCGATCTGACCCTGCAAGCGGAGAGCGCCATGCTGGCCGACGAAGCGACCGAGTTGTGCGAGGAACTGGATCGCATCCTTGACAGGGACCCCGGCAGTGGCGATGAAGCGCTGGAGCGCATCCGCGAGATCGCGCATCGCTTCGAAAGCCCTTCGGCGATCTGGCTGCTGGTGGAAAAGGCGCGCAAGGCTGCCGCGATGATGGAGCCCTGGACGATCCCGGACGGCTGGAAGCTCTACGGCCCGACGCCCGAGCTGCTGCGCCGCTTTGCGCGCCACTATGTGCGCGAGCTATGGCTGGCGGCGCAGATCAGTTGCGGTCAATTTTCCAAGCCGCAAGCGCTGCCGCGACCGCGCCGCAGCGCGGCAATGCCCCAAATACGCATCAATCAGAGGAGCCCGGCATGAACCTGCAGGAGAAACCCGCGCGCGAAGGCCGCGGTGAAAGGGGTACGCGCCAGTGGCGCGAGGCAGGCTTCCGTTCCGCGTCCTACTACCGGCGAGACCGCCCCGGTCGCGAGGGCCAGCCGGCTATCTGCGAGCATCCCGCCGAGCCCGAAGAGGGAGCAGAAGCCTGTCCCTATTCGGCGCGCCAGAGCACCTGCCAGTAGGTGGCAGCCTCACTGCCCGAAAATTCTCCGCCCAGCTCGCGTCGACGCAGGAACTGCATGGGTTGCAGCTGCGAGACATCGGTAGCGTGGGGGGCTTCGCGATAGCCCTGCGCCTGGAGTCGCTGCACGGTGGCCTCCAGCGCGGCCTCGTTGAGGCCGCTGCTGTATCCCGATTTCTGGCTCATGTCGCTACTCCTATCTAGCGGCGAAGGGTCAGAGGGGCGGGTCCCAAAAAGGCCGGGAACCCCGTCGGCAGATGAATTGTAGTAATTGAAAAGCCAATTTCAATACCTGCTGTGCATTCGCGCACAGGCCGCCACCGCGGCATTTCACGGCTGCGGGGAGCAGCAGGAATCAGGGGATTCTCGGACGAGTACGAGCGCCCTTCAGCGCTAGGCCGCCACGGTCTTGGAGCGACGAGGCCGCCGCCGCGCCGCGAGCCTTGGCGGCCGGCCTGGAGCGGGCTGGCCGAGATGCTGGCCGAGGATGCGCATGACCTCGCCGTTGGCCACCAGGCCAATATGGCTGCCCCGTACCTCGATGCGTGCTCCGCAATGTCCGCGGCGTGGCACGCAGAACTCCCAGGGCACGATGCCGTCGCCCTTGCTGAAGATGGACAGGCAGGGGACCTCGTAGGGCACCGGGAACTGCAGCTCGCCCCAGGACAGCTGCGGCATGTGCTTGCGGTTGAGCCAGAGGAAGGCGTTCCACACTGCCGTGGATTGCGGCGTGCCGTGCAGTGGCGAGCCCAGGGTGATGATTTCGCGGATCAGGTCGGGGCGGATGCAGGCCAGCTCGCGGGCGTAGAAGCCGCCCAGGCTCCAGCCGATGATCGTGACTGGTTGGCCACATCGCTCGCTGAGCTCATGCACACGATGCAGCAGGCGCGTGCGCACGCCCGGCTTGGGCCCCCAATTGACGCCCTGCTTCCAGGCAAAACTGCGGTAGCCCACCTTGCGCAGGAAGCGGCGCAATGCCCAGGTGGACAGATCGCTGCACAGGAAGCCGGGGATGACGAGAATAGGGCGGCCATCGCCATGCGGGGCGTCTGCCACCAGGCGGCGCTCGGACACGGCCAGGTAACGGCTCAACTCGGCTACACAGCGGGCCTCGCCCAGCGTGGCCAGCAGGGTGGGGCGGGCAATTGCAGCAGCCAGGGCCTTCTTCATCTCCATCTCCTTTCCTTACTGGATGGGGCAGGAGTCAGGCTAGGCGAAATGCAATGAATTCCAGGTGAACCGGATTTCGCCGGTCATCCTGCGCGAATCATTGCAAAAAACATTGAAAATATTGGGTTTGATCGTAGGAATAAAGAGGACTTCCCATCCGCCCGGCTCCTGCCGGAGCTGGGATCGCTGTAGGAAATCGCCCCTTGTCAGCATTGGCGGCCGGGAGGCATATTTTGGCCAGCACCATCAGGGGAGCCTCTCCATGGACGAGCAGGAAGCTGCATCCTTGTGCGATCGGTTGTACCGCATGGCCAAGGCCGAGCCCGGAGCGGGCGATGCCGCCATGGAGCGAGCTGTGGCGATCGCCCACCGCTTCGATGAGGCCTATCCCGATCATCGTCAATTGTCCGAGCGTCTGCGCCGCATGCAGGCGCTGATGCAGGATTGGGTCACGCCGGATGGGTGGAAAGCGCATGGCCACGGCCCGGCAGTGCTGCGCGGGGAATTGATCGAGCACATCGTCGCCATCACCGACGAGGTCTGTGCCCGTCCGGCACTGGCCTGAACGGCCAGCGCCGGCGTTCCATGCTCAGTGCCGGTGTGGCCGAGCGTCGCCGCGCTCTTCCAGCGGCGGACGATCGCAGCGCGGGCCCTCCAGCACGTTGGCCAAGGCGCTCGCGGCAGGGCCGTTGATGACGTGGCCGTCGCATTTGTCGAACCGCGAGCCATGGCAGGGGCAGTCCCAGGTCCGCTCTGCGCGGTTCCATTCCACCACGCAGCCCAGATGGGTGCACAGCGCGGAGTGCTCATGCAGCAGGCCCTCGTCGTCGCGGTAGGCGGCGATCTGGTGCAGGCCCCGGCGCAGGATCGCGCCCTGGCCCGGCTGCAGCTCCTCCGAGCCGCTCAATTCGCCGCTGGCGAAGAGATCGGCGTACTGCGCCGCCACGTTGAGATTCTCCCGTGCGAACTCGGCGGCGGCCCGTAACGGCACGCGCCCGGGATCATAGAGGCGCGTCCAGGGATTTTCGCGTCCCTGGATCAGGTCGGTGATCAGCAGGCCGGCGATGGTGCCGTGGGTGAGTCCGTTACCGGAGTCGCCCGTGGCCACGTAGACGTGCTCGTCGTGGGGGTTGCGTCCGATATAGGCAAGACCATCCACGGGCTCCATCACCTGGCCGGACCAGGCGGCCACGAGTTCGGCGGCCATGGGGAAGCGCTCGCGCGTCCACTGCTCCAGGCGCTGGAACGGCGCCTCGCCTTGCCCGTCGGACTGGCCGGTCTTGTGGTCCTCGCCGCCGACGATCAGCAGGTCCCATTCCGGGTCTTCGCTGCGTGCCTTGCGCAGGTAATGGTAGGGATCGGGCGTATCCCAGGCCAGCAGGTCGGGCAGCCAGCCGGCAGGGATGCGCAGCGCGATCACGTAGCTGCGGTAGGCCGCCTGCTTGGTATGCGGCGTGAAGAGGTTGTTGACGGGGCTGTTGGTGGCCACCACCACGTCGGTCGCGGTCACGGTATGGCCGCCCGCGACGCTAATCCGCACCGGTTCGCCATCCTCGATACGCTCGACGAAACTCCGGGTGTGGATGCGACCACCTCGTTCGATCACGCAGGCGGCCAGACCCTGGAGATAGCGTAGTGCATGGAAGCGGGCCTGCCGCGGGAAGCGCAGCGCGGGGCCGAAGTCATAGGCATCCACCGGCAGGCGCGTCAGCAGTTCCACGTCGCTGAGGCCCGCGCGCTGCGCCGCTTCCATCTCGCGGAACAACTCGTGCTCGGACTCTCCGGGCGGCACGAACAGGTAGCCGTCGACGCGGCGGAAGTCGCAGTCGATGTTCTCGCTGCGGCAGATCTGCTCGACGCGGTCGATCGCATGGGCGTGGCTCTCCGCCGCCAGGCGCGCGCCGCCCTCGCCGTGATACTTCTCCAGGCGGTGGTAGCGGTCATCCAGGCCTGTGGCGAGATGGCCGGTCGTGCGCGAGGTTTCCCCGCCGCCGATATCGCCGTCGTCCAGCACCACCACGGACTTGCCCTCGCAGGCCAGCAGGTAGGCCGTGGTCAGGCCCGTGATGCCCGCGCCGACGATGCAGACCTCGGCATGCAGGTCTTCCTGCAAGGGTTTTCCCTGGGGCGCTCGCGCGGTCCGCATCCACAGGGATTCGGTCGAGCCGGAATCGGTCTTCATGACAGGTCTCCTGGGCCGGAACCTCAATGGAAGCGCGCCTGGCGCAGGTCCGCGTTGAGCCGCTGCGCGGCATACGCCTGCGCCTCGGCGGCCTTCCCGATCACCGCGGCGGCGCCGAAGAATTCATGGGCCACACCCTTGTAGACACGGCGATCCACCGGCACGCCAGCCTCGCGCAGGGCGTCTTCCAGCATGGCGCCGTCGTCCAGCAGGGGGTCGATCCCGGCATTGATGATCGTTACCGGCGGCAGGCCCTGCAGGCCGGCATGCACCAGGTCCAGGCGCCAGTCGCGGGTGTCGGCGGGCGAGCCTGTGTAGTGGCCGACGAACCACAGCATCATCGGCCGGTTCAGCGGCTTGGCGTCTGCATATTTCTCGTAGGAGTGCGTGTGGGTGTCCGGCTGCGTGACGGGATACACCGCCAGCACGTGCCGCGGCACCGGCAGGCCGGCCTTGGCGGCGGCCAGGGCCGTGGCCAGAGCCAGGTTGCCGCCAGCGCTCTCTCCCGCCAGCGCAATGCGACGCGGATCGCCGCCGAACGCGGCAGCATGGCTGGCGGCCCATTCGTACACGGCCCAGGCATCATCGTGCGCCGCGGGAAACTTGTGCTCCGGGGCCTGGCGGTAATCCGCGGAGATCACCACGGCGCGGGCCTGCTTGGCCAGGCCGCGGGCGCCGCCGTCGTAGACCTTGCGATCCGCGATCACGAAGCCGCCGCCATGGTAGTAGACGATCACCGGAAACGGCCCCTCGCCCTCGGGTATATAGACCGTGGCGGCAAGGCTGCCGGTGGCGCACTCGATCACGATATCCCGTGCGCTGACGCCCGGGACCAGCGCCTCCGGTGCCGTGTCGCGTCCCTTGCCTTCCAGGTACTTGATCATGGCGTCGGTGACGGTGGGCTCCTGGCGGGCCTCCGCCGGCGTGAGTTTCTCGATCGCCTGCGGCTTCATCGTCAGCAGGGTGTTGAGGACATGGCGCATGTCACTGTCGGCACGCACGGTCATCTTGGTCAGGCTCACGGCCTCGGCCACGGGCGAACGCTGCTTGTCTGCGGCCATGTCTCGGGAGGATGCGGAAGAAATCTTGCTGGTCATGCCGGGCTCCTGGTCTGAAGAATTCGGAGTGTTGCGGCAAGCCGCATGCCCGCCAATCGAGGCACATGTCGGTGCATGGGAGCGGGAATGCGCAATGCCGCAGTCTTCGGGGCATGCGTAACGCATGGGAGCAGCGTAGGGGCGCAGTGACGACGCAGGAGTGGGATTTGCATTACTCCCAATAAAATCGGCCACCTGCGTGCTGAATTTAAAGCGCGTGCCGCCTCGTTGGTGGCTGGCACGGGTCTGGCGATGTGCAGCGCAGGCCAGACCGGTGCGGGAGCTTGCAATGGAGTCGATGATTCGCGGCGTGATGACACTGACGCTGGCCGTGTTGCCGGCGCTGTTTGCCAGTTGCGGTCGGGTGCATGCGGCGGCCGTGACGGCGCAACAAGCCGAAGACGCCATCGTGGAGGGCGCTCATGGCGCGGCACTTGAAGCGCATTGATCTATTCGACCGCTTCGCCGATGGCGCCAACCGCGTCTTCGGCGGATCGGTGGCCTTCGTGGCGGCGGCGGGCGCCGTGCTGCTGTGGGCCGCGATGGGGCCGGTCTTCGGCTTTGGCGAGAAGTGGCAGCTGACGATCAACACCGGCACCACCATCGTGACCTTCCTGATGGTGTTCCTGATCCAGCATTCCCAGAACAAGCAGACCGAGGCCATGCACCTGAAGCTCAACGAGCTGCTGGCTTCGCATCACGAGGCCAGCAATCACCTGATCAGCGTCGAAGACCTGAGCGAGGAGGAACTGCAGACGCTGCACCGCTTCTACCAGCGGCTGGGCAAGCTGGCTGAGCAAGGCGGCCCCCTCAAGCAAACCCACTCCCTGGACGAGGCCGGCGAAAAGGCCCGCGCGAAAGCGCGCTCGTCTCCAGGACATCAGCACCAGGGCGCTCGCCACTGAAGTGGCGCGGCGACCCGGCACCCCAACGGACCCTGTCCGCGTTCACACCCAGGAGAAATCATGAAAAGGACTTCACGTCACGCGATGCTCACCGCAGCCCTGCTGCTCCCCTTTGCCGCCACCGCGGAAAACAAGCTGACCAAGGTGCCGGACCAGGAATTCTTCGACAAGGCGGCAGTCGCCGGCCTGTTCGAAGTACAGTCCAGTGAAATCGCCGTGAAGCGCGCGACGGACCCGGAAATCAAGAAGTTCGCGCAGACGATGGTCACCGACCATAGCGCCGCCAACGCCAAGCTCAAGGCGCTGGCCCTGGCCGAGGGCGCGATGCTGCCGGCGGAGCTGGACAAGGATCACCGCAAGGAACTGGAGAAGCTGAAGGCCGCCAAGTCCGGCAAGGACTTCGACGAGGCCTACGCCGATGCGATGGAAGATGGCCACGACAAGGCGGTGAAGCTGTTCGCCAAGGCGGCCGACGGCGCCAAGGACCCGGATGTGCGCAAGTTCGCCGCGGAGACGCTGCCGACGCTGCGCGCGCACAGCGAGCATGCCGAGAAGCTGGATGCCAAGGACAAGGCGCCGTAAGCCGGCACTGTCGCGGCAATAAAAAAGAGGGTGCCGGAAGGCACCCTCTTTTTTTGGGCTTAGTGCCAGTACGGCGGAGTGTCGTAGTACTCGTAGATGGTGCTGGCCCAGCGCGGGTCTGCCATCGACGGCCAGTGATCCTTGTCGAAGCCGGGTGCGTTCTTCAGCTTCTCCTTGTCCACGTTGAGCACGAAGCAATGGTTGTCCGCGTCCAGGATCAGCGCCGCCCAGGGAATCGCGAAGAGCTTGTCGCCGATGCCGGCCAGGCCACCCACGGACAGCACGGCATAGGCCACGCGTCCGCTGGGCACGTCGATCATGATGTCGCGGATCTTGCCCAGGGTCTCGCCGGCGGCGTTGACCACGCGATCGCCTTCCAGCGTATCGGCGGCCATCACTTCCGGGCCGGGGCCCTTGCCGGGCCGTCCGCCGACAACGGGGGTAGTGGTATTGAGGTTTGCCATTGGAGTCTTCTCCTGCGTAGTGAAGCCCGATCGGGCTAGTGGCGGGCGCTGGGGCCCTTGCGGTTGCTGCGCTCGTGATCGCCGGACTCGGTGGCGCCCGGGTTCTGCTGGGTATCGCCGCGGCTGACACGGATACGGTTCTCCACGTCCGACACGCCGATGCATCGCTCGCAGATGTCCTCGATGCGATGCTTCATGTGCCGTTCGGGCACGCTGCCCTCCAGCGTGACGGTGCCGCCCTTGACCTCGACGCTGACGTCGCCGACGTCCACGTCATGCGAGCGGTAGAGGTGTTCGCAGACGTCATCGCGGATGCGTTCGTCGGAGCGGGTGTAGCCCTTGGGGGTCTTGCGCGGCGAGAAGTCCTGGCCTGGACTGCCGGAGGGCTGATCGCGCCAGCCGCTGTAGGGTGTGATCTCCTCGGTCCAGTTGTGCTGGGGCTGCCCGCGCCAGGCGTCGCGCTGGCCGCTCCAGCCCCCGGGGTTCTGCACGCGGCCACCGAAATCCTGCGAGTAGCCCTGCTGCAGATCGCGCGGGCCGTCACGCAGGTACTGGCCGCTACCGAATTGCGCGCTGCTCCAGTCCTGCCTGCCGCGTCCGCCTGGGTCGCGCGGCCAGGACTGGCCGCTGCGGCTGAATTCGAAGCTGCGCTGCTGCTGCTCGTAGGGGTCGTAGGCAAAGCGGCCTTCCGGCGCGTAACCGCCGCGGGCGCGATTCATCTCGCGGCCGTAGCTGGTGGCCTCCGGGTAGCCATAGCGGTCCTCGTCCCAGGCTCGGTTTTCCTGTGAGCCGCCTTGGTGGTCCCCGGCGCTGAAATGGTCTTCGCGCGCGTAACGGCTGCGCCATTGATTCTCGTCACCGTAAGGCTGCCCCGTATCGCGCGGGCGATGGCCCTGCTGGTGTCGTGGGTGAAATGTCTGGTTTCTGGCCATTGTGGTCCTCGATGTCATTCGGGAGTGATGACAGCCCCAGCCGCAGGTCGCGGGGGGCCGCCGCCGCAAACAGGGAGCAAGCGGGGTGCCCGCGAGTGGCGGCTCACTGTCGGAGTGCAGCAGGCATGCAAATGAGTGGGCTCCGGGGCGAAGCCCTTGCAGCTTGCTCGCGAGATCGCGCCAGCATTGCGCGTGCCCGGTGTGCGGGAGGCGATCATGGCGCTGGCACATGCATTGCGACGCAGGTGAACCTGCAATGCACAAGGATCTGCGTGATGAGCGCAAGCATGAATCTGGCGCTGCGTCAGAACCTGACCCTGTCGCCGCGCCTGCAGCAAGCCATGTCGCTACTGCAATTGTCCTCGCTGGAATTCGAGCAGGCGCTGCGCGAGGCCGCGGCGAGCAATCCCTTCCTCGAGGAAGAGCCTGCAGCGCCTGCGCCCCCGACGGAGAGCTATGCATTCGAACGGCCTCCGTCACCTTCTGCGTTCTCTGCCTCGCAGGATGCACTGGAGCGCGTACCGGAGGCCCCTGACCTGCGCGAGCAGTTGCGGCGCCAGCTTTGCGGCAGCCGTTGCTCGGAGCGTGAACACTTGGCGGCGGAACTGGTGATCGACACGCTGGACGACGATGGCTACCTGCGCGAGGAGGTGCCGGCGGCTGCGGTGGAGCCCGGATTGACGCGGGAGGACATCGGCCAGGCGATTGAACTGGTTCGCAGCTTTGAACCCGCCGGAGTGGCCGCGGGCTCGCTGGTGGATTGCCTGCTGTTGCAGCTGGACGCCGATCCGCAGCCCACCGCGGCGCATGCGCTGGCGCGGCGCATCCTGCAGCAGCAGCTCGACCTGCTCTCGCGCCGCGACTTCCGGGCCCTGCAGCAACGCCTGGATTGCAGCGAGGCCTCCTTGCACGAGGCCCTGCGCCTGATCCGGCATCTGGATCCCAGCCCGGCCCGCAGCGGCCAGCCCAGTGCCGGGGACTATGTCACGCCCGACGTCCTGGTGCGCGAGCGCGAGGGGGGCTTCGAGGTGGTGCCCAATCCGGCCCTGCGTGCCCGTGCCAGCCTCAACCAGGGCTATGTGCAGATGTTCCGGCAGGGCCGGCGGCGCGGCGAGTATCCGGGGATGGCCGGGCAATTGCGCGAGGCGCGCTGGCTGCTGCGCAACCTGCAGCAGCGGCAGGACACCATCCTGCGCGTGGCCCGCTGCATCGTCGCGCACCAGCAGGAATTCTTTTCCCGTGGCGAGATTGGCCTGCAGCCCTTGCTGGCCCGGGATGTCGCGCGTGAACTGGAGTGCCACGAATCCACCGTCTCGCGGGCCTGCAGCCACAAGTACATGGCCACTCCGCAGGGCTGTTTCGAGTTCAGCCATTTCTTCACGCGCGAGCTGTCCGGCCCGGGAGTCAGCCGCAGCGCCGGGGCCGTGCGCGAGATGATCCGGGAGCTGGTCCAGCAGGAGCCCGCCGACGCGCCTCTGTCGGACGTGGAACTCGCCGCACGGCTGCAGGGCCTGGGCGTACCCATCGCCAGGCGCACGGTCACCAAGTATCGCCAGATGCTGAAGCTGCCGCCGGTGGAGTTCAGGCGCAGCGCGCAGCCCGCTCCCTGAGGCGCTCAATCCCTGGGCATGGGCGGCTTGGGCCCGGGGCGGGAAGGCATCACCGCCGAGGCCAGCCGCACGATACCGTGCAGGGAGGCGACGGCAATGAATAGCAGGCACATGCTGATGAAGCGGGGGCTATCTGGCGTTTCATCGGCGGTGGGTTCATGCGGGGAAGCTTGGACGGTCGACATGGCGGTTCCTTTTGGTAGACATGCAAGCCGGCAAGCGACATGCCCGGTTCCTATCCCAGCAGTTGCGGGTTGAGATGCCAGACCACGGCATTCAGCAAGACGGCAAAGCTGACCCAGGCCAGGTAAGGCAGCAGCAACAGGCCGGCCAGCGGCCGCAAGCGCCAGAACGCCACCAGCGTGGCCGCCAGCAGGATCCACAGCAGCAGGACATCGGCCAGGGCGAGTGCCCCGCGATGCCAGGCGAAGAACAGCCAGCTCCACAGCGCATTGACGGCGAGCTGTGCGCTGAACAGGCTCAATGCCTGCCGGCGACCGGGCCGCGGACCACCGCGCCAGGCCAGCCAGGCGGCGATGCCCATGAGCAGGTACAGCAGGCTCCAGACCGGGCCGAAGACCGCGGCCGGCGGCGCCCAGGAGGGCTGCTGCAGTTGCGTGTAGAAGCGGGCGGCATCGGCCGAGGCGACGGCACCCACGGCGGCGGCGAGGCCGGCCAGCAGCAACCAGGCGACCAGCCCCAGGAGCTGGTGACGGCGGGAGTAGGGCGACATGGCAATCCTTTGCGGGTCGGGCTCTCATGGACCGCGCCGGGCGCCGAAAAATTCTAAGCTCACCGCGATGCCGCGGCTTACACTCATATCGGGACATCCGGGGGACGATGGGCACATGAGCGTGCTGCTGGGCGTGGTGGCAGGCCTGGTGCTGGGGCTGACGGGTGCCGGCGGCTCGATCTTCGCCGTGCCGCTGCTGGTGCTGGGCCTGGGCTGGCCCCTGGCCGATGCGGTGCCGGTGGCCCTGCTGGCAGTCTGTGCCGCCGCGGCCTTCGGCACGGCCGTGGCCTGGAACCTGGCCTACGTGCGCTACCGCGCCGCAATCCTGATGGCGCTGGCCGGTGCCTGCACCGCGCCGCTGGGCTTGTGGGCCGCGCCGCGGCTGCCGGCCTCCATGCTTTCGCTGCTGTTCGCCGCGGTGTTGTTGCTGGTGGCGCTGCGCCTGCTGCTGCAGGCCCGGCGCGCGCCGGAGGAGGCCCGCATCGTGCGCGCCACGGTGGCCGGCAACGGCGCGGAGACCGGTGGGCCGCTGTGCGGCCTGCACGTGCAGACCGGGCGCCTGATGTGGACGCTGCCCTGCGCGGCGCTGATCGGCAGCATTGGCGCCGTCACCGGCCTGCTGTCCGGCCTGCTTGGGGTCGGTGGCGGTTTCGTCATCGTGCCGGCGCTGCGCGCCGCCACGCCCTTGTCGATGCATTCGGCCATCGCCACCTCGCTGCTGGCCATCGCCCTGACCAGCGCCGCCGCCGTGGCCGGCGCGCTGGCACTGGGCCACGTGCTGCCCTGGGCGGCAGCGTTGCCCTTCGTCGGCGGTGCGCTGCTCGGCATGCTGGGCGGGCGCCTGCTGGCACCGCGCGTTGCCGGTCCGGCATTGCAGGGCGCCTTTGCGCTGGCGATGCTGGTGGTGGGCGCGATGATGATCCGGCGGGCCCTGGCATGAGCATGGAGGAGCGCATGTTGTTCAGGCAGTTCTTCGAACCCGGGTCCAGCACCTATACCTACCTGCTGGCCTCCGGCGTCGGCCGCGAGGCGCTGATCATCGATCCGGTGAAGGAGCAGGCGGAGCAGTACCTGCAGGCGATCCGCGAGCTGGACCTGCGGCTGCTGCGCGCCATCGACACCCACACCCATGCCGATCACATCACCGCGCTGGGCGATCTGCGCGATGCCACCGGCTGCGTCACCATCATGGGCGATCGCAGCCGCGCCGAATGCGTCTCGCAGACCGTGCGCGACGGCGAGATCCTGGAACTCGAGGGCCTGCGCCTGCAGGCGCGCTATACCCCGGGACACACCGACGAGAGCTACAGCTTCGTGCTGCGCCCGGAGCGTCCGCAGGCGGTGTTCACCGGCGACGTGCTGCTGATCCGCGGCAGCGGCCGCACCGATTTCCAGAACGGCTCCCCGGAGGATTCCTGGCATTCCATCGTCGAGATCCTGTTCCGGCTGCCCGACGAGACGCAGGTCTATCCCGCGCACGACTACAAGGGCTGGACGAGCTCGTCCATCGGCGAGGAGAAGCGCCACAACCCGCGCCTGGCCGGCAAGACGCGCGCGCAGTACGTGGAGCTGATGCGCTCGCTGAACCTGCCGGACCCGAAGCTGATGGATATCGCCGTGCCGGCGAACCTGCACTGCGGGCGGACGGCCTAGTGCCTACCGCGATCGCAGCGACTGCGGTAGCGTAAACAGGCCCTACTCCACGAAGGGATTCGCCCAGCCGGTGATGTTGCGCCGGATCCAGGCGGCGCGCGTGCGCTCCTGCGGGCTCACCGGGTCCATCGCGCTCCAGGCCTGGAACTGCTGCAGTTCCGCATCGCTGAAGCGCAGGCCGTAGCGCTGCGCGTAGTACAGCGAGATGCGCGCGACGTCGCCTTTTATGTCTTCCGGCGGCTCCACGCGGGCACTGCGACGGCCGGGCTCGCGCCGTTCCTGCAACTCGAAATCGCAGCGGCCGTAGGCACGCGCCTCGCCGGGAATTTCCGCGTAGGGGTGGTTGCTGCGCCGTGCGTTGAGTGCACCCAGTGCCGGCAGCAGGTTGTAGGGATCGTTCTCGGCCAGGCGGAAGGGCTCCAGCGTACGGCAGGCGGCGCGGCTGCCGCAGCCCTGCGCCTCCACCATGCGCGCCGCCGGCACCACGTGTTCCCATTCGATGCGCGAGCCGCGCGAGGCGTCGTCACCCCAGGGCTTGTCCGGCTCGAAGCCGCAGCCGGCGGGCTCCACGGCCTTCGTTTGTGGATCGAAGCGGCAGCCGCAGTAGATGTCCAGCGGCGCGATCTGCGTGTAGAGCGGCAGCAGGTGGCGGTTGGCGATCTGGTTGTAGGGCGCGCCTGCCAGGTCGGGCAGGGAGGCGTCGGGGGCTGTCGCCGCGTCGGGCGGGGCGGGCGGAGCCTGGGGCAGGCTGGCGCAGGCACTGCAGAACAGCGCCAGCAGCAGGCTGGCGGTGGGGTGTTTGCGAGCCGGCATGGTCCTGCGCAGAGTCGGAACGGCCGCGAATCCCAGCATGTCCAACCCGGGCTGTCCAGCCGCGGTCCTGCTAACTGACTGTAGGGCTGTTCACATGACCTGACGACTGAGTCAGGCATACTGATCATCCCCCTTCGATCGTCCCATCCCCAGCCATGTCCAATATTGCTGCCCTGCTGAAGACCGAAATCATCCGTTTGTCCCGCAAGACCGTGCGCCAGACCCTGGCCCCCTTGCAGTCGGCCAGCAGCTCCCACCGGCTGCAGCTGGCGGCGCTGAAGAAGCAGGTGCAGTCGCTGGAGCGCGAAGTGGCCGCGCTGCGCAAGCAGGCCGGCAAGACGGTGGCGGTTCCCGCCGCCGAAGAGGGCGGTGACAAGCACCGCTACTCCGCCAAGGGCCTGCGCTCGCTGCGTGCTCGCCTGGACCTGAGCGCCGAGGAGTTCGGCAAGCTGATCGACGTCAGTGCCCAGTCGGTCTACAACTGGGAAGCCGAGAAGACCCTGCCGCGCCAGGCCCAGGTGGCGGCCATCGCCGGCCTGCGCGGCATCGGCAAGAAGGAAGCACGCGCCCGGCTCGAACAGACCGGCACCGCTTGAGGCCTCGCGGCAGGAAGTGTCCGGGGCGTCACTCGGTCCGGTGACGCAGCGGGCAGGCCCGGCCTGCCTCGGCGGAAGCCGGAAGTCCCGGGCTGTGGAAGAATGCAGCCTCATCCATCAATCTGGCTGAATGGCTGCGGCGGCCTCGCAGCCTGCGGCTGGCACCAGGGGGCGCAATGGGCGGGGCCAAGCCGGTAAACGCAGATCGCGGCAGTTCGTCGATCCGCAGCCGCCTGCAACAGCTGACGGCGGCCCTGATGATCCCCGCCGTTGCCGGTGGCACCTACCTGGTGATGCAGGGCTATCGCCAGGAGCGCAGCCGCGCCGAGCAGCAACTGGCGGACACCGCGCGAGCCCTGTCCATCGCGCAGGACCAGCAGTTGGGCCAGGCCAGCGTCTTGCTGCAGGCCCTGGCGACCTCTCCCTTGCTGGCAACGGGCGACTATTCCGGCTTCGAGCGCCAGGCGCGCGAGGCGCTGGCCCGAGACGGCGTCTGGCTGGTGCTTTCGGACGAGCAGGGCCAGCAGCTGATCAATACCAGCGCGGTGCCGGGCACGATCCTGCCCCGGGAGCCCCTGGCCCGTCCCACCACGGCGACCTTCGACGGCGGGCGCAGCCTGCAACTGTGGAACGTCATGCCCGGCGTGCTCAATCAGGCGCCGGTGGTGGCCATGTCGCTTCCGGTGCAAGGCCGCGACCATACCTTGCGCCTGGCGGTGAAGATGACCGCGCAGTCGCAGGCCCGCCTGTTCGATGGCCTCAACCTGCAGGACGGCTGGATCGCCACGATCCTCGATGCCGACGGGCATATCGTGGCGCGCAACCGGAATCATGAGCGCTTCGTCACGCGCTCGGCGTCGCCCGATCTGCTGGCGGCGCTGCGGAGCAAGCCCGAGGCCGTGATCGAGAGCCGCACGCTGGAGGGCGACCCCAGCATCGCGGCCTACCGGCGCTCCGACATCACCCGTTGGACCGTGCTGGTGGCGGTGCCCGCGGAGCAGTTCGCGCAGGGCCTGCGCCGCTCGGCGATGGCGGCCATCCTGGCCGGCGCGCTGCTGCTGGGCATCGGGCTGATCCTGGCGGCTGGCGTCGCCCGCTCGATCCAGCGGCCCATCGAGCGCCTGGCGGAGGCGGCGCGCGGCATGGGGCGCAATCGGGCCCTGTCGGTGCTGCCCTCGGGGAGCGGACTGTCGGAGGTGGATGCCGTGGCGCAGGCGCTGGCCGGCGCGGATGCGCGTTTGACGCGCGACGCCCTTGCACAGACATTGCTGCTGGATCTGCATGACGCTACGCGTGACCTGGAAGACCCCCAGGCGGTGCAGCAGGAATTCGCCGCGCGCGTGGCGCGCCACTTCGGGGTGAGCCGCTGCGGCTTCGGCGAGGTGGAGGACAACGGCACCGAGCTGATCATCAGCCGCGATTACTGCGACGCGGATCTGGCCAGCGCCGCCGGCCGCTATCACCTGCACAATTTCGGGCCGGCGCTGATCGACGACCTGGCGCAGGGCAAGGCAGTAGCGGTGACGGACGTGCAGGCTGATGAGCGCTGCGCCTCGGAAATCACGCGCGCCACCTACGCCGCATTGCACACGCGCGCAGCGCTGTGCGTGCCGCTGGTCAAGGCGGGCCGCTTCGTCGCGCTGCTGGCGCTGCACCACCGCGAACCGCGCAACTGGAGCATGGAGGAGGCCACGCTGCTGGAGCAGATCGCGCAGCGCACCTGGTTCGCGCTGGAGAGCGCGCGCGCCCAGGCGGCCCTGCAGCGGAGCCGCGACGTGCTTTCGCTGGCGATGCGCGGCGGGCGCATGGGTGCCTGGTCGCGCGACCTGTTCAGCGGCAAGGTCTGGTGGAGCCGCGAGATGGAGGACATCTTCGGCCTGCCTGCCGGCGGTTTCCAGGGCAGGGAAGAGGACTTCATCGCCCATCTGCATCCGGATGACCACGAGCGGGTGGCCCAGGCGATGGGCGGGGCCATCGAGCGGCGCGGCGACTACGTGGTGGAGTTCCGCTTCCTGCCGGCCGGCGGCGACTGGCGCTGGATGGAGGTCCGCGGCCGCGTGGACTGTGACGAGAATGGCCAGCCGAACATGCTCTACGGCCTGGGCATCGACATCACCGAGCGCCAGCAGTCCGAGAGCGAGCTGCGCCGCCTCAACGAGGAGCTGCACGCCGCCGGGCGCCGCAAGGACGAGTTCCTGGCGACGCTGGCGCATGAGCTGCGCAACCCGCTATCGCCGATCCGCAGCGGCATCGAGATTCTGCGCTCGCCGCGTGCCACCCCGACGCAGGCCGAGTGGGCGCGCGACCTGATCCTGCGCCAGACCGAGCAGATGACGCGCCTGGTGGACGACCTGCTGGAAGCCTCGCGCATCACCCGCGGCACGGTGGAGTTGCGCCGCGAGGTGACCGACCTGCTGGCGGCGGTGCGCCTGGCGCTGGACGCGGCGGCGCCGCAGATCGAGCAGGCGCGGCACCGGCTGGAGTTGTCCATGGGCGCCGGGCCGCTCTGGGTGAACGCCGACCCCACGCGCCTGGTCCAGGTGCTGGTCAACCTGCTCAACAATGCCGCGCGCTATACGCCTCCGGGTGGAGTGATCGCGCTGGAGGTGTCGGGCGAGGGCGCGCAGGCGCGGATCGTGGTGCGCGACAACGGCATCGGCATCGAGCCGCAGCACCTGGGCAGCATCTTCGAGATGTTCTCGCAGGTCTCGCCTTCGCTGGAGCGCGGCAGCGGAGGCCTGGGCATCGGCCTGGCGCTGGCCCGCGCGCTGGTGCAGATGCACGGCGGCAGTATCGCGGTGGAGAGCGAAGGTCTCGGCCGTGGCACCGGCTTCATCGTCACCCTGCCGCTGCTGCCGCAGGATTCCCTGCCGGCCGCCGCCATGCTGCCGGCCATGCCGGAGCAGAGCGATGGCCGCCGCGTGCTGCTGGCCGACGACAACCGCGACGCCGCCGCGGCCATGGCCGCGCTGCTGGAGATGCAGGGCTACGACGTGCGCATGGCGCATGACGGCGAGGAGGCGCTGGAACTGGCCACCCGCTTCCGGCCCGAGGCGATCCTGCTGGACATCGGCATGCCGCGGCTCAATGGCTACGAGGTGGCGCAGCGGCTGCGCGGCGAGCCCTGGGCCGCGCAACGCTTGCTGGTGGCGATCTCCGGCTGGGGCCAGGCCAGCGACAAGGCGCGCTCGCGCGAGGCCGGCTTCGACCATCACCTGACCAAGCCGGTGAACCCTACCGACCTGCTGCGGCTGCTGAAGGACCGGCTGGGCTGAGCGGCGCTGCGGACAGAAGAGCTCACCGGACGGCAGGCTCTTCTGACTCACGGCCGCCGGCGCTCAGGCCGGCGCCAGCTCGGTGATCGTATCGGTGGTCTCCACGCGATTGCGGCCGCGGTGCTTGGCCTGGTACAGCGCGCGGTCGGCACGCGACACCGCGTCGTCGATCATCTCGCCGCCCAGGAACTGCGCCACGCCGATGCTGACGGTGGTGCCGATGACTGCCTCGTCGGCGCGGATGCGCACCGTGGCGAAGCGTTCGCGCAGGCGCTCGCCCACGGCGGTCGCCTCGGCCAGGCCCGTTTCCGGCAGCAGCACGCAGAACTCCTCGCCGCCGTAGCGCGCCAGCAGGTCGCCGGGGCGGATCATCTCGCCCATGGTGGCGGCGAAGGCGCAGAGCAGCCGGTCACCGGCCTCGTGGCCGTGGTTGTCGTTGATCTTCTTGAAGTGATCCAGGTCCAGCAGCAGCACCGATATCGGCTTGCGATCACGGCGGCAGCGCTGCACCTGGCGCACCGCCAGGGCGCGAAAGCCCATGCGGTTGAGCGCCCGCGTCAGGCCGTCGCTGTGCGCCAGGCTGGTCAGGCGGTTGGCCAGGCGTTCGCTGGCCATCATCAGGATCGACAGGTTCCACACGGTCACGATCAGCAGCGCCACCAGCGCCGAGAGCGTCTGGCGTGGATGGATCAGAAGGTATTCGGCCGGGCTGCCGGACTGCTGCAGCATGTACAGCGCGCGATCCATCATGAACACGCAGGTCACCAGGAACACGGTCATGACCAGCCGCCGCATCACCAGCGGCTCCAGCCGCTGGGCCCGCCAGGCATCGGCGAAGTTGGCGACACTGAACAGCAGCATGAACAGCGCCAGCACGCAGGTGCGGGCGGGCGGGTTGCCCGCTACGGGAGGGAAGCCCCAGAACAGTCCGGCCAGCAGCAGCGGCGCCGCCCAGACCAGCCACCAGTGCACGGGTTGTCCGGAGAAGCGCCGCAGGCCCGCCCACATCAGCGAATGCGCCAGGATCAGCAGGCCGTTGGCCAGGGCGATGGAGATGAAGTCCGGAATCATGCCGCGCAACAGCAGCAGCGAGCCGCCGAGCGCGCCGGCGAGATTGGAGAAGCCCCACAGCAACTGGCCCTCGCGCTCGCGCCGCAGCTGCCACATGGCGATCTGGAACAGGCCAAAGACCAGGTAGGCCAGTACGGTGACGATCAGCAAGGTGGGCAGGTGCAGGCTCATCGTTGAGCACGCGGGCGTGATTCGGCGATTGGCGACAGGGCCTCGGGGCCCGGTTGGCTGGGGTTGCTCATGGATACGGCGCCATCCTGCCATGGAAGCCGGGGCCTGGAAACGGGATGCCAGCCCCCACCACGGACGACGGACGCAGGGCATTATCAAGCCTCGCGACGCCGGCCTACCCCCCAAACAGGCGGTCCTTCCGGCTCGGGGTGACGGGCCGGGGTTCGTAAGATCACCCGAGTCCGGCGATCAGGCCGTGGCGGACCGGAGGGTCCCTGGAGCGCGCGATGCGGCTCGATGCCGTCACCTTGTATTTCTGCGCCACCATCGTGGCCGCCTGCTGCGCCCTGGCCATGTTCCACGGCTGGCGTGTGCATCGCAACGAGCCAGCCGTGCGTTACTGGATGATCGGCTTCGTCTGCAGCGCGCTGGGGACCTTGCCGATTGCGCTCGGCTCCTTCTTCCCCATCTGGCTCGCACGCGGCATCGGCAACACCGTGGCCGTGGCCAGTTGCGCCTTCCTGTACGTGGGCACCGTGCTGTTCCTGGAGCGGCCGCTGCGCTGGCGGCTGTTGGCGGCCATCTACGTGCCGGCCTTCGTCGCCAATCTCTACGGCGCGGTCGTGATCGACTCGCTGGTGCTGCGGGTGGCGTCCTATGCGGTGGCCTCGTCGGCCACCTGCCTGCTGATGGCGGCGGCGCTATGGCGCCATCCACCGCCGGGGCAGGGCAGCTTGGCCCGCTTCCTGGCCGTGTGCTGGACCACGTATGCGGGGACCGCCCTGCTGCGTGGCGCGGCGGCGCTGCAGGCGGGCCAGACGGTCACGCTGCAGACACTGGGACCGGCGCAGGCCTTCTTCTTCTCCGTGCTGCTGGCCATCATGATCCTGACCACCGTCGGCCACCTGCTGCTGGCGGGCCAGCGCCTGCAATTGCGGCTCGACGCCCTGGCCAACCGCGACGAACTGACCGGGCTGCTCAACCGCCGCGCCTTCCAGGCCCTGGCGGTGGAAGCGGCGGCGGGCGGCAAGGCAGCGTCCACGCTGATGGTCGTCGACATCGACCATTTCAAGACCATCAACGACCGCTACGGCCACCTTGTTGGAGACCTGGTCCTGCGCAGTGCCGCCGCCACCCTGCAGGACGGCCTGCGCAAGGCCGACATCCTGGCCCGCGCCGGCGGCGAGGAGTTCTGGGTGCTCGCGCCGCAGACCGCGCAGGCCGAGGCACTGGGGCTTGCCGAGCGCCTGCGCCGCGCCGTGGAAGGGGCGGCGGTGAGCATCGGCAGCGAAACCATCCACATCACCGTCAGCATCGGGCTGTCCTCCATCGCGGCGCAGGACGAGGCGCGCGACCTGCGCGAGGCCCTGGCCGAGGCCGATGCGGCGATGTATGCCGCCAAGGCCGGCGGCCGCAACCGGATTTCCGTGGTCGGAGTTCCGGCGGCGGCCTGAGCCTTTGCTAGGTCGGGGCGCGGGCGTAACGGATCACCGCCTCCCGCACGATCCGCCCGATCTCCCGGTCCACCGCTTCGCTGTCGCCCAGCACCGCCGTGCGCACGTGGCTGGCGATGCTGCGCAGCGTCGCATTGGCCGCCTCGCAGTCCGTCAGCGCTTCGGCGACCAGCGAGCGGCCGTCGCAGAGCGAGCCGGTACGCAGGTCCAGCGCCGCGGCGAGGCGGCGGCGTTCCCGGTCTTCTGCATCACCTGGCTGGGCTGGCATCAAGGCGCCGTCGCCGATCCGCAACGCGGCCCCCATCACTCCGCCTCCAGGCAGGACAGCGGCAGGGACAGCTCGCCCGAGGCAGTGATCACCGTGGCGTGGCGGCCATCCACTTGCAGCACCTCCGCCAGCCGGTGCTTCAGGCGGCCATGGCGGATGCGGGCGGTGTCGCCGGGGAGCAGGGCAGGGGATTTGGGCATGGCGGGATTCCGGAGTCGGGTACGGAATCATTATACGGTATGCCGTATATAGCGAATAACGGAATTCCGTAATTATTGAGCCAGAGCCAAGCTGAGGGCCACGGCGCCAGGGTGCCCCGGCTCAGCCGCCGCGCCAGGCCACCCGCCCGATGATGCTGATCGCCTCGATCTCCTGGCCTCGGTAGGTCTCCGCCTTGTCCGGGTCCGCCGCGCTGATCACGCGCAGGGCGCCGTCGGCGCGGAAGGCCAGTTGCTTGACCCGCAGGTCGTCGCCAAAGGCCAGGCCGTAGAACTCGCCGTCCACCACCTTGCGGTCGTCCAGGTCGAGCATCACCACGTCGCCATGGCGGATGTAGGGGGCGTTGCTGTCGCCGGCCACCTCGTAGATGCGGCAGCGGTCGGCGCGCAGGCCTTTCTCCTGCAGCCATTGGCGGCGGAAGGCGAAGTGACGGTCCACTTCCTCGAACTCCCAGGAGACCTTGCCCGGCCCGCCGGACAGCATGGCGCCGCGCACCACGGTGACGCGGTCGTACTTGTCGTCGAAGCTGGCGTCCAGCAGGTCGCCCTGCTCGGGGCGCATGGGGCCCTGGCCGGTCTCCAGCCAGCGTGCGCGCACGCCCAGGAACTCGGCGATGGCGTGCAGCTTGGTGGTGCTGTCCTGCTCGCCGCGCTCCAGGTCGTAGAGCGTGCTGACGGCCAGGCCGACGGCGTCGGCCAGCTGCTTGACCCCGATCACGGGGGCCTGCGCCTTGCGCGCGGATTTAATTCGTTCTCCGACAGTCATGTAGCAAATATACGGAATTCCGTTACGGAAATCCATTGTGGGTAATATACGGAAAACCGTAAAATATGCACATGGACAGCGACTGGAAAGAGCGGGTCTTGTGGTGCGAGCGGGCGGGGCTGAGCCGGGCGGATATCGCCGATCTCTGCGGCCTTTCCTATTCCTCTTTGGGCGACCTGATGCGGGGGGCGACGCGGGAGCCGCGGGGCATGGCGGCGGTGAAGCTGTGGCAGTTGTCGGAGCAGATGGCGGCGGCGCTGGAGCAGGCCGCGTGAGGGCCGGGGCGGGTGGGCAGGGGAGCGGCACCAGCGACGGTGCCGGCAGGTGGATCCAGGCAGGCGGAGTGACGGCAATGAAACCCTACGACAGCGGACTGACGACGGAAGTGATCGCGCGCGCCCAGCGCGACGAGTGGCTGGACCGGATGCTGGACAACTGGAGCCGCTGGGCCGCCGGCGACATCGGCGGGCCGCAGGCCTTCACCGCCTGTGCCTCGGCCGAGCGGCACTACGCCATCCCGGTCTGGGAGGACGAGGACCACGGCGCCGGCGACGAGCCGGACGAACTGGCGGGCGAGAGCCTGGACATCGCCTGGCGGCGCCTGCCGCCGCCGCAGCGGCAGGTCTTGCAGGCCGTGCATCTGCAGTGGCCGCTGGAGCGTGTCCGGGCGCAGCGCGGTTGCGCGACCCGCGCTGCGGATGCCGACCGCTTCCGGGCCGGCGAGCTGCGGATGCCGCTGGCGCTGATGCTGCAAACCTATTCGCAGGCGCGCGCCGCCCTGGCGCGGCTGCTGCGGCAGGGGGTGATGCACTGATGCGTCCATGACCTGTTCAGGTGATACTTTCCGGCAAGGGATGGCCTGAGCATGGGCCGGCAAAGGTCCGCGGCAGGTAAATGGCGGACAGGGCATGGGGATGTCATGAAACAAGGTTTCGGTCGCGCGTCCTGCGCGGCATTTGTGCTGTGCGGTGGCTTGCTGGCGCCGGCGGCGCAGGCGGGCTTTTTCTCCGGCCGCATCGGCGATCTCAAGGACCTTGTCGCGGCCAACCAGATCGACGCGGCCATGCAGTTCATGATCCGCGAGCAGGCCTACTTCGCCAAGCTGACGGGCGAGGACGCGGCCTGGGTCGACGCCTTCCGCAAGCGCCTGCTGGTGGACAACCTGCAGGCCAAGATCGACAGCGGCAGCGACCTGCATGCCCTGGAGCTGCTGAAGAGCGCGGCGCCGGACTTCGCCGCGCTGCCGCCGGAACAGCGTCCGCGCTACCAGGGCGCCCTGGCCTCGCTGGATGCACGCGGCGAGACGCAGGCCACCGAGAGCATCGGCCGCCTGGTGGCTGCCAATTCCCGCAACGGCGACATGCGGCGCTGGAAGGAGCTCACCCCGGCGCTGGCGGATGCCCGGACGCGCTCCGCCGCCCTGAAGAGCCTGCCGGCACAACTGCCGCGTTCGGTGCAGGCGGCGCAGCGGCTGGACCAGGCGCTGGCGCAGGTGGAGAACGAGCTGCGCGCGGAAGCGCGCCCCGCCTTCGTCGACTACGGCTACTTCACCGAGCCGGCCTTCCACCGTGTCTATCCGCTGCCGCTGAAGATGGCGAGCCTGGCAGACCAGAATCCGGCGCTGGAGCAGGCCCTGCAGGGCGCCAGCCTTGCGCAGCTGCGTCGCTTCGGCGCTATGTACATGGCCGAGCTGGGTGAGTCCTGGAAGCTGCGCCTGTCGCGGCTCTATTTCAACGCGCTGGTGGCAGAACGCCGCCCCCGCTCCTACTTCGAGAAGCAGGCCCTGCGCCGCGAGGCGCGAGCCCAGGGCTACAGCGTGGCCGAGAACGGCAACGTGATGCTGATGGTGTGGCCAGGCCTGGCGGCCAACCAGGGACGCTTGATCCTGAAGGCGCCCTCGCAGACGCCGTACCGCTCGCTGCAGGAATCCGACAAACCCTCCGAAGTACTGGCCGGCGCCGACGCCAGCCAGCAGGACCTGCTGGTGTTCCTGCGCGTGACACCGGTGCGCGCCCAGCGCAACGTCACCGCGCGCAGCAGCATCAAGTCGCAGTACCAGTCCGGCACGCGGCGTGTCAGCAACCCGGCCTGGGCCGAGGCCCGCGAGGCGGTCAGCAAGGCGGAGCGCGACCTGGCCGAGGCCCGCGCCAGTGCGGCGGAGAGCCGCGCCAAGAGCGGCGGCTCGACGCTCGACATCGCCATGGGCCTGCTCAACGTCGTCGGCGAGGCCTCCGCGGAAAGCGACCTGGAAGACGCCAGGCGCCAGCTGGCGCAAACGCCGCAGCAGCTCGAGGAAGCCATCATGCTGCCCTACAGCTACACACGCACCGATATCGAGGTGGTGGACCAGTGGCAGCTCGCCGCGGCGGTATACGACTCCTCCTCCCGCAGGTCCTGGACCTATGGCAGCAAGCGTTCGTCGCGCGGCAACTTCATCGTCTTCGATGGCCTCAACAGCGCCGATGCCGACGCCGCCGCGCTGTCCGCCAAGGGCACCACCCTGGCGGCAGTGGACGAGTACCAGAAAAAGCCCAGCCAGGACGACTACGAAAAGATGTGGAACGACGTGCTGGCAGCCTATCGCAAGGCGATGACCGGGAACTGACATGAAGAAAGCGATCGCATTGCTGCTGCTCGCGGTGGCGCCCCTGTCGTACGCAGACCCGCTGGCCTGTGACGGCGACTCCAACGAGGCCCAGGCGGAGCAGCGGGATTATTGCTCGGCCCATCCGGGCTGCTGGCTGGTGGTGGGCATGATGAAGAGCTGCGAGAAGGCCAAGGCCTTCTTCGGCAGCCTGGGCTCGCCTGCCAGCAGCGGCAGGTCCGCGCCCAGCGACGAGCAGGTGCTGGGTGCGCTGTCGAGTTCCAGCGGCAAGTCGCGTGGCCTGTCGGCCTGCGTCACCGAGCTGGATGCGGAGGCCTGCAAGCGTGCGCTGGGTTTCGGCGGAGCCGCAGCGGCCGAGCCGGAGCCGGCGGAGCTTGCCCAGGCTCCTGCGGGATCGGAGAGCGCCAGCCGCGCACTGACCAAGGACGGCGCGCGGCGCCTGCGCAGCGCCGCGATCGACGCAGGCGACAAGGCCCGCAGCGACATCCGGCTGAGCTGCGACAAGCCCCAACTGCGTGTCGATCACGAGGGCTGCGTTTTCGCCCTGGGCCAGCTCGACCAGGCCATCGCCACGGGCGAGCGCCTCAATCGGGATCCGGAATACCTGGCGCATCTTCCTGCATTCGAGGTGGAGGGGCTGGCCTATGCGCAGCGCCTGGGCTGGAACAAGCGCAACGGCCAGTGGGTGAACGAAGGCTTCGATGCCCGCATCGGCAAATGCGAAGGGCTGCGCCGCAGCATCGAGGATACCGAGGACGCCGACCGTGCCCAGGCGCGCAAGCTGTTCGGCGAGTTCAAGACCGAGTGTGCCCAGGCGCATGAGCAGTACCAGGGCCGCGTCGCCGGCTGGGAATCCAAGCTGGGCAGCGGCGGCAGCAGCTCGCCGGGCCTCGGCGCTCCCACCGCCGCGGACTGCGCCAGGATCCAGGGCCGCATTGAGGCCGCCCTGTCCACGCAGCCCGCGGAGGAGCCGACCGAGCTCAGCTTCTACGAAGTGGAATGCGGCAGCATCGACGCCGCCGCCAGCCAGCGCGCCCAGCAATGGCGCCGCGGACTGGCGCAGGCCGGCGCCACGGCTGCAGTGCCCGCTCCGCCGGTGGCGGAAATGGAAGCGCTGGACCAGTGGGAACAGCAGCAGGATGAGACAGTGGCCGAGGAGCTGCGGGAGATCGCCGGTGAACAGGCGGCCGAGCAAGCTCAGCAGATGCAGGCGCAAGGCCCCGCCCAGGCGCCGGGCCCGGCGGCACTGGCCTCCTATACTGCCGGCGGCGCCGCGCCGCGCAGCAATGGCCCCCCGCCGAACAAGCGCCCCGGATGGAAGCCGCCAAGCTGCGAGGAATTCGGCACGGCTGTTGATCGAGTCCTGCTCAATCATCCGTTCCTGATGCATCCGGACAACAAGGGCATGCCGCATACCGAGACTTACATCCTGATGCGCAAGCGCATGCTGAACTTGGAACAATCGCAAGGAGCTTGTGCATCGCGACCAGATCTACAGAACTCGTTGGTCCAAGCATTGGAGTCTGACAAGCAGCGCTGCCGATCCATGCTGTCGCACGCGGCGGGAGACTGTGAGAACGGCCGTGATCCTGGCGGCATCCTGCCGGAAGTGGAAAGCGCTATTGCAGAGGTCAATGGTGATCGGGAAAAGACGCCCGACAGTTCACTCTACTTGTCCTGCCGATCGAAGATGAGTGACATCAGCAGCCGCTCTACAAGCTATTTCCTTGAAAGTCGCAAAAATGGAGCGCTCAGCAGCCTGCATGTATTCGCTTGGAGGGATTACCAAACGCTCAAGCTGCTAGAAGGCGAATGCCGCAGCGAGCCGCGCCTGGCGCGTCGCATTGAAGTGCAACGTGTTATCTCCGAGCGATCTGCCGATGAGTGTTCCAAGCTCACTGCGGGTGGCGATTGCCAGGTTGACCGGGAGCCCGGTCGATGAGTTGGGATCGGTATATGAAAGCAGCGGCACTTTCCCTCCTGAACTACCGGAGGATCGCTGTCCCAACTCTGCTGCTATGGTCCATTAGCGGCCAAGCCGTCGGGTCCTGCCCGCAGTGGTCGCGTTCCGCCGAAGGCCAGCGCCATCTGCAGCAGGCGCAGAAGGCCGGAGCCGAAGCCAGCGCGGGCTATGAGCGCTGCAAGGCCCAGGGCGCCGCGAGCATCGCCCGCCTGGCCTGTGATGCCGAGGTGTACCGTGGCTATGTTGCCAGCCGCGAGCGCAATCAGGCGGCCGAGCAGGCCGCGTTGGCGAGCTTCCGCCAGCAGCCCGGCAACTGCGTGGCCGCCGCCGCTCCCGCCGCGGCGCCCCGGCCCGCCGTCCAGGTGCTGCCGCCGGCTTCCGTTCCGCAGCCTTCGTCGGGCTTCGTGCTGGAGCCGGAAGCAGAGGCCCCGCGGCAGGTGATGGCCGAGCCCTTCAAGGCCCCGGTCGAGGACACGCCCGTGCCGATGCCCGCTCCGGTGACGCTCGCCGCGCCTGCACCGGCGCCGGAGCCTGTTGCCGTGGCCCCAGCGGCGGTTCCGCCACCGGCAGCGGCCACGGAATTGCCGCCCATGCCGGCGCCCGCCCGCTTCAGGAACTGCCGCGGCGTGCCCCCGATCCTCGAAGCCTATTCCCCACACGGCAGCAGCTTCAGCGCCCGGGCCGAGACCGCGATGTTCACGATCGACACCGCCCTGCAGCAGATCGAGAGCCAGTGCCGTTTCCTGGTGGACTACCGCGACATGCGCCGGGAACTGGACGACGCGCGTACGCGGTTCGAGCAGGCCTGCAACGCCGCCAGGGTGGATGGGAAGCGCTGCGAGGCCCGGCGGCACAACTGAGGGGCATGCGGCTTGCCCTCTGTTGATCGCCGGAAGGCGTCCCTGGGACGCCGGCTGGCCATGGTATGTATCCTCCCTAAAGGCTGACGCCATATTGCCGATGTAGTGGCAATGCAGCCCTCATTCCTCCATCGGTGCGGTAAAGCCGTCGCGGCCCTGGCCGGTTCGCGCGACGGGAAACCGTCGCTGGTTTGCGTGGCCGGCTGGACCGCGGGGCGCATCGCGCTGGCCTACCTGGCACTGTCAGCGATGTGGGTCTACCTCGGAGACCGCTGGGTGCAGTCGCTGGCGGACACGCAGCTGGCCGCTCAGGTCAACGTGATCAAGGGCCTGCTGTTCGTACTGGTGACGGCGGCGCTGCTGTACATGGGCTTTCGCCGGCGCGCCGAGGCGGAGGACTTGACGCTGGCGCAGGAGCGCCACGCGCTGGAGGATTCCGAGGAGCGCTTCCGCCAGGCTTTCGAGAACGCCAGCATCGGCATGATGCTGTCCACGCCGGACGGCCGCCTGCTGCGGGTCAACGCGATGATGTGCCGGCTCACCGGCTACAGCGCCGGGGAGCTGATCGAGAAGGGCTTCATCGGCATCACGCACCCGGATGACCTGGAGGAAACCCGTCGCAACCGCGACGCGGTCGCCGCCGGGCTGCAGGTCGGCACCTACGAGAAGCGCTACCTGCGCAAGGACGGCAGCGAGCTCTGGGTGGCGGTGAACCCGAGCCTGGTGCGCGATGCACAGGGCCGGCCGCTGTATCTCTTCGGCGCGATCCGCGACGTCACCGAACGGCGTCGCGCGGAAGAGGCGCATCGCCAGAGCGAGGAGCGCTTCGAGATGGCCATGCGCGGCGCCCATCACGGCGTCTGGGACTGGGACCTCGCCGATGGGCGTGCCTACTATTCCAGCGGCTGGAAGGCGATGCTCGGCTATGGCGATGATGAGCTGGAAGGCAGCATCGCGATCTACGAGCGCCTGCTGCATCCCGAGGATGTGCCGCGGATGCACGAGGCTGTCCAGCGCATCCGCGACGGCCGTGCCCGCAGCCTGGAGCTGGATTGTCGCATGCGCCACAAGCATGGCGCGTACGTACATATCCAGAGCCAGGGCTTCCCGGTCTACGGTATCGGCGGCAAGCTGCTGCGCCTGGTTGGCACCCATATCAACATCAGCGAGCGCAAGGCCATCGAGCAGGCGCTGCGTGATCGCATCACGGTGCAGCAGTACATCGGCCGTGTCGCCGGTACGCTGCCGGGAGCGCTGTTCGCCTTCCGCCGTCTGGACGACGGCGGCTACCGCATGCCTTATGCCTCGCCACCCTTCGAGGCGCTGTTCGGTGTGACGGCCGAGCAGGTGGCGCAGGACATGGCGCCGGTCTTCGCGCGGGTGCACCCGGACGACCTGCAGGGCCTGATCGATTCCATCGAGCAGGCCTGCCGCGACGGCACGCCGTGGCATCGCGAGATGCGTATCCATGCGCGGGACGGCGAGGTGCTATGGCTGGAGGGGCGCTCCATGCCGGAGGCGGACCCGGACGGTGGTGTGACCTGGCATGGCTTCCTGCACGATGTTACCGAGCGCAAGGCGCAAGAGCTCAAGCTGCGCCAGGCCGCGACCGTGTTCACTGCCACGCACGAGGGTGTGGTGATCACCGATCCGCAAGGGCAGATCCTGGCGGTGAACCCGGCGTTCTGCGAGATCACCGGCTACGCTGAAGTCGAACTGATCGGCCAGAACATGCGCTTGCTCAAGTCCGGCCGGCAGGATTCGGCCTTCTACGGCCAGGTCTGGGAGGCCATCCGCAGCCAGGGCTTCTGGCAGGGCGAGATGTGGAACCGCCGCAAGAACGGCGAGATCTTTCCCGAGTGGCAGACCATCAGCGCCGTACGCGATGACGCGGGCAAGCTCGTCAATTATGTCGGCAGCTTCTCCGACATCAGCCGCATCAAGCAGTCCGAGGCCCAGCTCGAGCACCTGGCCCACCACGATGCACTAACCGGCCTGCCCAATCGCCTGGTGCTGCGCAGCAAGCTCGACGAAGCCCTGGTGCGCGGCCGCCGCAATGGCCAGCACGGTGCCCTGTTGATGATGGACCTGGACCGCTTCAAGAACGTCAACGACAGTCTGGGGCACACCGCGGGCGACGAGCTGCTGTCGATCGTCGCCAAGCGCCTGCGCGCGGCGCTGCGCGAGTCGGACCTGCTGGTGCGGCAGGGCGGTGACGAATTCGTGGTGGTGCTGGAGGGCCTGAGCCAGCCCGATGCCGCGCGCGTGGCGCGCTCGCTGATCGAATGCGTCAGCCAGCCCTTCCTGCTGGCCGGCGGCCACCAGGCCTATGTCGGCTTGAGCATCGGCATCAGCCTGTTCCCGGCCGACGGCGACAGCGCCGGCGACATCATCAAGCACGCCGACTCGGCCCTGTACGAGGCCAAGGCTGCCGGCCGCGGCACCTTCCGCTTCTACAATGCCTCGTTGACCCAGGTCGCGGCATCGCGGCTGGAGCTGGAGGCACGCCTGCGCCGCGCGCTGGAGCGCGAGGAATTCACCTTGCACTACCAGCCGCTGGTGAACCTCGCCACCGGCCGCCTGCGCGGCGTCGAGGCACTGGTGCGCTGGCACGATGCCGAGGGGCGCACCATGCCGCCGGCGGAGTTCATCCCGCTGGCGGAGGACACCGGCCTGATCGTGCCGCTGGGCGAATGGGTGCTGCGGCATGCCTGCGAGCAGGTGGCGCGCTGGCGTGCGGAGGGCTTCGAGCTGGGCACGCTGGCGGTCAACCTCTCGCCGCGCCAGCTCAGCCTGCCGGACATCGACAGCCGCGTGAGCGGCATCCTGGGCGAAACCGGCCTGCCGCCGCAGGTGCTGGAGCTGGAGATCACCGAAGGCGCCCTGGCCGGCGACATGGCCGACGTGCAGGACAAGATCAGCCGGCTCAAGGCGCTGGGGCTGCGCATCGCCATCGACGACTTCGGCACCGGCTACTCCTCGCTGGTGTATCTCAAGCGCTTCCCGGTGGACAAGCTCAAGATCGACCGCGCCTTCGTGCGCGACGTGCCGGAGGACTCCACCGACGCCGAGATCATCTCCGCCATCATCGCGCTGGGCACCATCTTGCGCCTGGAGGTGCTGGCGGAGGGCGTGGAGAAGCCCGCGCAACTGCAGTTCCTGCTGCAGCACGGCTGCAACAGCGGCCAGGGCTTCCTGTTCAGCCGCCCGGTGCCGCCCGAGCAGATCCGCGTGATGGACCTGGAACCGCTGGCCAAGGCGGCGTGAGCACCATCAGGGCTTGGGTGGCACGGCCTGCCGGCTGAAGATGCCGATCATGGTGGTGCCGTGGGCCCGCATGGCCGGCTCGATGCGCCGGTGCAGGGCGTGGTAGCGGTAGAACGGCACGCGCGGGAACAGGTGATGCACCGAGTGCAGGTTCTGCCCCAGCCAGAACCACTCCAGCGGCTTCATCCATGCGGGCATGATCAGGCTGTTGGTGTTGCGGTAGCGCGCCGGCTCCTCGTAGGGCAGGTGCGGCCGGTAGGCGAACCAGTAAGCCGTGAAGAACGCGCCGCCCAGGTAGCCGGCCACCAGCAGCAGCACGGTGTGCTCGCGCGTCACCGCCAGCGCAAAGGCCAGGCGCCAGCCCAGTGCGAATGTCACCTCCGCCACGTAGGTGGCGCGCTCGCGCAATGGCGCAGTGGCCCAGTAGTCGCGGAACAGGAAGGTGTTCTGCACCCACAGGAAGCGCAGCCCGTGAAGGATGAAGGCGAAAAAGCCGTGGCGCATACCGCTGACCACGTGGTCCGGGTCCTTGTCCGGCTGGTTGGTGTAGCGGTGGTGCGTGAAGTGTTCCACGCGATGGGTGGAGAAGGGCACCATGATCAGCGGCGCCACCAGGTAGCCGCAGAGATCGTTGAGCCACTGCAGCCGGTCATGCCCGCCGTGGATGTTGCCGTGCGCCGCCTCGTGCAGCGGCGTATAGGACATGTAGGTCAGCACGGCATAGGCCAGGATCGCCGCCCACAGCGGCATCAGCCCCGCCGCGAACAGCCACAGGTTGGCGACGAAGGCCGCGATCACGCCCAGCGCCAATGCCACTGTCGGCCACGCCAGCTCGCCTGTATATTCCCGGGCCGTGGCGATGGCCTGCCTGTTCAACGAAACCAGATCCTGCTGCATGGCTGACTCCAGCGCGAGCACTAATAGGTGGCACAGTACCGCCGGGGCAGCAGGCCCGGCAGGGCTTTGCCGGCCTGCCGCCGTGCATTTCCGGCCAGCGGCCTGAGCCGGGCCCCAGCCGCCATGTCCGCCGAGGCCAGCTTCCAGCACCCCGTCGCCATCGCCCAGGTGATGGTCAACTTCGGCGCGCGCCATGGCGCCGACGCCGCCACCTGCCTGCTCGGCACCGGCATCGGCGAGGCCCAGCTGCGCGACGCGGAGGCCCTGATCGCGCGCGAGCAGGAGATGCGCCTGGTGGAGAATCTGATCCTGGCCCTGCCGCAGGTGCCGGCGCTGGGCTTCGAGCTGGGCCTGCAGTACAACGTGGCCACCTTCGGCATCTGGGGCTTCGTGATGCGCATCAGCCGCAACCTGCGCGAGGCCACGCAGAGCGCCCTGCGCTACCTGCCGCTGAGCACCGCCTACTGCCAGCTGTCGCTGTTCACGGACGAACGGGAGTTCGGCGTCTGCGCCGATCCGTCCACCATCCCCCAGCACCTGCGCCAGTTCCTGCTGGAGCGCGACATGGCCACCGCCGTCAACCTGCTGCGCGAGCTGGGCCTGCAGGGCCTGCACGTGCAGCGCCTGGAGTTCCAGGGGCGCGCACCCGCGCATGCCGCGCGCATCGCCGAGCTCTGCGGCATCGCGCCGCAGTACGGCAGCGCGCGCAATGCCCTGGTGCTGCGGCGCGAAGACGCCGAGGCGCCGCTGCCGATGTACGACGCGCGCCTGGTGCGCCTGCTCGAGGACCAGTGCCGCATCCAGCTGGAGCATCGCCAGGTGGCGGGTGTAACGGGGCAGGTGCGCCGGCTGCTGCTGGGCCCGCTGGGCTTCGTCGCCTCGCTGGAGGACGTGGCACAGCAGCTGGCCATGGCACCGCGCAGCCTGCGCCGCCGCCTGGAGGAAGAGGGCAGCAGCTTCCGCGACCTGGTGGAGACCGAGCGCAAGCAGGCCGCCACGCAACTGCTGGAAGGCACCGAGATGAAGATCGAGGAAATGGCGCTGCAGCTCGGCTACGGCGACACCGCCAGCTTCACGCGCGCCTTCCGCCGCTGGTTCGGCCGTGCGCCGGGCGAGTATCGCAAGGCGCTGGTCCGATAACCCGACCGCCACGCCCGCGGGCCGCCGCGGATTTCGGTACTTGTACGGATGGAACCCGCAGGTCGCCGCGCCAGACTGCCGGCCTGGACCGCAGGCGAGCGGCGCCCTGGTGTGCATTCGCCGCGGCAGGTTCTCGTTCTGCGGTGCCCGGCCCAATGGAACAAACGCCGTCCTACACCCCCCACGGTCCCGTCGAGGACCTGCAGGCCCTGCTCTGCGGCACGGCCCTGGTCGCGCTGGGCGTCACGCTCTACGCGGAGATCGGCCTGTTGACGGGCGGCACGGCCGGCGCGGCCCTGCTGCTCGACCACGTCACTGGCTGGGGATTCGGGCCGATCTTCTTCGTGCTGAACCTGCCGTTCCTGGCCTTGGCCATGGCGCGCATGGGCCGTGGCTTCCTGCTGCGCACCTTCGCCGCCGTCGCCCTGGTATCCCTGCTGTCGGCGCTCACGCCGCGGGTCCTGCAGCTGTCGTTCATCCAGCCGGCGTATGGCGCCGTCATCGGTGGCGCGCTGATCGGTACCGGCATGTTGATGCTGTTCCGCCACAAAGCCAGCCTCGGCGGCATCAACCTGCTGGTGCTGTACCTGCAGGAGCGCCACGGCATCCGTGCCGGCAAGGTGCAGATGGCGGTGGACTGCCTCATCGTGCTGCTGGCGGCATTCCAGCTTCCGCCGGATCGTGTCGCGCTCTCCATCCTGGGCGCCGTGACCACCAGCTTCATCCTGGTGACCAACCACAAGCAGGGCCGCTACCTCGGCGTCAGCTGAGCGCCGCGCCTCACTCCACCCAGACCGGCTCCGGCGGCAACCCGCGCTCGGCGCGGGCCGCATCCATCAGCTCCTGGATCAGCGCGGTCTTGCCGCGCGTGTACGTCTCGCGGTCGAGCCCTCGCTCGGCGAGCTGCAGCTTCAGGGTGGCGTAGCGTGCTGCCGCATCGGCGTACTGGCGCAGGTGGGCTGCGAAGATCCGCTCCTTCAGCGTCGGCCAGTGCTCGAAGGGAAACACATGCAGATGGTGCGTCCGCTCCCCGTCTGCATTCCTCCGGACGTAGAACAGCCGCTGCGCCGCGCTGTAGTCCTCGGGCTCGTAGCCGATCTGCCGCAGACACGACTCTGCCGCCGCGAAAGCGGACAGGTCCTGCGTCGCCGCGCAGATGTCGATCACCGGTTTGGCCGCAAGGCCGGGAACCGAGGTGCTGCCGGTGTGCTCGATGGCAATGATCCTCGCCCCGAGCGCCCGCAGCAGCTCGGTGCGGGCCGTGGCGTATGCGGCCGGCCAAGAGCGGTCATAGGCGACGATCTGGATCATCCGGCGATTCTAGGGGAGGGGTCTGCGGGAGAATACGGGTACCCATCTCACCGCATTGACAAGCCCCGAGCCCAGGCGCAGGATGCGCGCCCTTGAATCAGGTACACCCGTGATCCTTCGCGCCTACAACTCTCGCGGCAACACTCCGGCCATGCGTCCGCATGCGCTGGGTTATGCCGTTATTGCGCGCGTTGCTCCGGGTAGTTCGCCGTGACCTTCTAGATCACGGATCTGTAGTCCGAACCGACCCCGGAGCGCGCAAGCCTCCGGGGTTTTTCTTTGTGCGGTTGTTTTAGCGAGCAGTGTCATGGTGACCAACGATGAACAGGAGTTGTTGAGGAGACGCCTGCGGCGCAATGTCGGCTGCGTGGCCGGTCTGGGCTTCTTCCAGGTCTTCCTGGTGATCATCCCGGTGATCGTGCCGTTCCTGGGCGAGCGGGGCCTCAGCCTCAGCGAGGTCTTGCTGCTGCAGGCGGTGTTCGCGGGCTTCGTGCTGCTGATGGAGGTGCCGTCGGGCTACATCGCCGACGTGTTCGGCCGCGTGCGCTCGCTGCAGGTCGGCGCATTGTTCATGGCGGCCGGCCACGCCGGCTTCGTGTTCTCGTATGGCTTCCTGCAGCTCTCGATCTGCGAGCTGCTGCTGGCCGTGGGCGTCAGCCTGGTCTCGGGGGCCGATCTGGCGTTGCTGTACGACACGGAGCAGGCCCTGGCCGGCGACAACAGTCATCCCGAGAAGGTCGTGACCCGCATGTTCGCGCTCCACACCTCGGGCGAGGCGCTGGCCGGCATCGTCTGCAGCCTGGTGCTGCTGGCCTGGTCGCTGGACGCCGTCGCCTGGGTGCAGGCGCTGGTGGGCGCCCTGCCGCTGCTGTTCGCACTGGGCCTGCACGAGCCGCCCGGAGAGCGCCTGTCGCGCGATGATCATGCCGGCAACCTGCGAGAGATCGTCGCGCACCTGTGGAACAGCAGTCGCGTGCTGCGTTACACCCTGCTGGCGCTGTGCATCTGGAGCCAGGGTTCGTTCTATGCCGTGTGGCTGCTGCAGCCGCATTGGCAGGCGCAGGGCATCGAGCTGTCGCTGTTCGGCTACCTCTGGGGCGGCCTGGCCCTGGTGGCCGCGCTTGCGGGCCGCGTGGCCCTGGGCCTGGAGCGTCGCTGGGGCATCACCGCGCTGCTGGTCGTCATCGGCCTGGCACCGGTGCTCGGCTACCTGGGCCTGGCCGGCCTGGGTCTGGCAGGGGGCTTGGTGATCAGCCTGCTGTTCTTCATCGCCCGTGGCCTGGGGCTGGTAGTGTTGCGCGATGCCTTCAACCGCCGCGTGCCGGGCCGCTTCCGTGCCACGGCCAACTCGCTGGCGCACCTGGGCTTTCGCGCCACCTACCTGGCGACCGCGCCACTGGTGGGCCTGGCGCTGGATGGCTGGGGCCTGCAGCCGACCTTCCTGCTGCTGGCGCTAGCGGGGCTGCTGGTGTTCGGGCTGTTGCTGGTGCCGCTGATACGGGTGGTGCGAGCAGCGCAGTTGCCGGCGCCCCCGGCAGCGCCGACGGCCGTGGCCTGAAACCGGAGAGCGGACCTGTGCCGCTCTCCGGCAGTTCGCCACGAAGGCCGTTTTTTCTGGATATCACTTGAGAGGCATGCGGCTTCATGACGACCTTGAAAATAAGAAAGGCGGCCCGGGCAGATGCGGCTGACGCCTGGCGCATCCGGCGCGAGGCGATTCTCCATCAGTGCAGCCGACACTATCCGCGTGCCGACCTTGAATCGTGGACGTCCGGCGACCTGTCGGCAGAGTTCTCGAGGATCGTTGCCGAACATTTCCATGTCGCCGTTGTGGATGGACAGATTGTCGGTACCGGACTCATTGATCTCGACACGGGAAAAGTGGATGCAATCTTTGTCTCGCCGTCCTTCATGGGCCGTGGCATCGGGCGCGCCATGATGCTGCACCTGGAAAGCCTGGCGCTGGGCGCGGGCCTCAGGAGGCTGCATCTGGAGGCCACCTTGAATGCGGCGCCGTTCTACCGGGCGATCGGCTTCCAAGGAGACGATATCACCATTTATCACTCCCCAAAGGGGACAAAGCTGCCCTGCGTGCCCATGGAAAAGGCCTTATAGGGCCATCACGGTGCTGAAGAAAAACGGAACTCCGTTAGGAGTGCGGTCTGCATCGTCGTAAAATAGTCCGTAGAGAGCTCGCGTCCAGAGTTCGACCAAGCCCGGCCCCGTGCCGGGCTTTTTTGTTTCTCACGTCCCGCTCCCTTTCTTCCCACGCCCGGCTTTCGCGCCGGGCTTTTTCGTTCCAGGAGACATTCGATGACCGACATGCGTAGCGATATGACCGGCGCGGCCGCCAAGTCCGGGCCGCCGGTGCTGGCCTTCTTCAGTGGCGTGACTGTCCATGATCTGGTGGGCTGGTTCACGCTCGCCTATCTGGCGTTGCAGGCCGTCCACCTGCTGTGGAAATGGCGGCGTGAGCTGCGGAGCGAGGCATGAAGGCGCGGCTGGCGGCTGCGGGCCTGCTCGGCTGCTTTGCGCTGGTGGCCGGTTTCGAGGGCCTGCGCACGGCGGCGTATCGTGATCCGGTCGGCATTCCCACGATCTGCTATGGCAGTACCGCAGGCGTACGCATCGGCGATGTCGCCACGCGTGCACAGTGCGAGGCCTTGCTGGGCCATGAGCTGCTGGCGGCGCATGACGCCATGATGGCCTGTGTGCGCGTGCCGCTCACACCGGGGCAGCGCGAGGCCTTCACGTCCTTCAGCTTCAACGTGGGGTCGGCGGCGTTCTGCCGCTCCACGCTGGCGCGCCGTCTCAATGCCCGGGACTATGCCGGTGCCTGCGCCGAGCTGAGCCGCTGGGTTCACGCACGCGGCATGCGCCTGCCGGGCCTGGAGCGGCGCCGCGTCGCGGAGAGGGCGCTGTGCGAGCGCCCGTCATGAGCCGCCTGTATCACGGGCTGCTGCTCCTGGCCCTGTGCTCCGGCTTGCTGATAGGCGTCTTCGTTGGCTGGCATCTGCATCCGGCGCCGTCGACTGTTGCCGAGGACCTGCGCCCGGCCGTGGCCCGGCGCCAGCAGGACGGGAGCCTCGTCGCCGCGCGGGCAGCCATGCCCGCCACGCCGCCACCCCCGCCGCATGCGCTGCCGCGCGGCACCCGCGAAGAGCGACGCATCGCCGTCTCCGTGGAACCCCGGCGCAAGGACTGCCCGCCGGTCTCGCTGGACCTGTCGTTGCTGCAGATCGACGGAGGTCGGCGTGTGCTCGCCAGCTCACCAGACGGCGAGGTGACCCAGGCGCTGGACCTGCCGCTGGAAGCGGCCTTCGTGCCGCCACCGCCACGCCACTGGGCAGCCGGGGCCAGCCTGGATGTCCACGGCGAGCGACCCGGCCTCTGGCTGGAGCGCGATCTCGGGCACTTCCGTGTCGGCGTGGATCTGCTGATGGACGAGGGCGGCGCGCTGCAGGGGCGGGCGCGCCTCGGCTTCAGCTTCTGAAGTGCGGCTCCTCCAAAAGAACCAAGGAATCCCATGAGAAAGAAACCCGACACCACCATGGGCCGTGACGAAGTCCTGGCCCACCTCACCCGCGCCGCGCGCTTCGACGTGCGCCGTCTATTCGACGCCAGCGGCAATCTCAAGCCACCGCAGGACTGGGACGATGACACCGCCGCCGCCATCGCCGGGCTGGATTTCCAGGACCAGCGCGGCGTCAAGCGCAAGGACGAGCACGACGAGGGCGCCACCGAGACCAAGCAGGTCCGCAGCCTGCAGACCATCGACCGCCTCAAGGCGCTGGAGCTGCTCGGCAAGGCCCATGGCGTGTTCGACGCCTCCGAGGCCGAGGAGCCGGCGGGCGAGGGCAGCCTGGCGCAACTACTGGCCCAGGCCGCCGAACAGAACGGAGGCCTGAATGGACTCGTGCGCCGTTGAGGGCTCGCCGCTCGCGGATCGCGCCTGGCGCCTGGGCAACCTCTACTGGATCAAGGACAAGGAGGGCCGGCGCATCCGCTTCACGCCCAACTGGGCGCAGCAGCGCGCCTACGAGCGGCTGGCGCACAACAACCTGGAGCTCAAGGTGCGCCAGCTCGGCATCACCACCGGCTACTGCATGCTGTGGCTCGACACCTGCCTGTTCAACCGCGACGTGGCGGTGGGCGTCATCGCCCACACCAAGGAAGACGCCAAGGTCATCTTCCGCGACAAGATCAAGTTCGCCTACGACAACCTGCCGCCGGAACTGCGCAGCGCGGTGCCCGCGATCAAGGAGACCGAGAGCGAGATCATCTTCGCCAACGGTTCCTGCATCCGCGTGGGCCTGACCTTCCGCTCCGGCACCGTGCAGGTGCTGCACGTCACCGAGTACGGCTACATCTGCGCGCACTATCCGCGCCGCGCGCAGGAGATCCGCACCGGCGCCTTCGAGGCGGTCCCCAAGGGCGGCATCAAGGTGATCGAGTCCACGGCCCGTGGCCGGGCGGGGCATTTCTACGAGCTCTGCCGCCAGGCGCAGCAGCGCCGCGACGATGCCCCGCTGCTGCACGGTGACTGGCGCTTCTCCTTCCTGCCCTGGTGGGAGCACCCCGAGTACAGCGTGGAAGAGCCCGGCTTCGTCTTCACCGAGGCCGAGCTGCGCTACTTCCACGATACCGAGGCGCGCATCGGCCGCGCGCTGAGCCGCGCCCAGCGCTGCTGGTACGCGCGCAAGTGGCGCGACCAGGGCGACGACGTGCGCTCCGAGTATCCCTCCACGCCCGAGGAAGCCTTCCAGCAGAGCACCGAGGGCGCCTACTACGGCCCCCTGCTGCTGGAGGCCTACCGCGCCGGCCGCGTCGGCGAGGTGCCCTACGACCGCAGCCTGCAGGTGGAAACCTGGTGGGACCTGGGCGTGGACGACAGCACCGCCATCTGGTTCCTGCAGCGTCACGGACTGCAATTGCGCGTGGTGGACTACTACGAGAACAGCGGCGAGGGCCTGGCCCACTACCGTGGCGTGCTGGAGCAGCGCGCCCAGCGCCACGGCATCGTCTACAGCCGCCACGTCGGGCCGCACGATCTCAAGGTGCGCGAGCTGGGCAACGACGCCAAGAGCCGCCTGCAGGCCGCCGCCGAACTCGGCATCCGCTTCGACGTGGCCCCGCAACTGCGCGTGGCCGACGGCATCGAGGCCGTCCGCCGCCTGCTGCCGATGTGCTGGTTCGACGAAAGCCGCACCGCCGAGGGTCGCAAGGCCCTGGAGCACTACCGCAAGGAATGGGACGCCACCCGCGGCTGCTGGAAGGACCAGCCGCTGCATGACTGGGCATCCCATTCCGCGGACGCGTTCCGCACCGGCGCCGTGTCCGGCGATGCGCGCAGCGACCTGCGCAATACCCAGGCGCGTGAAATCCAGCAGGCGCGCTGGCGTTGATTGTTTCCCCTCTCCCGCTGGCGGGAGAGGGCCAGGGTGAGGGTGGTGCATGGGCGGTCACGCACACCGCCACTCCTTGCCTGCTTCCACCCACACCCCAGCCCTCTCCCGCCAGCGGGAGAGGGGGAGTACTTGCGAATGCCCACCCACGGCCTCGTTCACCTGCAAACCCCCGACCAGCTCACCGAAAAGTCCCGTCCCCAACCGCCGCCCGCGCCCAAGGCCCCGTCGCAACTCGTCGGCCACATCCAGTCCGCCTGGCAGCGCAACAAGCGCGCCCGCGAGCAGATCGACCGCCGCCTGCTCAACTGCCTGCGCCGCCGCAAGGGCGTGTATGCGGAAGGCGAACTGCGCGAGTTCCAGGAACAGGGCTGCGCCACCACGCTGTTCATGCCGCTGTCCGCCACCAAGTCTCGCGCCGCCGCCGCCTGGATTCGCGACATCCTCATGCCCGCCTCCGACCGCGCCTGGGCGCTGGAGCCCACCACCTTGCCCGACCTGCCACAGCCGCAGCGCCGCCAACTGCTGCTGCGTGCCGCACGCCAGGCTCAGCAGCAGATGATCGCCACCGGCCAGCCGCAGGACCCGCAGCAGTTCCGCGAGCAGGTGGCCGAGCAGGCTCGCGAATTGGAGTCACGCCTGCGCCAGGACGTGCGCAAGGAAGCCGAGCGCCGCGCCTCGCGCATGGCCGACCGCATCGCCGACCTGATGGACGAGGGCGGCTACGACGCCGCGCTGGACGAATTCATCGAGGACTTCTCCACCTATCCCGCCGCCATCCTCAAGGGCCCCTACACCCGCCGCCAGCGCCGCCTGCAGTGGCTGGGCGGCGCCACGCCCGCCGTCACCGAAGGCCACGGCCTGGCCTGGAAGCGCATCAGCCCCTTCGACTGCTACCCCGCGCCGCATGCACGCAGCCCGCAGGAGCGCGACTTCATCGAGCGCCTGCGGCTCACCGAGAGCGAGCTCTACGCCATGATCGGCGTGCCCGGAAACTCCGAGTGGGACATCCGCCAGGTGCTGCAGGGCTCTCGCGGCGGCAGCCTGCGCCACTGGATCTGGAGCGACGCCGAGCGCAACCGCCTGGAAGGCGATACCAGCTACGACTGGCTCACGCGCGACGACCTGATCGACGGCCTGCACTACTGGGGCGCCGTGCCCGGCCGCCTGCTGTTGGACTGGGGCTATGACGGCGCCGAGATCGACGACCCCGACCGCCCCTACGAGATCGACGCCATCCTGGTCGGCGAGCACTTGGTCCGCTGCGTGGTCAACGACGACCCGCTGGGCCAGCGCCCGTACCACATGGCCTGCTACGAGGCGATCCCCGGCGCATACTGGGGCCGCGCCATCCCCGAGATGTGCGAGCCGCACGAGGACCTGTGCAACGCTTCCGCCCGCGCCCTGGTCAGCAACCTCGGCATCGCCAGCGGCCCGCAGGTGTACATGGAGGTGGACCGCCTGGCCGACGGCGAGGCCATCACCCAGATGCACCCCTGGAAGATCTGGCAGTTCAAGAGCGACCCCAACGCCGCACAGCGCCCGCCCATCGGCTTCTTCCAGCCCGGCAGCAACGCGCAGGAACTGCTGGCCGTGTTCGAGAACTTCGAGCGCCGCGCCGATGATGCCACCGGCATCCCGCGCTACGCCTACGGCAACGACCGTGTCGGAGGCGCCGGCGAGACCGCCTCTGGCCTGTCGATGCTGCTCAACGCCGCCGCCAAGGGCCTGCGCCGCGGCATCGCCAACATCGACACGCAGGTCATCTCCCGTACCGTGCAGCAGGCCTTCCACTGGGTGATGCTGTACGTGGACGAGCCGGGCCTGAAGGGCGACTGCGCCGTCGTGCCGCGCGGCACCGCCGCCCTGCTGATCAAGGACCAGGCCCAGCAGCGCCGCCAGCAGGCCCTGGCCGCCACCGCCAACCCCGTGGACCTCGGCATCATCGGCCAGCGCGGCCGCGCCGCCCTGCTGCGCCAGTACTTCGAAGGTCTGGAACTGCGCGTGGACGACATCATGCCCAGCGAAGAGGAACTGGCGGCGCGCGAGCAAGGCAGCCCGATGCAACCAGGGCTTGCGGAGCCGCACCTCTCTCCCCTCGTGGGAGAGAGGCGGGGAGAGAGGGGGCGCTACCCGTCGGCGCCTGACCCCTCCTCCGTTCGTGCTGAGCCTGTCGAAGCATGAACGGACGCCCCAGAACGAGCCTCCGATAACGCCATGCAAACCCTAGACCCCCGCCTCTGCACCGCCCTGCTGCGCCTGCAATCCAACCCCGACCATCAGCTCTATCGCGACTGGCTCAGCGCTTCCCTCAGCCAGGCCGACGAAGCCAACCGCCGCCTGGAAGGCCCCGCGCTGCATCGCTCGCAGGGCCGCGCGCTGGCGCTGGAAGAACTGCTGAAAGCTCCCCAGGCCGCACAGCAGGCCCTGGCGCGGGCGCAGCGCGGCTAGTCAGATCCTTCATTGAGAATTCCATGCCACTGAAATACCCAGAGCCGGCGGTGCTGCCGCCGGGCTTCGTACTCGATCCACCGGCATCGCCGCCCCCGTACCGTAACGCCACTCCGCCGCCTCACGCCTTGATGGGCCCGGATTACGGCCAGCGCTTTCTTCAGCAGAGCTTGAGTCAGGCTTCGTCCCCGCAGTGGCGCACTGTCGAAGACCCCGGCCTGATGACACGACTGCATCAGGGCTTGCTCCGCCGCCGCCAGCGCAACGCCGCCGAGCATGCCCTGCGCATGGCGGATTACCTCCACGCACTGGAGCAGCCGGGTCCGATTCCGGAAGAACAGCGCTCGCGGGTTCCGTCAGACCCCGGGCAGCGCGCGGCGGCCCACAAGAATGCCGACCAGATGTACCGCCGCGTGATCAAGCGCACCGCGCAACTCCAGCGCGAGCAAGACCTGATTCCGGACTCCGATTTCATGCGCGCCTGGAGAGACGCGGACGCCCAGGGCGCCGCTCGCCTTGCATGGCAGCAGCCGGGGCCCTTCCTGCGGGACTTTGCCGCGCCTGAAATGGCGGAGGCGGTGCCCACGGTCCTGGCGATGGCCATGAGCGGCCGCATGGCCGGTGGTATCGGCAAGGACCTTGGCCTGACGGCCGAAGGCCAACGTCGCACGGCACTCGCGGGCGCCTCTGCCGTTGGCGCCAGGGACGGATACGAGATCAGCACCAGCGCCGAGATGTTCCGCCAATTGCGCGAGCGCGGCATAGACCCGGCCGACCCCGACGCACTCGCCGCCGCCTTCTTGGATCGAGAGTTGATGGCCGAGGTAATGAGCCCGGCACGCAATGCGGGTCGTGTCGGCGCCGCTGCAGGTGCGGCGAGCCCAGTGCTGGCCAGCAAGGTGTTTGGGCCTGCCGCAGCCGGGCCTGTGCGCCGCGAACTGACGAACGCCGCCGCGCAAGTACCGATGCAAGCGAGCTTGAGTGGCGGCGCGAGCGCGCTGTCGGGGAAGCTGGTGCGCGGTGAGGTGGACTGGAAGGAGGTGATCGCTGCGGCGATAAGTCCAGCCATGCTGGCGCCCTTAGATGTGGCAACTGCTGGGGTGGGTGGGTATCGGCGGCGGCGAGAGGTACCCCATGAATCTGGGAGGGCGAGTCTGCCGAGTGCAGAAGATTACAGTCGTCTTGCTGCCGAACAGGCAGGGAACCCCGACTATTTCAACGCTGACTTGGCCAAAGAGCTCTTTCCAGAGTACGCCGGATCATTGGAGTCTCGCCGCGCGATGTCCGATGCCTTGCAACAGCAAGCCGCCGCGATTCGTGATGAGGCGTTCCAGAGGCGCCTTGCCCAGCAGGCATTGCCGGGGGAGGTGGTGACGTTTATGGCGGGTGGAACGGGATCTGGAAAGTCCTCCGCGACACCAGAGAATGGAATCGTTTATGACACGACCCTCACAAATCTGAAGGGAGCGATTGAACTGATTGAACATACCCTCGCAAGCGGAAGAGTAGTGAACATCAACTATGTGGCAACCGATCCGATTGTGGCTTGGAATCGCGCAATAGCGCGAGCGAGAATCGCCGGACGTGCTGTTCCACTCCAGATTCATGCTGCAACCCATGAGGGCGCCAACAGCACGGTTCTGACACTAGAAAAGCGTTATCGAAATGAACCCCGCGTTCGCGTACTTGCCTTTGATAACTCAGGTAAAAACATCACCCAATTGGATCGGGTGCCTGAGATTCGATACAATGACCTGCAGGAGCAACTGAATGAAATCCTACGACAAGAACTCGAAAGCGGTGGCCTCGACGAAGCGACCTATCAAGCCTTCGGGGGCGGAGCCGTACCACGATAGTTCGGGAAAAATCGTGGACGAGGCGTTCAGGAAGTACGATAAGGGGTACTTGCCTTTCATCGCTAGCCTTGATCCCTCCAAGCGCAAAATCTGGTAAGACCGAATAACCCCGCCCCCAGTGGCGGGGTTTTCTTTGGCGCATTCAGATAGCAAGCGTAGGGCGGGTCTTGATCCACCTGCAGAGAACCCTCGCAATTCTGGCATCGTCGGCGCAGGCCCCAAGTGAATTTCGTGTGAGATTAGCCTTTCTCTCAGTTCCACTACGGCGTTGTGGCGGGTGTCTATCCAAAAGACCGGTGCGGGGCTTGTATTGCGCGACAGGCGGGTCAAGACCCGCCCTGCGCGGGCTGTGCAGGGCAGGGATGGCAGATCGCATACAAGGAGGCGAAGGTGAGTGAAAATCCAGATGTTCAGTGGGGGGCAGAGAAGTAGCCCTCGACGCATTCGCTTCGTTGGATCCAGAGAAAATATGCCGAGCGTTGGTCTCTGTGGCGTTCTACGACGATGACTGGAGATGGGTGCAGGATCAATGCCTACATTATTTGGAATCCGAAAACGAATATGTGGCCTGCCTTGCCGCTACCTGCTTGGGTCATGTAGCAAGAATCCACGGCAAGATTGATCGGGATAGAGCGATTCCTGTTCTTCATTCCAAAGTGAATGACTCTCGCGTATCCGGGTGTATATCCGACGCGCTCGAAGACATAGGAATGTTTGTTAAAAATTGATCCCGCAAAAGAAGGTGTAGCAAGTGTAGGGAGGGTCTCGACCCGCCTGTCGAGAACCCTCGCGATGCTGGCATCGGCGTAGGCCTCCACGTGAGCTGCATGCGAGGTTGACCTTTCTCTTCGTTCCACCGGCATGTTGTGGTGGGTGCCTATCCAGACCTGTGCGGGTCTTGGATTATGCGATAGGCGGGTCAAGACCCGCCCTACGCGGGCTACGCCTACGGCAACGACCGCGTCGGCGGCGCCGGCGAGACCGCCTCCGGCCTGTCCATGTTGCTCAACGCCGCTGCCAAGGGCCTGCGCCGCGGCATCGCCAACATCGACACGCAGGTCATCTCCCGTACCGTGCAGCAGGCCTTCCACTGGGTGATGCTGTACGTGGACGAGCCGGGCCTGAAGGGCGGCACCGCCGCCCTGCTGATCAAGGACCAGGCCCAGCAGCGCCGCCAGCAGGCCCTGGCCGCCACCGCCAACCCCGTGGACCTCAGCATCATCGGCCAGCGCGGCCGCGCCGCCCTGCTGCGCCAGTACTTCGAAGGTCTGGAACTGCGCGTGGACGACATCATGCCCAGCGAAGAGGAACTGGCGGCGCGCGAGCAAGGCAATCAGATGCAACCAGGGCTTGCGGAAGCTGCACCTCTCTCCCCTCGTGGGAGAGAGGCAGGGAGAGAGGGGGAACTGCCCGTCGGCACCTGACCTCTCCTCCGTTCGTGCCGAGCCTGTCGAAGCATGAACGGATGCCCATCAAAGCCCTGTATCCAGCGAGACCGCATGCAAACCCTCGATCCCCGCCTCTGCGCCGCCCTGCTGCGCCTGCAATCCAACCCCGACCATCAGCTCTACCGCGATTGGCTCAGCGCTTCCCTTGCCCAGGCCGACGAAGCCAACCGCCGCCTGGAAGGCCCCGCGCTGCATCGCTCGCAGGGCCGCGCGCTGGCGCTGGAAGAACTGCTGAAAGCCCCCCAGGCTGCACAGCAGGCCCTGGCGCGGGCGCAGCGCGGCTAGTCAGATCCTTCATTGAGAATCCCATGAATCCGAAACACGCAGACCAGATATCGCTGCCTCTTGGCTTCGAGCTTGATCCTCCATCCGCGTCGGCGCCACGCCGCGAGGTCCCCATAGGGCGCCGGGCCCTCAGAGGCCTGCATCAGGATGAACATCCCCTGCAATCATCACCGCGGCAAGTGCCACCGAGCCTGGCGCAAGCAGCCGTATCTCCGGCACCGCGGGATCGCATAAGTCAGACCATGGAAAGGAGACAGCGCAATCTGCCAGGTCACCCCAGGGCAATGGCAGACGCAGCGCTGCAGATACCAAATCAACCTGCTAGGGGTAGTGGGGCAGTAGCACCATCGAAACGCGATGCTCGCGGAGCCGCGGGATGGCAAGGCGCCATAGCCACGGCAGTCAGCCCTGCGTTGCTTACGCTTCGGAAAGTACGAGATGACCCACCGGGAATTCAAGTGCAGCTTGCGCAGCACCCTCAGGCTTCCGGGTTGCCTACCTCGGCGAAGGCCCGCAACTATTCGGACCCAAGTACGGCACATGCAAGGAGTACGGGAAGCGTTACGGCGGATGCCCCGATCGTGAGGACGAAAGACTTCGCACGTACTGATGAACTGATTGAATTGCTCAGGCCAGACAGCAAAGGCGATGACGTCAAGGAGTTGCAGCAGCGGCTGGGTCTTGCTCCTCAAGGAACTTATGGGCCAAAGACCTCTAATGCCGTCAAGAGATATGTGGTTGGTGACGAATTAGATCGAGTTAACGCCGAACTTGAAACCGGCGTTGATTTCGACTCCATGTTTGAGTATGAGGGATTCAGCCTGGATGGCTATGTACCTGCGATCCCCAGCGGCAGGAGCGGGGTAACGATTGGAATGGGGGTTGATATCGGACAATTCAGCAAGGCGGAGATCAAGGCACTTGGTCTCTCCGATGGCTTGACAGAAAAGCTGCTTCCGTACGCTGGTCTAAGACTTTCTGATGCAACGAAAAAGCTGGGCCAGTTGGGGGGCTTGGTGGTCTCCGTCGGAGAAGCCCGGGATATCACCTATGCAGTAAAGAAAAAATTCACCGGCGATGTAGCCGCTAAGTATGATGGATCCAAAGCAGAGGGTGCACCGAAATTCAAGGATTTGAGCCCGGCGCAGCAAACGGTGATCTTCTCCAGATTCTTTCACCAGGGAATTAATTTCCTGCAGTACAAGAGTTCGGAGGCTTGGTGGACTGGAGTAACTAACGGTAAGTGGCCAGAGGTTCAGTCAATAATGCGAAATTATCCGTTCGCCAGTGAAGACTGGTATAAAGCCAGAGTAGGCAAGGAAGCCGACTTGCTCGGTGATCTTTCGATGGGTTCGGAGAAGAAATGAAGCGTCGGATTGCACTACTTGGTCTGCTCCTCTCAGGGTGCGCCTCCTCCAGTTTTGCAACGGAGGTTGAGAGCTTTGCCAATGATAATGGCGCCGTCTGCCTGGAAGTGAAGGGAAGCAGGTTCGGACTCAGAATCATTACCCCTGGAAGGGCTCATGAAGTTCTGGGAAACGGGGCTTTGCAGGTGAAGAAAAGCATCCTGAACATGGAGTACGTCGATTCTTTTGAGAATCAGGTGAAGGGCACTTTTGATCGAAAGAGCGGTGTCCTGGATCTTCAGTCTGTCAAAGGTGATCTGGGATCGCCCAGTGCCACGACCGCAGCTTATGGTCATTATGTTCTGAAAAGGAAGAAGTGCACCTCCAATGTCTTGGAGTAGCCGGGACAACAGAGGCTGTTCCGTATGCCCTGAAGGCTGGATTCATGAGCGACTCAGCCGCTCTGACCTACAACCAAGCGGTATTCGGCGTCAACCAAAACTCAGACCGCACGGTGCTCGCGAACCACCTCGTCGATAACCAGGCGGAAGATGCCGGTAACGACGCTGGGTGAAATGCCACTGGCCACGGCAAGCGACTCGTATCTCTGTTGCTGAGCGATTTCCCGGCTGGCATCCACCAGCGGCAATCCTCCGCGTGCCTTCAACTGGCCGATCTGCCTGGTGACGGCGAAGCGCTTTTCCAGGAGCCGGACAATCTCCGCGTCAAGCAGGTCAATCTCCGAGCGCAGTGATTGCAGTGTTCTGTCTGTCATGGCGTTTCGGCTGGATGTGCTGGCTTTTACGGTGCCGACGGTGTTCTTCCGTCTTCGGGTTGCGCCCCGGGCGGGGTGCCGGAAAACAATAGCGCCAAATCATGCCCCGGGCCAGATCAGGTGCTGCCGAATCAAGCCCTGCAGAAATACGGAACTCCGTTAGGAGTTCCCCAGGCACCCGCGTAAAATAGACCCCAGAGAGCTTGCGTCCGCAGCTCGCCCAAGCCCAGCCATTGTGCTGGGCTTTTTCGTTTCCACCCACCCAAGCGCCGCTGCGCCGACCCGTCCCGGGACCCGGCGCGTCGCGGCGTGGAGAAAACCCAAGATGAGCCGACGTTACCCGAGGAATATCCAGAAGCAGATCGCCGCCGCCAGCGAACTGGAGGCGCAGCTGGCCCAGCCCGGCCCGGACCCCGCACCGGCACCCGCTCCCGACACGGAGCCGGTGCCAGCGGTGGAGCCCGCGGACGAGCCGGCCGCCGAGGCGGCACTGCCGGACCCGGGCTCCACGCCGGATTACTGGCGCGCGCGCTTCCAGACCACCGAGGGCCTGTTGCGCCGGGAACGGGAGGAGCGCGCGCGGGAGCAGCAGGGCCAGGCGGCGCAACTGCAGCAGATGCAGCGCCAGCTGGCCGGGCTGCAGGGCCAGATCGATGCAGGCCGCGATCCGCTGGCGGGCCTGGACCTGGCGCAGCACTTCAGCACCGAGCAGATCGAGCACTACGGCGAGGACCACCTGCGTGCGGTGCTGCGCGCGGCGCAGCACACGCTGCAGCCGCAGCTGCAGAGCGCCATGGAATCCTCGCTGGCGCCGCTGCGCCAGGAGCTGGAGGACACGCGCGAGCGTGTGGCGCAGACGCAGCGCAGCCAGCAGCAGGGCGCCTATGACGGCTTCATCGCCGAACTGGCGCGGCAGGTGCCGGAATGGGAGCAGGTCAACGCCGACCCGCGCTTCCTGGGCTACCTGGCCCAGAGCGACGAGGCCACCGGCGAAGAGCGCCAGGCCTTGCTGCACCGCCTGGAGCAGCGCCGCGACGCCGGCCGCGTGGCCCGCCTGTTCCGCGACTACCTGCGCAGCCACGGCGCGCGCGCCGGCGTGCGTGACCCCAGCAAGCGCCTGCTGCCGGACGGCTCGCCCGACGGCGGCAACCCGCCGGACCCGCGCCCGGCCGTCAGCCAGGCCCAGATCCGACAGTTCCAGGCCGACGTGGCCCGTGGCCGCTACCGCGGCCGCGCGCAGGCGCAGGCGGCGATGCAGCGTCAGATCGACGAGGCCTACGTGGCCGGCCGGATCGGCTGAAGCCCCCAAAAGCCGTTCGCCTTGAGCCCGTCGAGGGGTGAACGGCTTCCCGGTTGACCGCTGCGGCGGTCAGCCGATCAATTTTCCAAACCCAACACCAAGGACCAACACTCATGGCAAACATGCCGATCTCGGGCACGTACCCGAATCTTTCCGCCAATGGCGCGGGCACGTCGAAGGTCATCCCGACGCTGTTCTCGCAGAAGGCCACCGTCAAGCACTACGACATGACCGTCTGCGGCGAGATCACCAGCAACGACTGGGAGGGTGAAGTCACCCGCCTGGGCGACAAGGTGATCATCCGCCGCACGCCGGACGTCTCGGTGGGCGACTACCAGAAGAACCTCGACATCTCCTACGAGACGCCGGAGGAAAGCGCTACCGAGCTGGAGCTCAACAAGGGCAAGTACTACGCCGTGGTGCTGGACGACGTGGACCGCATCCAGAGCGACATGGGCCTGATGGACATGTACGCCGAGGACGCCGCCGAGCAGGTGGTGCTCAAGCAGGACGCGGAGTTCCTGTCCGACATCATCCTGGACATCCACGCCGACAACCAGGGCGCCAGCGCCGGCAAGAAGTCCGGCGCCATCGACCTGGGCGCCGTGGGCGCGCCGGTGGTGATCGACGCCGACAACGCCATCAAGTTCCTCATGCGCATGAACCAGGCGCTGACCGAGCAGGGCGTCTCCAAGGTGGGCCGCTGGGTGGTGCTGCCAGCCTGGTTCTGCACCATCCTGAAGAACACCGACGTGAAGTCGGCGCTCATCACCGGCGACGCCGAGGGCGTGATCCGCAACGGCCGCCTGGGCACCATCGACGGCCTGACGCTGTACGAGTCCAACCAGCTGGCCGACTACACCGATGCCGCGCTGAACGTGACCCCGATCGTCGCCGGCCACAAGGACGGCGTGACCTGGGCCAACCAGTTCATCAACGCCGAGGTGATCCGCCTGCAGACCAAGTTCGCCTCCGCCATCCGTGGTCTGGCGGTGTACGGCTACAAGGTGGTGGAGCCCCGCTACCTGGCCCTGGGACGCGTCACGCCGGACCTGTCGGCGCTGTAAGCCCGCTGTAAATCCCCTCTCCCGCTTGCGGGAGAGGGGCAGGGAGCAGGGAGGGTGTCTGTAACTCTCTCATCCTGCCCCGTATTGAATCCATCAACCCAAGGAATCCAAATGAACTGCAAGGAAAAGCTCGCCAAGCCGGTGAACCCCTATACCCAGCCCGGCGCCACGCCGGATGGCACGCGCAAGGAGGGCGGTGGCCGCAAGGCCTACTGCGAGACCGGCTCGCATCAGAAGAAGTAAGCGGCGAGGCGGCAACGAGGCCCCGGGAAACCGGGGCTTTTTCTTACGGCTTTCCATACGACCTCACCATGCCTCAAGACAACAAGGCTCCAACCCGCCTTCAAGGTGTTGGCTTATCCGGGCTGGCAGGTGTGCAGCGCGGCCTTTCAGCAGATCTGTTCGGCCTGCCGGTCGATACCGTAGCCAATATCGCAGACCTTGGATTGGCGGGATACGGAACTGCCGCGGGCTTTTTGGGTCGGCAGAATCTGGCGCCTGATCTGCTGGATCGCTCGCAGGTTGTCGGCAGTGGAGACTGGATTGCCGGCCAGCTATCGCGTACCGGTGCCTTGATGGGTCCGGTTGAGGCGGAATCCGGAGCAGATCGGGCGGCATTTGCCTTTGGCCGCGGAGGATCGGCTGCCATCTTCGGTCTGCGGGATGGCCCACTCCGTACACTGGAGGAGGGTCTGCGGGGCGGCGTTTCGATGCTGGCCGCAGAGCAGGCCGGTGCCTCCTCCGGCAACCCTGCGCTAGCGGCATCGGCTGCATTGATCGCAGGAAACGGACGGAGGTATTCCGGAGGCATCGCCAGTCACCCGGGGGCAGATAAAAATGGGCGTGCGCCAACTCCGCCGATTCGGATGCGGGACGAACTGGATTGGCAACGTTTCATTGCCGATACCTTGGCTCGCGTGTTACCGGATGCCAAGAGCCAGCGGCGTCCTCGAAAGAGACCTGAGAATGACCATGATGCAGATGGTTTCGACCCCCAAGTAAGCGTTGCCAGGCGAAAATCCGCAGATCGAAAATGGCCTGACAGCAATGCGATTCTGAACTCGGCGGAGTATCGTGCCTATAGGGCAGGCATAGACGAGTTTGGGCTGCCGCGCGATCTTCCTGCCAGGAAGGGACTTGGAGAAAGCCCATTCTACGGAAAAACCTTTGACGATATTGATAAGCTTCTTAAAGCACGCAGATTTGAGGCAAGGGGTAAAAATCCGGCTACTGGACTCGGGTCATACTTCCATCCTAAAAGTGGTCGGAAATATTATTTGGATAAAGGTCGAGATTATCGGGAAGGTGAAAAACTTCCGCATGTTGACGTTCACCGGATGAAGGACGGTGTAAATTTGGAAAAGATAGGAAAGCGAAGGTTTCCGCTTGGAGATGAGTTGGTTATACGGAAGTGAGAGAACATGCTTACCTTTGAATTGAATGATCCCGAAACCCTTGATGTTCATGGAGACCGTGAGGGCTTGCTGCGTCTGGCAAGCATCCTGACCCAGCTGGCAGAGAGCAAGGAGCCTGACCATGTGCATTTGATGACCCCAGATTGGGGAGGTACAACCTTGTCCGCGGAACCTCAAGGCCTCGACGCCACGTTGTTTAAGCACGTAAAGGTATGTGTCTGGCCGGCCAAGGATTAATAGCCCGCCACCAGCTGCGCTGCCCCCGGCGCCCTCAACAAGCCGTACCCAAAGCCCGCCACCCGGCGGGCTTTTTCGTTTCCGCTGTTCTCTTTCTCACCCAGGAGTTTCCATGCCCAAATACCTGATCCGCGCCGACGGCGCGGTGTACCCCTATAGCCCGCTGCTGGCGGCCAGCGCTCGCTTCAAGATCGTGGACGAGTTGCCCGTGAACCATGTCGATGGTATCGCCCTGGCGCGTGAGCGTGCTCAGGCACGCGCGGCGGCGGCCGCCGACATGCGCGAGCAGCAGGACAAGCGGCAGGCGCTGCGGCAGCGCGACACGCAGGGACTGCGCAGGCGCCTGGCGAAGAAGCCGGCGGTGGATGCGCAGGCCGCCGCCGAAGCCCAGCGCCAGGCCGATGCCTTCAGCGGCAAGGAGCACTGAGCCATGGGTACCATTGCCTGCTCCCGCGTGCTGCAGCGCGCCGCGCGCACGCTGTTCGACGAGACCGGCGTGCGCTGGTCGCCCACCGAGCTGCTGGACTATCTCAACGCCGGCATCAGCGCCATCGTGGCGGCCAAGCCGGACGTGGCCGCTACGGCGGAGGCCTTCGAGCTGGCGGTGGGCACGCGCCAGGACCTGCCGGCGGAGTTCATCCAGTTCCTGGGCCTGGTGCGCAACCTGGGCACGGACGGCCAGACGCCGGGCCGCGCCATCCGCCAGGTGGAGCGCAACGAGCTGGATCACAGCTACCCGGACTGGCACGAGTCCAGCGGCGGCGCCGTGCTGCACTACTGCCATGACAAGCGCCTGCCGCGGCTGTTCTATGTCTTCCCGGCGTCGGAGGGCTGGGTGGAGCTGCAGGGCGTCAAGACGCTGGAGGCGGTGACCGACGCGGCGCAGACGCTGCCGCTGGACGATCTCTACGAGAACCCGCTGCACAACTGGGTGGTGGCCTATGCCTATGCCAAGAGCAGCAAGTCCGGCGACATGAACCGCTCCGGTGCGTACATGACGCTGTTCGCCAACGCGCTGGGGCTCAAGTCGCAGATGCAGTTCTCCTTTGCGCCCACCGATCCGGACGTGGCGGCACGCACCGGCGAGGATGTCTGATGACGCCGCTCGACTCGCTGCTGCCACTGTGCCGGCGGCAGGCGCCCGGCTGCCCGGATTTCCTGCTGCTGGAGGCGCTGCGCCATGCGGCGCGGGAGTTCTGCCGTGACAGCTGGTTCGCGCGGCGCACGCTGGAGCTGGCGCTGGAGCCGGGCGTGAGTCACTACGACCTGGCTCCGCAGGACGGAGCCGAGGAGATCATCGGCGTGGATGCGGTGGAGTACCGCGGCCAGCCGCTGCAGCCGGCAGACCCGCGCATGCTGCCGCAGCGCACCGGACGGCCTTGTGCCTTCCTGTGGCTGCCACCGGCCACGCTGGAGCTGGCGCCGTATCCGCCGGAGGATGCGGCGGATCTCGCCGAGCCCGTTCGGGTGTCGGTGATCGTGCAGCCGGTGGCGGAGGCGAACAGCGTGGGGGACGACATCCTGCGCCAGTACGACCACGCGCTGGCGGATGGCGCCTTGGCGCGCGTCTGCGCGCTGGAAGGCGCCGCCTGGTCGTCGCCGCAGTCGGCGGCACGCCACGGCCTGCTGTTCCACAGCGCCAAGATCAATGCCAAGGGCCGCGCACTGCGCGCACACCTGCCGCGCGGCTTGCGCGTGCTGCCCCGGAGGTTTTCATGAGTTATGGATACGTGCACCGGCGCCTGGCGCCGCCGCCGCCGGCTGATCCCACGCCTGGTGCCGTGCAGTGTCACCTGGACGCCCTGCGCGCGCTGCCGCTGGCCGAGGGCGAACCGTATCGATGGAACCAAAGCGACTGGGAGTTGCTGCGCTTCCGCTGGACGCCACGCAAGGCCTGTGAGCGCCTGGTGCTGGCGCGCGAACGCATGGCGGAGCTTGCCTCACATGGTGGGCAATTGATCGTGGAGCTGGATGGCGATACCGCCTTCAGCGAGTTGCTGCTGCTTCTGCAACTGGAGTCGGCACCGGAGCGGGAGCTGAGCGTCGAGGTGCGCCTGGGCTCGGTTTATGGGCAGCAGTTGCAGAGCTACTGGGTCCAGATTCCCGCCGGAGGCAGCCGCGAAATCGTGCTGCGCCTGCGGCGCCTGCAGACAGGCATGGACCTGGCTAACGCGGTGCCCCTGTATCCCTACACGGGGGAGTACGCCACGGCGCTGCTGCTGAGCTATCAGCCCACGGCGCTCAGCTACCTGGCGCAGGGCCTGGATATCGGCGCTAGCTATACCTTCCACCGCACGCTGCGCCTGGGCGAGCCTGCGCCCATCGCGCCGCGCGATATTCACTTCCTGTTCCGGCAGTCGCCTGAAGTGGACGGCAACGTGCGGCTGGATCTGCGCTGGTGGAATACCTGGGACCAGTACGGCGAGGACGCGCCGCCGCCGGACTATGCCGGCGAGATCGACTTCGGCCACTGGATGCCCGGCACCCGCTTCCTGGCCCGCATCACCCTGGCGGATGACGGCCAGGGTGGGTTGCAACTGGACTGGGAAGAGCTGACCGAGTGGGAGGCACGCCTGTTCGATCCGCTGCTGGAGGCGCCCTGCGTGCTGCAGGGGCCGGTGCTCGTGGAGTTCGAGCGCGAGTTCAACCTGGTGGCGCGCAACGCCGAGTACGAGATCCCGCTGCTGCGTCAGCGGGACGGCCAGCCCTGGACGCAAGGCGAACTGACCGTGCCCGTGCATCTTTACGAATCGGGCTACCAGGATCCGATGTTCGGCGCTTCCGGCGGCTTCACCACCGCCAGCCAGCCGCAGCCGGTGGTCTTTTCGGATGGCGAGTCGGTGGCCTGGCTGCGCCTGCAGGACACCCGCTACGAGGATCCGACCCACGGCGCCTTTCCGCACTACGTGGAGTGCTGGATCCAATCCGGCGAGGGCTACGAGGTTGGTCCTCGCGGAAACCAGTTCCCGGTCCACGTCGTCGCACAGCAACAGTTCGAATAAGCCATGACCAAGATCCTTGTCCGGCCCGCTCGCGGCGCCATGCCGCGCGTCGCCCCGCAACTGCTGCCGCCCGAGGCGGCGCAGACCGCCCTCAACACCCGCCTGCTCAGCGGCGACCTGGAGGCCTGGCGCGAGCCCGGCTTCAGCAGCGCGCTGTTCAAGAGCGGCGAGGTGCGCAGCCTGCACCTGATGGCGCGCCAGCACTGGCTGCACTGGACCACGGCGGAGCTGGGTGTGGGTGCCGTGGCGGTGGACGTGGCACGCGGCCCTATCGCCGGGGACGCCACGGAGCGCAGCTACTTCAGCGGCACGGATGCGCCGCGTGTCACCAACCTGGCCAAGGCCATCGGCCCCTGCGGGCAGCAGTACCCCTGCGACAGCCTGCTGCTGGGAGTGCCGGTGCCGGACGCCGTGCCGGCGCTGGCGCTGGACACGGTGGTGCCGGATGCCAGCAACGTGGAGCTGACCAACGCGGGCGCCGAGTCCAGCGGCACCGCCGGCTGGATCGTGGACGAGGGTGACCTGGACGTGCGCCCCTCCGGCGACGTGGCCGGCTTTGCCGCCAAGCACGGCAGCTACTACTTCTGCGGCGGCACCGTGGCGCGCACCGAGGCGCACCAGACGCTGCTGCTGGCGTCGGTGGACGTGTTCCCGCAGCAGATGCTGGAGCTGAAGTGGTGGCAGGCCAGCGGGCCCAACGGCAGCGCGGCCGCCATGGGCCTGCGCTTCTTCGACAACGCCGGCCTGGCGGTGGGCGAGGCCGTGGCTCCGGTGCAGGCGGTGACGCCGGCGCTGGGCTGGGTGCAGCGCAGCGTCTCGCGCCAGGTGCCGGCCACGGCACATACCGTGCGGCTGGTAATGATCTTCGAGCGTGCCGGGGCGGGGCAGAACGATGCCTGGCTGGACGCGCTGGAGCTCTCCGCCATGGACTACGAGGAGCCATTCGACTGCAGCTCCTTCGAGGGCTGGAGCAAGGGGCCGGAGGGCGGCGTCACCCGCGTGGAGATCGACACCACCGTGGGCCGCGAGGCCCCGAGCTGGCGCTTCACGCAGAACAACAGCGTGAGCTACCTGTACAAGGACATCGGCCTGGCCACCAGCCCCAAGGCGCGCATCGAGGCCGACATGCGGGCCATCGAGAACCTCACGCTGATGCTCTATGCCAGCGCCTCCGGCTACGGCGTGGGCATCAACATCGGCGAGAACGGCTGCCGCCTGGTGCGCTACAACCAGTGGAGCGACGAGACCGGCACCACGCTGGCCCAGCTGGCGCCCTCACTGAAGAACCGCTGGTGCCGGGTGGCGGTGGAGGTGAACACCGTCAGCGCCAGCGCCGCCCGGCTCAAGCTGGGCGTGACCACGCTGGACAACGGCATCACCGTAGTCGGCGCGCACGAGGCGGAGGTCGAGGTCAACGGCTCCTTCATCGGCTTCAAGTCGCGCTCCAACGAAACCGCCGAGCGCAGCTGGGTGGACAACGTGCTGTTGTCCGTCACCGCGCCGGAGCCGGACCGGCCGGAGAACATCGTCTTCACCAACTACGTCTGGACCTACACCAACGAGTTCGGCGAGGAAGGCCCGCCCAGCCCGGTGAGCCGCACCGTGCAGCGCAGCAACAACGCGCCAGTGCGCATCGACACCCCGGCCTCGGCGCCCGCCGGCTACGGCATCACCCACAAGACGCTGTACCGTTCCGCCACCGGCGCCGGCAGCAGCGCCTACCTGCGCGTGGAGCGCATCCCGCTGGACCAGGTCACCTACGTGGACGGCAAGACGGACGCCGAGCTGGGCATCCCGCTGGAGTCGCAGCTTTACGACCTGCCGCCGGCCGACCTGCGCGGCCTGCTGGCCATGCCCAACGGCTTTCTCGCCGGCTTCTCCCGCAACGAGCTGGTGTTTTCCGCGCAGGGGCGCTACCACGCCTTCCCGCTGGACTACCGCCTGGCCACGGACTACCCCATCGTGGCCATCGGCGCCATAGACGCCAGCCTGGTGGTACTGACCGAGTCACACCCCTACGTGGCCACCGGCTACACGCCGGACGCCATGTCCATGCGCAAGCTGGAATCGCCACAGGCCTGCAGCGCCAAGCGCAGCGTGGCCCACCTGAAGGACCACGGCATCGTCTACGCCGCGCCGGACGGCCTGGTGGGCATCAACGGCCAGGGCGCGCCGCTGCTGCTGACGGAGGGCCTGCTGACGCGCGAGCAATGGCAGGCCCTGAACCCGGCCTCCATCCTGGGCGTGGCGCATGACGACCGCTACTTCGGCTTCTACGAGAAGACCGGCGGCGAGCGCGGCGGCTTCATCCTGGACGCACGCAACGGCGGCTTCGGCCTGGTGTTCACCGATCTCTGGGCCCAGGCCGCCTACAGCGATCCGCTGACCGACCGCCTGCTGCTGGTGATGGAAAACCAGGTCTGGCAGTGGGAGGGCGCCGGCACCCGCCGCCCCTACCGCTGGCGCTCGCGCCTGTTCCAGCTGCCGCGCCCCACGGCCTTCGGCTGCGCCCAGGTGCGCGCGGCGGACTACGAGGACCTGCAGCTCACGCTGTATGCGGACGGCGCGCCCTGGCTGAGCCGCGCCGTGACCTCCGCGCTGGAGTTCGTGCTGCCGGACCGGATGGCGCAATCCAGCCTGGAGATCGAGCTGGCCGGCACCTCAAGGGTGCAGTCGGTGGAGGTGGCGGAGGAGATGGAGGAGCTGGAGTGATGGAAAAGCTGCGGGAATTGCACAAATTTTCCACATGGCCGGCTCAGAATCTGTGCGCCTGCCGGAGCAAGGGGCCATATGAGCAGCGCTGAGAAGGTGGAGGAGTTCCGGAAGGGCTTCCAGCAAGGACAGGAGTTCGCAGATCAGTTGGAGGGAAGGAAATCTCCCAGGTTATCTGCGCTACGTGGATTGAGCGGACAGCGTCAGGAGGTCCCAGGAATGCTCAGGGATAGGACGCGGGCCCGTCAGTTCACTGGCAGCGGGGACCTCTCAGAGACTGAGTACATATACCCTTCATCACATAGGCCTCCACTGGGTCCCATAACCTCAGATGATGGTGTTATGCAGGTTTACGTTCCGTCCGAGTGGGAAAATTCCCTCCCATCTCTTTCCATGGGAAGGATAGTAGACCCTATCCTGGATGAGATTAAATATGGCCCAGAGGCCAACGGAAAGTTCGACGAAGTGACCGAATTTACGCATGCTGAAATGAAGCGAAACTCTCAAAGTCGTGCGGCTGGCATTCTGGCAGAGGCGAACAGAAAGAGGCTGAAGCCATGGGCATTGGCGGGATGGGCTAATCTAGTCTGGCCTGGCCAAAGCATGCATGGGACCATAAGCCAACTTTGCTGGGGCATGTGACAGAAAGCAGAAAGGCCCTTCCTCCATTTTCTGGAACCCCCGCCTTCTGGTTCAGGGATGGGGGAGACCAGTATGGATATGAGATCTGGTCAAACATCCACTACGGATATGTGGGGCGCAAGGTAGGAATCGGCCCGCGTACATTGCTGGCTGGAGCTGGCGCTGCCCAGTTAAGCACATTGTATGGGGAGCGTGTGCCAGTGGAGGAGCGAAAAGCCGCATGGGGCAGGGCGTTCTGGGAACTGCAAGGGCCGCGAGGGCTTGACGATCCCATGGACTCTTCAGCCATCCGTCTCGGCATGCATCTTTACGAGAAGCACGGTGATGATTTGACTCTGGATCATCTCAGGGAAGAAGTTCGGAATTGGCCCGGACTGAAGGCCATTCGAAGGCCTGCGACGGTGAACAGGTACATTGATAGTGTTCCGAAAAAATGAGAATAAAAGGAAAAAATAGAGTTACAGCATTTCTATTCATTGTTCTATTGATTGCTGCTGGAGTCTGGGCCCCTGATCTCAAGGTCACATACTCCGTCAATCAATTGGATCCCGTATCACTGAGAGACCTTGGATGGTCGGCGCTGGAAAGCACGAAGAGCATATCCGGGTGTGCAGAGATCGATATGGAAACGCTGCGAGATACGTCCTTCGATGCCGTGCGAGATCCATCTCTTCTCGATGGTGGAGATCTATGGACAGTCAAGAGGGTCTGGTGCGATGCCCGACATGTGCAGATTTTCATAACGCACTACCGGAACGATTTCAAGGCATGGAATCGGATGCGCGCATGGAATGGAGAAGACGCTAAGAGAATTCATTCGGGTTCCGAAAGCAGATTCGACGATATCGCGCTTAGAGAGCACGGTGTCACCTCATTCCAGGGACGCGAATGGAGCATGTGCACAGCCAGGTTTCGAATGGGGAACTATCTCCTGGACTACCGCCTGGATGTATCGGGTGAACCCAAGACATGCGAGGCCATGGCCCAGCGTGATGTGGAGTCGATGAGAGAGGGTATCGATACGTGGATGAAAAGCGGACAGCCCCCTTTGTTGCCGAACTGATGCCCAGGATGCCGCCTGCCCAGAGGCCTTGAGAGAGGCGCCCTGATCATGTCGGACAAGAAAGACGATATCCGATGAGAATCGTGCCGGCCGATAGGGCGATGCGCTTAGTGTTCTGGTGGAGCCTGTTCGGTTTCATGGCTTCCATGCTCGAAGCGGTTCTGCCGATATTCTTCTCAATACCTTTCATGATCGTGGCCGTCATAGGGTGGCTGATATTGCTGCTGGTCCTGCTCTTTTGTGGCATCAGGCATCGGCGCCGCGAAACACTGATGCCTATCGGAGCGCTGGCGATCGGTGCGGCGGTTCTCTGTTTCACGCCCATTGGCGAAGTGGGCATCTACGGGCGCGCCATGTACGAGTCGGTTCGATATCACAGCTTCGTGGCGAAAGTCAGGAGAAACGAGCAGCCGAAATGCCCGGAGTCTGCCTATTGCCAAGTGGAAGGGACACGGATGGCCTTCGTCTGGGACGGCATCATCGACAACTGGGTGGGCCTCTGCATGGACCCCTCCAATACCCTGCTGGATGTCGAAGCCAACCGGGACATCTTCGGCGGCGATCTGACTGACGCCCGGCGTTTGTGGGGCGATTGGTACTCCTGCGGATTCACCTGATTTCTTGCTGAATGCTGCGCCGTCAAACACCGTTGCAGCGCTGACCTGAATCCCGGCCGCTGTGCCGGGTTCTCGATTTCAAAAATGACCTGAAGCCTGGCTTGCCCCGCGAGCCCGGGAGGCTTGCGCCTGCGCGCAGCCTTTTCCCTCACCCCGGAGTCTCCATGACCTCACGCACTCCTGCCATCCACACGCCGCGCGAATTCGGCAGCGAGGCGGGCATCCGCGCCGCGCGTGCGGCGGTGGACGCCATCCGCATCCGCCTGGAACGGCTGGAGTCTTCCCTGGACGCGTCCGGCGAGGCGCTGGAGCGCCAGCGCCGGGCCTTGCTGGAGAGCATCGGCCGCATCACGCGCGAGGTGCAGGCGCCGCCGCCGGCCGCCGTGGCTCCGGGCCTGAAGGTGGTGGCGGCGGCGGCGCTGGAGCCCGGCCAGGTGCTGGCTTATGGCGCCTCTGGCGCAGTGGCGGCGGATACCGGCAACCCGGTGCATGCGGCGGCGCTGCTGGGCGTGGCCATCACGCGGCCGGAGGCGGGCCTGGTGGCGGTGGCCACGGAAGGGCAGGCGCTGGATTGCGAGACCTGGGCCTGGACGCCGGGCGACGTGCTCTACGCCGCGCCGGGCGGTGGGCTTTCCACCGCGCCAGGCAATGGGCAATGGCAGCGGCGCGTGGGCGTGGCGCTGGACGGCGACCGCGTGCTGGTACTGCCGGGCGAGCCGCTGCTGACGCCGGGCGCGGGGCGCCTGCTGCGCCTGCGCGATGACGGCCGTGTGGAAGCCGCGGCCATCCCCTACCGCACCGACCGCTACACCGTGACGCCGGCCCTGATCGCGGCGCGCCGCGTGAGCCTGAGCGATGCGCCGGCCGATCCGCTGGCGGTGGAGCTGTGCGTGCACCACGGCATCGAGCAGAAGCCGGGCGTGGACTTTTCCGTAAGCGGCGCCGAGCTGTCCTGGGACGGCCTGGCGCTGGAGCTGTTGCTGGAGAGCGGAGACAGCTTCTCCGTGCGTTATCTCATCTGATCCAACCCAACCCTCACCCAAGGAGCAACCATGTCTCAATTGAAGCGCAAGTTCATCGAGGACAACGCCGTCAACGGCGCCAAGATCCGCCTGGACAACAACGAGATGCTGCGCGGCCGCAACGCGGCCAACACGGCGGACATCGACATCCTCAAGCTCACCTCGGCCAACGAGCTGGAGCTGCAGGCGCAGCCCAAGGCCGCCGCGGCGCTGCCGATGCCGAGCGCGGAGAAGGATTACGTCACCGTGGAGTACGTGCAGAACGTCATCAACGGCAAGCAGGACCCGAAGGAGGCGGTGGACGTGCTGGCCATGGCGCCGCTGGCGCTCGCCGGTGCCACGCCGCTGCTGGTGGACGGCCGCACGATCCTGCACGGCGATGCCATCGGCCTGCTGGCGCAGGCCGCGGCGGCGGAGAACGGCGTCTACGTGGCCAGCGTGGAGAGCGGCAGCTACACGCTGGCGCGCCGTGCGGACTTCGACCAGGACGCGGAGGTGTCCAAGGGCGCGTACTTCCCGGTGACCAACGGCACGCAGTACGCCGGCTACCAGGTGATCCTGACCACGGAGAATCCGATCACGGTGGGCGTGACGCCGCTGAACTTCGTGGCCTATCCGTCGGTGCTGTCGATCGAGGCCGGCGATATGCTGGCCAAGGTGGGCAACACGCTGTCGGTGGACCTGGCGTCGCTGTCGGGGCTGGAATCCACCAACCCCGGCAATGGCAGCGGCCAGTTGCGCGTGAAGACCGACACCGCGGCGGCGGAGAAGGACCAGACCACGCGGCGCGATCCGGTCAGCGGCGCCACGGTGGCCAAGAAGTCCCGCCGCCACGCGGTGACGCTGTCGCCCACCGACATCTCCAACCAGTACGTGGACCTGCCGGACGTGGCGGCGCAGGACTCGGTGCGCCTGGCGGTGGCCGGTGCCGGTGCGCAGTTCGAGGGTGACGACTTCACGGTGAACTACACCGGCGGCGCCAGCAGCAAGACGCGCGTGGGCTTTGCCGGCGGCCTGGCCACGGCGGGCGTGTCGGCGCTGGTGGCGGGCGACAAGCTCGCCGTCTACTACCGGGCGTTCTGATGGCCGCGCTCAAGTATCGGTTCTTCGAGTTGCTGCCGGCGCTGGCGGCGCAGAACGCGCCGGTGGTGCCGGGCGACGGCCTGCAGCTGATCGTGGGCAAGCTGCAGGGGCAGATCGCGCAAGCGGCGGCCTACCCGCGGCGCTTCACCGACAACGCCGGCAACGCCGCCGCCAAGAACTGGACGGTGCCGGCCGGCGTGTATGCGCTGAGGTTCCGCCTGCTGGGGCCGGGTGCCAACGGGGTGGCGGGCCAGAACAGCGGGCCGCGCTCCGGCGGTGGCGGCGGCGGCGCCGGCGCGCTGTGCGAGGGCACGCTGCGCGTGAGCCCGGGGCAGGTGATCGCCTATCGCATACCGCCCGGCGGCTCTGCCGCCGCGGCCTGGTTGCTGGTGGAGACCGGTGATGCGCGCATCGTGGCCGGGGCCGGCGCGGCGGGCACGGCCGGCGGCGTGGGCGGCAACGGCGGCGCGGCGGCGGTGGGCGCCGACCATGCGGCCAGCGCGGTGGGCCTGCCGGGCCGCAACGGCCGTGGCGGCTTCTCCGCCACGCTGGCGTTGACCATCCACGACGACGGCGGCGACGGGGCCGACACGGCGCTGGGCGCCGGCGGGCGCGGCGGCAAGGACGCCAACGGCGGTGCGGCCAACGGCTACGGCGCGGGCGGCGGCGGATGCCCGGCGGGCAGCACGCCCGGCGCCGGCGCCGCCGCGGCGCTGCTGCTGGAGTACTGAGCATGGCGCTCAAGCCTGCCGACATCCGCCGCGAGTGGCCGCGCATCCGCCAGGAGGTGGCCGCGATCCTGGCCGGCGACGACGAGCCCCCCGAGGAGCTGTATGCCGAATGCCGCTTTGGCCGCGCGCAGCTCTACACCTGCCCTGAGGGCTTCGTGGTGCTGAAGAAATACCGGCGCGAGGACAACGGCCGCCCCGAGCTGCTGCTGTGGATGGCGCAGGGCGCGGGCGGCGGACTGCTGCGGCGCTACCTGCCGCAGCTGGAGCAGATCGCGCGCGACACCGGCGCCGCAACGCTGGCCTTCCGCACGCGCCGCCGCGGCTTCGAGCGCCTGCTCGACCAGCGCTGGCGCCTGCGGGCGGTGGAATACCAACTCGATATCCAGGAGTGAATCACATGGGAAGCAAACCCAAGGCACCCGGCGAAACCGCCGAGCAGAGAGAGATGGCCGACATCGCGGCAGAGTCCTATGACGACTGGCGCGAGCGCTGGCTGCCGTTGCAGCAGACCTTTTTCGAGGACACGCTGGACGTGGCGCCGCGCCGCCGCCTGGCGCTGGACAGCACCGCCACCGACTACGCCCAGGCCTTTGGCCAGGCGCAGCAGGGGCTGGAGGGGCGTCTCCACGGCAGCGGCGCCGCGCCCGGCTCCGGCCGCTATGCCATGGGCCTGGCCGGCTTCGCCGACGACCGTGCGCAGGCCTTCGGCCAGGGCATGGCCGACGTGGACGCGCTGATCGACGACCAGTACGCGCAGGGCCTGCAGGCCCTGATCGATATCGGCCGCGGCGAGCGCGCCCAGGCCCTGCAGGGCATGTCCGAGACCGCCGACCTGGCCCAGGGCCGCGCCCTGCAGGACGCCAGGAATGCCTTCGAGAACCGCGCCGCCCTGCAGGGTGCCATCGGCTCGGCGGCGGGCATGGCGGCGGCGTATGGGCTGCGGGGCAAGACGCCGTCGGGCAGCAAGGCGGAGTGGCCGCAGAGCAGCTTCGACCGGATCGCCGAAGGCTCGGCGACGCCCGACTTCGCGACGCTGTCGTTGCGGCCCAGCTGGCCCTGACGGCTCCGGGCACAGGCTGCACCGGACGCTGCCTGCCGCATGAACTCCCTCCGTGTGAGGGAGAGACAAGACCTTTCATCCAAACCAATCCGACCAGGAGTTTTCCATGTTCGTCATTCCCGCCTCACTCGAGGCCCCCCAGGCACAGCCCGGCTACCGCAACGCGCTGGGCGTCTCGCGCGGCAAGCACTACGCCAGCGATACGCAGGCGGCGATCCGCCGCGCCGACTTCGAGCGCTACAAGGAGCAGATCCGGCCGATCGAGGACCGGCTGATCTGGATGTACGACAACCCCGAACTGCGCGCCAACAGTGTGCAGTCCGCGCGCGACGCGGTGGCGCACAGCTTCCGCCAGAGCGGCGAGGCGCTGCGCGAGCGCATGGCCGGCCAGGGCCTGAACCTGTCGGCGCCGCAGCAGGCGGCCATCACGCGGCGCCAGGGCCTGGCCCAGGGCCTGGCGGACGTCAATGCCGCCAACCGCGCCAACCGCAGCTTCGACGACCGCAACACCCGGATCATGACCGGCGGCGGCCAGCGCTACGGCCTGGGCGGAGGTGCGCAATGAGCGGCCTGCTCGGCACGGCGATGGCCGCCAAGAACGAAACGGGCCAGCTCTGGGGAGCGGCTGCGGCGCGTGAGGAGACACAGAACTCCGCCCGTAGTGCATTGAAAGCAGCGGAGAGCCAGATGCGCACGCAGATGGTGGGCACGGGCGCGGGCCTGGGCGCCGCCATCGGCCTGTCGTCCGCCGGCGGCGCGGTCGCAGGGGCCAGCGGCGGCGCGGCCGCGGGGGCGACCAGCGGCATGGTCCTGGGGCCGGTCGGCGCGCTGGTGGGCGCCGGCATCGGCTTGCTGGTCGGCGAACTTTTCTGAAGGAGACAAACCATGAACGACACACGAGCCCAACGCGCCGCCGCCTTCCTGAACAGCGACTTTGCGGCGCAATTCGATGACGCGGCCTTCCGCCAGGCCGCGCTGCGCTACGACGCCGCGCTCAACGACGGCGGCGACACCGCCGGCCTCAGCGGCGCCGATCTGTATGCCTTCGCCAACCGCCTGTTCGCCCGCGAACTCCGCCAGGGTCTGGGCGAGCGCCTGCGCGACGGCGGCGTCATCACCGCCAAGCGCCTGGTGGCGGCCTACCTGGACGGTGACGCGGTGATCCTGGAGCTGGACATCCACGCCCGCCGCCCGGACGGCAGCGAGTACGACTACCGCGCCCCGGTGACGCGCGGCCGCAGCTCCGCCGACACCGACGAGGTGCTGCGCATCCCCCTGCGCCGCGTACGCGACCGCCTGCGTGGCGCCGCCATGCTCGCCGCCGGCATCGAACGCGCCGGCGGCCGCGCCCAAGTGCTGGGCCTGCTGCAAGGCCCGGTGCCGCGGGCGACGGCGCTGCGCGGCCTGCCGGGAGCTGCCCGATGAGCCGCGGCGGCTTTCGTGCCGCCGGATTCATGGATGGCTTCATGAGCGGCTTCGACTTCGTGGACCGCCTGCAGCGAGCGGACGAGGAGCGTGGTTATCGACGCGAGCGTGAGGCACGGGAAGATGCGTACCGGCAGCAGGTTTATGGGTTGCGGCTGCGAGCCATGGAGGACGAACAGGCGGGTTCGCTGACCGCCGATGAGAAGCGGCAAAAAAATCTGGCTGGTTTGAATGACTATCTTGAATCCGCCGAAGAGCGACGACGAATCCGGCGTGAAGATCAACCCTTCCCGAGGCTTGATCTTTCGATGAACCTGCCCGGATCGGGTGGATATTTTTCTGCAGCGTACTTCGGCGGTACTGGGGAGTATGAGCCATGAGCCGCCAGATCAACGAGCGTATTGCATTGCATAGAGAGAGACCAAACGATATCGGGAGCGATGAGTGGATTTCTCATAAGTTCAGGACGTTAGGAACCAACGAAACGTTCAGGCATCAGGTAGACCGATCAAGCGTGGAAGGTGGCGAAACCTCTGGATATCCCCAGAGGTGGGCGGACTCAAGACAAGAGCCAGTGGGAGTCAAAGCAAGAGGGCATGGAGATTCGAATCCAGCATGGGTCTCGTTTGGCTTGCAAGGAATGCGGGCTGACTTTCCCGCTAGGGATTCTAAGAAGGGAGGTGGTCAGGTTTGGTCGCTATTGGGCATTTCTTCTGCTGAAGCTGCCGATGCTGGGAGAGTTGAATTTTCGACGCTATGGTCAAACTATCCCGTCGCGAAACCTTACATCGAAAAAGCCACGGGTAAGCCCCCAAAAGGTTTCGAAAACCAATGTGCTATCAAGGTCAGTGAGGCTTTGCAGGGCTCAGGTGTTGACCTAAAGTCTTTCAAGGGTGCGTCGGTGAGCATTCACGGAAAGCGCGCTGCGATCAGAGCCGAAGAGCTAACCAGCTGGCTTGCCAACCAATCTATACCCGGAATTGGAAAGGGGGAGATCATCACCGGCAAGGACTGGGAAGAGAGGATCAAGAATCGAAAGGGGATAATTTCCTTCGAGAACTATTGGGCGCGCCCAGGAGAGACGTCCGCCCCTACCGGAGATCACATTGATCTTTGGAATGGGTCGCGGTTGACAGCCAGCGGATTTGCCGGATCATTAGTTACCATGGGACGGTACATGGGGATTGATTCGATGTCAGTTCCCGGTACGCCACTCCAGTACTCTGATCTTGGAAAATCTACTCGAATCCGGTTCTTCGAAGTCAAATGAAACGAGTCATTCTCACCGTATTCGGTCTGGCCATCGGCCTTCTCCTTGCCTGGATGGCCATGGCTTTTCTGGTCGTGGTCCCAGCGGAATGCGGGGAGCCGGCGGCATGCGGTGATGATCATCTGTATGCGGCGGCCATTCCGGCCATCGCCTCAATCCTGGCATTTCCGGGTATGGCCGCCGTTCTAGGTAAGCGTCAATCGGCGGGCCGTGTGGCAGCCACTTTGGTTGTTAGTGCAACGATTGCCGCCGGTATTATCTGGCAGATGGCGCGATGACGGGTTGCAAGGCAGAGGATTGAAGCGTGGACAACAACGAGCCAGCGACAGGGGTAAACATCGAGCCTGATGGCCGGCGATGGTGGATGCCGAAGCTGCACAAGGCCGCTGACGGTACTTACCTCGATGCGCTGGGGCGCCCTGGCTCAGCCGAAGATCAAGCATGGATGCGTGATTACGAGGCGAGCCTGCATGATCCGGCACGATACTTGAAGCCCGTGTATAAGATTTTTTAAACCCCGCTCTTGGCGGGGTTTTTTGATCTTGAAGAAGATTCGGAATCTGAGCGCCCTTAGCCGAGCTGATAGTGCTGATACATGAATGACCATCCAAGATCCAACGACGGGCCTAGCTATGCCGAGGATGGCTACACAAGGCCGGAAGGTCGTGCAGCGGAAATTGATGCGCTGGTAGCCAGGGACATCTCTGGGTTTCTCGACCTCTACTGGCGCAAGGCTGCCGATATGACTGGAAATCCTTGCCATCTGAATGCTGATATTGCAAAGGAGGTTTTCCCCGAGTATGCCGCCTCGCCGCAAAGCAGAACCAAGAACTCCGTGATCTTTCAGGCTGCTTCCACTCGCATCAAGGAGGCGGCGTTTCATTCTGTTGTGCATGGATCGCCGGGAGTCGCGAGCGACGAGGTGGTTTTCATGTCTGGAGGGACAGGAGCAGGAAAGTCGACCCTCGCTCCAGGATCGGGCATCGTCTATGACGGAAACCTCGCATCCATTCGTGGTGCACGTCGAAAGATCGATGAAGCCTTGGCGTCCGGCCGCCGCGTAAGAGTCATCTATGTCTTCCGCGATCCGATTCACGCATACCTCGATGGCGTGTTGCCGAGGGCCCTGAGATACGGACGGATCGTCCCCACGGATGTCCATGTGAGCACGCATATCGGCGCCTTCACTACGTTCAAGGCGCTTAGACGTCACTATAAGAAGACTCCATCTGTGACCCTGATAGGCAGTGCTCCTCCTGGCCCTCCACCTGATGCTTGTGTTCTTGCGGAACAACTGGATGCTGCAGTGCTGCAGGAGTTGGACCGTGGGCGCATTCCCTGGGAAATGGCACATCAGATGCTGGAAAGCGGTAGGGGAGCCCGAGCTCTGTCCGCTGGTCTGGATTGATCAATCGGCGCACTCAAGGTTGAATGAAGCGCTCAACTCGCTTGTATACGTCCCCATCGTCGAATTGGCCACGACCGATAAGGCAGCGCGCTCGATCCCCCCTGCACCTCTCCAGGACGTGAACGATATCGTCCTTCCGTCGCACCGGAAAGCAAGGATCCTCAAACCCTTCCGGTAGCACCTTTACGCAACTCCTGAAGCGCAAGAGCACGCGAGAGCCAAGATCTTCCACGGTCAGGTGCTGGACGCCGCCGAGAAGATCGCCGTTATCTGTTACCTGGTAAGTGGCATGGCTTCCGTAAACATGAATGCGGGTGACTACATAGTGGCTGTGCGTTCCAGTGCTATTCATGCCGTGGAACTCGTTCTCGTAGCGGCCATCCAGCTCCAGGACTCTGCCTGAACTGAGGTGGCCGACACGAGCAGGACGAGTGTTGCCAGGCCACCATAAGCCAAGAGAATTGAATGGAGTTGCATCGGGAGAGCCCCTGGAGAATCAATGGACTCAGCCTATCGGATCGTGTGTTGCCTGTCCGCTACGCGGGAAAATTCCATCGATACTGCACAGCTTTTGCACAGCGGGCGCCGATAGTGAATCGGCGGCTAAAAGGCCGTGTCATTGGGGGTTCCGCATGTGGTGGGATGTTTGTGGTGCATCCGTCGTGCTTCGATGCCGTTTATGGCGTGCGGCGGTACACGCGCGGAGGCGCGTAAGTACGCCCGTGGGAGTCTGACTTGAGCAATCAACCTTCCGGCGGGAGAAGACTGAGCATATGAAAATGAAATGGAAGCCGCTCTTGACGGTGATACTGAGTGCTGTAGGAGGAGCAGTGCTCTTGGCGGTTGGACTATGCAGTATCGTTCTTAATTTGTATGGCCAGGATGTCGATGGAGAATTCAGTGCCGCGGCAGGAATGTTGGCGTTCTACCTGATTGTCCCTTCGATAGTGATTGGAGGGTGCATCGGCGGGATAATAGCTAGAGGCGAACTTTCCTCGAGATAAAAAGCACATTGATAAACACGCCTATATTCCTGTGCTGTTCGAGCGCAGGAGTAACGCGAGTGAATCTCGTTGAGGAGATGTGCAAGCATGGAAGAAAATTGGGAGGACGTGGGGTGCTCCATTTGTAGAGGGCAATGGGAGCGAGGGGAAAGACCGCGCTTGATGGCGGAGAGTCTGTACATGCATACGCGCCTCTACGTATGCACTGGTTGCGGATCGTATTGGGAAGAACGGGAACGCTACGCCTGCACGATCCAATCGGAAGAGGCGCGCAGGAGTTATCCGGAAGCCTTCCCGGCTTTCGACAAGGCAAAGCAGGGCGCCGGGCCATGAGCTTTTCCCGGTGTTCGGCATCTGAAGGCGTGGCAGGCCTCAAAGCAGCCCAAGGCCGTGGGATGCCTGACCGGAGTGCTCCAGATTTCTGCGGATATCATCGTCGCTATGTTTCGAAACCCCGCCCTTCCGGCGGGGTTTCTTTTTGCTTGGGATGTTTTGCAAGGAAATTCTCCTAGGAGGGCTGCATGACGGGCGTTCCGGCCCGAAGCCCCGCATAGACAAAAGCACCCATGGCGGCGCCCGCCGGGCGTCAAAGCCCCCGGCGTTGACATGACGGTTACACGGCGGCGACTAAGGTACAGGCTCCCTTCTTCACAGGTGCCTGCATGTCCTCGCTGCCCAAGACCGTATCCCATGCCCGGGCAGAGAGGGCGGCCGTGTCCCGCCAGGGGCTGCTGTACCGGATCTGGCCCCGGGGGCTGTCCTTGGCGCTGCCCGAGGTGGGGCCCAACACGCTGCTGATGCTGGTGGTGGCCTACCTGGCCCTGACGCAGAACCTGTCGTTCTTCCGGGCGGTGGCGGGGTCGCTGCCGTCGCCGGCGGGGCTGCAGGAGTGGCGCATCATGGGCAGCGTGGCGGTGGCGCTGGTGGTGCTGCTGGGCCTGGCGCTGTGCCTGCTGGCCTGGCGGCGCACGCTGAAGCCGGTGCTGGTGGTGTTCCTGGTGGCGGCGGCGGTGTGCAGCTATTTCATGGACAGCTTCGGGACGGTGATCGACCGTGCGATGCTGGTGAACGTGGCGCGTACGGACCGCCATGAGGCAGGCGACCTGCTGCAGTTCAGCCTGTTCCTGCACGTGGCCCTGCAGGGGCTGCTGCCGGCCTGGCTGGTGATGCGCTGGCCGCTGCGTTGGGAGGGCGCGGGAGCGGAGCTGCTGCGTCGCCTGATGCTGGCCGGTGCGCTGGTGGTGATGCTGCTGGCGGTGTTCCTGCCGCAGCAGCACGAGCTGATGATCTGGGGGCGCATCCATCGCGATGTGCGCGTCTACGTGAACCCCACCTTCCCGCTGCATTCGGTGAAGCGCTACGTGCAGGACATCCTGCCCAAGGGGCCGCGGCTGCCGCCGCAGCCTATCGCTACCGATGCGGTGCGCAGCGCGGCGGTTTCGGCGCGGCCGCTGCTGGTGGTGCTGGTGGTGGGCGAAACCACGCGTGCGGCCAACTTCCAGCTCAACGGCTACGGCCGCGAGACGACGCCGCGGCTGGCGAAGATCCCGGGGCTGGTGAATTTCCCCAACGTGACGGCCTGCGGCACGTACACGGCGGAGTCGGTACCCTGCATGTTCTCCATCGACGACCGCGGGGCGTTCAGCCGCGGGCGCGAGGAGAAGCAGGAGAATTTGGTGGACCTGCTCAAGCGCGTGGGCGTGAAGATCGGCTGGCGCGACAACGATTCCGGCTGCCAGAACGTCTGTAGCCGCGTGGGCATGGAGTCGCTGGACGCGGCGGTGGACCCGGTGCTCTGCGAGGGCGGGGAGTGCCATGACGGCATCCTGCTGCGCGATCTGGGGCTGCACTATCCGGCGGCCGGCGCGAAGCTGCTGGTGCTGCATACCAAGGGCAGCCATGGCCCGGCCTACTACAAGCGCTACCCGGAATCGGCGCGCGCCTTCACGCCGGACTGCCGCGACGCCAACGTGCAGCGCTGCACGCGCGAGGAGACCGTCAACGCCTACGACAACACCATCGTCTATACCGACCAGGTGCTGTCGGAGCTGGTGCGGAACCTGGAATCCCGGCAGGGGCAGATGGACTCGGTGATGATCTACGTCTCGGACCATGGCGAGAGCCTGGGCGAGAACGGCACCTACCTGCATGGCCTGCCGTGGCAGCTGGCGCCGCCGGAGCAGAAGCAGGTGCCGATGGTGGCCTGGTTCTCGCGCGGGGCGCCGCAGGCGCTGGGCGTGGACCTGGGCTGCGTCGGCAAGACGGCGTCGCTGCCGCGCTCTCACGACGATGTGTTCTCGACCCTGCTGGGCCTGTTCTCGGTGAAGACCCGCGCCTACGAGGCCAAGGAGGATCTGTTCGGCAGTTGCCGCCGGCCGGTGGTGGCGGATAACGAGGGCAAGGCGGCGGAGCAGGACGGCTGAGGGCAGGCCGGGCGGGCAACTTAATACCCTTGCCTTTCCGGGCCCTGCGGGAGCTTGTTGCGGCAGGGTCTGAGCCGGGTCATGTATTCGTCACCCGGCGGGAGTACCCTGCGGCGGCCGTGTCCTGACGGCCGGTGCTTGCTGTGCAACACAGGAGGTTCGCGTCATGGAAACCCGGTCCATCCGCCTCGGTACCCCCCAGCTCGAATTGCTGGAGAGGATCTCCCACGCCGGCTCCCTGCCGCTGGACGCCCTGCAGGTGGACGAACTGATGGCCCTGGGCAGCCTGCGCCTGATCTCGGTGCAGGCCAATGCGGTGAGCCTGACGCCGCGCGGCGACCGTTTCCTGGCCTATAGCCCGGAAAGCGCCCCTCAATGAGGTTGTGACGCAAGACCGCTGATTCCTGGCGGATTTTGCGTAAGATGGCCTCCACGCCGGCGCTTCGACCGGTGACGGAGGAGCGCGCGGCATGTCGGTGGCGGCTGGCCTGGAGGTTCGCCCGCGGGGCGAGCGCCACGTGCGCGCGCAGCCGCCCCTGCGCCAGTTGGCCTACTACTCCCAGTTCCTCTACCGCGCGGTCTTCGCCGGGCTGCTGTTTTTCTATGTCAGCGTACTGGGCCTGGCGCCGGGCTTCCTGGACCGCGTGGGCATCGCCGTCGCCATGGGGCTGTATGTCCTGGCGGTAACCGTGATCATGGTGCTGGCGCGCGGCGAGCGGCTGACGCCGGGGCTGCAGCGCGCGATCATCGGCATCGACCTCTGCGCGATGGTGGTGGGCGTGCCGCACGATCCGCTGCCGGGCATGCCGACGCTGCTGGTGTTCTACCTGGCCTATGCGGACCTGGGGCTGCGCAACCAGTTCCGGCACTACGTGGAGGCCCTGTTCGCCGGTGCCCTGGCCGGTGCGGTGATGCTGTTCCTGCGGGCGCACTACACCGCGGGCGGCCTGTATTCGGCAGATGTCTGGCAGTCGCTGATGGTGACGATCATCGTGCTGCACGGCCTGCAGATCTTCTCCGGGCGCGACCGGGCGCTGAAACTGGCGCGCGCCACGCAGCAGCGCCTGCAGCTGGCGCTGGATTCGCCCGGCCTGGGCGCCTGGTCCACCAGCGATCCCCTGGTGGAACTGAAGGTGGACGGGCATATCCAGCTGGTGCTGGGCCTGGACTCGGAGCATTTCTCGGACCGCATGGAGGACTACATCGCCTGCATGCACGAGGAGGACCGCCCGCGCGTGGTGGAGCGCTACACGCGCTTCGTGAAGTTCGGCGGCAGCGACTACGAGGACGAGTACCGGGTGCGGCGCCCTAACGGCGAGGTGCGCTATGTCAACTCGCGCGGCAAGGCCGAGCGCGGCCCGCTGGGTCAGGCGGTGAGCATCGCCGGGATGATCTGGGACCTGACCGACCAGCGCCGCCAGCAGGAACGGCTGGCGCGGATGGAGGAGCGCTACCGTGTGGCCACCAGCTCAGCGCGCATCGCGGTCTGGGTGTGGCATTGCCTGGAAGACCGGCTGGAGTACGACGATGCGATCAGTGGCTTCCTGGCACCCGGCGAGCAGCCGCAGGCGCTGAGCTTCGCGCAGGTGTTGCGGATGGTGCATCCGGAGGACCGAGAGCCCTTCTCGCGCCGCATCCAGGAGGCGCTGGCCGGCGAGCAGCTTTCATTCTTCGACGAGGTGCGGATACGGCTGCCCGACGGCAAGATCCGCGTGATCCAGTGCCGCGCCACGATCCTGCGCGACGCGCATGGGCAGGCGTTGCGCGTGGCGGGGGCCAATTGGGACGCCACCCGCCTGGCCCAGGCGCGCGAGGACCTGGAGCGCTCGCATCGCGAACTGGACGACTTCACCTACACCGCCTCGCACGATCTCAAGGAGCCGCTGCGCGGCATCGCCAGCTTTGCGCAGTATCTGCAGCAGGACTATGCCGAACGCCTGGACGATGAAGGGCGCCTGATGATCCAGAAGATCCGCGACCAGGCACGGCGCATGGAGACGCTGATCGCGGACCTGCTGCACGTCTCGCGCATGAGCCGCGGCGGCATGGTCCGCGAGGACACCGACCTCAACGCGGTACTGCACGACATCCTCGAATCGCTGGACTTCAGCCTCAAGGAAAAGGCGGTGGACGTACGCGTTCCGCGGCCACTGCCGCGTGCCCACTGTGACCGCATCCGCGTGGGCGAGCTGTTCCGCAATCTCATCACCAATGCCGTCAAGTACAACGACCGCTCGCAACGCTGGGTCGAGATCGGCTGCGAGGTGATCGAGATGGAGCGCGTGTTCTATGTGCGCGACAACGGCATCGGCATACGGCCGGAGCACCATGCCCGCGTGTTCAGCCTGTTCGAACGCCTGCACAAGCGCGACGCCTACGGTGGCGGCACCGGCGTGGGCCTGGCCATCGTCCAGAAGATCGTACAGTTGCACGGTGGCCGCGTCTGGATCGAATCAACGCCCGGAGAGGGCACTGCCTTCCACTTCACGTTACCGGAGAGGAACCTCCATGAATAAGAACAAGATGCCCGAGCACAGTTTTTTGCTGGTGGACGACAACCCGGACGACTTCTTTGCCGTGAAGCGGGAGCTGCAGCAAGCCGGCGTGCAGAACCCGCTGCTGCACTGCGAGTCCGGCGAGGAGGCCCTGGAGCAGTTGCGCGCGGCGGCGGCCGACCGCTCGCTGCCAGCCCTGGTGCTGCTGGATATCAACATGCCGGGCATGAAAGGCGCCGAGGTGCTGGCGGCGATCCGGGCCGACCGGGCGCTGGCAGGCTTGCCGGTGATCATGCTGACTTCCTCCGACGATGACCGCGACGTGCACGCGGCGTTCAAGGGCCACGCCAGCGGTTACCTGAACAAGCCGCTGGAGGTGGAGGCGCTGGAGCGGACGCTGCAGCGCCTCCGGGGCGCCCGGGTGGAGGTCCTGCGCTAGTGCCCGCACCGCTAGCTGCCCATCGCGCGCGGTGCTAAGCTGAACACATGAACAGCACGACGCACATCGTGGTCCGCCGACTTCGCGCCCTCACCGGGAAAGCGGGTTGCGGATAGCGTTGTCTGTGTGCAGACAAAACCCGCCACCATGGCGGGTTTTTTTATTGCCCGCGTGGAGGCTCTATAGCAGAGGAGCAGGCCATGGACAGGATTGAGATCCGGCACAGCGGTGACGCCGATGTCGAGCAGATACGGCAGCTGTATGCCGAGCCGTCGGTGTATGCCGACACGCTGCAGTTGCCGTTTCCCTCGGCGGCGACATGGGCCGCGCGCCTGCGCACCCTGCCGGAGGGCAGCTACAGCCTGGTGGCCTGTCGCGGGCCCGAGGTGCTGGGGCAGCTCGGCCTGTCCCTGGAGACGGGGCCGCGCCGCCGGCATGCCGCCCATTTCGGCATGGGCGTGAAGGGCAGCGCCCGCCGCGAGGGCGTGGGCAGTGCCTTGCTGGCGGCGGCGGTGGACATGGCCGAGAGGTGGCTGGCCGTGCGTCGCCTGGAGCTGCTGGTGTATGGCGACAACCACGCGGCCATCGGCCTGTACGAGAAATTCGGCTTCCGCGCCGAGGGTACCCTGCGCCGCTATGCGTTCCGCAACGGTCATTTCGTGGATGCCCGGATCATGGCGAGAATGACGGAGGACGCATGAATACGCAGGCCTACGAGAGACTGGAAGCCGCCGCCTTTGCCGCCTGGCCGTCGCTGGAGCCGGAAGAGATGATGCACGGCTGGCGCCTGCGCTACGCCGGCGGCTACACCAAGCGGGCCAACTCGGCGAACAGCGGCCTGGCGTCCTGCGAGCTCGATGCCGGGCAGATCGCCGACATCGAGCAGCGCTACCGCGGCCGCGGGCTGTCACCCATCTTCCGGCTCAGTTCGGTGTCGTCGCCCGGGCAGGTGGATGCCGTGCTGGAGCGGCGCGGATATCGTCGGGTGGACCCTTCCTGGATGATGGTGCTGCCCGGCCTGGAAGCGGTGCCGCCGCAGGCGTCGCTGCGTTGTCTGGAGCCCGAAACCTGGCTGTCCGCGTTCCTGCATGTCAGCGGCAGTACCGCTGCGGGTCAGGATATGCACCTGCGCATGCTGCGGGCGATCCGGGGTGATGCGGCGCGGGCGGTGGAGTACTTGGGCGAAGATCCGGTCTGTTGCGGCCTGGGTGTGGTGCACGACGACCTGCTGGGCCTTTTCGACCTGGCGACGCTTGCGGCACAGCGCCGGCAGGGATGGGCGACGCGGCTCTGCGGCAAGCTCCTGGCCTGGGGGTGTGATGCGGGTGCTGGGTCGGCTTACCTGCAGGTGACGGCGTCCAACACCCACGCGATCCGTCTTTACGAGCAGATGGGCTTCCGGCGCGCCTATGACTACTGGTACCGGGTTGCGCACGCATAGAGAGGCGCGCGGCCGTGATCATGGCCGCGCCAATGATCCTGAGCGGTGGCCAGCCTCGAACCCTGCCATTCCCGCCGCGCAGCGCGAGCTGCGGCAGATCGCATGAAGAACGCTTTTGCTGCCGCCAATTCGGTGAGATGCATGGATGGTTGGAGCCGTCATGCGAATCACGGACGATAATTTTTAAGGGTCTAAGCTCATACCCCCGGATTGGATCGCTACAATTTCTCCGAACAGTCGGAATATCCCGCAAAGGGCAGCAAGAGAATTCCTGTTTTTTTGCGTAGATTTTCAGCGAACTTTCATTCGTTGCCCGAAATGCGCTTCTGCGCCTTTTCCGTGGCGATGCATCATCGATGTACCCATGAGCCTTTCCGCCGACACTTTCGACCGATTTGCCGACCGCGCGCCGAGGCGCCAGCGACGCCGCGCGCGTGGCGCGCCGACGCTGGATCCGCGCCTGTGGGAGCGACCCCTGCCGCTGGCGGATCTGCGCCCGCAGTCCGCTGAGGCGTCGCTGCACGGGAAGCGATGGCTGCCGGTGGTGATGGTGGCGGCCGCACACCTGGCGGTGGCCTGGCTGCTGGTACAGCCGGTGCCGCCGATGATCGAGGAGCCTCCGGTGCCGGAGGTGGTGCTGGAGCTCGCGCGGCCCGCGCCACCTGCACCCGCGCCGCCGGTGGAGCGGCCGCCGAAACCGCAGCCACAGTCGCAGCCACAGCCACGGGTGGAGCAGGCGCCCACGCCGCTGCCGAAGCCGGAACCGGTGCAGCAGGCGGTGTCACCGCCGCAGGCTGAGCCCCTGGCACCTGCGCCGCCCGCGCCCGCCAAGCCGGCGCCGCCGGTGGAGCGTGTCACCGAGCCGCTGGGCCATGCCGGCTACCTGAACAATCCCGCGCCGGTGTATCCGCCGCTGGCCCTGCGCCGCGGCTGGGAAGGGCAGGTGCTGCTGCGGGTGCGTGTCCTGGCCAGCGGGCGCCCGGCTTCCGTGGAACTGCAGCAGTCCAGCGGATTCCCGCCGCTGGACGAGGCCGCCATCCGCACCGTGAAGCAGTGGCTGTTCCGCCCGGCAAAGCGCGGCGCCACGCCCATCGATGGCTGGGCCACGGTGCCGATCGATTTCAGACTTTCAAAATGAGAAATCCCGATGTTTGATACGACTTCCATTCCTGCCGTCGAGATCACGCTGTGGTCGCTGGTGGGCTTTTCGGTGGCGACCTGGTCGCTGATCGTGGTCAAGGGCCTGCAGCATGCCAAGGCGCGGCGCGCGAACCGCCGCTACGCCGAGGCGTTCTGGGCCACGCCGAACCTGCAGGCCGCTGCCGGCGTCGCGCAGGGCGATGCGCCACTGCCGCAGTTGGCCAGGGCGGGTTTTGCCGCGCTGCGCGACAACCCCGAGGCACAGGACCTGGAGCACAGCTGGGATCGACAGGACTTGCTGGAGCGGCAGTTGCGCCAGCAGATCATCCGCGAGCGGCGCGGCCTGGAAAGCGGGCTGGCGGTATTGGCCAGCATCGGCAGCACGGCGCCCTTCGTCGGCCTGTTCGGCACGGTGTGGGGCATCATGAATGCACTCACCGATATCGGCCGCCTGGGCTCGGCTTCGCTGGAGGTGGTGGCGGCGCCGATCGGCGAGGCGCTGGTGGCTACCGGCATCGGCATCGCGGTGGCGGTGCCGGCGGTTCTGGCCTACAACTTCTTCGTGCGTCGCGTGAAGAGCATTACGGCGGAGCTCGACGATTTCGCCCATGACTTCCTGAACCTGGCGCAGCGCGCGGCGTTCCGCGTGGCGCCGTCGAGCGCCGCTTCCGCCGCGGCGCGTGCGGCCAGCACGAACGAGGCATACGCCTGATGGCCTTCTCGAGCAACGACGGCGACGATGTGCTGAGCGAGATCAACATCACGCCGCTGGTGGATGTGATGCTGGTGCTGCTGGTGGCGTTCATCGTGACCATCCCGGTGTTGAACCAGTCGGTGGACCTGAACCTGCCCAAGACCGCGGCCGCGCCGCCACCGAAGGAGCAGAAGGCCCTGACCGTGAGCATCGACCGCGACAGCCGCATCTTCATCGACAAGCGCGAGCTGGCACCGGGCACGCTGCAGCAGGAACTCAGCGCGCTACGCAAGGATGACCAGGAGCTGAGCCTCCACCTGAAGGCCGATGAGGCCGTGCCCTACGGGCCGGTGGCCAAGGCGCTGGTGGATATCGAGCGTGCGGGGATCACGCGGGTCTCGGTGCTGACGGCGCCGGAGTGACCGGCGCGGCGCTGTCCGGCTGCGGTGTGGCCGACGGCGGCCAGCGCGACCAGAACAGCGCCAGCAGGCCGCCGCTGACCAGGCGCCAGGCGCCCCAGGCCGCCGCCACCACGGCGGTTGCTGCGGCGCCGCCGAAGAAGCTGAACACCAGCAGCAGGCTGAGGTTGGTGTTGGTGACGCCGGCACCGATCGCGATGCTGCGCCGGTCGGCCTCCGGCAGGCGGGCGAGCCAGGCCAGGGCATAGGCGCCGGCGAGCGCGGCGGTGTTGTGCAGGACGATCCAGGGCGCGATGTCCGGGCCGTAGTCGAGGAACAGGTGACCATGGGTGTAGAGCGCGGCACCGATCGCGACCGCCAGCAGCACGCCGAGCAGCGCCTTGAGCGGGCCACGGATGCGCTGCGCCACGCCCGGCCACAGGCGGCGCAGGGCCAGGCCCGACAGCAGCGGCAGCACCAGCAGCAGCAACGCCGTTTCCAGCACCACCCAGGGATCGATATGCAGGCTGCGCCCGTCGGCCGCGAAGCCCGCCAGCGCGGTGGTGACGGCGAACACCACGGGCGTCAGCAGGGCTGTGGCCAGCACGGTGACGGCGGTGATGCTGACCGACACGGCGATGTTGCCGCGGGCCAGCAGGCTCAGGAAGCCGGCGGCGCCACCGCCGGGGCAGACCGCCACCAGGAGCAGGCCCACGGCCGCGGCGGCGGGGATGCCCAGCGCCAGGATCAGCAGCAGGGTCAGCAGCGGCAGCAGCAGCCACTGTGCCGCCAGGCCCACCAGCACGGCGCGCGGGAAGCGCCGCGCTTCGCGCAGCGCCGCGCCGTCCAGATAGAGGCTGACGATGAACATCATCAGGGCCTGGGCAAGGTTCAGCGCGCGCAGGGTGTCCGGGCTGAACTGGACTACGGCCGTATCGAGAGGGGAAATCATGGAAGCTGCTGCGGCGGGAAAAGCGGCTTGATACCGGCTGAAGATGCATCTGTGAAATACCGCTTTTTGCTATGCACATACCCTGATCTGGCGAGCCCGCTTGAGCGACAATGCGGCATCCCATTTTTCCCATTTCCTGCCTGCCCGCGCGCCAAGGATTACCCATGTCCGTTACCACTCCCGGCTACAGCCTCGTCACCGGCCCCACCAGCGGCATCGGCCTGGCGCTGGCGGAGGCGCTGGCGCAGCGCGGTGATGCCCTGCTGCTGGTCGGGCGCCGGCACGAAGCCCTGCAGGCAGTGGCGCAGGACCTGAAGCAGCGCCATGGCGTGGAGGTGCAGGTCCGTGCCTGCGACCTGGCGGAGCCTGCCCAGGTGACGGCGCTGCTGGAGGCGCTGGAGCGCGAGGACGTGGCGATCCGGCTGCTGGTGAACAACGCGGGATTCGCCACCAGCGGCGCTTTCGTCGACCAGCCCTGGTCGCGCGAGTGGCAGCAGTTGCAGGTCAACGTGGTGGCGCTGACGCAGCTCTGCCACGGCATCGGCCGGCGCATGGCGCGCACCGGCACGGGGCAGATCCTCAACGTGGCCTCGGTGTCGGGCTTCATGCCGGGGCCGTGGATGAGCAACTACGCCGCCGGCAAGGCCTACGTGCTGAACTTCTCCGAAGGCCTTCGCGAGGAGCTGGCGCCGCTGGGCGTGCAGGTGTCGGTGCTGTGCCCCGGCACCACGCGCAGCCCGTTCTTCGACAAGGCGCAGATCGACATCAACAAGGCGGCACCGCCGGCGCTGGTGATGCAGCCGGCGGATGTGGCGCGGGTGGCGCTGGCGGGGCTGGAGCGCAATGCGGCGGTGATCGTGCCGCGCTGGACCAATCGCGTGCTGGCCTTCAGCCCACGGCTGGCACCGCGCTGGCTGCTGCGCAAGGTGGTGGGTGGCCTCTACCGCAAGGTGGCGCCCGGCGTGGAGTAGCGATCAGCCGCCTTCGGCAACGGGCGGCGGCGCCGGACGGCGTGCACGCAGCAGCGGATAGAAGATGTAGACGTACCAGGGGTCGGGCACGCCGCCGGGCTCTTCGGGCAAGCCGTACTCCTGCGGATACTGCCGGGTGATGCGGGCGCTGCCGAAGATCACGTCCCACAGGAACATCAGGTTGCCGAAGTTGCCGTGTGGATTGCCGACCGGATCGTGCAGCGCGGCGTGGTGGGCGAAGTGCGTGGCCGGGGTGGAGAGTATGCGCTCCACGATCCAGGCCAAGGGTGCCAGGGCGCGGTGGCGATACAGCCAGCGGTCCCAGCGCAGCTCGCTGTGCGAGCCCATGGTGACCAGTAGCTTGACGGCGTAGTACCAGAAATAGACCTCGCCGAAACCGAGGTAGACCAGGATGCTGGCCAGGTACAGGTTCGGCATCAGCAGGTCGTAGAAGAAGCCATTGCGCCAGATCACGCGGATGCCCATGTAGGGCGCCGAATGGTGGAACTTGTGCATGCCCCAGAGCCAGCCGTAGCGGTGGGCGCTGCGGTGATACCAGTACTGCACCATGTCGTCGGCGATCAGCAGCGCCAGCACCTGCAGCCACCAGGGCGTGGCGGCCCAGGCGTCGGCATGCTGCGGCAGCAGCCAGCGCTGCAGCGCGGCGCTGAAGTAGACCACCAGCGGCGCGACCAGGAACCAAGCCTGGCTGGCGGCAAGGATGTCGAGGAGGCTTTCGCGGCGCGTGGCCTGGCGCGGGTGGAACACGCCGAGCAGCAACTCGATCAGCACGTACGTGCCGAAGACGCCGGCGATCACCCAGACCTGCTTGTCCATGAGAATTCCGACCGGGGCTGCTGTCTGGCGTGGCTGTTGGAAACGGTCCCCTAGCATGCGGCAGGGCCCTGCGGCCCGCTACAAAGACTTCAGAATAGTTTTCGCTTTGCTTATGCCCTGGGCCTTCGGGTGCGGGGGCTTGGGCATACTCCGGGCATGTCGAAGATCCTGATCACCGGCGCCTCCGGTTTCATCGGCGGGCATATCGTGAGCGCCGTGCTGGACGCAGGCCACGAAGCGGTCTGCCTGGTCCGGCCTGGCTCTGACCGCCAGGCGCTGCTGGCGCGCGGCGTGCAACTGGCGAGCGGCGACATGCGCGACGCTGCCTCCTTGTCCGTCGCCCTGCAGGGGGTCGATGGCGTGATCCATGCCGCGGCCATGCTGAAGGCGCCCTGGCGCCGGGATTTCGAGGAGGCCAACGTCGGCGGCACGCGGAATCTCGCGCGGGCTTGTGCCGCACGCACCTCGCCGCCGCCGCTGGTGATCGTCAGCTCGCTGGCGGCCGCCGGGCCGGCCCCGGATGAAACGCCAAGGACCGAGGCCTGGCCGGCACTGCCGGTGTCGCTCTACGGCCGCGTGAAGCGCGACGCCGAACGTGCCGCCGCGGCGCTGGCGGCGGAACTGCCCGTCACTATTGTGCGGCCGCCGATGGTGTTCGGCGAAGGTGATCGCTCGGCGTTGACGCTGTTCCGCCATGCGCAATCGGGCTGGCACCTGGTGCCGGGGCGGGTGGACCATGTGGCATCGATGATCCATGCCGCGGACCTGGCGGCCCTGCTCCATGCGGCACTGCTGCGGGGCGAGCGGCTGGCGCCCGGTGGCGGAGACGGGCCTGGCTGCTATTACGCCGCGGCCGACGAGACCCCGCGGCTGAGCGAGATCGGCCGGCTGATCGCGGAGGCACTGGATCGGCCACCGCCGCGGGTCCTGCGCACGCCGCTGTCGCTGCTGTGGCTGGTGGCAGCGCTGGGCGAGCTGCGCGGGCGCCTGAGCGATATGCCGCAGTTGATGAATCTCGACAAGGCCCGCGAGCTGTCGAGCGGACCCTGGCAGTGCTCCGCGCAGAAGGCGCGGCGCGAACTGGGCTTTGTGCCGCTGGCGTTGCCCCTGCGCTTGCGCCAGACGGCGCGGTGGTATCGCGAGCAGGGCTGGCTGCCGGCAGGGAGGCCGCACCCATGACGGACGTCTGGACCCTGCCGGAGTGGCGCACGGCCTTGGCCTTCGCCGGTATCAGCCTGATCTACCCGGTCTATCACTACGCCTTGCAGGCGCCGCAGTGGCGGGCGCGGTTCGCGCATCGCTATGGCGGCGACCGGCTGGAGATCGCCAGTGTGCTGGCGCAGCGCTACGCCGGCGGGCTGTGGATGGCGCTGGCCTCGCTGGCGATGGCGCTGGCAGTAGGGCTGTCGCCGGCGGCACTCGGCCTGGGCCTGGGTGATCCGCTGCGCTCGCTGGGCTGGCTGCTGGCGGTGGCCCTGCCTTTGCTGCCGCTGATCGCCCGGGGCGCGGCGCAGCCGAAGCGCTGGGGGATGTATCCGCAGATGCGGCTGCAGCAGTGGAGCCGCAGGCGGCAGGGGCTCAATGCGCTGGCCTGGGGTGGCTACCTGCTGGGCTACGAGATCTTCTTCCGGGGCCTGTGCCTGGTCTGGCTGACGCAGCAGTTCGGTTTCTGGCCGGGCATCCTAGCCAGCAGCGCGCTGTACGCCTACGCGCACCTGCACAAGGATGCGGGAGAGACCTTCGGCAGCGTGGCGATGGGCATCGTCTTCGCGCTGATGACCCTGCACAGTGGCAGCATCTGGGCGGCGGTGATCCTGCACTGGCTCATGGGCGTGGCCGGCGAGCAGTCCGCGATCCTGCGGAATCCGGCCTTACGCCGAGGCTAGCCAGCGCTGCACCTGCGCGGCGACCCAGGGGCCGTCATCGAGTGGCAGGTCGTGGCCGGCGGCCGGATGCTCGGCGACCTCGCAGCCCCAGGCCTGTGCGAGCCGGTGGGTGCAGCGGGGATCGACCAGGCGATCGCGTGCGCCCACCAGCAGCAGCGTCGGCACGCGCAGGGGCGCAGCCGGCGCGCGGAAGCGCGCGGCGGCGATCAGCTGGCGCAGCGCATTGGCACGCGACACCGGCAGGGCTTCGCGCCAGGCGGACCATTGATCGAGCAGCACCGCGTTGCGCTGCGGGTGATGGCTGATCAGGTCCAGGATCGCGGTTTCGGTACGACGCGGTGCGGGGCGGGTCAGCGCCAGGCGCAGCAGCGTGGGCCAGGCGGCCGGGCGCATGCGCTGCCAGAAGCGGCTGTAGGGACGCAGGCTGGTGTTGACCAGCACGACGCGGTCCAGCTCCTGCGGGTGTGCCGCGGCCCAGGCGACGGTGACCATGGCGCCGAGCGAGTTGGCCAGCACGCGGTAGGGCGGTGGCAGGCCGCGGCCCCGCAGCTCGGCCCGGCACCATTCGGCCATGGCTTCGACGCGCGCGGGGCTGGGCAGGTGGTTGAGGGCGCCGTTGCCGGGCAGATCGAGCGTGATCACCTGCGCATCCGGCAGCTGCTGCGTGAAGTCCTGTGGGAATCCGCCCCAGTGCCGGCGGTCGCGCATCAGGCCGCGCAGAAAGATCCAGTCCGGCTGTGGCTGCTGGCTCAATGGCCACCTCCGGTCTGGTGCGCTCGGAACTTGCCGGAGCGGAAGGCGGTGATCCAGCCGTACAGTGCCGGGCTCAGCCGGTAGAGCCGCCATTCGACACTGGCGATCCATTGCACCGGGATGATGGCGCGGTTGCGGGCCACGCCGCGCAGGATGCGGCGTGCGCACTCCTCGGCACTCATGGGCCGGAAGGGAATCGCCTTCCTCAGGCCTTCGCCGTCGAGCCCGCGATAGGTGGTGGTGCTCATCATGTTGCTGGCGATATGGCCGGGGCAGACCACGCTGACGCGGATGCCCAGCGGCGCTGCCTCCGCCCGCAGCGAGGTGGAGAGCCCCATGACCGCATGCTTGCTGGTGGCATAGGCCACCATGAAGGGGCGCGGTCCGAGACCGGCGCCGGAGGCGATGTTGACGATGTGCCCCTGGCCTTGCGTGATCATCTGCGGATACACCGCGCGGATGCCGTGGATCACGCCCCAGAGATTGACGTCGAGCACGCGCTTCCAGTCGTCCAGGCTGGTGTGGCGCCATTCGCCGGCCAGGCCGATGCCGGCGTTGTTGAAGAGGTAATCGATGCGGCCCCAGTGCTCGAGCACGGCGGCCACGGCAGCTTCGACCGCGACGGCGTCGGCGACATCGGTTGCCCAGCTACGAATCCGGCTGGCCGGCAGGCCGAGCTGCACCAGTGCGGCTTCCGCCTGCTCCGGACTGCGGTCCAGCAAGGCCACCCGGGCGCCCGCTGCGTCAAGGGCGCGGACCAGCCCGAGGCCGATGCCCGAGGCCCCGCCGGTGACGACCGCGATCTTGTCCGTCCAGCTGTGCATGCCCATCCTTGATTCAGTCCACGGTCCTCAGGGCCAGTGTGTCGGGGGAGAAGGACTGTTCCGCCATGGTACCCAGATGGCGATGGGCCGGTGGCTTGATGAACTCCCGCAGCAGGCGCCGGTATTCGGTGCGGAAGGCATCATGCGTGCGCGAGCCGAAGGTGGTGTGGCCGCCCTCGTATTGCTGCTCCTGGTACTCGGCATGGGTGGTGCAGTAGCCGAAATAGGAGTTTGCATAGGACGAGATCACCACCTGGCGGATGCCGGCGGGCGCCAGCTCCTGCAGGCAGAGAGCGCGCAACTGGCGCCCGGCCTCGGTGGTGATCTCGCCGGGGAAGCCGATCAGGGCGAGCTCGCCCAGGCGCAGGACCTGCAGCGGCAGCACGCTGGGCACCCAGGGCTTCTCCTTCAGCGCGCCGGCTGCTTCCTGCCGTTTCACTTCCCGCAGGATGGGATCCAGCAGGCCCGGCAGCTTCTGCACGCTGCCCAGCCCCAGCAGCAGCCCGGTGGCGGATTCGGAGACGATGATCTTCGGTGCCTGCGCGCGGTCACGGGCCGCCAGCGCCTCGCGTTTCGCGGCTCCGGCGTGCTGCGCGCGCCGGCGCTCACGGCGACGCGCCAGGCCGGCCAGCAGGCGCAGCAGGGCGATGACCGGCGCCGGGGCTCCGGGTCCGTCCACCGGCGAGCCGGCGAAGAACGACAGGCCATGGCAGGGCGCGCCGGTGCGTTCGCCTTCGACGCCACCGGTGAAGTCGGCGTCGCAGTTCACGGCGGAGAAATCCTGCCGGGTGAGTGCCGAATCCACCGGGCCGGGCGAGAGGCGGTGCCGCTGCTGCTGCGCGGCGATGATGCGCTGGGCCAGCCGGCTCTGCAGGCGCCCGTTGAAACGGGCGCTCTCGAATTCGTCGGCGTGCCGGCCGCGCGGCCACTGCGGCCGGGTACGGCCCTGGGCATTCGGCGAGACGTCGCCGGCAAACTGCTGGGCGAAGATCGCCACCGCATCCGGGCCGAGCACGCGCTCCAGTTCCTCTGCGGCATGGCCCTTGTTGTCATGCGAGACCGCGTGGTTGCGATTGCCGATGCTGGTGGGATGTACGCCGAACCAGTTGATCTGGCCGATGCTGCGACCGTCCGGCGTTTCCGCCTTCAGCAGCCACATGCGCCGCTCCAGGGCGAGATGGGTCTGCGTATCGGGCAGCGGGGTGACGCCCGGGTTGCGGTTGTAGGCGGCCAGCGAGCGATTGAAGGCGACGTCTTCGTCGTCGGCAAAATCGCCGTGGGAGAACGCCAGCCGTGCCGGTGTCCGGCGGGCATAGGCAGTGGCGAGGGCTTCCGCGAGGCTGCGGACGATGCCCTCGAAGACCGCGGGGCGGAAGCCCGGGATCGAGAAGTTGTAGAACGGGAAATGCGAGAAGCCACCGGGCGCGCTGTGCGTGTGCTGCGCGCAGAGCATCAGGTTGTCGTCGCGGAACACGCCCTTGTTGATGCCGGACTGCAGGCGCGCCAGAACGGCACGCTTGATCTCCGGGAACATCATGCAGATCTCGGACTGGGCGAAGAAGGCGACGCTGCCCTCGGCGTCCTCGAAGCAGAAGGCACGGCTGTAGAGCCGCGTGGCGCGGCCGCGGATCACGTTGTCGGCGCGCCCATAGCCCATCATGCCGAAGCCCTGCCCGGGAAACAGGATCTCGCGCCGGGCGGCGCCAGCCCGGTAGCCGCCGGCTTGGGCTGCGGCCATGGCGCGAGCCTATTTGGCCAGGCCGGCGAAGCGCTGGTACAGCGGCGTGGCGCTGCGCTCGTTCTTGGGAGCGAACTTGCCGGAGATCACCGGCACGTACATCACGCGGCGACGGCTGGCTTCGCCGCTGACGCTGGATTGGGCCACGCGGTGCCACAGGCGGCCGTCATGCACCGTCAGGTCGCCCGCCGCGGGGACGATGGCGACCTCGTGCAGGTCCGCATCGTGGTCCAGGAAGTAGCGCTTGTGGAACAGCTGCTGCCAGAGCCCTTGCTGGTGCGTGCCGGGCAGCAGGCGCAGGCCGCCGTGTTCGATCCCCAGGTCGCTCAGGTGCACGCCGACGTTCAGCAGCGGATTGAGGCGCGAGCCCAGGAAGATGTCGCGCAGGCCGTCGGTATGCCAGCCCAGGCGGCTGTGCTGGCTCTGCGGGCCGTGGACGTAGTGGTTGATCACCAGGCCGTCCTTCTCGTTGCTGCCGATGCGTACGTCGGGCGAGCCGATCAGCGGGAACAGCGTGCGGAAGCGCGGGTCCTCCAGGAAGGCCGCCAGCACCGGATGGTAGAGATTGGCGAAGGCAAAGCGCTGAACGATGGGCTGTCCGTCCAGATCGGTGCCGTACTTGATCGGCACGCCGTTGACCTTGCCGACGCCGTCGCGCAGCCACTGGCCCTGGACCTCGGTGGAGGCCTGCACCAGCTCGTCGACCTTGGCGCGATCGATGAAGTTGCGGAAGTGCAGGAAGCCGAAATCGCGGAAATGGTCGATCTGCTCGCGGCTCAGGCTTTCGCCCAGGTCGAAACGCGGGTAGTCCTGTGCAATGGGTGTGGACATGGTTCCTGTCCCGGATCAATAGAAGGTAGCGCGGACCGTGAGGCCGTAGGTCCGCGGATCGCCCGCGTAGGCGCCGTAGTCGCCCACGCCGTAGAGCGGGTAGACGCCGCCCAGGTATTCCTTGTCGAAGACGTTGCGCGTCCACAGCCAGCTGTCCCAGGTGCCGCTGCTGTTGCGCAGGCCCAGGCGCAGGTTGGTGAGCCCGTAGCCATCGATGTAGGTGGCGCGCCCGTGCTCCACGGTGCCCCAGTAGCCGCTGCGGTAACTGTAGTCGACGCCGCCGTAGACCTCGACCTTGGGCGAGACGAAGTGGCCGTACTCCAGGCCGGCGGTGCCGGTCCAGCGCGGCGCGTTGTAGAGGACCTCGCCGCTGAGATCCTTGTCGTTGCTACGGGTGTCCTCGTTCGGCGCGTTGTCGAAGTCCACCGTGACGGCGCGGCTGTAGGCGACGCCGGCGCGCGCCAGCAGGCCGGGCAGCAGCAGGCCGTAGCCGTCCAGCTCCACGCCCTGCAGACGCACCTTGCCGACGTTGAGCAGGTTGATCTGGCGCGGATTGGGGATGACGGTCTGCTCTTCGTCGAAGGTCAGTGCCTGATAGTTGCGGATGTCGGTGTGATAGGCGGCGGCCGACCAGGAGATGCGCCGGGCGATCTGCCCCTTGGCACCGATCTCGTAGGCGGTGGCTTCTTCCGGCTTGAAGGTGGGCGGCACGGATTCGCCGGTGACGCCCAGGTTGATGCCGCCGGCCTTGTAGCCGCGCGACACGGAGAAGTAGGTCAGCGTGTCCGGCGCCAGCTTGTAGCTCAGCGCCAGTTGCCCGGAGAAGTTGCCTTCGTCGCGCTGGGTGGCGCGGTAGTAGGCGCCGCCGGCGATCTGGTCCAGCAGGCCGTTCACGGTCAGCGCGTCCAGCCCGGCCAGCGCGAAGATCGGGCTCAGCAGGTTCAGCGCCGTGCAGTTGGGGCAGCCACCACTGCGGCTGCGGCTGACTTCGGCGTCGCGCCACTCGTGGGTGTAGCGCAGGCCAGTGGTGAGGTCGAGGCGGTCGGTCAGATGCCAGTCGATGGAGCCGAAGGCGGCGGCGCTGTCGGTGACCTGCTCGTAGGGGGTGGAGATGTAGGTACCGTCCAGCGTGGCCGGCGGGATGACCAGGTACAGCAGCGGACCGAAGTTGCTCTCGGTCAGCGGCAGGCCGGTGGCGTCGCGGATCAGGCCGCCGAAGGTCCAGCCGACCATGTCCTCGCCGAGCGTGACGCGCTCGTTGCCGTAGAAGTCCTGGCGCAGGTAGTAGAGGCCGAACACCGAGTCGAAATGCTCGAAGTTGGAGGCGACGCGGAATTCCTGGCTGATCTGGCTGTGCTCGTTGATGGTGCCGGTGGTCACCAGCTTCAGCGGCGTGGCGTCGTCGTTGTCGGGCACGAACTGCCAGTCGCGCCAGGCGGTGATGCTGGTCAGGCGGTGGGCTTCGCCGATGTCCCAGTTCAGCTCGGCGGAGGCCGCGCGCTGCTCCACGTCCACGTGGGTGCGGGGGTCGGAGTCCGCCACGCGGTCGTAGGGGTTGAGCGAAGGCCGGCGGTACTCCATGAAGTCGTCGCGGGCCTGCACGGCCGCACGGACCGGACCCACCAATGGATATACGCAGCATTCCTCGTCGGTCTTGCCGTACTCGGCGATGAAGCGCCAGCTGACATCCGACGAGGGCGTCCACAGGCCCTGGCCGCGCAGGCCCCATTTGTTGCGCTCGTTGAGATCGTGGCCGTTGTGGACGTTCTCGATCAGGCCGTCGCGCTGCGTGACATAGCCGGTGAGGCGGGTGGCAAAGGTCTCGTCGCCGAAGAAGCGGCCGTTGACGCTGCCGCGCAACTGCCGCGAGCCGTAGTTGCCGATGGTGCCTTCGAGCAGCGCCTCGTAATCATGCGAGGGCGCCTTGGTGACGATGTTGAGGACACCGGCGGTGGTGTTCTTGCCGAATAGCGTGCCCTGGGGGCCGCGCAGGACTTCCACGCGGTCGAGGTCCACCAGATCGAAGATCGACAGGCCCTGGCGGCCCAGGTAGACGCCGTCCAGGAACAGACCGACGCTGCTCTCGATGCCGTCGTTGACCGAGCTGGAGCCCAGGCCGCGGATGGTGAAGCTGGTGAGGCGCGGATTGGGCACGGTGACGACCAGGCCGGGCACGCGCTCCTGGATGTCGGTGGCCAGCGTCAGGCCCGCGGAGCCCAGGGCGTCGCCGTCCAGCACGGCCAGCGAAATGGGCACGTCCAGCGCGCGTTCTTCCTTGCGGCGCGCGGTGACGACGATGGCTTCCAGCTGGATGGTGTCCGGCTTCTCCGCCAGCACCGGGGTGGGACTCTCTTGCTGGTTGGACTCCACCGCGATGGTGTCCAGGATTTCAGGTGCGGTGTCCTGGGCCAGCGCGCCGCCCGCCGCCACGCCCAGGCTGCCTGCCAGCCAGAAAATGAAACTTTTACCCGCTCCCATTTACGTTTCCGCCCGATGAAGCCTGATGAGGCTGCGTAGGATGCTGGCGAGAGTGAGGGGAAACCATATGTTCGCTCAAGAATATGTTCTGATATTCATATACTCCTGGACGGCTGGGAAATTCTGCCTAAAAGATTGAAATCCGGCGCAATGAGCGGATTCCGGAAGCTGGAAGGGCTTTTCCTGACAGCCTCCGCAAGCGCGGGCGCGCCGGTCCGGGACTTTTGCTGGTGCTGGATGCTGGTTTCCTCATGTGCCGGCTCCGGGTGATGCGCGCAGTGGGCATGCGGAACTGACGAGCCCGTCAGGTGGCCAGGCCCTGCTGGCCCTTGTACATTCGCCCGGAATTGCCGGGGGGCTCCTCTGAATCGATATCAGCCAATGAGCGGCCGTCATGGCCGCCGGTATGCCGCGACCGCGGCCCGCGTCGTCGCGGGCCTGGTGCTTTTCTGGGGCGGCGCGACGCAAGCCGCACCACCGCTCGAGGTTTACGGGCGCCTGCCGGGTGTGGAGCAGATCGTGCTGTCTCCTGCCGGGACGCAATACGCGTTCGTCGCCGTCATGGGCGAGTCGCGAAAGCTGGGTGTGGCGAGCTTCGACAAGGAACTCCGCTACCAGATCGGCGTTGGCGATCACAAGCTGAGGGACCTGCAGTGGGCAGGCGAGGACCATGTGCTGGCCACCTTCAGCAAGACCGTGGATCTGCCCTTCCTGCGGGAGAGACACCATGAGCTGGACGCGGTGTCGGTCATCCAGCCGCAGCAGAGACAGATTTTCTCGGTCTTCCAGAAATCGGCTTCCATCGCCCACACGGTGCGGGGGCATTTCGGCTCGGCGCTGGTCGATGGGCGCTGGCAGGGATTCTTCGGCGGGATCACGTACACGCGCAGCAGCAGTTTCAGCGACTACGAGTATTCGCACGGCTATGCCGATCTGTATCGCGTCGACCTGGTGACGGGCAAACCGATCCTGGAGGCTCGCGGTTCGTACAACCACGATGGCTGGGCGCTGGACGCGGACGGCTCCGTGGTGGCGCACGCGATGTATGTGGAGACCTCGGGGCGCTGGCGGCTCTATGCGGGCAAGGCCCGCAAGACGCTCCTGATGGAGCGCGTGGCGCCCCTGGGGGAGGTGAACCTGGTGGGCCTGGGGCGCCAGCCCGGAACCGTGCTGGTGATGGACAAGAGCGGTGACGCGGATGTGCTCTGGGAGGTTTCCACCGCCGATGGTCGGGCGGTGGAACTGCTGGCCGAGGACGCCTTCGACCGGTTGCTGTTCGACCCGAGATCGCGGCTGCTGATCGGCGCGCGGGTGCCGGACCCGCGTGGCGCCGTCTTCTTCGACCCGCTGGCGCAGGCGCGCTACGAGGGCACGCGCAAGGCATTCCCGGGGCTGCAGATGGAACTGCGGTCGGCCACCAGTGGCCTGGACCGCCTGTTGGTCAGGACGGACGGGGGAGATGATTCCGGAACCTTCTGGCTCGTGGACATTGCGAGCGGAAAGGCCGGGCCCGTGGGTTACGAGTACCCAGGGATCGGACCGGCCGATGTGGCCGCGACCCGGACCTATCGCTACAAGGCGGGGGACGGCCTGGCGATCGAAGCCATCCTGACGGAGCCGCGCGGGCGTCCGGCCAAAGCCCTGCCGCTGGTGGTCCTGCCCCATGGAGGCCCGATCGGGGTCAAGGACAGGATCGGCTTCGACTGGTGGGCGCAGGCTTTCGCCTCGCGTGGTTACGTAGTGATGCAACCCAACTACCGGGGCTCCTCCGGATACGGCCGTGCTTTCCAGCAGGCGGGCCACGGCGAGTGGGGTGGCAAGATGCTGTCCGACATCGCCGACGGTATCAGGGCACTGGCGGCCGAAGGCGCGATCGATCCGCGGCGAGTCTGTATTGCCGGGGGCAGCTACGGTGGATATGCGGCGCTGGCCGGGGTGACCCTGCAGAACGGTCTTTACCGCTGCGCCGTGTCGGTCAACGGCGTCTCCGATGTGCGTGCGATGCTGGACGAGGCCTCCCGCCGACATGGCTATCACAGTGCCGTGAGCCGATTCCTGCGCTCGGCGACGGGCGCGGCGACCGATTCTGCGGTGCTGCGCGAGATTTCGCCGTTCCGGCATGCGAAGCGCGCCGATGCTCCGATCCTGCTGATCCACGGGCAGGACGATACCGTGGTGGAGGCTTCGCACAGCCGCCGGATGGCGGATGCCCTGCGCGACGCGGACAAGCCGGTGGAACTGGTGATGATGCCCGGCGAAGACCACTGGCTGTCGCGCGAATCGACACGCAAGGAGATGCTGCAGAAATCGGTGGAATTCGTCCTGCGACACAATCCCCCTGACCCGGTGACGCCGTGAAGCGCGAGTGGCGGCGGGCCTTGCCGGAGGGCGGCGGCATTCCTTCCCGTGCCGCCCGCTGCTAGGCTACCGGCCCATGGGAGAATCAAATTTGGCCTGCATCCAGTGGTCGCGCCGGCGACGTTCACGGCGCGCCGTGCTTTTTGCCGTGCTGTGCACCGCCAGCCTGCAGGTGGCCGCCGCCGAGCCGCTGAAGCTCTACCTGCACAAGGATCGCGGCATGCCGGTGTATACCAGCCTCAAGCCGGACAACGTGGAATACACCGTGGTGTATCCCGGGTCGGGTGCGGCGCGTCCTGTGCTGAGCCTTCCGCCGTCCGATCCGGCGGTGGACAACCCCAACCCCGAGAGTGCTGAGGTACTGGTGGGGTGGGCGGCGTCCTGCAAGGGTGTGAGCAAGCAGGCGATCGACCAGCGTGCGGTGCAGTGGCAGGACCAGGTGGCCCGGCAGGCCGAGGCGCATGGCGTGCCGGTGGCGCTGGTGCATGCCGTGATCCGCGTGGAGTCCTGCTTCGACCCGCGCGCGCTGTCGCGCGTGGGCGCGCGTGGCCTGATGCAGCTGATGCCGAAGACGGCGGAGCATCTGGGCGTGGCCGACAGCTTCGACGGCGACCAGAACATTGCCGGCGGAGTGCGCTACCTGAGCCAGTTGCTCAACCGCTTCAAGAACGACACCCGCCTGGCCGTGGCTGCCTACAACGCGGGCCCCACCGCGGTGGATGCGTATGGCGGCATCCCGCCTTTCTCCGAAACCCGCAAATACGTGGAGCGGGTGCTCGCGGAGTACCGCGAGCGCAGCCCGGCGGCCCCGAAGAAGCCCAAGGGCTGAAGAGGGGTTACCCGGCTAGGCTCAAGCCTACCGGCTTGTGGCCGGGGCTTCCGCCGACACCCAAGGCGGGCTTTCGTTTTCCGGCGCTCCGAGGTGGCGGGCCACCTGGTTGATCCAGGCATCCAGCGCGTCAGGCTCGGTGGGTACTTGTATGAACAGCGCCTGCACCGCGCTGAGCCCCGCGGCTTCGATGAGCCGTTTCTCGTTGCAGACCCACTCGCGGCGCTCGCACAGGATGGCGTGCGCCTCTTCCATGATCGCCTTGGTCGCCTGGCCCAGCGCTCCGGCCACGTTGCCGCGGCGTGCGTGGGCACGTGCATAGGCGAGGCTGAAGGATCGGCAGAATCGCCACCGGGCCGGACCGGCGGCGGCGAGCTTGGCGGGGTACGGCCGGGTGGGCAGCAGTCCGCTCAGCACCCGGCACGATGCCAGCTCGGCGGCCAGCAGGTAGGTGGGCGCTCCTGCGGTGTAGCCGAGCAGGGCGTCCACCTCGAACTCGCCTTCCTCGGCGCGGCGTGACCAATGCTCGACCATGTCGAGGTCACGCAGCAGGACGTCCACACGGTGTTCGCCGATCTGGAGCCAAGCGCCGCCGTTCATGATGCGCCCCCAGGAGCCGGGCGGATGGACGGTGCCGTACCTGGAGAGCGCGGACAGCCCTGGCTCGCCACGGTAGTAGAGGCCCAGGTCCCAGTCGCTGCCGGGATCGCCACCGCCAAAGGCGCGCGAGCCTCCCAGGACAACCGCGACCGCGCCGGGAGCGGCGGCGAGATCGTTGACCAGCGTGATGAGAGGGTAGGGAATCTGGCTCATGGAGAGGGTGAGCGGAGTGTCGATCCTGAACTTGTCTAATCTACCGCATTGGGCTGATCTGCATTCCTGGCCGGGGTGCGACGATCTGCCCGCGTGGGACACGACGGCATTCGCATCGGGCATGGGCAATGAGCAATAGCAAGCTGGATGAGGCGGAGTATTCCAACCAGGTCTTCGAGAAGCTTGAACTCGAAGGTGCCGAGTTGCAGGGAGTGAGCTTCCACGACTGCACGTTCGTGAAGTGCAGCTTTGCAAACGCGAAGCTGGCCCAGTGCCGCTTCGACAACTGCAATTTCGTCAGCTGCAACCTCAGCCTGCTCAATGTTCGCGGCAGTGCGTTCCGTGAAGTGTCCTTCTCATCCAGCAAGCTGCTCGGTATCGACTGGACCATGGCGCGCTGGCCCAGCGTGGCGCTCAGCGGCCAGCTCCGCTTCGAGGAGTGCCTGCTGAATTCGTCTTCCTTCTTCGGCCTGTACCTGCAGGAGCTGAAGATGGAGGCCTGCCAGGCGCACGATGTCGATTTCACCGAGGCGGACTGCGGCCATGCCAGCTTCCTGCAGACGGATTTCGCCGGCGCCACGTTCCACCAGACCAAGCTGGTCAAGGCGGACTTCAGTGATGCGACGAACTATGTGATCGACGTGCGGACCAACAAGATCAATGGCGCGCGCTTCAGCCTGCCGGACGCGGTGAACCTGCTGCGCAGCCTAGATATCGAGATCGTGGATTGAGGCAGGCTGCCGCGGCCGGGCAGGCCCGGGGTCGCCCCGGATGAGTGGTGCCCGGCCGGAGCCGTTCGGCTACACTGGGTTCATCCCGCCTCAGCCAGCACGCAGCCAGGGCATTTCCACATTCCGGCCGCGCGCATGTCCGACTCCACCGTTCCCGGTGCCCTTCCCAGCGGTTCCCTGCAGACGCTCTACCGCGAGCATCACGGCTGGCTGCTGGGTTGGCTACGGCAGAAGCTGAGCGGGGCGGAGCAGGCCTCCGACCTGGCGCAGGACACCTTCCTGCGGCTGATGGCGCAGCGGCAGCCGTTGGAGGCGCTGCGCACGCCGCGGGCCTACCTGACTACCGTGGCCCACGGCCTGCTGGTGAACTACTGGCGTCGCCAGGACCTGGAGCGCGCCTGGCTGGAAGCCCTGGCCAGCCTGCCGGAGCCGCTGGCGGCCTCGCCCGAGGAACAGGCACTGGCGCTGGAAGCGCTGCAGGCAGTGGACGCCATGCTGGCGCGCCTGCCGGCGCGGGTGCGCGAGGCCTTCCTGCTGTCGCAACTCGATGGGCTCAAGTACGCGGAGATCGCCCTGCGCCTCGGGGTGTCGGAGCGCATGGTGAAGAAATACATGGCGCAGGCAATGCTGCAATGCCTGCTGCTGGATGTGCGGGACTGAGCGGCCCATGAAACCCTCCATCATCGAATTCGCCGTGGCGCAGCAGGCGGCCGAGTGGTTTGCCCTGCTCAACGCCGACCGGGTGGACGAGACCGCCCGCAGCGACTGGCAGCAGTGGCTGGGCGCCCGCCCGGAGCATGCCCAGGCCTGGGCGCGCGTGGAGGCGATCGGCCAGCAGTTCGACTCGCTGTCGGCGATGCCGGCCCGGCAGGCGCTGAAGGGCGCGGGGCGTGGCCGTCGCCGCGCGATCCGGATGCTGGCGATGGCCAGCATCGGCGTCAGCCTGGGCTGGGCCGGCAGCCGCTCCCGGCCCTGGCAGTCCTGGAGCGCCGACCACGGGACCGCGGTGGGCGAGACGCGCGAACTGCTGCTGGCAGACCGGACGCAGGTCTGGCTCAACACCGATACGGCGGTGGACGTGGACTACGGCCCGACGCTGCGGCGCCTGGTGCTGCGCCGCGGCGAGGTGCTGGTGCGCACCGCGGCGGACACGGTGCAGCCGTCGCGGCCCTGGGTGGTGGATACGCCGCAGGGGCGCCTGCGGGCGCTCGGCACGCACTTCAGCGTGCGCCGCCTGGAGGACTCCACCGTGGTCGCGGTGTTCGAGGGCGCGGTGGAGATTCGCCCTGCTTCGGGCGCGGCGCCCATGGTATTGCCGGCGGGGCGCCAGGCACGCTTCTGGGACGACCGCATCGAAGCGGCGCAGCCTGCCGAGCTGTTCCGCCAGGCCTGGGCCCGCGGCGTGCTGGTGGCCGACGACATGCGCCTGGGCGACTTCATCGCCGAGCTGTCCCGCCACCGCCCCGGCCACCTGGGCTGCGATCCGGCGGTGGCGGACCTGCGGCTGGTGGGCGCCTACCCGCTGGCGGATACCGATCGGGTGCTGGCGGCACTGGAGGACACGCTGCCGGTGAGCGTGCAGAGGACCCTGCCGTGGTGGACCGTGGTGCGTCCCCGTTGAAGGCGGCGGCCCCGCGCGGCGGGCGGTTCCCTTTTTTGTTTCTCGTTTGGCAATGCAGGTGAGGGCCTCGTGCCCGCCGCCATATCGAGAAGGGAATTCGTCGTGAAATCAACTGAATCAGGCCATGTCCGGGCCGCAGCGCTGCTGCTGGCCGCCACCCTCGTGCCGGTCGTCGCCACCCCTGCGGTGGCGCAGGAACTGGCGGCGGCGCCCGCCGAGCGCGAGTACGCGATTCCGGCCGGGCCGCTGAGCACGGCGCTGAGCCGCTTTGCGGCCGAGGCCGGGGTGCTGCTGTCCGTGGACGCGGAACTCACCCGAGGCAAGTCCAGCCCGGGCCTGCAGGGGCGCCATTCCGTGGGCGAGGGTTTCCGTGAGCTGCTGAAGGGCACCGGGCTGGTGACGGTGCCCGATGCCAGCGGCAGCGGCTTCCGCCTGGAGCAGGCGCCGGAGCCTGTGGCGCAGTTGCCGGCGGTGCCGGTGATTTCCACGGTGAGCGTTCCGGGCCAGCCCCTGCCGGACTACAAGGGCGGGCAGGTGGGCAGCGGCGCCGGGCTCGGCGTGCTGGGCCAGCGCGGCTTCCTCGATACGCCGTTCAACGTGGTCTCCTACACCGCGACGCTGATGCAGGACCAGCAGGCACAGAGCGTGGCCGACGTGGTGGCCAACGACCCCTCGGTGCGCAGCGTGTTCCAGCGCGGCAGCTATATCGACCACTTCACGGTGCGCGGATTCCGCGTGGCCAACAACAACCTGGGTTTCGGCGGGCTGTACGGCATCCTGCCGAGCCAGGTGGCGCCGATCGAAGGCGTGGAGCGGGTGGAGGTGCTCAAGGGCGCCAACACCTTCATTGGCGGTGCCGCGCCTCAGGGCGAGGCGAACATCTCCGGCAACATCAACCTGGTGCCGAAGCGCGCGGGCAGCGAACCGCTGACGGAGCTGACGGCGAGCTATGAGTCCGACTCGCTGCTCGGCACTCACCTGGATGTTGGCCGCCGCTTCGGAGAGGACCAGCGCTACGGCCTGCGCGTCAATGCGGTGCTGCGCGATGGCAATACCGCCATCGATAACCACGAGCAGCGTCTGGGCCAGCTCACCGCGGCTTTCGATGCGCGATTCGATGGTTTGCGCCTATCGGCGGATCTGGGATACCTGAAGCTCAAGGGCGGCTCGCAGCCATACTCGGTTGACGTGGCTGCGGGCTTGCCGATTCCGCGCGCGCCCGATGCCAGCCGCAACTACAACCAGCCCTGGGAATACGTGGAGGTTGAAGGCACGGTCTACGGCATGACTCGCATCGAAGCGGACTTGCCGCTGGGGATGACGGCTTATGCGGCTGCAGGCGGCCGCGATGAGAGCATGGAATTCCTCTACACCAATCCCCAGGTCATTGATACGGTCGGGACGTTCGATGCGGCGCCCTACGCGCTGCCCTGGTACGAGAAAGCGCTGAGTGGCGAGGTGGGCCTTCGCGGCAATGTGTCGACTGGACCGGTGTCCCACCAGTGGAATGTCGGCGTCACGCGGCTGGACCTGCGACGTGGCCTGCGGTTCGCTGTTCCCGGCCCTGGGTTCCAATCCAATCTTTATGCACCGGTGGATCAGCCCAAGCCGAATCTCGCCGGAATCTATGCCGATCCGCACAAGACTTTCGACGCAGTCCTGACCAGTTATGTGGTGAGCGACACGCTGCATGTGCTGGAGGATCGCTTACAGCTGACGCTGGGCGCGCGCATTCAGAAGATCGACGTAGCCAATTTCAGCGCGCTTACAGGCGCCCAGGGCGCACGTTATACGGACGACAAGATTACGCCGGCGGCGGGAATTTTGTTCAAGCCTCGCGAGAATCTCTCGCTATACCTCAACTATGTGGAAGGCCTGTCGCAGGGGCCGGTCGCGCCAAACGATGCAACCAATGGCGGCGAAGTTTTCGAGCCCTATGTCGCCAAGCAATATGAGGCTGGCCTGAAGGTGGATTGGGGCGGCTGGGCGACCACAATCGGCGTCTTTGAGTTGCGACAGCCGCAGGAGCTCGATGTGCCGGTGGTTCCGCCGCCGGCAGCGGGGCTACCCAACTACACGTTTACGGTGGATGGCGAGCAACGGGTCCGAGGCATCGAATTCCAGGTATTCGGCGAGCCGCGAAAGGGCCTGAGGACGATTGGCGGACTGACCTTGATGGACGGCGAGCAGGTAAAAACAGAGGGGGGGCTGTTGAACGGCAAGACGGCACCGGGTGTGCCGGACGTGCAGGCCAACCTGAACCTGGAGTGGGATGTCCCGGCGCTGGTGGGATTCACCATCTGGCAGCGCACCCTGTATACCGCGTCTCAATATCTCGACAAGGAAAACACCCAGAAGCTTCCGGACTGGACGCGCCTCGACGCCGGTGTCCGCCATCGCTTCACCCGCAGCGAAGGGCGTGACCTGGTGTTGCGCGCCAGCGTGGAGAACCTGCTGGACAAGGACTACTGGGTCTCCTCGGCACGCAGCCTGACGCTGAGCTCGCCGCGGACGTTGCTGGTGTCGGCCACATACGACTTCTGATCGCTGCATTGCCTGCCAGGGACGGCGGGCGAGATCCGGAATGCGCGCACGTCTGTTGATGCTGCACCGCTGGCTGGGGCTGGCGACGGCGGTGTTCCTCGTCGTTGCCGGGCTCACCGGCGCCCTGCTGGCATTCGAGGAGCCGCTGGATCGCTGGCTGGCCCCGCATCTGTATCGGCCGCTGACGCAGCAAGGCCCGCTGGCGGCGCCGCAGCAACTGCGCGAGATCGCGGAGGCCCAGTTGGCGCCGCGGGCGCAGATCGACACCCTGCCGTTGCGGATCGAGACACGCCGCAACGTGCGTTTTCCCGTGAGCGCGAGGACCGATCCCCAGACCGGCCAGCCCTTCCGGCTGGACTACGACGAGATCCATGTAGACCCGCGCAGCGGCGAGATCGTTGGCCGCCGTGATCGCGAGGCCCTGGTGCTGCGTGCGGAGAACCTGATGCCGCTGATGTTCAAGCTGCATCACTCGTTGGCGCTACCCGGCGTCTTCGGCGCGCTACTGCTCGGTGTGGTCGCATTGGCCTGGACGCTCGACTGCTTCATCGGCGCCGCACTGACACCGCCGCGTGCGCCGCCCCGATGGCGGCGCTGGTCCGCTGCCTGGCGCGTCAAACTGACCGCGGGCGGGGCCCGGGCGACCTATGACCTGCACCGTGCCGGCGGCCTGTGGCTATGGCTGGCACTGCTGTTGTTTGCCTGGTCCAGCGTGATGTTCAACCTGAACGCCCAGGTCTACCGGCCGCTGATGGCTTTGTTCTTCGAGTTCGACGATTCCTGGTCTGCCGTTCCCGTGCGTGGCGATCCCGCACAGCCGCCGGCGCTCGACTGGAGCGCGGCGCATGCCGCGGGACAGAAGGCCATGGCCGAGCTGGCGCGGCAGCAAGGCTTCGTCGTGGACTGGGAGGATTCGCTGCGCCTGAACCGGGTGAAGCGTACCTACGCCTACTTGGTCCACAGCAGTGCGGATCTGCGCAGCGATGCCGGCAACACGGCGGTGCTGATCGACGCTGACAGCGGCGTGTCGCTGGGTCATTGGCTGCCGACCGGTGGCAAGGCCGGCAATACGGTGAGCAACTGGCTGGGCGCGCTGCACATGGCGCAGGTCTTCGGCTGGCCGTGGCGGGTCTTCGTGTTCGCGCTGGGATTGGCGACGGCGCTGCTGGCCATCACGGGTGTGTCGATCTGGTGGCGTAAGCGCCGACGCGGCGTGCGCCGCCGCCGGAGCTGAGTGACCCTTTGGCCGTTTTGCGTGGCTGAAATCTATTGAATTCCCGCTCGGCCGTTCGGAATAAGGGAATTCCCATGGCTGGAATAAAGATATTTCTTCATGAATAGCGCCGGAATGCTGCATATAGGCGTCAAATTTCAGCGGTATGACGGCATTCTTATCGCCTTTTAAACACTGCATATATTTTGTTCTCAATGGTGTTGTTGCCGTTTTTCCTCCTCTGCAGAATCGAAGCAGCAGGGTGAAGTGGATGGGCTTTTTCACGGAAAGAAGAGCATGGCCAGGAAGGCCGCATCCACCCGCCATTCATCAACTCTTCGTGAAAATCATTCCAGGTGCGGAACATGCAGAAGAATTCAAGATTGCCCCGGTTCATCAAGCTCGCCGTGACCGGCGTGGCCCTGAGCTGGCTTGCCGGTTGCGGTGGTGGCGGTGGGGGAGGCGAGGGCGCGTCCCTGCCGGACGCGGTGTCCGCCAAGGCGCTGACCAATACCTCGGCCGACAACTATGACCACAACCGCTGGGGCCTGATCGAGGCCGCCACGTTGCAGAGCTACGCGGATAACTGGAAGACGGCAGATACCGCGGCCGCCACGCTGCCCCCCAACGGCCGTCCCGCTCACCTGGCGAGCACGGCGCGCCTGGTGGTGCTGCAGTTCAACGGTGCCAACCGGGCGGCCGGCGAGAACTACATACCGGCGAAGCCGGCCGACAACGTCTACTCCTACCGCATCGACGATTTCCGCTTCAACGAAACGCGCGACACCGGGCTGATCTCCGCCAGCGTGCGCTACCAGGCCAGCGGCCCCAAGGCCGACTCCTGGCTGGCGCAGTACGGCATCGACCTGAGCCGTGACTTCGTGGTGCTGGCCCAGGGCGAGAACTCGGCGGTGAACGGGTCCTTCTTCCAGGAACTGACGCGCGCCACCTACTGGCTCAACTATTGGGGCGCCGACCCGAAGCGCATCGCCGTGCTCAACGGCACGCTGAAGCAGAACTACACCGGAACCCTGGTCAACACCCTCACGGCGGATAGCTCGGTGTCCAACGGCGGCTTCTCGGTGAAGTCGCTGCGGGTGGACAACACGGGGCTGACCATCGCACTGGAGGATTTCCTCAAGGTGGTGGATGCCAACCGCGCTGCCACGGGCGTGATCCCGGGGCTCAACCAGCAGTTGATCATCGACGCCCGCCCCACCGCGCAGTTCAACCGCAGCACCAGCACGGCCTCGTTCTTCGACACCCACCCTGGCCAGTTCATCACCACCGCCTGGAACTCGGCGGGCGCTCCCAGCAACGATGCCACCGGCAAGGCCAAGAACTACGTGCTCTATGAGGGCCACGTGAAGGGCGCGGTCAGCTTCCCCTGGGCCACCTTGCTGACGGACACCGGCGGCAACAACTGGAAGTACAAGAGCAAGGCAGACCTGGCCACCATCTTTACCACCGCTGGCTATGCGCCCACCGACAAGGACAGCAAGGTGATCATCTCGCAGTGCCGCACCAACTTCGAGGTGCAGGTGAACGGCTTCGCCGCGCGCCTGATCCTGGGCTACCCCACGGTGTACTTCGACGGCTCGCTGGTGGAGTACGCCTCGCTGGTGTCCGGCCACCCGAATGCCGCGCTGAACCTGCTGCCGGCCGACCCGGCCTACAAGTTCCGCACCGACACCGCCGCCCGCAGCCAGCGCTACGTGGCCGGCGCCACCGAGGCCGACGTGGCGACCACCACCGAGAGCGACAGCGGCGTGACGCCGTACAACGTGGCCAACGGCGCCGGAGCTGCCGACCGCAAGACCGCGGTGCCGGTGATCAACCGCAATGCCACCACCACGCGCAAGGCGATCGAGGAGGATCGGGAGTACAAGCGGATCTGAGCGGTTGATTGAAAAGAGGCGCGCCTGGGTGACCGGGCGCGCCTTTGCTTTTGAGTCGGCTGTCAGGCCCGCGTCGAAGAAGTTACTGGCGGCGCGGGTTTCTTGCCGTAGAAGCGTTCGGCAATCCTGAAAGCGAAGACTCCGAACACGATATGGAAGAGATTCTCCGGCAGGCCGAATCCGGTGAGCCGGCGCAGAAGAAAGTGAGCGAGCAGCAGCCCCAGGAAGAGCGCCATGATGGCCACTCCCATCAGGATCATCTTGCCCACCTGCATGACGGCGTGGTTGATCTGATCGTCGGTGCTTTTCATGCCGGGTTCATCGCGTGCGCCGGGCTGCATTCAGTGTGAGCGCCTGCCGCGCAACACCAGCCGCTGCAGCGCTGCGATCTCCGTCGAAAGCATCGCGTCCTGTGCGGGCGTCAGGTCCACCAGGCGCAGGCCCAGGCGCAGCTGGCCGTTGCGTTCGTGGCGGCTGCGGACTTCGGCGCGGGTCTGCAGGCTGGTGCCGGGCAGGCGCAGGACGCACTGCAGTTCTTCGCCCGGTGCGCCGCGTCCGCCGGTGACGACGGTGGCGGCGCCGCCGCGGGAGAGGTCGGCCAGCATGCCGCGGAAGACCATGCCGTCATGCGTGAATTGCGAGGCGGGCAGGGCGACGTTGGCGGGCAGGGCGATGCGGAAGGCGCCGCGGCGTTCGCGGTATTGCAGGCGCTCGGGGAAGCGCAGCTGCAGCAGGTCGCCGCTGCTGGCGAGCGTCGGGACTTCCACGCTGGTGCGGAAGACGAAGCGGCCGCCGTCGAGCTGGCCACTGATCAGCAGCGCGGTGCCGGGCGACAGCGGGATGTCGGGGAACGGGGCATCAATCAGCAGGCAGCCGCGCAGGGGCGAGACTTCCAGCAGCAGGCTGCTGCACTGCTCGCCTTCGCCGAGGCTCAGCGACAGCAGGCTGCGGGCATGCAGCACGCGGCCGAGCAGGGCGGCGATCTGGCGGCGGTCCTCGATGACGGCGGTGCGGTCGCGCTCCGCCGGGGGCTGTACGTGACTGGCGAGGGCGCTCATCGGTGTGCGGACTCCGTCAGGCGCTGCCGAGGCGTTGGCCGCCGAGCGCGACGGCGCCGTAGCCGCTGCGGCCGTAGGTCTGCTGGGGCACGTCGCCACGCAGGTTGGCCAGGGTCTGGCGTACCTGGCGGTGGCGCACTTCGAGCACCATGGCGTTTTCCTGGTTGGCGCGCTGGCAGCGCTGGGCCAGCGTCTGCAGCTCTTCCCAGTCGGCGAGCAGGCGTGCGGCTTCGGGCAGGCGGGCGAAGTAGTCCTTGAGCGGACCCTCGGTGGCGCGCAGGCGCAGCATGGGTTCGCCGAGGCGGCGCAGGATTTCGGCGCTGCCGGCCTTGGCGGCGGTGACGCGTTCGAGCACGTCGGCGTCGTCGGCCAGCAGGGCCTGCTTTTCCGAATCCAGCGTCTGCAGCAGCTGTCGCGTGTGCTCGAGCTGCTGGCGCAGGTTCTCCGTCATCGGGAGGGGCTGCGGGGCCCAGGGGTTGTGGCTCATCGGGTGGCGAGCTCCCATTCAAACCGCGTGAGTTTCGAGGCGATGCGTTCCGCATTCACCTGGTAGCTGCCGTCGCGAACCTTGTCGCGCAGCTCGCTGACTTTCTTGAGATCCACGTCCGGCGCCTGCGAGGCGGCCTTGCCGGCCTGCGCCAGCATCTGGGCCTCGCCGGTGAGCTTCACCGACTCGGTCGGCAGCACGGCCGCGGCCGGCTTGCCGGTGGAGGCATTGGGCTGGGCGGCCTGCGCCTGGCGGGCACGGGCGGCGGCGGCGGGTCCCTGGGGACCGTAGGTGTTGTCGATCTTCGAGCTCATGGCGGACCGCCTGGGGCAAGGGTACTGACCCTGTTAACGGCGCCTGCCGGGAAAACTTGAGGACTTCTGCAAAGCGGCCGACGGAAAGCCGTCGGCGGGCCGCGGGTGACTGATTCACATGGCTTTTCCGGGCGGTAAGCATGGCGCGCGCCGTTACAGGCGGACCTCGACCACACCGCCGCTGGTCACCTGTCCTTCCACCACCCGTCGAGAGCTGCTGTTCTCCACCGGGATGCGGTCGCCCTCGGCGCCGTCGCGCAGGGCCTTGCCCTGGCTGCGCACTTCCATGGCGCCGGCACGGCCGACGACGGTGACCAGGTCGCCGCGGCGCACGAGCTTCTGACCCTCCACCATGTCGGGAGTCAGGACGCTGCCGGCGGTGGCGGGGCGCCGCAGCTGGCGGCCGGCCAACTGCGCCGGGTCGCTGAAGTAACCATAAGGAAGGCTGGCGATGTCGCGCTCCTGCGCCACCAGCAGGCCGGTGCCGATGGCCTCGCCGCGCTGCGCGCCGCGGGCCAGGGTGAGTACGGGGCGGATGTCGGTGAGACGCACGCCGACGTAGACGGTCCAGGCGGCGGGTGCGCCGCAGCTGACGGCCACGCGCACCTGGCCGCCGCGGATCGGCTCAGGCGCGCTGCGCAGGGCCTCGGCGCAGGCGGGCAGGCGCAGGCGGTCATCCAGCGCCAGGGCCTCGGCGCGGGCGCTGGGGGCGGCCTGGGCGAGCACGGTGGCGACGGCGGTGTCGCGCAGGGCGGCCAGCGGCTGCACGGCGTCGGCGGCCTGGGCCGGCAGGCTGGCGAGCAGGAGGATCAGGACGCTGGGGAGTTTCATGCGGGCTCCGGGGCTTGGTGGGGTAGAGGCAAGGCCTGTTCCAGCCGCGGGCTCGCAAAGCGCTAAAGAAATGCCGGCACCCGCCGATACAGGCCGCATACGGAGACGCACATGGCGACCGGCCTACTCGAAAGCATCGACCGCAGTACCCAGCTGGCCGGGCACAACCGCCTGGCGCTGCTGCTGTTCCGTCTCGGGCCGCGGCAGGTCTTCGGGATCAACGTCTTCAAGGTGCAGGAGGTCATCCGGCGGCCACGGCTGTCGTCGATGCCGTCCTCGCATCCGCTGGTGGCAGGCGTGGCGGACATCCGCGGGCGCGTGGTGCCGGTGATCGACCTGCACCGGGCCATCGGCGGGCCGGCGGTGACGGAGGCTTCGGCGGCGCACGTGATCGTGGCGGAGTACAGCCGCTCGGTACAGGGCTTCCTGGTGCAGGCGGTGGACCGCATCATCCACGTGGACGTGGCCACGGTGCAGCCGCCGCCGGAAACCGGCACGGAGAGCTTCCTGACCGCCATCACCCGCTACGGCGAGGAACTGGTGGAGATCATCGACGTGGAGAAGGTGCTGGCCGCCGTGACCGGCGACCGCCCCGGCATGTCGGACGCCATGCAGGCCCAGGCGATGGAGCTGGATGCCCGCGGGCGCCGGGTGCTGGTGGTGGACGACTCCAAGGTGGCGCGCACGCAGATCGAGAAGGTGCTGGCGCAGCTCGGTATCGAGTGCGTGACGGCCACCGACGGCAAGGACGCCCTGCGCCAGCTCCAGGGCCTGGCGGACCGGGGTCCGCTGGACGAGCAGCTGCTGATGGTGATCTCCGACGTCGAAATGCCGGCGATGGATGGCTACCGGCTGACGACGGAAATCCGTCGCGACCCGCGCATGAAGGGTTTGTACGTGCTGATGCACAGCTCGCTGTCGGGCATCTTCAACCACGCCATGGTGGAGCGCGTGGGGGCCGACCGCTTCCTGCCCAAGTTCAGTTCCGACGAGCTGGCAGAGGCCGTGGTCGAGCGGCTGAAAGCCATACAGATCAGGCACTAAGCCGATTTTGGGAAACACCTGCGGCTTGGGGTCATCCAGCCGTTCACCCTTCGACAGGCTCAGGGCGAACGGCCCTCCACCTTAAGGCTTTCTGACAGCCGGCCCCTCGTCTGGTACGGCAGTTGCCTTGATCCCTCCACAAAGGCTTTTTGCCCGGAGGACCACATGGCCAACGACCCGCTGTTCGGCATCCACGCCGACGCCCTGCAACTGCAGCGGCGCCGCATGGAACTGCTGGCCGCGAACATCGCCAATGCCGACACCCCGGGCTATCGCGCGCGCGACATCGACTTCCAGAAGCTGCTCACCGCGGCCCAGCAGCCTGCCGCAGCCGCGGCCGGTGGCGCCGCTGCCGTGAATAGCGGCCTGGACGACGCCCAGCTGAAGGCCGCCACGGTCTACCGCCTGCAGACGCAGCCCGCGGTGGATGGCAACACGGTGGACACGCAGGTGGAGCAGTCGCAGTTTGCCCAGGCTTCGCTGCAGTACCAGGCGAGCCTGAGCTTCATGGATGGCCGGCTGCGCTCGCTGCTGACCGCCATCACCGGACAGTGAGGCATAACCCATGTCCATGAAGATCTTCGACATCGCCGGCTCCGCGCTCAGCGCGCAGTCCGTGCGCCTCAACACCGTGGCCTCCAACCTGGCCAACGCGGACTCGGTCAGCGGCGACGCCAGCTCGGTCTACAAGGCACGGCTGCCGGTGTTCCAGGCCATTGCCGACGCGCAGAACCCGGAAGGCTCCGGCGTGCAGGTGCGCGGCGTGGTGGAGAGCCAGGCCGAGGCGCAGAAGCGCTACGAGCCGGGCAACCCGCTGGCGGACAAGGACGGCTACGTCTACGCACCCAACGTCAACATCGTGGAGGAGATGGTCAACATGATCTCCGCCTCCCGCTCGTACCAGGCCAGCGTGGAGGTGATGAACACCGCCAAGGATATGACCCTGCGTACGCTCAACCTCGGCAAATAAGGGACTGATCCATGGCCGCCGTCGGCAGCACCACCTTCGACAACCTCGGGCTCTCGCTGCAGCAGGACAGCAGCAAGAAGAAGCAGCAGCTCGGCCAGGAGGAATTCCTGAAGCTGATGACCACGCAGCTGCAGAACCAGGACCCGACCAAGCCGATGGACAACGCCCAGTTCCTGGGCCAGATCGCGCAGTTCAGCACCGTGTCGGGCATCCAGCAGATGCAGGAATCCTTCTCCAGCATGGCCGCCTCGCTGCAGTCCTCGCAGGCGCTGCAGGGCGCGCAGATGGTGGGGCGCGGCGTGCTGGTGCCGTCCAAGACCTCGCTGCTACCGGACACCGGCGGCCTCGGCGCGGGCGCGGAGCTGCCGGCCGGCGGCACGCTGAACGTGGAGGTGCTGGACAGCGCCGGCCAGGTGGTGCGCCGCCTGGACCTGGGCACGCGCCCGGCCGGCCTCAACCAGTTCGTCTGGGACGGCAACGACGAGTCCGGCAAGCGCATGGAGGCCGGCACCTACACCCTGCGCGCGACGCTCGACCAGGGCGGCAGCTCGCAATCCGTATCCACCTATGGGCTCGACGTGGTCGACAGCGTTTCGCTGGGCAGCGACGGCCTCACGCTCAACCTTTCGGGCCTCGGGGCGACCAAGCTCGCCGACGTCCGCCAGATCTTCTAGGAGTCACCCATGACCTTCCGTATCGCCCTGTCCGGCCTCAACGCCGCCTCCGCCGATCTCGGCGTGACCGCCAACAACATCGCCAACGCCAACACCACGGGCTTCAAGGGCTCGCGCGCGCAGTTCGTGGACTTCTTCCCGCAGAGCTCGGGCGGCATCTCCGACAACGCGGTGGGCGCCGGCGTGCGCCTGGACAAGGTGGCCCAGCAGTTCTCGCAGGGCTCGGTGAACTTCACCAACAACAGCCTGGACCTGGCCATCAGTGGCCAGGGCTTCTTCACGCTGAGCGACAACGGCGCCACGGTGTATTCCCGCGCCGGTGCCTTCGGCACCGACCGCAACGGCTATGTGGTCAACGCCAACGGCCAGCGCCTGCAGGCCTACCCGCCGGTGGCCGGCGGCTCGGCCTTCGACACCGCGCAGCTGTCGGACCTGCAGCTGTCCACCAATGACAACCCGCCGGCCGCCACCACGCGTATCGACACCGGCATCAACCTGCCGGCCAATGCCACGGTGCCGGCCACCGCCACCTTCAGCGCCACCGACCCCACCAGCTACAACCACACCACCTCGGTGACGGTGTACGACTCCCTGGGCGCGCCGCACACGGCCAACCTGTTCTTCTCCAAGACGGCCAATCCCAACGAGTGGAGCCTGAACATGCAGTTGGACGGCGCCGCGGTGGGCCCCGCCACCACGCTGACCTACTCCGACAGCGGCCAGATGCTGACCCCCGCGGGCGGCAACATCGCGCTGCCGGCGGTGAACACCAGCACCGGCTCGGCGCCGCTGAACCTGACCCTGGCCCTGAACAACTCCACGCAGTACGGCGAGCGCTTCAGCGTCAGCAGCCTGCGCCAGGACGGCTACGCCACGGGCCGCCTGACCGGCATCGAGGTGACCGACGAGGGCATCGTGCAGGCCCGCTTCACCAACGGCCAGGCGACCCCGCTGGGCCAGGTGGCATTGGCCAACTTCGCCAATCCGCAGGGTTTGCAGCAGCTGGGTGACAGCACCTGGGGCGAGACCTTCAGCTCCGGCTCCGCCCTGCGCGGCCAGGCCGGCGGCACCAACTTCGGCGAGATCCAGAGCGGTGCCCTGGAGGCGAGCAACGTGGACCTCACCGAGCAGCTGGTGAACATGATCACCGCGCAGCGCAACTTCCAGGCGAACGCGCAGATGATCAGCACCAGCGACCAGATCACGCAGACGATCATCAACATACGTTAGTAGAAGACGGGAATCGGGAATGGGGAATCGGGAATCGTAAAGGCCATACTGCTTCTACGATTCCCGATTCTGGATTCCCGATTCCCGCCTACGGAGAAAATCCATGGACCGTGCTCTCTACGTAGCAATGACCGGCGCCAAGCAGACCCTGCAGGCGCAGGCGGTCAACAGCCACAACCTCGCCAACGCCAGCACGGTGGGCTTCAAGGCCGAGCTCGCGGCGCAGCAGGCCATGAACGTGGAAGGCGGCGGACTGCCGTCACGCGTCAACACGCTGCTCAAGGGCAGCGGCTGGGATTCCACCATGGGTGCCGTGCAGCAGACCGGGCGCGACCTGGACGTGGCACTGGACCAGGACCGCTGGCTGGCGGTGCAGGCACCGGACGGCTCCGAGGCCTATACCCGCGGCGGCGAGCTGATGCTCGACGTCAACGGCCAGTTGCGTACCGCCTCCGGTCTCGCCGTGCTGGGCGACGGCGGCCCGGTATCGATTCCCCAGAGCAGCTCGCTGACCCTGGGCAGCGACGGCAGCATCTCCATCGTGCCGCTGGGCCAGGGTGCGGAAACCACCGCCACCGTCGGCCGCCTGCGCGTGGTGGAGGCCCGGCCGGAGCAGCTGGAGCGAGGCCCGGACGGCCTGTTCCGCGCCAAGGCTGGCCAGGCGCTGGATGCCGCGCCGGGCAAGGTGATGACCACGGGCGCCATCGAGACCAGCAACGTCAACATCTCCGAGGCCATGGTCAACATGATCCAGTTGGCCCGGGCGTTCGAGATGCAGACCAAGCTGATGCGCGCGGCGGAAGACAATGCGCAGGCGGCGTCGTCCATCGTCAGGATGGGATAAGAGCCGAGTCTGTTCCCTCTCCCGCAAGCGGGCGAGGGGACAGTCAATGTCGTTGCCCTCGATCTGGAGCCTGACCCGCGCCAACATCCCGTCACCCTTCCTGCTGGTCCGGAACTTGTACCTGTCTCTGCAAAGGCGGATTTCCGCCGCTTCAGCAGGATGACAGCCATGACCCAATCGCTCTGGGTTGCCAAGACCGGTCTCGATGCGCAGCAGACGCGCATGACGGTCATTTCCAACAACCTCGCCAACGTCAACACCACGGGCTTCAAGAAGGGCCGGGCGGCCTTCGAGGACCTGATGTACCAGACCGTGAAGCAGGCGGGCGGCGCGACCACGCAGCAGACCGAGGCGCCCTCGGGCCTGAACTTGGGTACCGGCGTGCGCGTGGTGGCCACGGAGAAGATGTTCACCCAGGGCAACATGCTGCAGACCGGCAATGGCCTGGACGCGGCGGTCAACGGCCGCGGCTTCTTCCAGGTGACGATGCCGAACGGCTCCACTGCCTACACGCGCGACGGCTCCTTCCAGGTCAGCAGCCAGGGTGAGCTGGTCACCTCCAGCGGCTATCCGATCCAGCCGGGCATCACGCTGCCGGAGAACGCGCAGAACGTCACCATCGGCGCCGACGGCACCGTCAGCGTCACCGTGCCGGGCCAGGCGGCCCCGCAGCAGGTAGGCCAGATCCTGATCGCGGACTTCATCAACCCGGCGGGCCTGCAGCCCAAGGGCGAGAACCTCTACACCGAGACGGCCGCCAGCGGCAGCCCGCAGAGTGGCGCGCCGGGGCTGAACGGCCTGGGCAATATCCAGCAGGGCTCGCTGGAGTCCTCCAACGTCAACGTGGTGGAGGAACTGGTGAACATGATCGAGACGCAGCGCGCCTACGAGATGAACTCCAAGGCGATCTCCACCGCCGACCAGATGCTGCAGTACGTCAACAACAACCTGTGAGCGCCGCGATGAAAGTCTCCTTCGCCCTGCTCGTCGCCGCCACCCTGATGCTGCAGGCCTGCGCCAGCGCGCCGGCCATGCCGCCGCCTGCGGCGCTGCCGATGCCGATGCCTGCCGCTGCCGCCAGCGAGGGCTCGATATACGCCGCCGGTGGCATGGCGCTGTTCGAGGACCAGAAGGCGCGCCGTGTCGGCGATACGCTGACCATCGTGCTGGTGGAATCCACCACGGCGCAGAAGAAGGCCAGCACCAACACGGCCAAGGATTCCAAGGCCAGCATCGACGGCCCGACCCTGTTCGGCCGGCCGGTGACGGTCAACGGCGTGCCGGTGCTGGAGGCGGAGCTGGGTTCGTCCAAGAGTTTCAAGGGCAACGGCGACAGCAGCCAGTCCAACCAGCTGCAGGGCAGCGTCGGCGCGGTGGTGATGCAGGTGCTGCCCAACGGCAACCTGGTGGTCAGCGGCCGCAAGCAGGTGCAGATCAACCAGGGCAGCGAGACGGTCAGCATCGATGGCATCGTGCGGCCGATCGACATCCGCCCGGACAACACCATCACCTCCGACCGCGTGGCCAACGCGGCGATCGCCTATTCGGGCCAGGGTGCGGTGGCAGAAAGCAACGTGATGGGCTGGGCCAGCCGCTTCTTCAACTCGGGCTGGTTCCCGTTCTGAGGTGCCGCTCATGAAAATCTTCAATCCGTTCGCCCTGAGCCTGTCGAAGGGTCAGCACACTCCGAAGCCTCGGCGCGGGGCCATTCATGCTTCGACAGGCTCAGCACGAACGGCCTTCGTGGCTTTTCTGCTTCTCTTGTGCCTCCCGGCCCAGGCCGAGCGCGTGAAGGACCTGGCCAGCGTGGCCGGCGTGCGCGGCAACCCGCTGGTGGGCTACGGCCTGGTCGTGGGCCTGGACGGCAGCGGCGACCAGACCACGCAGGCGCCGTTCACGGTGCAGAGCCTCAAGGCCATGCTGGCGCAGCTGGGCGTGACCATTCCCCCGGGCGTGAACCCGCAGCTGAAGAACGTGGCGGCGGTGGCGATCCACGCCGAGCTGCCGGCCTTCTCCAAGCCCGGCCAGGCGATCGACGTCACGGTGTCCTCCATCGGCAATGCCGGCTCGCTGCGCGGTGGCGCGCTGCTGATGACGCCGCTGAAGGGTGCCGACGGCCAGGTCTACGCGGTGGCGCAGGGCAACGTGGTGGTCGGCGGCCTGGGCATCTCGGCCAAGGATGGCTCCCGTGTGTCGGTCAACATTCCCAGCTCCGGCCGCATCCCCAACGGTGCTATGGTGGAGCGCGCGGTGCCGAGCAGCTTCACCGCCTCGCCGGACATCCGCCTGAACCTGCACGTACCGGACTTCACTACGGCCACCCGCCTGGCGGAAGGCATCAACGTGGCTCTCGGCGGTGGCGTGGCCGCGGCGCAGGACCCGGTGACGGTGTCGGTGCGCGCGCCGGCCGACAGCAACAGCCGCGTGGCCTTCCTGTCCATGCTGGAGAACATCGAGGTGCAGCCGGGCGATGCCCCGGCGCGCGTGATCGTCAACAGCCGCACCGGCACGGTGGTGATCGGCAGCGGCGTGCGCGTGCTGCCGGCGGCGGTGGCGCATGGCTCGCTGTCCGTGACCATCTCGGAGAAGCCGCGCGTCAGCCAGCCGGCACCGTTCTCGGACGGCCAGACCGTGGTGGTGCCGGATTCCGCCATCGAGGTGACGCAGAACGGCGGCCGCATGTTCAAGTTCGACGCCGGCGTCAGCCTGGACGATATCGTCCGCGCCGTGAACCAGGTGGGCGCCGCTCCCGGCGACCTGGTGGCGATCCTTGAGGCGCTCAAGGAAGCCGGCGCCCTGCGCGCCGAGCTGGTGGTCATCTGATGGCCCTGTCCCCGCTCGATTCCGTCACCGACTTCGGCCAGTTCGCTGGCCTGAAGGCGCAGGCGCGCGAGCAGGACCCGGTTGCCCTGCAGAAGGCGGCCAAGCAGTTCGAATCCCTGATGCTGCAGCAGATGCTCAAGGCCATGCGCGCGGCGACGCCGGGCGAGGATGCGCTGGGCGGCAGCGAGCAGGGCAGCTTCTACCGCGACATGTTCGACCAGCAGCTGGCCGTGCAGCTCTCCAGTGGCAAGGGCGTGGGCCTGGCCGACATGCTGGTGCGGCAGCTCAAGATGAGCCAGGGGCTGGGCGAGGGCGCCGCGATCGATACGACGCTGCCGGCGCGTGGCGCTGCAGCTTCCGTGCAGGCTTCGCAGGCTACCGGGGCCGCGCAGGAATCCAAGCCGTCGCTGGCCCTCAAGACCGACGAGACCCTGTCGGAGTTCAAGCCCAAGACCCCGCAGGAATTCATCGACGCGGTGCTGCCGCATGCCGAGAAGGCCGCCAAGGAGCTGGGCATCCCGGCCCGCGTGCTGGTGGCGCAGGCGGCGCTGGAGACCGGCTGGGGCAAGCACCAGATCCGCCATGCCGACGGCAAGGCATCGTTCAATCTCTTCGGCATCAAGGCCGACAAGTCCTGGGACGGCGACCGTGTCCGCACCATGACGCATGAATACGAAGGCGGCCGAATGGAGCGGCAGGAGGCGAAGTTCCGCTCGTACGGATCGATCGCCGAGTCCTTCGACGACTACGCGCGCTTCCTCAAGTCCAACCCGCGATACGAGCAGGCCCTGCGCCATCAGGGCAGCGCGCACCAATTCGTTTCCGGCCTGCAGAAGGCCGGTTACGCCACCGACCCGGCCTATGCGCAGAAGATCATGCGCATCGCCAATGGCCCGACGGTGCAGACCGCCATGAATGACACCGGGACCCGACTCGCATGAGTGATCTCCTTTCCATCGGCGTCTCTGGCCTGCTGGCCTACCGCAAGGCGCTGGACACCGCCGGCCACAACATCGCCAACGTCAACACGCCGGGCTACTCGCGCCAGCGCGTGGAGCTGGGCTCGCGCATCGGCGGCCCGCAGGGCGACGGCTACATCGGCGCCGGCGTCAGCTCCAGCACGGTCAAGCGGCTGGCGGATGCGCTGATCACCACGCGCCTGCAGGGCGACGCCTCGGCCTACTCGCGCGCCGAGACCTTCGCCGGCCTGGCCTCGCGCGTGGACAGCTGGCTGTCGAGCAGCGACTCCGGCCTGACCAAGCCCCTGCAGGGCTTCTACGATTCCCTGGGCAGCCTGTCGGCCAACCCCGGCAGCAGCGCGGCGCGGCAGACCGTGCTCTCCGCCGGCCAGAGCCTGGCCAGCCGCTACAACGACATGCAGACGCAGTTCGACGGCCTGGAGAGCGAGATCAACCAGCGCCTCGGCCAGACCGCCGACGAGGTCACCCGCTATGCCAAGCAGGTGGCGGACCTCAACGAGCGCATCGTGCTGGCCAAGGGTCAGTCGGGTGGCCAGCCGCCGAACGATCTGCTCGACCAGCGCGACACGCTGATCAAGGAGATCGCCAGCCGCATCGGCGTCACCACCACCGAGCAGGATGACGGCGGCATCAATGTCTTCACCGGCAGCGGCCAGGCCCTGGTGCTGGGGCGCCAGGCCAATTCGCTGACGGTGGGCGACGACGCCTACGGCAGTGGCCGCAAGGAGCTGTTCTTCTCCGGCGGCCAGAACATCACCGCGCAGACCAGCGGCGGCGTGATCGGCGGCCTGCTGGATTTCCGCCGCGAGGTGCTGGACCCGGCCAAGAGCGACCTCGGCCGCATGGCGGCGGGCCTGGCGGAGGCGATGAACGAGATCCACTCCCAGGGCATGGACGCCAAGGGCCAGATGGGCGGCGACTTCTTCGCCGACATCGCCGGCTCGGTCTACCCGGCGCGCGCCAACACCGGCAGCGCCACGGTCTCCGTGGGCCTGAGCGATGCCGGCGCACTGACCGGCGACGACTACGCCCTGTCCTTCAACGGCAGCGCCTGGCAGCTGACCCGTGCCCGCGACGGCAGCAGCGTGCCCCTGACCGGCAGCGGTACCGCCGCCGATCCGCTGCGCGCCGAAGGCCTGTCCCTGACCCTGAGCGGCACGCCCGCTGCCGGCGACCGCTACCTGCTCAAGCCCACCGCCACCGGCGCCGCGCAGTTGCGCGTGGCGGTCACCGACGCCTCGCGCATTGCGGCCGCCTCGCCGGTGCGCGCCAGTGCCGGGCTTTCCAACACCGGCTCGGCCACGGTCGGCAGCATCGGCGTGACCGACTCCGCCAATGCCAACCTGCTGAGCGGGGTCAGCATCCAGTTTACCGGTCCCAACACCTACAGCATCAACGGCAGCGGCAGCTACAACTGGAACGCCGGCGACAGCATCGAGGTCAATGGCTGGAGCCTGAAGCTCAGCGGAGCACCCGCCGCGGGCGACAGCTTCAGCGTCGGCGCCAACACCGCTGGCAGCAACGACAACGGCAATGCCCGCGCGCTGGCCAAGCTGTCCACGCTCGGCGTGCTCGACGGTGGCCGCAGCACCCTGTCGGACTCGCAGGCGGCGCTGGTGGGCCGGGCCGGTGCGCAGTCGCAGCAGGCCAGCCTGCAGCTCGACGCACAGGCCTCCGTGCGCGCGCAGACCGAGGCCGAGCAGGCTTCGCTGTCTGGCGTGAACCTGGACGAGGAGGCCGCCGACCTGGTGCGCTTCCAGCAGGCCTACCAGGCGGCCGCGCGCGTGATCGCGGTGGCCAACGAAGTATTCCAGACCCTGCTCGACGCATCGAGGAACTGAGGGAGCGCATCATGAGAGTTTCCACGTCCATGCTGCAGCAGAGCGCCATCGGCCAGATGCAGAAGCAGCAGGCCGCCCTGGCCAAGACACAGCTGCAGCTGGCCACCAGCCAGCGCCTGCAGAGCGCGGCCGACGATCCCTCGGGCGCCGCATCGGCGGTGCGCCTGGACCAGGCCAGCGCGCAGTACACGCGCTACCAGCAGCAGATCGATACGGCACGCAATCGTTTGGGCCTGGAAGAGAACGTGCTGGCCGACAGCGTGGAAGTGCTGCAGCGCGTGCGCGAGATCGCGGTGGAACTGAACAACGGCACGCAGTCTACGCAGACCCGCGGCATCCTGGCCAACGAGCTCAAGAGCCTGCGCGAGCAGCTGCTGTCCTACGCCAACGCGGACGACGGGCAGGGGCGCTACCTGTTCGGCGGCTCGCAGGACGGCGTGGCACCGTTCGCCGGCAGTGGCACGGTGAGCTATGCCGGCGACCAGCAGCAGCGCCTGCTGCAGGTGACCGGCAGCCGCACCGTGGCGGACTCCGACCCCGGCAGCGAGGTGTTCCAGCGCCTGCGCGACGGCAACGGCACGTTCTCGGTGTCCTCCGGCGCCAACGCGGGCACGGCCGGGCTCAAGAGCGCGCGGCTCACCGACGCCTCGCTGTGGGACGGCGGCAGCTACACGCTGAGCTTCACCGGTGGCAACTACGAGGTGCGCGACGCCGGCAACACGCTGGTGACCAGCGGCGCCTACACGGAGGGCCAGACCATTGCCTTCCGCGGTGTGGACCTGAGCTTCACCGGCACGCCGGCCGAGGGTGACCGCTTCACCGTGGGCGCCAGCGGGCAGAAGGACATGTTCGCGCAGCTCGACGAACTGGTGCGCATCGCCGGCATGCCGCAGGACACCGCGGCGCAGCGCGCCCAGGTGCAGACCGCCATGCACCAGTCGCTGAGCGCCATCGACAATGCCAGCTTGCATCTGTCGGACGTCCGCGCCGGCGTGGGCAACCGCCTGGCGGCCCTCGACGACGCCGAGGCCCAGAACGGCGCGCAGCAGGTGGAGACCGAGACCGCGCTCGACAAGATCCGAGGCCTGGACTACGCCGAGGCCGCCACGCGCCTGTCACAGCAGCTCACGGCGCTGCAGGCGGCGCAGCAGACCTTTGCCAAGGTGCAGGGGATGAGCCTGTTCGACTATCTGCGCTGAAGGGTCGTTGACGGCAGCCTGACGGCGCCCGTGCGGCGCCCCTGCGGATTTATCATGGTGCATCTGGTTTTCAGGATGCCCGGTGAAGGTTTTCGGTATCTATTCCGCGATTCTCATGGCGCTGACGCTCGCCGCCTGCAGCCTGTTCGTGGACGGCCGCATGGAGATTGCCCAGCGAGCGCCGGGCGGGCTCCAGGGGGCGGGCGAGGCCAGGCCGGTGACACCTTCCGCCCCGGCCAAGACACCCCGGATTACGCCGTCTCGTTGACGAGCAGCGTTGTGGTGGGGCGCCATCCATGGCGAGACTTCAACTACTCAATCTAGCCCCGGGGCAGGTTTGGCTTACTTCGACATGACATCGAGTCATGCCTCAGCCCGGCCAAACCTTCCATGGCCGCCCATCACCCCTGCATATGAGGGATGAATCCGGGGTGCCCGCCTCTCTAGGCTGGAGGTCTGGTGCAAGACCAGCCCAAGGCGCCTTTACCCAGGGTCATTCCTCCGGTTGAGCGGTCGTTGGCGCGTGTCTCGAGCACCACAAGCCCGAAACCATCCGCCCAACGGGGGACGCCATGTCCAGCGCATCAGCCGAAGCATCCAAACCATCCAGCCCGGCCGCGAGCCTCAGCCTGGCCCAGTTGCTGGAGTCCACCCGCCTGGAACGCTGCCCGTTTCCCATCCCCAGCAGCTGGTTCTTCGTGGATTTCTCGGAGAACCTGAAAGTCGGCGAGGTCCGCAACGTCAAATTGTTCGACCAGGAGTGGGTGCTGTTCCGCGGCGAGAGCGGCAAGGTCGGCATGTCCGATCCCTACTGCCCGCACCTGGGTGCCCACCTGGGCCACGGCGGCAAGGTCTGCGGTGACCACATCCGCTGCCCCTTCCATCACTGGGAATACGACGCCGACGGCTGGTGCAAGCAGGTGCCCTACGGCAAGGGCGCGCCGGCCATCACCAAGGTCCGCCCCATCCTGCGCACGCTGCCGGTGCAGGAGCGCTATGGCCAGATCTGGGCCTGGTTCCATCCGCGGGCCGAGCCGCCCAGCTGGGACCTGCCGCACATCCCCTGCATGGAAGACGAGGGCTGGGTCGGCGACCAGCGCGGCACCTGGCAGGCGAGCACGGCGATCCAGGAGATCGTCGAGAATTCGGTGGACATCGCGCACCTCAAGTTCCTGCACGGTGCGGCGGGCATCCCGCCGATCCAGGTGGAGTACGAGCAGCACATGCAGCGCTTCAATCTCGGCGGCGGCTACATCGTGGGCCAGACCTGGGGTGCGGGTTCCGTCGGCACCGTGACCTTCACCCAGGAGGGCGTCAGCGCCACCCTGTTCTCCTACACCCAGCCGATCACGCGCGAGCTCACCAAGATGAACATGAGCTTCCGCCACAAGGCCTACCCGGAGGGCTCCAAGGAGCTCTACATCGCCCGCAAGCTGATCGACCACATGCAGCACGAGGCCGAGGGTGAAGAGGGTGCCGGATTCGAGAGCGTGGACATGGTGATCTGGAACAACAAGAAATACCGCCACAAGCCGCTGCTCTGCGAAGGCGACGGCCCGATCTTCCAGTTCCGCGAGTGGTTCCGGCAGTTCTACGTGGCGGAGCCGGATGTGATGGCGAAAATCTAGCGGCACACTCGGCTGGCGCCGCGGAGTTCCTGCGCGGCGCCAGCCTGTATCCGGTTCGTGCGGTGCCCCTGGCAGGCCGATGCGCTAGGCTTTCCCGATCACATTCGGCAATGGGCTCCACATGAACCAGGATACGGCGGCACTTCACCCCTTGGACCAAGCCATCCGCCTGAGCGGCGACGCGGGGCAGTACACCGGCCAGACCTCGGCGGGCTACGCCAACATGGTCGGCCCCTTCGGCGGCGTGATCGCCGCCACGCTGCTGCAAGCAGTCATGCAGCACCCGGAGCGCCTGGGTGATCCCGTGGCTCTCACTGTGAACTTCGCCGCGCCGATCGCGGATGGCGGATTCGAGGTGGCCGCACGTCCGGCACGCACCAGCCGCAGCACCCAGCACTGGACCATGGAGCTGTCGCAGGGCGGGCAGGTGGCGGCTACCGCCACCGCCATCACGGCGCTGCGCCGCGAAACCTGGGAGGCCACGGACCTGCCTTTCCCACCGGCACCGGCGATGGACGGCCTGCGCAGCCTCAAGGGCCTGCCGGGCCTGCCCAAGTGGGTCAGCCGTTACGACCTGCGCCTGGTACGCGGCGGCATCCCGCCATTGCCGCAGCACGAGAAGCCGCAGGCCGAAAGCTCCGAGACCCTGCTGTGGGTGCGCGACGAACCGCCGCGCCCGCTGGACTTCGTCGCGCTGGCCTCGATCTGCGACGTGTTCTTCCCGCGCAGCTTCATCCGCCGCCAGCGCATGGCGATGGCCGGCACCGTGTCGATGACGGTCTACTTCCACGCCGACGCCGCAGCGCTGGTGGCGCAGGGCGAGCGCGAGCTACTGGCGCACGCGCGCGGGCAGCGCTTCCATGGCGGCTTCTTCGACCAGGCCGCGGAAATCTGGAGCCCGGAGGGCGTGCTGCTGGCCACCAGCAACCAGGTGGTCTACTTCAAGGAATGAGGGGCTGCGAGGCATGACGCGCAGGCGCATCTTCCTGGGGACCGTGGCGGCGGTGCCGCGGACGGACTTCAAGCGCCACGTGGAACGGCTTTCCTCTCATCTGGATACCGACGAGGTGTTGCAGCAGCACCTCGCAGCGACGTTCCAGCTCGCTCCGCCTCCGGCTGCGCGGGACGCAACGGTCCATGACTACGTGATGGACCTCTTCGTGGTACGGCACCAGCTGGGGGAGGCAAGCGAATTGTCGCTGGGAGATCTCGGTCTGCCGCTGCTGTGGCGGCCTGGGGTCGAAGTCCGCAGTAGCATCCGTGCCTTGGCCAGCGGCAGGACGGTGCTGGAGCTGACTGCCGGCAAGACCATGGCCTGGGGCGAGTTCTTTCGCCGTGCGCTGCCGATCTCCCTGCGCCCTGGCCGGCGGGAGGCCCTGCTGCGGGAGGACCTGAAAGGGCTGCTAGATGAAGCCGTCTTGGACATCCTGGAACAGGCCGCCGCAGAGCTCCGCTGAACATTGGCATTGCATTCCGCATGCCCCGCTGCGAAATCCACCGCAGCATGCAAGATGCTGATTAAATAACAAAATATTTCGCTGCACTGCAGCGATCTTCAGCTGGCGTTCAGGCTCAAAACGCATCCTTGTCACACGCCCGCCGCATCGGGGGCGGAAGATGCCGGCCGGTCAAACGGTCTTTAGAAACCAGGAGAGAAACGGATGACTCTCGATGACGCCCTCGATTTCTGCAACGACCTCTCGCGCATGGTGCGCGCCTGGGCCGTGGAGCCTGTGAAGGCACTGAGCCAGCTCGAGCAGATCGAGCAATGCTTCATGCTGGACCGCCCCGGCGATCACTTTCTGGTGATGAAGGTTTCGGCTGCGGTCGCAGCCGTGCAGGACTGGCTGCAGTCCGGCCTGTCGCAGACCCAGGAACTGCAGCAGATGCGCACTGCCAACCAGGCGATCGAAATGCTGCGCCAGGCAATTCCCGAAAGCTACGAAGAAATGGAGCGCCGCTCCAGCCTCGCGGCCTGACAAGACAGCTGTACCGGCGGCCCCTGGAACAAGGATGTTCCGGGGGCCGTTTCTTTTTATGGCCCCCGCATTGCAGGATGGCCGTTCCGCTGCAACAGTAGCGGTCTTCAAAGGCGAAAACGCGGGAACGGTGCAGGTGATCGGGGGCAGTGGATCGCAGCGGCAGATGCGCAGCCTCGGGCTTTGCGTCGTGATGGCATGCCTGGGCCCCTCAGTGGCCTGGGCGGACTCCGCGGTGGAGCTGAAGCCGGTGGAAGTCCGCGCGCAGAAGAAGCCACAGGATGAGCGCGAAGTGCCGCTCTCGATCACGGTGCTGGACGGCGAGAAGCTGCAGGACGCGCGCCTGAGCACGGTGGACGACCTCTCCCGCTATGCCGCCAACACGCAGTTCAGCAAGAACCAGCTCTTCATCCGCGGCATCGGCACCGGTGCCAATCTCGGCTTCGATCCCTCCGTGCCCCTGTTCGTCGATGGGGTCTACCTGGGGCGCGGCACGGCGGCGCTGATGCCGTTCTGGGACCTGGCGCAGGTCGAGGTGATCCGAGGCCCGCAGGGCACGCTGCTGGGCAAGAACAGCACCGGCGGCGCCTTGAGCCTGCGCACCACGGAGCCGGGCGAGTACCTGGGTGGCTCGCTGGCCGCCGTCCATGGCGACCTGGATCCCTTGACGCTGCGCGGGGCGCTGGACCTGCCGCTGGCGCAGGACTGGGCGCTGCGCCTGTCGGGGCTGCAGGAACGCCTGGGTGCGTATGGCGACAACAGCGCACTGGACGAGGAGACCCTGGGCAGACGCAGCCAGGGCGTGCGTACGCGCCTGCAATGGCAGCCGGAGGGTGACTGGTCCGGCTGGCTGGGCCTGGAGGCCAACCGCACGCGCCTGGAACGCTTCGGCAGCGAACTGTCGGCGGCGACGCCGGAGAGCCTGGCGCTGTACCGCCTGTACGATCCGCAAACCGATGCCCGGCTGGATTACCACAGCTCCACGGATACCGAGGGCAGTGAAGCGGACCGTCGAGCGGCGAGCGCGACGCTGAACCTGGAGTGGGGCGGGGCGGATCTGCGCTTCACCTCGCTGAGCAATGTCTCGGGCTCGCGCCTGGGCTACTTCTACGATGCCGACTACTCCCCGATTCCGCTGCTGACGCTGGCCTTCGACGAGGACTACCGGCAGTGGAGCCAGGAACTGCGCCTGGAAGGACGTCACGAGGCAGTCGACTGGTTGCTCGGTGCCTATCTGCTGCACGCGGACCTGGACGTGGACAGCCGCATCACGGCGTTCCCGGGTGGTGCGGCCGCCTTGCTGGCCGGGCCCACGCCCTCGCTGCTGCAGCCGATCCTCGATGCGCTGCGCCTGCCTGCCGCGCTGGACCCGCTATCGGACCAGAGCCGCAAGGATTTCCAGCAGCAGATGGACAGCTATGCCCTGTTCGGGCAGGTGGGCTGGCGTTTCGCGCCCCGCTGGGAGTTGAACGCCGGCCTGCGCTGGACGCGCGAGCGCAAGTCGCTGCGCATGCAGCAGTCCTTCGAGAACAGCGGCCTGCTGTTCCGCCAGGTCCTCGGCGAAGAGGCCTTCATGGCGGATGCGCAGCGCGAGGAAGACGACTGGTCCCCGCGCCTGGTGCTGCACTATCGTCCCAGCGCGAACGCGACGCTCTACCTGCTGGCGGCGCGCGGCTTCAAGAGCGGCGGCTACAACGACCTGGCATCCAGCCCGGACAAGCTGGAGTTCGACGCCGAGCGCGCCGCCACGCTGGAGGGCGGATTCAAGACGCTGTGGCTGTCCAAGCGTCTCGCACTCAACCTCAACCTGTTCGAGAGCCGGGTGAAGAACCTGCAGGTCAACGCGTTTGACGGCACGTCCTTCTACGTGCAGAACGCGGCATCCGCGCACCTGCGCGGAGCAGAGCTGGAGACCCGCTGGCTGCTGGGGCGCGGCTGGAGCGCACAGGGCAGCCTGGGTTGGCTGGACGCGCGCTATGAATCCTTCCCCAATGCGCCGGCGCGCGCGGACCAGCAGGGCGACTCGCAGGACCTCAGCGGCCAGCGCCTGTCGCGCGCGCCGCCGTTCTCCGGCGCGCTCGGGCTGGAGTACTACGCTGTGCTCGGAGCCGGCTGGAGCTGGCGTGTCGCGGCAGACCTGCTGCACCGTGAGCGCAGCTTCCTTTCGCTGGACAACGACGCGGCCGACGCGCAGCCGGCGGTGACCACCTTCAATGCACAGCTCGCACTGGCTTCCACGCGGGGCTGGGCGCTGTCGCTGGAGGGGCGCAATCTCAGCGACGAGCGCGTGCGCAATGCTGGCAGCGACGTGTCGCTGTTCAACGGCAATCACTGGGCCGAACTGGACCCGCCGCGCCGCTGGTCATTGACGCTGGCACACCACTGGTAGTGGGGGGCCACCGGGCCCTTCCTCTGGTTGTTTATTGCCCGGCGCCGTTCCTCCGGCGTTCCCTACCGTTGATCCATCTTCAGAAAATCTCCTAAAGGTTTGTCGGAAAGCGCCGTTAAGGGCCTCAGTAGCGGCAAAGAGCTGCGAAGGGCCGGAAACAACGTCGCCGGCAACATCCAACCCCAGGAGAAAGCCATGCAAGGTATCAACACCAACGTGATGTCTCTGAATGCCCAGCGCAATCTGAACTCGTCACAGTCTTCCCTTTCCACCTCGATCCAGCGCCTGTCCTCGGGCCTGCGCATCAACAGTGCCAAGGACGACGCCGCCGGCCTCGCGATCAGCGAGCGCTTCACCAGCCAGATCAAGGGCCTGAACCAGGCGCAGCGCAATGCCAACGACGGCATCTCGCTGGCGCAGACCGCCGAAGGCGCGCTGGGCCAGGTCACCAACAACCTGCAGCGCATCCGCGAGCTGGCCGTGCAGTCCGCCAACGCCACCAACTCCACCACCGACCGCGCCGCCCTGCAGACCGAAGCCTCGCAGCTGCTGAGCGAAATCGACCGCGTCGCTAACCAGACCTCGTTCAACGGCGTCAAGCTGCTCGACGGCAGCTTCAGCTCCGCCGTGTTCCAGGTGGGCGCCAACGCCGGTGAAACCATCAGCGTCTCCGGCCTGGTCGACGCCAACGTCGCCGCGCTGGGTTCCGTCACCGCCGCTGCCGGCCAGTCCAGCGCCGTCTCGGGCATCAGCGCCCTGGGCGCCGCCGCTGCCGGTACCCTGACGATCAACGGCACCGACATCAGCGCCGGTATCGGCGCCGCCGGTACCTCCTCGCAGCGTGTGGGCCAGGTGGTGGACGCGATCAACAACGCCGCCAGCACCACCGGCGTCAACGCGGCCTACGACTCGGCCACCGGTCGCATCAACCTGTCCAGCGCCGGCAACATCGTGGTCGGCGGCTCGGATGACGGCACCGCCACCGGCTTCAACGTCGCCGGCAACGACGGCGACGCCACGGCCACCACCACCACCGGCCTGTCGGGTCTGAGCATCGCCAGCTACGCCGGCGCCTCGCTCGCCATCCAGCAGATGGACAGCGCGCTGTCGCAGGTGAACTCGGCTCGCGCCACCATCGGTGCGGTGCAGAACCGCTTCGAGTCGGTGGTTGCCAACCTCGCCACGACCTCCGAGAACCTGTCGGCTGCCCGCAGCCGCATCCAGGACACGGACTTCGCGGCGGAAACGGCGAACCTGACCCGCTCGCAGATCCTGCAGCAGGCCGGTACCGCGATGCTGGCCCAGGCCAACTCGGCGCCGAACAACGTCCTCAGCCTGCTGCGCGGCTAAGCGACGGAAACCCGACGGGGCGGGCCGCGAGGCCCGCCCCCAAGGGACTCCTACTCCGGAGTCGCAGTCAGGAGTAACACATGAATACAGACATCTCAGCGGTAGCGGCAGTGGCAGCCTCCAAGAGGGGCGAGGGCCACCGCGCTGCCGTTTCCGCGTTTGCGTTGCCGGCTGCCGCGCCCGCTACGCCCACGCCGCCGCCCGCTACGGCAGAAGCCTTGCAGGCGCCATCGGCGGAACACCTGCAGGAAGTCATCAGCCAGATCGAACGTTACCTGGAGTCCAGCCGCACCGGCCTGGAGTTCCGCGTGGACCGGGATCTCAACCAGGTGATCGTGTCGGTGGTGGACCCCCGCGACGGCACGGTATTGCGACAGATGCCCAGCGAAGAGGCCCTGCGCATCGCCCGCGCCATGGCCGATGAGGGCGACGGCGGTTTGCTGGACGCCCTGGCCTGAAAACTGCATAGGCCCCTTACCTAAGGATCGAACATGGCCACCAGTTCCATCAATGCTTCCAGCTTCAGCTCCGGGCTCGACGTCGTCAGCCTGGTGTCGCAGCTCGTTGCCGTGGATCGCGCCAAGCCGGACGCCCGCATCGCCGCGGCGCAGTCCAAGACCCAGACCCGCCTGTCGGCGCTGGGCGTGATGAAGTCCGCCCTGTCCAACCTGCAGACCACCGCCAAGACCCTGGTTGGCGGCGGCGCAGTGGCGACACCGGCAGTGAAGTCCTCGCGGGAAGACCTGTTCACCGCCACCACCGCCCCCGGCGCCGCTCGCGGCAGCTTCGCGGTGGAGGTGGTGTCGCTGGCGCAGGCCAGCAAGCTGGTTTCCGGCCCCGTGGCCAGCGCCACCACCAGCCTCGGTGCCGGCGACGTCGACATCACGGTGGGCGACAAGAGTTTCAAGGTCACGCTCGGCAACACCGACAACAGCCTCGCCGCGTTGCGTGACGCCATCAACAAGGCCACCGACAACCCCGGCGTCACCGCGTCCCTGGTGACCGAGTCCGGCGGTGTGCGCCTGCTGCTCACCGGCAACCAGACCGGTGCCGGCCAGGCGGTGAGCGTCAACTCCTCGCTGATCTCGCTCAACCAGACCCAGGCCGCCGCCGACGCCCACGTGAAGGTGGAAGGCTTCGACGTCTACAGCGCCAGCAACACCGTCACCGGCGCGCTGGACGGCGTCACGCTGAACCTGGTCAAGGCGGAGCCCGGCGCCACCGGCACGCTGGCGCTGAGCACCGACAACAGCGCCTCCGCCAAGGCGGTGCAGGACTTCGTCACCAAGTACAACCAGGTGTTGACCACCATCAACAACCTGACCAAGTACGATGCCGCCACCAAGACCGCCTCGACGCTGACCGGCGACAGCACCGTGCGCCAGGCCGCCGCCGAGCTGCGCTCCATCATGAGCGGCTCGGCCCCGGGCGGAACCTACAGCTACCTCACGCAGCTGGGCATCAAGACCGGATCCGACGGCCTGCTGAGCGTGGACAGCGCCAAGCTCAACGAGGCCATCGCCAAGGACTCCGGCAGCATCGCTCGCATGTTCGGCGGCGACGACGGCTACGCCACCAAGATGAGCAAGAGCATCGACGCCATGCTCGCCGACAACGCCGGCCTCGACGCGCAGACCGACACCCTGCAGGCGCGGCTCAAGGACATCGAGAAGCAGAAGGACGCCCTGGACCGGCGCATGACGCAGGTGGAAGCGCGCTACACCGCGCAGTTCACCGCGCTGGACACGCTGATGACGCGCATGAGCAGCACCAGCAACTACCTCACGCAGCAGCTCGCGGCGATCGCGAACAACAACTAACGCGCTGCCCCTTCATGAGGGAGTGATCTTTTCGTAGGAGCGGCTGTCAGCCGCGAACAAAGCTCATGGCGACCACGGCGTTCACGGCCAACGGCTCCAAGAAGCTGGCAGCTCTGATTTAGTTGCCGTTCGCCCTGAGCCTGTCGAAGGGTGGGCGGCAACTGATTGAAGGACCTGGCGGGAAGTCCGCCCATGCTTCGACAGGCTCAGCACGAACGGACTTCTTCCGAGCTCCCTCAATGGGCCAGCTTCAACCCGATCACACCCGCCAGGATCAACGCCACGCTGACCAGCCGCGCCGCGTTGGCCGGCTCGTTCAGCAGCACGATACCCAGGATCACCGTACCGGCGGCACCGATCCCCACCCACACCGCATACGCCGTGCCCACCGGCAGCGTGCGCATGGCCAGGCCCAGCAGGCCCAGGCTGATCGCCATGGCGGCCACGGTGAGCACGGTGGGAAGGGGACGGGTGAAACCCTCGGTGTACTTCAGGCCGATAGCCCAGCCGATCTCGAACAGGCCGGCCAACACCAGTAAAAGCCAGGACATGATGACGCTCCGCAAAGCGGGGTCGTCCCCGGGTAAACCGACAAAGCGACGGGGTCGTCCCCGTATCGGTGATCGGCCGGTTGGACCGGCCGTGCGCAGGGGAGTTCCTCTGCATTCCGAGGCTCAAGTCTAAGCCATTGCGGCCGATAAGAGTCTGGACGACAACAGGAGTTTCTCCCATGCCCGCCCTGCAATCCGGCGCTCTCCGGCAGTACCAGAACACCGCGGTGATCGACGCGGCCAGCGCCGACATTCCGCCGCAGCAGCTGATCGCCATGCTGCTGTCGGGCGCGCTGGAGCGGCTCAACACCGCACGCGGCTGCATCCTCGGCGGTGACCTGGTGCGCAAGGCGCCGCTGATCGCCTCCGCCAGCGGCATCATCGAGCACCTGCGCCTGTGCCTGGACCACCAGGCAGGCGGCGAGATCGCCCGCAATCTTGACGCCCTATACGACTACATGGGCCGCCGCCTGCTGCGCGCCAACCTCGACAACGACGCCGCCGGCATCGACGAAGTGGCCGGCCTGCTGCGCACCCTCAAGGCCGCCTGGGACGACATCGGCCGCCCGGGCCCGCGCCCGGTGCGTTGAGCGGCGTGACTGGCCTTCTGGCACAGGGACTGCAGGGTCCGGTGGTACCGCCAGAGTTCCGCACATGAGCAACCCCACCTCCCTGGACCAGCAACTGGGCTACCGCGACACCCTGCCGCTGGGCTGGGTGCCGCTGGCCACCCCGCCGCCGCCCGAGCAGCTGCAGCAACTGCAGGAGAACAACCTGCGCGTGCTGGCCGTGGTCGCCGCCCTGGAAGAGCGCCACTCCTCCCGCGGCGAGAGTGACGAGCGGGTGGAGCAGGAGCTGGACCGCATCCACCAGAAGCTGGACATGCTGCTGGTGCTGTTCGGCCAGTTCCTGCGACGCATGGACCCCTCCGCCCCGCCGCGCCCGGTGCGCCTCACCTCCGCCGGCCTCGGCTGGGAGGGCGGCAGCGCCCTGGAGGGCTACGGCCTGCTGTCGGTGATGCTGCACCCCTGCATGCCCGAGGCCTTTACCTGGCCCGCCCACGCCGTCAACACCGGTGCCCAGGGCGAGGCCCGCTTCGAGCCCTTGGGAGAGGCCCTGGAGGCCGCCCTGGAGAAGCATGTCTTCCTCCACCACCGCCGCTCAGTCGCCGTCTCCCGACCGCCTGCCGCCCGGACCGCGTAGGGCGCCCCCCGACGGGGGTAGTATCTGGCCCAGATTCACTGGAGGAGACCCGGGATGCGGCTGATACTCGCAGAACCGCAGACGCTGGTCCGCGCAGGGCTGGCCCGCCTGCTGGAATTGCACGCGGGCGCCGAAATCGTCGGCGAGGCCGACGACGGCCAGCAACTGCTGGAGCTGGCCGCCCGCCTGCGCCCCGACATGATCGTCAGCGAGCTGGCCCTGGGCCGCATGAGCGGCCTGGAACTGCTGTCGCAGCTGCGCCGCCACTATCCCGAGATCGCCGTGCTGATGATCTCCGCCCAATTAGATAGCCACTCCGTCCGCACGGCGCTGAAGCTCGGCGCCGCCGGCTTCCTCGGCAAGAACGCCGAGCCCAAGGAACTGCAGCTGGCCCTGCAGGCCGTGCAGAAGGGGCAGGTTTACCTCAGCCCCGGCATAGCCCACCTCGCCTTCGAGCGCCGCAACGCCTCACAGCGCGCCGAAGACCACGTAGCGCTGACCCCGCGCCAGAAGCAGGTGCTGCAACTCATCGCCCGCGGCCGCTCCACCAAGGAGATCGCATCCCTGATGGGCGTGAGCATCAAGACCGTGGAAACGCATCGCGCCCGCATGATGCAGTCGCTGGGGCTTTACGGCACCAATGCGCTGATGCGCTATGCCATTCGCCTCGGCATGGATAGCGGCACGCTGTAGTTCTTGTCTCCCTTTCCCTGCTTCCGGGGAGAGGGCAGGGGTGAGGGGGGAGTATCCGCTTTGCTGCCCAGCGGCCCGCCTTGCCATCGCTTCGCCATCGCCGCAGTATTCCTCTCATACGCCACCTGACGTATGCAGGACGGGCTTGTCCTGCCTTACGCGATCGGGGGGCCAATGACCCGCCCTACTGCACTCGTATTCGCGGAAGGCGGGTAATGCCGGCCCTACTCGCGAACCATCGCTTTAAGCCAAGCTGGCAATCCTTCAGCTTGCCCATTGACGTAAGCGGGGCGTTATATCTATGGAAATAGTGGCTCTTCCCTTTTCCGAAGCATTTGAATGGTCAGATGCCGCTTCCATTACCGAACTTACGTTTGGTATGAGTGGGCTTAGGCTTGTTGTATCTGCGCCGCTTGGAAGCGATGCTTTTGTTGAGATTTACTTCCCTGGAGCCAATGCTTTCCAGACCTTGCAAAACTGCGATCACTTGGCGTACTGGGGTGACAAGGCGTTCATGACCAAGCACCTCATTTACCAGATGGTCAAAGGTGGCTGGCGTGATCGAGTCGGAGATCACTACATGCAGGTCTTAAACGTAAATCGCGAGAGGCAATCGGAGTGGCTGGTCGTAGGCGGTGAGCACTGTGTGTCAGTGGTTTCGGGCAGCGAGCCTATGGTCCGGTCATTCACATGAAAGTGTGGCGACACAACACGTGCTGGGGGGCAGGACCAGCTCAGAACGAAATGCACTATAGCCAGCACTAGCGGCACGGAAGGGATTAGCCCGTAGGGCGGGGCATTGACCCTGCTTCCGCGTTTAGCAAGTCAATGACTGGCCTTACTGCACCAACGGACAGTTGGCCTACACAAGCCAGCTTCGGGCGCTGTACGACCCGACGCTCCAATCTGTCCCACGGGCGATTCCCTTTTTCCGCCCAAGACGGCAGCATGCCCGCCATAGCCCTTATCCCTTGGACCTCCCATGACCGACCGCGTCACCCTCGAGATTGCCGATGGCATCGCCATCGTCGGCCTCAATCGCCCCGAGAAGCACAATGCCCTCGACATCCCCCTGATCCAGGCCCTGGTGGATACGGCCAAGGTGATCAAGGCGGACCGTTCGGTGCGCGCGGTGGTGCTGCAGGGCAACGGCCCTTCGTTCTGCTCGGGCCTGGACGTGGCCAGCGCCTTTTCCAGCCTGCCCAAGTTCTTCAAGCACTTCGCCACCTTCGGGATCAAGAAGCGCAACATCTTCCAGGACGTCAGCCTGTGCTGGCGTGAGTTGCAGGTGCCGGTGATCGGCGCCATCCACGGCAACTGCTTCGGCGGCGGGCTGCAGATCGCACTGGGGGCGGACATCCGCGTGGCCACGGCGGAGTCCAAGCTGTCGGTCATGGAAGTGAAGTGGGGCCTGATCCCCGACATGTCCGGCACCGTGCTGCTGCGCGAGCTGATGCCGATCGACGTGGCCAAGGAGCTGACGCTGACGGGCCGTGTCGTCTCCGGCACGGAGGCCAAGGAGCTGGGCCTGGTGACGCGCCTGTCGGCAGACCCGAAGGCGGATGCCCTGGCGCTGGCCCGCGAGATCGCCGCCAAATCGCCGGACGCGGTGGCGGCCGGCAAGCAGCTGCTCAATGCCAACTGGCTGTGCAGCGAGAACAAGGCCCTGAAGCTGGAGCGCAAGTTCCAGCTGCAGATGTTCCGCAGCAAGAACCAGCGCATCGCGGTGAAGGCCAGCATGGCCAAGCAGACGGCGGAGTTCAAGCCGCGCGAGCGCGACTACTGATCAGGCCTGTTCGCCGGCCTGGCCGGTCTGCTGCTCGCGGAAGGCGGAGGGTGACATGCCCTTCCAGCGCTTGAAGGCGTGGATGAAGCTGGCCGGCTCCGAGTAGCCCAGGCGCAGCGCGATCTCGCTGAGCTTGATGCGGCCGGTGCTGAGCATTTCCTCGGCCAGCGTCTGGCGCACCTCGTCGAGCAGCGCGCGGAACGAAGTGCCTTCTTCCTCCAGCCGCCGCCGCATGCTGCGCGGCGACAGGTGCAGGCCATCGGCGATGCGCTGGATGTCCGGCATCTCGCCGGGCGCACGCAGCAGCAGGTCGCGCACCTTGCCGGCCACACCGGCGCGGGACTGGCGCTGTGCCAGCAACTGGCGGCATTGCTCCAGGCACAACCGCGCGAGCTGGCTGTCGCCCTGCGGCAGCGGCGCGTCGAGCACAGCGGCGGAATACAGCACGGAATTCTCGGGAGAGTCGAACTGCGGCTCCAGGCCGCAGAGCTCGGCATAGCGTGCGGCATGCGCGGGGCGCGGCCCGCGCAGTTGCACGCGCGAGGGCGGGATGCCGCCGGGGCGGATCTCGCGCACGGCGTTGGTCAGCGCGGCAAAGTCGCGGTCCAGCAGGAACTGCCGCAGGTCTTCCGGGATGCCGCTGTCGTCCAGCACCACGGCGATGTCGCGGCCGCGCGGCTCCATGCGGAAGCGCACGAAGGCGTAGGACAGGTCCAGGTAGCGGGTGGCGATATCCGCCGCGCTGCGGAAGTTGGGGCTGCTGACCAGCGCGAAGCCCCAGATGCCGTAGACCGCCAGGTGATAGCGAAGGCCGGCATCCAGGCCCAGGTCCGGCAGGTGGCGGAGCTGGCGCACGATGTTGCGCACCAGGCGCAGCTCCTGCCCGGCGGTGATCTCGCTCTGCGGGTCGGCCAGCGCCTCGGCGTCGATCCCGGTGCCCTGCAGGCAATCGGCCGCCTCCATCCCGCGTGAGACCGCGAGCTGGGTCAGCAGGTTGGCACTGATGGCGCTGCGGTTTGCGTCCTCGGGGACCATGCGGGCGTGGGGGAGGGGCCTGGCCACAATTATCAATGCCTTGTCCCTTGGAGTCATCCACAGGGGACGAACGGCGCCTCATGATGGACGAATCAACCAACGCGGCTTGCAAGACCGCGCTTACGAGGAGTGTCCCGCGTGTCCCAGAGTTTCGACTACATCGTCATCGGCGGTGGTTCCGCCGGCTGCGTGCTGGCCAACCGCCTGTCCGCCGACGGCCGTTACCAGGTCTGCCTGCTGGAGGCCGGCCCGGACGACCGCAACCCGCTGATCCACATGCCGCTGGGCGTGGTGCCGCTGGTGCGCGGCTGGTTTGCCAACTGGAAATTCTGGAGCGAGCCGCAGCCGCAGCTCGGCGGGCGCCGCACCTACCAGCCGCGCGGCAAGGTGCTGGGCGGCTGCAGCAGCATCAACGCCACGGTCTGCACCCGCGGCCACCGCTGGGACTACGACCACTGGGCCGAGCTGGGCTGCAAGGGCTGGTCCTACGACGAGGTGCTGCCGTACTTCCGCAAGTCCGAGAACTACGAGGCGCCGCTGGCCGACCGCGACCGCCCTTTCCACGGCCAGGGCGGCCCGCTGAACGTGACGGCGCGGCGCTATACCAACCCGGTGAGCGCGGCGATGGTGGAAGCCGCCGTGCAGGCCGGCCATGCCCACAACGAGGACTTCAACGGCGCCGAGCAGGCCGGCGCGGGGCAGTTCAAGGTGTTCCAGAAGGACGGCCAGCGCTGCAGCAACGCGCGCGCCTACCTGACGCCGGAGGTCCGCGCCCGCCGCAACCTGCACATCGTTACCGGCGCCCACGTCACCGAGGTTCTGATCGAGAACGGCCGCGCCCTGGGCGTGAAGCTGCGCCGCGGTTGGCGTGAACAAGAGTTACGTGCGCAGCGTGAAGTGATCCTGTCGGCCGGCGCTTTCCAGTCCCCCCACCTGCTGATGCTGTCCGGCATCGGTCCGCGTGAGGAGTTGGAGCAGCACGGCATACCGGTGAAGCTGGACCTGCCCGGCGTGGGCAAGAACCTGCAGGACCACCTGGAGGTGATCGTGGAGAGCACGGCCAAGAGCCGCGTGGGTATCTCCTACCACCCCAGTTCGCTGTGGAGCTCGCTCAAGGCGCTGTTCCAGTATTTCTTCGGCAAGCGCGGCATGCTGACCAGCAACGGGCCGGAAGCCGGAGGCTTCTTCAAGTCCTCCCCCGCCGAGCCGATCCCGGACCTGCAGTGGCATTTCGGCCCGTTTCCCAACGTGTCCCACGGATTCAACCTGGCGCCGATGTTCCAGCGCTACGGCTACATCGCCTACATCTACGACCTGCGCCCGCTCTCGCGCGGCCACGTAGGGCTGCACAACGCGGATCCGCTGGCGCCGCCGCGCATCGATCCGAATTACCTGGCCCAGCGGCGTGACGTCGACAGGCTGGTGGCCGGCGTGAAGCTGACGCGCGAGGTGCTGAAGCAGCGCGCGCTCGATCCTCACCGCGGTGAGGAGCTAGCCCCGGGGCCGGCCGTACAGTCCGACGCCGACATTGCGGCCTGGGTCTGCAAGCACGCGGAGACCACCTATCACCCGGTGGGCACCTGCAAGATGGGCGTGGATGAGCTGGCGGTGGTGGATCCGCAACTGCGTGTGCGTGGCGTACAAGGCCTGCGCGTGGTGGACGCGTCCGTCATGCCGACGCTGATCGGTGCCAACACCAACGCGCCGACGACGATGATTGCGGAGAAGGCGGCGGAGATGATCCTGCGGCCTTAGCGCGGTGTCCATGCCTCAAAGAGGCGAAGGCTTCTTATCGTAGGGCGGGAAAGCGAAGCGCATCCCGCCTTTGGAATGGCACCATAGGGGGGCTTGCGCTGCGCTTTCCCGCCCTACTTTATTTAAGTATGTGATCGAGAGATGCCATCCATGGCGAGACGGCGTCTCTCGATCCAGCCCCGGGGCGGCCTTCCTTGGCCGCCCGTGATCTGTCGCAGGCCATGCCATTGAGGCATGGCCAAAGCGCGCCAGATCACCCGTTCGCCCTGAAGTCCTGAGCTTGTCGAAGGATCGAAGGATGAACCGCTAAAGCCAGCAACTAAACAACTGGCCGATTCGCAAAGCCTCGGCACCCATCGGATGCAGGGACAGAAGCCCCAACTGTCCGATTCTATCAACGACCTGTCCCACCCTCGCATTGGATGAGCGGCCGCTCACCGTCACCATGCCAGCGTCGAATACCGACGATGCGTGCCGGGAGACACCGCATGTCCATCCTGATCAAGCCCAACGACGCGGCCTGGCTGTTCATGGAGCAGCGCGAGATGCCGACGCACATCGGCTGCCTGGCGATCTTCTCGCTGCCGCCCGATGCGCCGTCCGACTACCTGCTGCAACTGGCGGCGCGCTTCCGCGCCACGCGCATCTTCGCGCCGCCGTTCAACTACCGCCTGCAGCGCGGCGCCTTGCGCAAGCTGCTGCCAGCCTGGGAGGAGCTGACGCCGGACCGGATCGACCTGGACTACCACTTCCGCCACTCCGCGCTGCCGCAGCCCGGCGGTGAGCGCGAGTTGGGCACGCTGATCTCGCGGCTGCATTCCTATCCGCTGGATCGCCGCCGCCCGCTGTGGGAGGTGCACCTGATCGAAGGGTTGGAAAACCGCCGCTTCGCGCTCTACACCAAGATGCACCACTCGCAGGTGGATGGTGTCGGTGGCTCGCGCATGATCCAGGGCTCCATGACACCCGACCCGCAGGCCCGCAATTGCGCGCCGCCCTGGGAAGGCCGCCGTGCCGAGGGGGAACGCTCTGCAAGGCCCCAGGCCCCGCCGCTGAAGCAGCTGCTGCGCGAGCAGGTGCAGGCCCTGGTCCCGGCAGTGAAAACGCTGGTGTCTGCGCCCGCACAGGAGCATGAGGACGAGACGGCTCGTGCCTTCGCGGCGCCGATGACGCCGTTCAACGGCCGCATCCTGGGCAAGCGCCGCTTTGCCACGCAGCACTACGAGCTGGATCGCATCAAGCGCGTGGCGCGCATCGCCGGCGTGACGCTCAACGACGTGTTCATGGCAATGTGTTCCGGCGCGCTGCGGCGCTATCTCGGCGAGCTGGGGCAGTTGCCGGAGGTGTCGCTCACGGCCGGCATGCCGGTATCGGTGCGCCCCGCGGGCGACCAGGCCGTAGGCAATGCCATCAGCTTCATCATGGCCCAGCTGCACACCGAGATCGCCGATCCGCTGGAGCGGCTCAAGGCCTGCCATGCTTCCGCGCAGGCCGCCAAGCAGCCGCTGCTGCAGTTGCCCAAGGCCGCGATCAACCACTACACCATGATGCTGATGACCCCGCAGATGCTGCAGGTGAGCCTGGGCCTGGGCGGCTACACGCGGCCGATGTACAACCTGATCATCTCCAACGTGCCGGGCCCCTCGGAGACGCTGTATCTCAACGGCGCCAGGCTGGAGCAGATCTACCCGATCTCGCTGCTGTTCAACGGCCAGGCCCTGAACATCTCGGTGGTCAGCTACGCCGGCAGCTTCTGCCTGGGCTTCACCGGCTGTCGCGACAGCCTGCCGAAGATGCAGAAGATCGCCGTCTACACCGGCGAGGCATTGGAGGAACTGGAGCGCGTGCTGGGGATCGGCGCGGAGCGCGCGGCATGAGCGGCGGCACTGCGCTGGTCACCGGCGCCTCGGCCGGCATCGGCCTGGCGCTGGCGGAGGAGTTCGCCGCCAACGGCCACCCGCTGGTGCTGGTGGCGCGCTCGGCAGACCGCCTCAAGCAGATCGCGGCCGAGCTGGCGGAGCGCCACGGCGTCGCCTGCGACTGGATCGCGGCCGACCTGTCGCAGCCGCAGGCACCGCAGGAGCTGTTCGACGCCTGCCAGCGCCGCGGCCTGTCGGTGGACATCCTGGTCAACAATGCCGGCGTGCTGTGGGAAGGCGACTTCGACGCTATCGCTCTGGAAAAGCAGCTGAGCCTGCTGCAGGTGAACGTCGCGGCACCCACGGCGCTGGCGCACCTGTTCCTGCAGCCGATGCTGGCGCGCGGGGCAGGGCGCATCCTCAACATCGCCTCCACCTCCGCGTTCAACCCGGTGCCCTCGCTGGCGAGCTACGCGGCCAGCAAGGCCTACCTGATGTCCTGGAGCGAGGCCCTGGCGCTGGAGCTGCGCGGGCGCGGCATCAGCGTCACCGCGGTCTGCCCCGGCTTCACCGAGACCGCGATGATCGCGCAGGAGGGGCGCAAGCCCATGACCTTGCCGCTGGTGCCCAACCTGAGCCCGCAGCAGGTGGCGCGCGAGTCCTACGAGGCCTGCATGGCCGGCAAGCCGCTGCGCGTGAACGGCCTGATGAACCGCCTGGCCATCGAGGGCATGCGCCATCAGCCGCTGTGGCTGCGCCGCGAGCTGGTGGCGCTGATGGAGAAGTGGGGGATCTGAGTGAGACTACTCACTCACGCAGGTCTTGGGTAAAGTCGAGTCACGACTTGCCGAGGAATGCCCTGCCCATGCTGCAGTTCCTGTTGATCGTGGGATTGACCATTGGCGTAGGGCATGTGCTGATACGTTTCGGTACGGCGCGCATGGCCAACCTGCCGGTTCGCAGCGTCTGCCGTGCCTTCATACGAGCGCTTTTCTATGCGCCTACCCTGATGGTTGGTGGGCATGGAGTCGGTCTGGTGCCGACCATCGTTGCGCTCGTCTATGCCGCTTCATCCGAGGAATTCGGCTTCCAATGGCAAGCCTTGATTCCTGCCTTGGTGGTCTTCGGGAGCTCCATCTGGCTCTCCTCCCTCCAGGGGAACATGGAGGAGCCTGGAGAGGTGAAGCAACCGCCGGAGCGTTCCTGAGCCTCTAGTCCGCCGCTTCCGTCCCCGGTCGCTTGAGCTTGCGATACGCCGTGGGTGACATGCCCTTCCAGCGCTTGAAGGCACTGATGAAGGCCGCGGGCTCGGTGTAGCCCAGGCGGCTGGCGATCTCGGCCAGCTTCATGTGCGCGGACAGCAGCAGTTCTTCCGCCAGCGCCTGGCGCACCTCGTCCACCAGCGCGCGGAAGGTGGTGCCCTCCTCGTCGAGCCGGCGGCGCAGGCTGCGCGAGGCCATGTGCAGTTCTTCCGCCACGGTTTCCAGCGAGGGCATCTCGCCGGGGTTGCGCAGCAGGCGGTCTCGGATCTGGCCGGCGAGGCCGGAGCGCACGCTGCGCTTGGCCAGCAACTGGCGGCACTGCTCCTCGCACATGCGCGCCATCATCGGGTTGGCCTGCGGCAGCGGCGCGTCGAGATCCTTGGCGGCGATCAGGATCGCGTTGAGCGGCGCCTCGAAGCTGGGACGCACGCCGCAGAGCTTGTCGAAGCGCCAGGCGTAATCGGGCCGCGGAAAGCGGAACTGTGCGCTGCGGCCGGGGAAGCCACCGGGCCGCATCTCCCAGGCGGCATTGGCCCAGGCGGCGAAATCACGCTCCACCAGGAACTGGCGCAGGTCCTCGGGCACGTCGCTGTCGTCGAGCACGATCAGCAGATCCTTGCCGACGTTCTCCAGGCGGTAGCGTGCGAAGGCGTAGGACAGGTCGAGGTAGCGCACCGCGATCTCCGCAGCGCTGCGGAAGTTGGGGCTGCTGATCAGCGCGAATCCCCAGATGCCATAGGCCGAGAGGTGATAGCGCAGGCCAGCATCCAGGCCCAGGCCCTGGCTCGCCGCCGGCCCCAGGCCGGACAGCAGATTGCGGATCAGTTGCAGCTCCTGCGCGGCGGTGATTTCGGTCGCCGGATTGGAGAGGTCGGCGGCGTCGATTCCGGTATTGCGCAGGCAGGCCTCCACCGGCAGGCCGCGCTCGGCCCCGAGCCGCGTGAGCAACTGGGCGCTGATGACCGGACGGCGTACTTCGGCGACAGGCATGGATCGGGCTCCGGGAACGGCCAGGCAAGTATTGGCCGCAATTATCAGTGAGTTGGCCGAAAACGTCATTTTTCTGGTTTCCCCCTCGCAGAAGCACCTGTGGAGCCTTGCTTGCGGCCTGTCATCTGGCCGAAATCATTAACTGCTTGTCCCCTGGCCTCATTCCCGCAGGTGGCGACGGGCGGCAGCATTCCCTGCCATGAAAACACAGCCCGGCGCCGGAACAGGCGCCGGCTTTTCTTTGCCGGGGAGCTTTCCGATGGACATCCAAGACCGCGTCTTCCTGATCACCGGCGGTGCCTCCGGCCTGGGCGCCGCCACCGCACGCGCGCTCGTTGCCCGCGGCGGCAAGGTGGTGATCGCCGATCTCAACGACAAGCTCGGCAACGAGCTGGCGCAGGAGCTGGGCGCCGCCGCGCGCTACGCCCGCGTGGACGTGGCCAGCGAGGCCGACGTGCAGCAGGCCGTGGCGCTGGCGCTGGCCGAATTCGGCGGCCTGCATGGCGCGGTGAACTGCGCCGGCATCGGCGCCGCCGAGAAGGCCCTGGGCAAGGAAGGCCCGCTGGCGCTGGATCGCTTCAAGCGCATCATCAACGTCAACCTCGTCGGCAGCTTCAACGTGATCCGCCTGGCGGCTCACGCCATGAGCCTGCAGGCGCCCAATGAAGGCGGCGAGCGCGGCGTGATCATCAACACCGCCTCGGTCGCGGCCTTCGACGGCCAGATCGGCCAGTCCGCCTATTCGGCCTCCAAGGCCGGCGTGGTCGGCATGACGCTGCCGCTGGCCCGCGAGTTCGCGCGCATCGGCATCCGCGTGATGACCATCGCCCCTGGCATCTTCGAGACGCCGATCCTCGCCGGCCTGTCGCCGGAGGCGCTGGATTCGCTCAACAAGTCCGTGCCCTTCCCGCCGCGCCTGGGCCGCCCCAGCGAATTCGCGCAGCTCGCCGTGCAGATCGTGGAGAACCCCATGCTCAACGGCGAATGCATCCGCCTGGACGGCGCCATCCGCATGGCGCCGCGCTGACAACAGACATCGGTTCCCTCTCCCGCTTGCGGGAGAGGGTGCCCCGAAAGGGGCGGGAGAGGGTTTCTGTAACTCGTTCAAGTTCTACAGAAGCCCTCTCCCCAACCCCTCTCCCCAACCCCTCTCCCGCAAGCGGGCGAGGGGCGAAAGCCAAAGAATTTTTTACTTAACCAGAGAAAACCATGACCGAAGCCTTCATCTACGACCACGTCCGCACCCCCCGCGGCAAGGGCCGCACCGACGGTGCACTGCACGAGATCACCCCGCTGCAGCTCGGCACCCAGGTGCTCAAGGCCCTGCGTGATCGCAACCAGCTCGACACCTCGCTGGTGGACGACGTGATCATGGGCATCGTCTCCCCGGTCAGCGAGCAGGGCGCGGTGCTGCCGCGCTCCATGGCGCTCAACGCCGGCTACGCCGAGACCGTGTCCGGCGTGCAGGTCAACCGCTTCTGCGGCTCGGGCCTGGAAGCCGTGAGCCTGGCCGCCGCGCGCGTCATGTCCGGCATGGCGCCGGCCGTGATCGGTGGCGGCGTGGAGTCGATGTCGCGCGTGGCGATGGGTTCCGACGGCGGCTCCTGGCCCACCGATCCGTCCTTCGCCCCCACCGTTAACTTCGTGCCGCAGGGCATCAGCGCCGACCTGATTGCCACGCTCGACGGCTACTCGCGCGAGGACGTGGACAGCTTCGCCGTGGAGAGCCAGCGCCGCGCCGCGCAGGCCTGGGCGGAAGGCCGCTTCAGCCGCTCTATCCTGCCGGTGCGCGACGTCATCGGCCAGGTTGTTCTGGACCGCGACGAGCACATCCGCGCCGGCACCACCGTGGCGGACCTGGGCAAGCTCAAGGCCTCGTTCGAGATGCTGGGCCAGCAGGCCGGCTTCGACGCCGTGGCGATCCAGCGCTACCCGCAGGTGGAGTCGATCAACCATGTGCATACCGGCGGCAACTCCAGCGGCATCGTCGACGGCTCCTGCGGCATCCTGATCGGTACCAAGGAATTCGGCCAGAAGGCGGGCCTCAAGCCGCGCGCCCGCATCCGCAGCTTCGCCGCCATCGGCTCCGAGCCCTGCATCATGCTCACCGGCCCCGCCGCCGTGTCGCACAAGGCGCTGAAGCTGGCCGGCATGAAGGTCAGCGACATCGACCTGTGGGAGATCAACGAGGCCTTCGCCTCGGTGGCCATGCGCTTCATGCGCGACATGGGCATCTCGCATGACGTGGTCAACGTCAACGGTGGCGCCATCGCCATGGGCCATCCGCTGGGCGCCACCGGCGCCATCATCGTCGGCACCGTGCTCGACGAACTCGAGCGCACCGGCAAGTCCACCGCGCTGTGCACGCTCTGCGTCGGCGCCGGCATGGGCAACGCCGCGATCATCGAGCGCGTGTGACGCGCTCGATTGGGAATCGACAATCGGGAATGGGGAATCGTAGAAGCCAAGAGGCCTCGCGTTCTTATTCAAGCCGATTTTGACGATTCCCGATTCCCCATTCCCGATTCCCGGATTCAATATGACTACCGCACTGAAATTCGATCTCGACCGTAACGGCTTTGCCATCCTGACCATCGACGTGCCCGAGCGCCCGATGAACGTCATCACGCCGGAGTTCACCGCCGAGCTGGCCCAGGCCGTCGAGCGCATCGCCACCGACGCCGCCATCAAGGGCGCCATCCTCACCTCCGGCAAGCCGGGCGCCTTCGTCGCCGGCGCCGACCTGAAGGATCTCGTCACCGCCTTCGACAAGGGCATCGACGCCGTCGAGGGCTCCAAGGCCTCGTTCGAGCTCTCCGCCCTGTTCCGCCGCATCGAGACCAGCGGCAAGCCCTTTGCCGCCGCGATCAACGGCCTGGCCCTGGGCGGCGGCCTGGAGCTGTGCCTGGCCTGCCACTTCCGCGTGCTGAGCGATGACCCCAAGGCCGTCGTCGGCCTGCCGGAAGTCAACGTCGGCCTGCTGCCGGGCGCCGGCGGCACCCAGCGCCTGCCGCGCCTGATCGGCATCCCCAACTCGCTGCCGCTGCTGCTGCAGGGCAAGCAGGTGAAGCCGGCCGAAGCGCTCAAGCTCGGCATCGTCCACGCCACCGCTCCGGCGGACCAGGTGCTGGAGAAGGCGCGCGAGTGGCTGCTGGCCACGCCCAGCGCCGAGCAGCCCTGGGACAAGAAGAACTTCCGCGTCCCCGGCGGCGCCGGCCCCATGGCCGCGCACGCCAACCAGACCTTCGTCGCCGGCAACGCGCTGACCTCGGCCAACACCAACGGCAACTACCCGGCGCCCAACGCCATCCTGTCCTGCGTGTTCGAAGGCACCCAGGTGCCGATGGACACCGGCCTGCGTATCGAGAGCAAGTACTTCGGCAAGCTGCTGTCCGGCGCCGTGGCGCGCAACCTGATCCGCACGATGTTCATCAACAAGGGCCTGGCCGACAAGCTGGTCAGCCGCCCCAAGGGCGTCGCCAAGTCCAAGGTGCAGAAGCTCGGCGTGCTCGGCGCCGGAATGATGGGCGCGGGCGTGGCGCATGTTTCCGCCAAGGCCGGCATCCAGGTGGTGCTGCTCGACTCCACGCTGGAGCAGGCGCAGAAGGGCCTGGACGGCATCAAGGCGCTGCAAGCCAAGGACCTGGCCAAGGGCAAGACCACCCAGGACAAGATCGACGCCATCCTGGGTCGCATCAAGGCCACCGCCGACTATGCCGAACTGGAAGGCTGCGACCTGATCGTCGAAGCCGTGTTCGAGAAGCGCGAGATCAAGGCCGACGTCACGGCCAAGACCGAGGCCGTGATCCCCGAGACCGCCACCTTCGGCTCCAACACCTCCCCGCTGCCGATCACGGGCCTGGCCAAGGCCTCCAGGCGCCCGGCGCAGTTCATCGGCATCCACTTCTTCTCGCCGGTCGAGAAGATGCCGCTGGTCGAGATCATCCTCGGCGAGCAGACCTCCGACGAGACCCTGGCCAAGGCGCTGGACTACGTCGCCCAGATCAAGAAGACGCCGATCGTGGTGCGCGACTTCCCGGGCTTCTACACCAGCCGCGTGTTCGGCACCTTCTGCTCGGAAGGCCAGAAGATGCTGCTCGACGGCATCGAGCCGACGCTGATCGAGAACGGCGCCAAGCTCGCTGGTTTCCCGGTGGGCCCGCTCGCGGTGTCCGACGAGGTCACCATGTTCCTGCAGCAGAGCATCTACAAGCAGCAGGAAGCCGACAACCTGCCGGAGAAGTACCGCGGCAAGCTTGGCCGCCCGGTGGTAGACCTCATGGTGGACCAGCTCAAGCGTCCGGGCCGCCGCTTCGGCGCCGGCTTCTACGACTACCCGGAAGGCGGCGGCAAGAAGCTGTGGAAGGGCCTCAAGGAAGCCTTCCCGGTGAAGGCCGAGCAGCCGACGCTGGCCGAGGTGAAGGCTCGCTTCCTGACGATCATGGCGCTGGAGACGGCGCGCTGCTTCGAGGAAGGCGTCATCGCCAGCCCGATCGACGCGGACATCGGCTCGATCCTTGGCATCGGCTACCCGGCCTGGACCGGCGGCACGCTGTCCTACATCGACACGCAGGGCCCCAAGGCCTTCGCCGACGAGTGCTCGCGCCTGGCCGCTGCCTGGGGCCCGCGCTTCGAGCCCTCCGAGTGGCTGAAGGCGCGCGGGGCTTCCGGCGAGCTGTTCTACAAGAAGGGCTAACAGCCCTTCGAAAAAGCGAGGAGGAGTCGTCCCATGTCTGCCGTTGCTGAAGACGTAACGAACGTGGCCGCGCTCGCGCCCCACGACAACCCGCTGTCGGGCCTGCTGGCCCGCCAGAGGGCGGCATTCCAGGCCAGGGGCGAACCCTCCTCGCTGACGCAGCGCCGCGAGATGCTGCGCAAGCTGGAGCAGGCGCTGATGGACCAGCGCCTGGCCCTGGCCGATGCCATGGCCGCCGATTTCGGCGGCCGTGCGCGCCAGGAGTCGCTGCTGGAACTGTTCGTGGTGATCGACGACCTGCGCTTTGCGCAGGCCAGGCTCAAGTCCTGGATGCGCACCCGCCGCGTCTCGGCCAACTGGCAGTTCCTGCCCAGCCGCGCGGCGCTGATGCCGCAACCGCTGGGCGTGATCGGCGTGATCGGTGCCTACAACTACCCGGTGATGACGACCCTGTCGCCGGTGGTGGGCGCCATCGCGGCCGGCAATCACGTGATGATGAAGCCTTCCAGCCTGACGCCACGCAGCACCGAACTGATGCGCCAGATCGTCTCCGGCCTGTACCCGGAGGAGCAGGTGGCGGTGGTGACCGGCGACAGCAGCGTGGCCAAGCAGTTCTCCAAGCTGCCCTTCGATCACCTGGTGTTCACCGGCTCCACGCGCGTGGGCAAGCTGATCATGCGCGACGCGGCCGAGAACCTGGTGCCGGTGACGCTGGAGCTGGGCGGCAAGTGCCCCGCCATCGTCGGCGAGGGCTACGATCTCAAGACGGCGGCCGAGACCATCGTCCAGACCAAGTTCCTCAACGCCGGGCAGACCTGCGTCACCGGCGACTACGCCATGGTGCCGGAAGCCTCCGTGCCGGAGTTCCTGCAGCACGCACGCAACGCCATCAAGTCCTTCTATCCGAAGCTGGTGGACAACGCCGACTACGGCCGTGTGCTGATCAAGAGCGACTGGACGCGCCTGTCGGACTGGGTGGAAGAGGCACGTGGCCGTGGCGCGAAGGTGGAAACCTTCAATCCCGCCAACGAGAGCTTCGGCCCCGACAACCGCGTGTTCCCGCCGACGCTGGTCTCGGATTGCCCCACGGACACCACGCTGTGCCGCGAGGAGATCTTCGGGCCGGTGCTGCCGGTGCTGGGCTACAAGACGCTGGATTCGGCGCTGGCGCACGTCAACGCGGGCGACCGTCCGCTGGCCCTGTACTTCTTCAGCAACCGCAGCGCCGAGGTGGATCGCGTGCTCAAGCGCACCATTTCCGGCGGCGTCAGCATCAACGGCTGCGGTTACCACGCCATCCAGCACAACCTGCCCTTCGGTGGCGTAGGCGCCAGCGGCATCGGTGCCTATCACGGCCAGGCCGGCTTCGACCGCTTCTCACACCTCAAGCCCGTGCTGTTCATGAGCAAGCTGACCAAGGCCAGCGTGTTCCTGCGTCCGCCTTTCGGCGCACTGGCCGCCTGGGTGCTGGGCTTCATGCTGCACAACCGTCCGCGTCGCGAAGAGCTCTGAAGACCTCCATGGCTTTCCACAACATCCTTTACCGCGTCGAGCAGGGCATCGCCGTCATCAGCTTCAACCGGCCCAAGGCGCTCAACGCCATGACCCTGGAGCTGATGGAGGAACTGGGCCAGGCCTTCGACGCCGCCGCGGCCGACGAGGCCGTGCGCGCCCTGGTGCTGACCGGCGAGGGCCGCGGTTTCTCCACCGGCGCCGACCTGGCGGCCACCAGCGACAACCCGCCGCTGGACCTGCAAGGGCGCCTGGATCTCGGCTTCGTGCTGGACCGCTACTACAACCCGTTGATCCTGAAGATGCGCGAGTTGCCCAAGCCGATCATCGCCGCGGTCAACGGCGTGGCTGCGGGGGCCGGCGCCAACCTGGCGCTGATGGCCGATCTCACCGTGGCCGCGCGCTCCGCCTCCTTCCTGCAGGCTTTCGTCAACGTCGGCCTGATCCCCGATGCCGGCGGCACCTGGATACTGCCGCGCGCCATCGGCCCGCAGCGCGCCATGGGCCTGGCCCTGATGGGCGAGAAGCTCTCGGCCGAACAGGCCAAGGAATGGGGCCTGATCTGGAGCGTGGTGGACGACGAGCAGCTGATGCCCACGGTGATGGGCATGGCCCGCCGCCTGGCCGAAGGCCCGGCCGTGGCGATCGAGCGCATCAAGCGCGCGATCCACGCCGCCGCCGACAACGAGCTGGATAGGCAGCTGGACCTGGAGAGCGACCTGCAGCGCGACTGCGGCCAGTCCCAGGATTTCATGGAAGGTGCGATGGCTTTCGTGCAGAAGCGCAAGCCGAACTTCAAGGGGCGTTGATCATGGATACGAATCTTTCTTCCTGGACCCTGCGTTCCGACGCGGGCCGCATGGGCAGCCCGGCGATGCCGATGACCGAGCCGCTGACCCCGCGCGAGCGCGAGGTGCTGGACTGCCTGTCGCGCAAGATGATGGACAAGGAGATCGCGGACTCGCTGAAGGTGTCGATCAACACCGTGAAGCATCACCTGCGCAACATCTACTCCAAGTTCGGCGTCGGCAGCCGCCGCCGCGCGGTGGAGTTCTACCTCGCCCGGGTCTGACACCCGGCGAAGTCTCTCCAGGGCGCCGGCCCCGCTGCCGGCCGCCTTCCAGGCCATGGATACGGGCCGCCCCGGCGGCCCCATCCCGCCTGCCGGACCTGGGCACCCCCGCCGGTGGCTTTGCCCGGCCGTCTCCCGTTTCCACCGGTGAGCCCCTCTCTAGGGGCCCCGTCCGTCCGCCCGTGCTTATGCCGCGCCGTCAGGCAGGCTAACATTGACATCCAGCGCTGGAATCGACGGCGCGGCCGGAAGTGACACTGCCGGCCCGGCAAACCTAGAATGGCCGCAGGGCCAGTACTACGACATAAAGCCCGCAGGAGAGACGAGCCGATGAAGGATTCGGGGCAACTGCTCCAGATCATCCATGTAGGGATGGTCAAGGCCGGGCTGGACGTGGACGCGATCTACCGCCAGCTGGGCTACCACGCCGAAAAGCTGCCCCTGCGCGAGATCCGGACCGAGCACGCCCTGCAGACCCTGTTCTGGCAGGTGGTGGAGCAGGTCAGCGGCGACCAGGAGGTGGGCCTGCACCTCTGCCCGCACCTGCCGGTGTTCCACGGCGAGGTCCTGGAATACCTGATCTTCAGCAGCCAGACCCTGGGCGAGGGCGTGGGCCGCTCCCTGAAGTACCTGCGCCTGCTCAGCGACGCCATGAACCTGCGCATCATCCAGGACGAGCAGGGCGCGCGGGCGGTGGTGCAGGGCGGCGCCCTGGACGCGCCGCAGCTGCGCCATACCGAAATCTGCGTGCTCTACGAGCTGATCGCCTTCTCCAAGTCGGTGACCGACCGCAATTTCGCCCCTCTGAAGGTGCGCCTGCGCTTTGACCGCCGCATCGACCAGGCCGACTACGAGAAGGTCTTCGGCTGCCCGGTGGAGTTCGGCGCCTCCGAGAGCGAGATCTGGTTCGACCCCCGCCTGCTGGCCTACCGCTCGCCGCGCTGGGACCCGGACCTGCTCAAGCTGCACGAGGAGCTGGCCGAGAAGCGCCTGTCCAACCTCAAGCGCCAGGACCTGATCGAGGGCATCCGCAAGGTGTTCTCCCAGCGCCTGGAACTGGACAAGTGCGACCTTGAGGACGTGGCCAAGGAGCTGGGCGTGCCGACGCGCCGCCTGCGCTTCGAGCTGTCCCGGGCCGGCACCAGCTTCAGCCAGGTGCTGGCCGACTTCCGCTACGCCCTGGCGCGCAAGCTGCTGCGCTCCACCGACGAGCCGATCGAGAACATCGTCTACCTGACCGGCTTCTCCGAGCCCAGCACCTTCTACCGCGCCTTCAAGCGCTGGTCCGGCATCACGCCGGTGCAGTACCGCGAGAGCCGTCGCCAGCGCATGAACCGGGCCGAGACGGCCGACTAGAGGCCGTTTCCGGCCAGGGCGTCTGCCGCGGGGGTGACGCGCAGGCACGCCGTCGTGGCGTTGCCGTGACGTGATTCGTCAGGGATGCGGCGCGACTTCCTCTTGCGGTTTCCCGCAGGCAACCCCGAACCGTTCACCCCGAGTGCCGCGCAGCGGCGTATCGAGGGGCGCGCAATCCACGCTCATGCCCGATCGCACCGGCACCGCAGCCAGATGCTCCGGCCGGATCGAAAAGAGCGGCCTCAACCGCTCTTGCCGTCGCCCTCGTCCTCTTCGTCGTCGAAGTCGTCTTCCGGCGGCGGGTTGCCGTCGTAGACCAGGCTCTGGCGGCGCTGCAGGTAAAGGCCGCGGACGAAGACATACGGATCGAACTGCTGCTCCAGCAGGCTTTCGCTGCCCAGCAGGCCGCTGCGCAGGTCCACCAGGCGCACGCCCTGGTAGCCCAGTTCCGCGCGGTCATGCAGGTCGGCGTAGAGCAGGGGATTGGTGAAGTAGTCGCCGCCGCTGCCGACCAGGTCGCGGTTGGTGCTGGGGCCGAGGAAGGGCAGCATCAGGTACCAGCCCTGGCCCACGCCCCAGTGTCCCAGGGTCTGGCCGAAGTCCTCGTTGTTGCGCTCCAGGCCCACCATCGTCGCCGGGTCCAGGAAGCCGCCCAGGCCGAAGGTGGTGTTCATCAGGAAGCGCGTGGTGTCGAGGCCGGCGCGCTTGAACTTGGCCTGCAACAGATCGTTGGCGATCACCCGGACGTAGATCAGGTTGTCCAGGAAATTGTGGATGCCGGTGCGGAATTCCGCCGGCGTGGCAGCGACATAGCCTTGCGCCAGGGGCTTGGCCACGTACTCGTCCACCTTCAGGTTGAAGGCGTAGACCTTGCGGTTGACCGGCTCCAGCGGGTCCTGCGGGTCGTAGCTGGGGCTGTGGGCGCAGCCCGCCAGCAGCAATCCTGCCATGGCAATCAGTTGGATACGCATCGCTCGGCCGCCCCCCGCGGCCCTACCACGTCACGCCAGCTTCAGCAGCGTGTCCACTTCGAAGAATGCCGCCAGGCGGCGCAGGCGTTCACCCGCGCCGCTGAAGGCCAGCGTGCGCTGCTGCCGCTGCGCACGCCGCTGTAATTCCACCAGGAAAGCCACCCCGGCGCTGTCCACTTCCTGCACGCCGGACAGGTCCAGGGTGCCGCTGGCGGCCAGCGCGTCGGCGCGGGACATCAGCCCTGGCACGCTGGCCAGATCCAGCCGCTGCGGCAGGCCGCTCACTTCTGCGCCGCGCCCGACTTCGGCGTATCGGTGCTGAACTGGCCGCCTTCCATGCGCGTGATCAGGCTGTTCAGGTCGTTCTTCTTCAGCTCCGAGGTGAACTGGCCGCGGAAATTCTGCACCAGCGACAGGTTCTCGATGGTGATGTCGGCGATCTTCCAGTCATCGCTGACCAGGCGCATCGAGAAGCCGATGCCCACCGGCGGCTTGCCGTTGCGCAGCAGGCTGGTGTTGACCGTGGCGTCGGTGGCGCCATCGGCCATGCGCACCGGCTTCCACTCCACCTTCACCGAGTCGTAGTTCTCGAGCATGGCGTCGGCGTAGGAGCGGATCAGCATGTTCTTGAAGGCCTCCTGGAAGCGCGTCTGCTGTTCCGGGGTGGCGGTCTTCCAGTTGCGCGCCAGCACGCTGCGCGCGATGTACGGCACGTCGAAGTGGGGGACGATCTTCTCGTCCACCATCTTGAAGTAGCTCGGCTTGTCGGCCTTGTACTTCACGTGGTTCTTGGCCAGCAGATCCTGGATCTCGGCCACGGCCGTCTTCAGCGTCTCGTCCGGCGCCTTGGGCGCGGCCACGGCCTGGGCCGCCAGGGCCAGGCCCAAGGCTGCGACGATACCGGTCATCCATTGCTTGATCATGACTGCTTACTCCTGCTTCTGTGCCGCGTTGCCCGCGTCATTGCTGCGCGACGCCATGTTGGTGAGGAACTGCCCGATCAGGTTCTCCAGAACCAGCGCGGACTGGGTCGACTTGATGCGGCTGCCTTCCTTCAGGACCTCCTCGGCGCCGCCGATCTCCAGGCCGATGTACTGCTCGCCGAGCAGGCCCGCCGTCAGGATCTTGGCCGAGCTGTCTTCCGGCAGCGTGCTGTAGGCCTTGCTGATCACCAGCGTGGCCACTGCCTCGAAGGTGTTCGGGTCGATCGCGATGCCCTGCACCCGGCCGACCTTGACGCCCGCGAGCGTCACCGCCGAACCCGCCTTCAGGCCGCCGATGTTCTCGAACTCCGCCGTGACGCGGTAGACATCGCTGCTGCCGACCGTGTCCAGACTGGCCACGCGGAAGGTGAGGACGAACACCGCGGCCACGCCGAGGCAGACGAACAGCCCAACCAGTATTTCCAGCGCTCTCGATTGCATGTCTTGTGCTCTAACGTATTCGGGGACGGTTTAACGGAACATGAACGCCGTCAAAACGAAGTCCAGGGCCAGGATCGCCAGGGAGGACACCACCACCGTGCCGGTGGTGGCGCGCGAGACGCCTTCGGACGTGGGGGCGGCATGGTAGCCCTGGTATACCGCGATCCAGCTGACCGTGAAGCCGAAGACCCCGGCCTTGATCAGCATCTGCTGGATGTCGGCGATCTCGGTGCTGGCGCGGATCTGCGACCAATAGCTGCCGGCGTCCACGCCCAGCAGCTCCACGCCGATCGCATGGCCGCCGGCGATGCCGATCGCCATCACGCAGAAGATCGCCGTCAGCAGCGGCACGGCGATCACGCCGGCCACGAAGCGCGGCGCGATCACGCGCTTGATCGGGTCGGTGGCCATCATCTCCATGGCGGAGAGCTGGTCGGTGGCCTTCATCAGGCCGATCTCGGCCGCCAGGGCCGAGCCGGCACGGCCGGCGAACAGCAGGGCGGTGACCACCGGGCCCAGCTCGCGGATGATCGACAGCGTCACCAGCACGCCCAGCGAATCCTCGGCGCCGAAGCGCACCAGGGTGCGGTAGCCCTGCAGCGCCAGCACCATGCCGATGAAGCTGCCGGAAATGACGATGATGATCAGCGACAGCGCGCCGACCATGTAGAGCTGCTGGATCACCAGGCGCGGACGCGCCAGCGCCGCGGGCACGCCGCCGAGGATGCCGAGCAGGAAGTACTGCGCACGCCCCAGGCCGGCAAGGAAGCTGGCGATGATCTCGATGGCGGCACTCACTTCGCGGTCCCCATCAGGTCGGCCAGATAGTCGGGGGCCTTGGCGTGGAAGCTCACCGGGCCGTCGTCGGCGCCGGTCAGGAACTGCTGCACCCAGGGCGAGGCATGGTTGCGCAGCTCGGCCGGCGTGCCGTGCGCGGCGATCTTGCCGTCGGCGATCACGTAGGCCTGGTCGGCGATCGACAGCACCTCGGTGATGTCGTGCGACACCACGATGGAGGTCAGGCCCAGCGCGTCGTTGAGCGTGCGGATCAGGCGCATCAGCACGCCCATGGTGATCGGGTCCTGGCCGGCGAAAGGCTCGTCGTACATGACCATTTCCGGGTCCAGCGCCAGCGCCCGGGCCAGCGCCACGCGCCGTGCCATGCCGCCGGACAGCTGTGACACCCACAGGTCGCGGGCGCCGCGCAGGCCCACGGCCTGCAGCTTCATCAGCACCAGGTCGCGGATGATCGATTCCGGCAGCTTGGTGTGCTCGCGCAGCGGGTAGGCGACGTTGTCGAAGACGTTCAGGTCGGTCAGCAGCGCGCCGTTCTGGAACAGCATGCCCATGCGCTTGCGCAGCGCGTAGAGGTCGCGCCGCTTGAGCTGGTGCACATCCACGCCATCGAAGGCCACGGTGCCGGCGCCAGGATGCCACTGGCCGCCGATCAGGCGCAGCAGCGTGGTCTTGCCGGTGCCCGAGGGCCCCATGATGGCAGTGACCTTGCCGCGCGGGATATCGACGTCGATGCCGTCATAGATCACGCGGCTGCCGTAGCCAAAGGACAGGCCACGCACGCGTACCAGCACATCGTCCGCTTGTGGGGTGGGGGTCGTCATATTTGTTCTTGGATGCCATCACCGCCGTTCGGTTCACGGCCGTGACGGCATTGCGATGGGGCCATTTTAGCCCAGACCGGGTAGGCCGGGCCGGCGGAACGGACCTGCGTCACACCCCTCTATGGGGGGGAAAGCCGCCGATGCAAGTGCTTCTCGAGCTCGGCTGCCACCACGGACAAGTCCGCCGGCCCGCCCAGTTCACGCACCTGGACCATGCGCAAACCCTGGTAGCCACAGGGATTGATGCGCGAAAACGGCTCCAGGTCCATGTCCACGTTGAGCGACAGGCCGTGGTAGCTGCAGCCCTGGCGTACGCGCAGGCCCAGGGAGGCGATCTTGGCCCCGTCCACGTACACGCCCGGAGCCTGGGGGTCGGCATTGGCGGCGATGCCGTAGGCCGCCAGGGTATCGACCAGGGATTGCTCGATCCGCGTCACCAGCGGGCGGATCGAATAGCCCAGCCGGCGCAGGTCCATCAGCAAATAGACCACGATCTGCCCCGGCCCGTGGTAGGTCACCTGGCCACCGCGGTCCGACTGCACCACCGGGATATCCCCCGGCATCAGCAGGTGTTCCGGCTTGCCGGCCTGCCCCTGGGTGAATACCGGATCATGCTCCAGGAACCACAGCTCGTCCGGCGTCTCCGGCCCGCGCGTGTCGGTAAAGGCGCGCTGCTCCTCGAACACCTCCGCGTAATCGCGGCGGCCGAGCTGGCGGACGATCAGCGCGGGAGGGGTATTCATGACCAGGCCTTACCCAACTTTCCGAAAATGCGGAGAAGCCGTAGCGAACGGCCCGAGGTTGCAGCGAGGAGCGGAGCCGTACTGAAGTACGGCGAGCACCGGAGATGCAAGATCGGGCCGTGCAGTAGGCTCATCCGTATTTTCAGGCGAACCACAGACGGATCGTGTCGATCAGGCGGCGCCAGAAGCCGCCCTTCTCCACCGCCTGCAGCGCCACCAGCGGCTCGGTGCGCAGCAGCTTGCCATCCAGCGTCAGCGTCAGCGTGCCCAGCTTCTGGCCGGCGGCGAACGGCGCAACGGCCTCGCCCTCCTGCTGCCAGCTGGCCTGCACGCGCGCGGCTTCACCGCGCGGCAGCGTGATGGCCACCGGCTTGAGCGTGCCCACCTGGACCTCGGCGGCGGCGCCCTTCCAGACCTTGACCGTGCCGGCGGGCTTGGTCGGGCCCAGCAGCTGGGCGCTCTCGAAGAAGCGGAAGCCCCAGTTCAGCAGTTCCAGGCTGGCCTGCTCGCGGTAGGCCCAGCTCTTGGTGCCCATCACCGCCGCGATCAGGCGGCGGCCGTCGCGCTGCGCCGAGGACAGCAGGCAATAGCCGGCTTCCGAGGTATGGCCGGTCTTGATGCCGTCCACGCTCGGGTCCTTCTTCAGCAGCAGGTTGCGGTTGGGCTGCTTGATGCCGTTGTAGGTGTAGTCCGGCAGCGCAAACCACTTGTACTCCTCCGGGAAGTTCTGGATCAGCGAGCGGCCCAGCAGCGTCAGGTCATGCGCGGTGCTGTAGTGCTGCGCGTCCGGCATGCCGGGAGCATTGGTGAAGTGGGTGTTCTTCATGCCCAGCTTGGCGGCCTGCTGGTTCATCAGCTCGGCGAAGGCGTCCTCGCTGCCGGCGACGTGCTCGGCCAGCACCACGCTGGCGTCGTTGCCGGACTGCGTGATGATGCCGTGCAGCAGCTCCTCCAGGCCCACGCGCGTGCCCACCTGCACGAACATGCGCGACTCCGAGGAGTCGATACCCTGGCGCCAGGCCTTCTCGCTGACGAAGGCCGTGTCCTGCAGCTTCATGCGGCCCTGGCGGACCTCCTCCAGCACCACGTAGGCCGTCATCACCTTGGTGATGCTGGCCGGCCCCACGCGCTGGTCCGCGTTGCTGGCCGCCAGCAACTCGCCGCTGTCGTAGTCCAGCAGCGCAAAGCTGCTCGCCTCCAGCGCCGGCGGCGCCGGAATGGCCGCATGCAGGGACAGGGACAGGAACATCAGGGGCAGGGCGAGCAGGTGTTTCATGGTCTTCTGGTCTTTGAAACGAACATTCATATTTTACCGCGATGCAGCAAGCTTGGGGGTCTTATCCCCTCGAGCCATCAGAGGGAGATGGAGAGGCCGTAGCGAGCAAGCCCGCGCCTGTGGCTGCGACGCACAGCCGTACATCAGTACGGCGAGCATCGCGGGCGCAGGCCCGGGCTGCACAGTAGGCCTATCCATTTCCCTCAGTGGAGCATCCATTCGGCGGAGTATCCCGCCCCCCGCAACCGTCGCCGCAGGTCCGCCGCGCTGGCCTCGTCACGGAAGGGGCCGCTCACCACGCGATGCAGGGTCTCGCCGCCGAGGTCGGTGGTGATCACCGTGACGCCGGCAAAGCCCTTGCCTTGCAGTTCCTCGCGCAGGGCCACGGCGTTGATAGGGTCGATGAAGCTGGCCACCTGCAGCCAGCCCTGCGCGGTCGCCGGGGCGGAGCGGACCTCGGCCCGCGGCAGGGGCGCCACGGTTGTCTCCGGCGGTGCTGCAAGGGCGACCGCCGGCGGTGGGCTGTCGGCGGTCACCACCTCGATCTCCACCTCCACCGCACCGTGGTTGATGAGCTCGAGCTTGGCCGCCGCCGCGTACGACAGGTCGATGATGCGGCCCTTGTGGAACGGCCCGCGGTCGTTGACGCGCACCACCGTGGTCTTGCCGTTGGTCAGGTTGGTGACGCGCACGTAGCTCGGCAGCGGCAGGGTCTTGTGCGCCGCCGTCATCTTGAACATGTCGTAGAGCTCGCCGTTGGCGGTCTTGCGGCCATGGAACTTCTTGCCGTACCAGGAGGCGTGCCCACGCTCGCGGAAGCTGCTGCCGACCTGGCCCATGGTGCGGTAGGTCTTGCCGAACACCTGGTATTCCGGCGAATTGCCGGAGCGGCTGCGCGGCTCGTCCAGGGGCACGGCGTCTGGCGTCAGCTCGATCCCCTCGGGAATCTCCTCCGGTGCGGGGCCGCGGTCCCGCTCGCTCAGGGGCGCCGGGCCGGGGACGTAATCCGGCGTCAGGCCTGGGGTCCGGGAGACCTTCGGCACGATCTGCTGCGGCGAAATCGGCACCCGCTTCGGCGCCTTGCGTTCCGGCGCCGGGGGCGCCGTGACGCAGGCCGCCAGCAGGCTGCAGAGCAGGGCGACGCCTGCCGCGCGCAGCCTCACCTGGCCTCCGCCGCCAGCTGTTGCTGGATGCGCTGCGCCAGCTGCGACACGGCCATGGCGTAGAAGGTGCGCGGGTTGTAGGTCATCACGGTGTAGAAGTTGTGCAGCGCCAGCCAGTATTCCTGGCTGCCGTCGTCCAGCGGCAACTGGATGATGCCGACCGGCGTATCCGGCGGCAGGTTCACGTCGATGGCGATGAAGCCCGCGCGCAGCAGGGCGCCGGCGTTATAGGCGGTGACCTTGCCGTTGACCTCCGTGCCCGCCGGCAGCGGTGCCAGCAGGCGGGCGGGGATGATCAGCGGCTCGCCGCGCTGCCAGGCCTGGGTCGGGCGGTAGCGCATGAAGTAATGGCCGATGGAGCCGATCGCGTCCGGCAGTGTCCACAGATCGCGGCCGCCGCTGCCGTCATAGTCCAGGCTCAGGCGGCGGTAGTTGCTGGGCATGAACTGCGCCGCGCCCATGGCGCCGGCATAGGAGCCCTTCATCGCCACCGGGTCCATGCGGAAGTCGCGGCAGAACACGAAGAAATGCTCCAGCTCGCTGGAGAAGAACACCGAGCGCGTCGGATGCTCGAAGCCCTGCGTGGCCAGCGCGTCGAGCACGCGGATGTTGCCGGTGATGCGGCCGTAGCGGGTCTCGATGCCGAGGATCGCCGCGATCACCGCAGGCGGCACGCCGAACTCCTCCTCGGCGCGGTCCAGGAACGGCTGCTGGTCGCGCAGCAGCGCGACCCCGCCGTCGATGCGGCTCTTGTCGATGCGCGCGGAATAGCGCGTCCAGGTCTCGGTGCGCTCCGGCGCCTTCTGTTCCATCTCCACCAGCTGTGGCAGGCGCTGCGCCTGCACCAGTGCGGCCTTCACCGACTCCAGCTCGGCGGCGCTGAAGCCGTGTTCCTGCTTCAGGCGTTCCAGCAGCGTGGCGGCCTTGGGGTGGTTGCTGTAGTCAGCGGATGCGGCGGCGGTGCACAGCAGCAGCAAGGGGGCCAGCGCGAGGGGGAGGCGCATGCAGGTCCTTAGTTGGCGAGCAGCTTTCTGTGGGTGTGGATGGACATGAGCATACCGAAGCCCGCCAGCAGGCTCACCATGGAGGTGCCGCCGAAGCTGAACAGCGGTAGCGGCACGCCCACCACCGGCAGCAGGCCGATGACCATGCCGATGTTGATGAAGACGTAGATGAAGAAGGTCATGCCCAGCGCGCCGGCGAGCAGGCGCTGGAAGCTGTCCTGCGCACGCACCGCGATCCACAGGCAGCGCCCGACGATGCACAGGTAGATCGCCAGCAGCACCATCACCGAGATCATGCCCAGCTCCTCGGCAAACACGGCGAAGATGAAGTCGGTATGCGCCTCGGGCAGGAAGTCGAGCTTGGCCTGGGTGCCCTCGAGCCAACCCTTGCCGAACAGCCCGCCGGAGCCGATCGCGATCTTGGACTGCGTGATGTGGTAGCCGGCACCGAGCGGATCGCTCTCCGGGTCCAGCAGCGTCAGGATGCGCTTGCGCTGGTAGTCGTGCAGGCGCTCCCACAGGATCGGCGCCGCAGCGCCCACCGCGGCCAGCGCGCCGAGGATCCAGCGCCACTGCAGGCCGGCGAAGAACAGCGTGAAGCCACCGGCCGCGATCACCAGCATCGAGGTGCCGAGGTCGGGCTGGATCATGATCAGCACCGTCGGCACGCCCAGGATCACCAGCGCGCCCAGCAGGGTCAGGGGGCGCGGCGGCAGGCGGCGGTGATGCAGGAAGGCGGCCAGCGTCATCGGCATCGCCAGCTTCATCAGCTCCGAGGGCTGGAAGCGGATGAAGCCCAGGTCCAGCCAGCGCTGCGCGCCCATCGCATGGTCGCCGATCACTTCCACCAGCAGCAGCAGCAGCAGCGTCAGGCCATACAGCCAGGGCGCCATCATGCGGTAGAACTCGGGCGGCGCCTGCGCCACCACGGCCATCACGAATAGCCCGAGCAGGAAGCGCTCGGCCTGGTTCACCACCGCCGGGATCGAATGGCCGGAGGCGGAATAGATCACGAACATGCCGGCACCGGCCACCGTGGCCAGCAGCAGCAGCAGCCACATGTCGATGTGCCAGCTTTCCAGCAGGTCCGCCATCCCCGGCTCGGGCTTGTCGGGGCCGCCGCGGCGTGCGCGGTAGATGACTTCGGCGATCATGGAGCAGCTCCGGATTCGTCGGCCATGTCAGTCCTCCAGGTCCTCGGAGTGGACGTGGCCATCGGCCGCCACCGGTGCCACGGACGCCGCGGGCGCCGGCGCGCCGGGGTTGTAGCGCACCTCGCCGAGCAGGTACATGTCCATCACCTGGCGCCCGATCGGCGCCGCCACCGCGCCGCCGTGGCCGGCGTGCTCGGCGATCACCGCCACCGCGATCTTCGGATCCTCGGCCGGGGCAAAGGCCACGAACAGCGCGTGGTCGCGTAGGTGCAGCGGCGTCGACTCCAGCGAGCGCGCCTTCTTCTCGTCCTGGCGCATCGCGGCCACCTGGGCGGTGCCGGTCTTGGCGGCGATGCGATAGGGCGAATCGCGGCCGATACGCGTGGCCGTGCCGCCGGGGGCGTGCGCCACGTCGACCATCGCGTCGATCACGCGCTGCCAGTTGTGGTTGTCCTTCAGCTCGATGGGTTCCAGCGGCTCGGTGGGCACCCGCGTCACCTCGCGCGTGATCGCATCCTGCGTGGCGTAGACCACGTGCGGCTTGAAGCCCTTGCCGCGCATGGCGATGCGCGCCGTCATCTGCGCCAGCTGCAGCGGCGTGGTCAGGGTGTAGCCCTGGCCGATGCCGATGCTCAGGGTCTCGCCGGGATACCACTGCTCCTTGCGCCGCCGCAGCTTCCACTCGCGGGACGGGAACAGGCCGGCGTTCTCCAGCGGCAGGTCCACCTCGGTCTTGTGGCCCAGGCCCAGGCGGGTCATCGAATCGTGCATGCGGTCGATGCCCAGCTTGATCGCCAGCTCGTAGAAATAGATGTCGCAGGAGCGCATCACCCCGCCGACCATGTCCTGGAATCCATGGCCGCTGCGCTTGTGGCAGCGGTACTTGCGGCTGGAACCCGGCAGGGTCATCTCGCCGCGGCAGTAGACCCCGTCCTCCGGCGTCACCACGCCGTACTCCAGGCCCGCTATCGCCATCGCCGGTTTCACCGTCGAGCCGGGCGGATAGGTGCCCTGCAGCGCGCGGTTGAACAGCGGACGCTTGGGGTCGCCGGACAGCGCCTTGTAGGTCTTGGCGTCGATCCCCTCGATGAACAGGTGCGGATCGAAGCCCGGCTTGCTGACCAGCGCCAGCACCTCGCCGGAGCGTGGGTCGATCGCCACCACCGCGCCGTCGAGCTCGCCCAGGGCCTGCTCCGCCACCAACTGCACCTTCGAGTCGATGCTCAGGTACAGGTTGCGTCCGGGATAGCCGCGGCGGTAGTCGAGCTCGCGCAGCGGCCGGCCATAGGCGTTGGCCTCGATCACCTTGGCGCCGGACTTGCCGCGCAGCGTGTCCTCGTGGCTCTTCTCCACGCCGGTCTTGCCGACCAGCGACAGGCCCTCGTAGGTATTCTCCGGCGCCTCCGAGAGCTCCTTCTCGCTGATGCCGCCGACATAGCCGACGATATGCGCCCCGGAGGCTCCAAGCGGGTAGTTGCGCGTCAGGCCGGCGGAAACGTCCGCACCGCGGAAGGCATAGCGGTCCAGCTCGTAGCGCGCCAGCTCCTCCATCGTCAGGTTGTTGCGCAGCGGCACCGGGCGGTAGCGCGGCGTCTTGCGCACGCGGTCCTTGAAGCGGCTGATGTCCTGGTCGGTGAGCTGGACCACCTTGGACAGCTGCCCGAGCAGCGCATCCATGTTCTCCACCTGCTCCGGCACCACCTCCAGCATGAAGGCCGGCTTGTTCTGCGCCAGCAGGGCGCCATGGCGGTCGTAGATCAGGCCGCGCACCGGCGCCACCGGCATCACGCGCATGCGGTTGTCGTTGGCGCGGGTCTGGAAGTATTCGCTCTGCAGCACCTGCAGGTCGAACAGGCGCGCGATCAGGATGCCGGTCAGCACCAGGCAGAAGAACGTGCCGAACAACGCCCGGGCCAGGAAGGCCTCGCGTTCGCGGTGCAGGTTCTTGATGGAGCCCAGCGCCATGGGGCTACCCTATTCCTCTTCCGGCGGCTGCCGGATGAGCTCCATGATGGTGTACACCAGCGGCCAGAACAGCGAGGTCGAGACCACCGGCAACCAGCGCAGCCAGTCGTCGCCGCGGTGCTGGGTCAGGCCGTCGATCCAGAACATCAGGAAGGCATAGGCCGCCCAGGCCGGAATCAGCGCCAGCGTGGCCTGCCACAGCGGGAACAGCACGAAGAACGCACGCAGGCGGGCCACCAGGTAGGTGACCAGCACGAAGCCCAGCGCATGCTGCCCCAGCACGCTGCCGAACAGCACGTCGCAGCACAGCCCCACCAGGAAGGCCGGCAGCAGCACCGGCACCCGCGGCTCGCGCAGGGCCCAGTAGGACAGCACCAGCGGGATCCACAGCGGCCGCGCGGCCGCCAGCCAGTCCGGCAGCACCACCATCTGCAGCACCAGGGCGAGCAGCAGGCTGATCAGGAAGCCTGCGTTGAGCAGGCGCGTCATCGGTTGGCGCCCGGGGCGGCCGGAGCCGGAGCCGGCTGGGGCGCAGGGCGCGGGGCGGCCGGAGCGGCGTTGGCCGGCGCCGGGCCGGCGGGGCGCGGCGCCGCTGGCGTTGCTGCCGGGGCCGCCGCCGCAGGCGTAGTCGCCGGGGCAGGGGGTGCTGTGGCCGCGGCTGCAGCAGCCGGAGCGGCGGCCTGGGCCGGAGCGGGCGCCGCCGCGTCGGCCAGCGGCTGGGCCGGTGCCAGGGCTGCGGCCGCGGCAGGCGACACGGCTGTCGGCGTGCCGATCTGCTCCGCGCCTGGCTCCACCCAGACCAGCAGTGCCTGGCGGCCCTGGTTCAGCTTGGCCGCCGGGTAGGCATAGGCTTCCATGAAGTGTTCGCCGGCGACATGCTTGACCTCGTAGACCTGGCCCACCGGGTAGCCGGCGGGGAAGCGTCCGCCCAGGGCCGAGGACACCAGCAGGTCGCCCACGCGGATGTCCACGTTGCTGGGCAGGAAGGGCAGGCGCAGGCCCTTGCCGTCGCCACGGCCCACCGCGATGGTCTGCAGGCCGCTGCGGTTGATCTCCACCGGGATGCCGTGGTCGGGGTCGGTGATCAGCAGGGCCTTGGAGCTGCCCGGCGCCAGCTCGGTCACCTGGCCCATGATGCCGTGCGCGTCGACCAGGGCCTGGCCGCGGTAGACGCCATGGCGCTCGCCCTTGTTGAGGGTGATCTGGTGACGGTAGGGGTCCTGGTTGACGCTGACGATCTCGGCGATCAGCACGCGCTCCTTGAGCTGGCTGGCCGAGGACAGCAGCTCGCGGATGCGGCGGTTCTCGGCCTCCAGCGCCTCGAGCTTCTGCAGGCGGGACTCCAGCACCAGCTGCTTCTGCACCAGCTCGGCGTTCTCGCGCTCCAGCGAGCCGCGGGTGTCGATGTCACCGGCCGCCAGCAGCATGCGGGAGGGCACCGAGGCCAGCCAGACCACCGGGGTCAGCAGCCATTCCACCGTACCGCGGACCGACTGCAGGTCCTCGTTGCGGTAGTCCTTCACCATCAGGCCCAGCGCGCACAGCATCAGGAAGAACGCCCGCAGACCCACGCCCGGTCCCCTCGGAAACAGGGGACGACGGTGGTTGCTGTCGTACAGGGTCGTGTTCAAGTTGCGCGCGTTTGGTAAGAAATGTCAATGAATCATCACGCGCAGCATAGTCCTGATGCCCCTGGGGTGCAACGACTGTTGGAGGGCGGCAGCACCCTCCGGGTTCAGGACCTTGTTTTGAGAGGCCGGGGCCGGGGCTGACGCCGCCCGGCCCCGGCCCGCAGCCGCATCAATCCAGGCTGTAGAAATCGCCCTGGCGATCCAGCATGTCCAGCACCATGCCGCCGCCGCGGGCGACGCAGGTCAGGGGGTCGTCGGCGATGATCACCGGCAGGCCGGTTTCCTCGGAGATCAGCTTGTCCAGGTCGCGCAGCAGGGCGCCGCCGCCGGTCAGCACGATACCGCGCTCGGCCACGTCGGAACCCAGTTCCGGCGGGGTGCGCTCCAGGGCCTGCTTCACGGCCTTGACGATGCCGGACAGCGGCTCCTGCAGGGCGTCGAGGATCTCGTTGGAGTTCATCGTGAAGTTGCGCGGCACGCCGGCGGCCAGGTGGCGGCCCACGACGTCGATTTCCTGCACTTCATGGCCCGGGAAGGCGGTGCCGATCTGGATCTTGATGCGCTCGGCCGTGGCCTCGCCGATCAGCATGTTGTACTGGCGGCGCACGTAGGAAACGATGGCCTCGTCGAACTTGTCGCCGCCGATGCGGACCGACTCGGCGTAGACGATGCCGTTGAGCGAGATCACGGCCACCTCGGAGGTGCCGCCGCCGATGTCCACCACCATCGAGCCGCGGGCCTCGCCGATGGGGATGCCGGCGCCCAGGGCGGCGGCGATCGGCTCCTCGATGACCCAGACCTTGCGTGCGCCGGCGTTCTCGACCGACTCACGGATGGCGCGGCGTTCCACCTGGGTGGAGCCGTAGGGCACGCAGACCACCACGCGGGTCAGCGGGCGCGCCATGCGGCCCTTGGTCACCTTGCGGATGAAGTGCTGCAGCATCTTCTCCGTCACGGTGTAGTCCGCGATCACGCCGTCGCGCAGCGGGCGCACGGTGGTGATGTTGGTGGGGGTGCGGCCGAGCATCTGCTTGGCCTCGATGCCCACGGCCTCGACCTTCTTGGCGCCGCGCGAATCCATGCGGATCGCGACCACCGAGGGTTCGTTCAGCACGATACCTTCGTCACGCACGTAGACCAGCGTGTTGGCGGTGCCCAGGTCGATGGAAAGGTCGTTAACGAACAGACGGCGAACGGCGTCGAACATCGGAAGTGTCTTTTGGGCGTGATGATTCGTGTTGTGGCGGGCGACCGGCGATGCGGGCGCATGGCACAATTCATTAGAATTGCGTATCCGCACATCTTAAACGATTCCTACCCAAAAATGAGCCTGAGCCCCGAGCAGATCCGGCAGGTCGCCAAGCTGGCGCGCCTGGAACTGAATCCTTCCTTAACCGACGCCTACGCGGGCCAGATTTCCAACATCCTGGAGCTGGTCGGCCAGCTCTCCGCGGCCAAGACCGAGGGCGTGGGCCCCATGGCCCACCCCCTGGACATGACCCAGCGCCTGCGCGCCGACGAGGTCAGCCAGCCCGACCAGCGCGAGGCCTTCCAGGCCATCGCCCCGGCGGTGCAGGACGGCCTCTACCTGGTGCCGAAGGTCATTGAATAACCGGGAATCGGGAATGGGGAATCGGGAATCGCAAAAGACCCGGCTGCCCCGTTTCCCCGCCCCCCAATTCCGGATTCTCGAGAGAAAATGCACAACCTAAGTCTCAAGCAGCTCGCCGAGGGCCTTCGCTCCGGCAAATTCAGCTCCCGCGAGCTGACCCAGCACTACCTGAAGCGCATCGAAGCCTTCGATCCGCAACTCAACAGCTACATCACCGTCACCGCCGACCAGGCCCTGGCCGCGGCGGACGCCGCGGACGCCCGCCTGGCCCGGGGCGAGGGTGGCCCCCTCACCGGTATCCCATTGGGGCAGAAGGATATTTTCTGCACGTCCGGGGTGCGGACCTCTTGCGCCAGCCGCATGCTGGACAAGTTCATCTCCCCCTACGACGCCACCATCGTCAAGAAGCTGCAGGCCGAGGCCGGCATGCCCATGCTGGGCAAGCTGAACATGGACGAGTTCGCCATGGGCTCCTCCAACGAGACCAGCTGGTACGGCCCGGTGAAGAACCCCTGGGACGTCACCCGCGTGCCCGGCGGCTCCTCCGGCGGCTCCGTGGCCGCGGTCGCGGCGGGCCTGGCTCCCGTGGCCACCGCCACCGACACCGGTGGCTCCATCCGCCAGCCTGCCGCCCTGACCAACCTCACCGGCATCAAGCCGACCTACGGCCGCGTATCGCGCTTCGGCATGATCGCCTTCGCCTCCAGCCTGGACCAGGCCGGCGTGGTCGCCCGCTCGGCCGAGGACGCCGCTCAGGTGCTGCAGGCCATGTCCGGCTTCGACCCGCTGGACTCCACCAGCCTGGACCGCCCGGTGGACGACCTGATCGCCCCCCTGGGCCGCTCCATCCAGGGCCTGCGCGTGGGCCTGCCCAAGGAATACTTCGCCGACGGCCTGGACGCCGGCGTGCGTGCCTGCATCGACGGCGCCATCGCCGAGCTGAAGAAGCTGGGCGCCAGCTTCACCGAGGTCTCGCTGCCCAACTCGCCGCTGTCGGTGCCGACCTACTACGTCGTCGCCCCGGCCGAGGCCAGCTCCAACCTGGCACGCTTCGACGGCGTGCGCTACGGCCACCGTGCCGAGGGCGTCACCGCCCTGGAAGACCTCTACAGCCGCAGCCGCGCCGAGGGCTTCGGCCCCGAGGTGCAGCGTCGCATCATGATCGGCACCTACGTGCTGAGCCACGGCTACTACGACGCCTACTACCTGCAGGCCCAGAAGGTGCGCCGCCTGATCTACGACGACTTCCGTCGCGTGTTCGAGCAGGTCGATGTGATCCTGGGCCCCACGGCGACCGACGTCGCCTTCAAGCTCGGCTCCAAGACCGACGATCCGGTGTCGATGTACCTCAACGACATCTACACCATCGCCGCCAACCTCGCCGGCATCCCGGCCATGAGCCTGCCCTGCGGCTTCAAGGACGGCCTGCCCGTCGGCCTGCAGCTGATGGGCAATTTCTTCGACGAGGCCAAGCTGCTCAACGTCGCCCACCAGTACCAGCAGGTCACCGGCTGGCACCAGCAGTCGCCCAAGGGTTTCGAGTAAAGACATGAGCTACGACAACTGGGAAGTCGTCATCGGCCTGGAAGTGCACTGCCAGCTGCAGACGAAAACCAAGATCTTCTCCGGCGCCGCCACCGCCTACGGAGCCGCGCCCAACACCCAGGCCGACCCGGTCACGCTGGGCTTCCCCGGCGTGCTGCCGGTGCTGAACCACGACGCCTTGCAGATGGCGGTGAAGTTCGGCCTGGCCGTGGATGCCACGGTGGCCGAGCGCAGCGTGTTCGCGCGCAAGCACTACTTCTACCCCGACCTGCCCAAGGGCTACCAGATCTCGCAGTACGAGCTGCCGATCGTGGCGGGCGGGCACCTGGACATCGAGCTGGCCGACGGTTCCATCAAGCGCATCGGCATCACCCGCGCGCACATGGAAGAGGACGCCGGCAAGTCCGTGCACGACGCCTATGCCGGCCAGTCCGGCATCGACCTCAACCGCGCCGGCACGCCGCTGCTGGAGATCGTCTCCGAGCCGGACATCCGCTCCTCGGCCGAGGCCGTGTCCTACCTCAAGAAGCTGCACCAGCTGGTGGTCTACCTGGGCATCTGCGATGGCAACATGCAGGAAGGCAGCTTCCGCTGCGACTGCAACGTCTCCGTGCGCCCGCGCGGCCAGAAGGAATTCGGCACCCGCACCGAGACCAAGAACGTCAACTCCTTCCGCTACGTCGAGAAGGCCATCGAGTACGAAATCGGCCGCCAGATCGACGTCATCGAGGCCGGCGGCAAGATCGTGCAGGAGACGCGCCTGTTCAACCCGGACACCGGCGAGACGCGCTCCATGCGGAGCAAGGAGAACGCCAACGACTACCGCTACTTCCCCGATCCGGACCTGCTGCCGGTGGTGGTGAGCGCGGCCGACGTCGCGCGCATCCGCGGCAGCATGCCGGAGCTGCCCGAGGCCAAGCGCAACCGCTTCGTCGAGCAGTACAGCCTGCCCAAGTACGACGCCACCGTGCTCACCGGCGAAGCCGCCCTGGCGGACTACTACGAGGCCGTGGTCAAGACCTCCGGCGGCGACGCCAAGACCTGCGCCAACTGGGTCATCACCGACCTGCTGGGCGCGCTCAACAAGCTGGGCAAGGAGATCGGCGAGTCGCCGGTGTCCGCGCCGATGCTGGCCGGCCTGGTCGCGCGCATCGCCGACAAGACCATCTCCGGCAAGATCGCCAAGGACGTCTTCGAGGCCATGCTGGCGGGCGAGGGTGACGCCGACAGCATCATCAAGGCCAAGGGCCTGGTCCAGATCACCGACGAGTCGGCCATCATCAAGGCCATCGAGGACGTCATGGCCAAGAACCCCGGCCAACTCGCCGAGTACCGCTCCGGCAAGGACAAGCTGTTCGGCTTCTTCGTCGGCCAGGCCATGAAGGCGACCCAGGGCAAGGCCAACCCCGACGCCCTCAACCGCTTGCTCAAGGAAAAGCTGGCCCCGTGAACGAGTTGCGCGAGCTGTTGTTCCCCGAGCGCGGCGTCCGCGGTGCCTACCTGGACCTGCGCGAAGGCATCCGCGACATGACCGGCTGGCGCGAGTACGCGCCGGACGTTCACCGCCTGCTGGGCCAGGCCCTGGCGGCGACGCCGCTGCTGGCCTCGCACCTGAAGTTCGAAGGTCGCATCAACCTGCAGTTCAAGGGCAGCGGCGAGCTGCAGCTGCTGGTGACGCAGATCGATCACCAGCTGGAGCTGCGCGGCATGGCCAAGGCCACCGAGGGCGCCTCCGGCGCCTTCCGCGAGCTGATGGGCGAGGGCATGCTGGCCATGGTGATGGAGCCGGCGCGCGGCACCCAGTACTACCAGGCCATCGTCGAGATCGCCGGCAACTCACTGGCCGAGGCGCTGGAGGGCTACTTCACGCAGTCCGAGCAGCTGGCCACCTTCATCCGCCTGGCCGCCGGCCCGGATCGCCTGGTGGGCCTGATGCTGCAGCGCCTGCCCTCCGACGAAGTCAAGGACGGCGACGCGCACTGGGAGCACATGCTGGCCCTGGCGCACACCGTCACCGAGCCGGAGATGCTGCAGAAGGACGGCGACACCCTGCTGCGCCACCTGTTCCACGAGGAAGACCGTCGCGTCTTCGAACCGCGCCCCGTGCACCTGCGCTGCCGCTGCAACCACGCCGGCATCTCGGCCATGCTGCTCGGCCTGGGCCAGGAAGAATTGCAGCCGGTGCTGGAGCAGCACGGCCGCGTCGCCGTGACCTGCGAGTTCTGCGGCCGCGAGTACAGCTACACCGAGGCGGATATCCGCGCGCTGGTGGAAGCCGACAACGCCACCGGCGACAACCAGACGAGACAATAGGACCGCGACGTGATCCTGCCGCGTTACCGGGTCGACGTCTCCGGCATTCCCGGTGCGGGCAAGGGCCTGTTCCTGGACGAGGCGGTCCTGCGCGGCCGCGTCATCATCGCGCCGGACAATATCCACACGGTCTGGCCCGAGGCGCAGTTGCGTGCCTATCCGGCGGATTCGCGCGAGGTGGAGTCCAGCGTGCGCTGGTTCGAGGACCACTTCTCGCTGACGCCCGAGTGGAGCGACGAGTGCTACGTCAACCACTCCTACACGCCGAGCGCGCTGTGGCACCTGGGCTTCATTTTCGCGCTGGCCGACCTGCCGGCGGGCAGCGAGGTGACCATGGACTACCGCTACGTCATCGGCGATGGCGAGCGCATGCCCTTCACCGACACGGCCACCGGCCGCGAGATCGTCGGCCTGTCCTGGAACGAGGTGCTGCGCGAGGGTGCGCGGCAAATCCAGGCCCTGATGGGCGGCTAGTCAGGCCCGTCACGCAGGATGTGGTGAGCGCAGCGAAACGCATCACGCGAACAGGGCCGTGCGTGCTGCGGGTCGCGGCGCTCACCACATCCGACGTCGCTGCGTTGCTGCGCCG
>JASBRP010000003.1 GCA_030149365.1 Solimonas sp.
ATCGAGGCACCCCCGGCGCGTGCCTCGATACACCGCTTCGCGGCACTCGGCATGAACGGTTCGGTAGGGTGGGGTGGTGACGGAAAACCAGCGCTCTCGCCTGCATAGCGGACGTGGCTAACCACACATAACCCCGTCAAAACCCCGCCACCCCCGCCTAGCCCGGTTCTTGCACCCAGAGGGTCATGAACCTTGATCTGAAATCCGTCCTGGCCCGCCTGCGCGGCATCGAGCGCAGCGGCATCGCCGCGCCGGTGCTGCTGCTGGTGATCCTGGGGATGATGGTGGTGCCGCTGGCGCCGCTGGTGCTGGACGTGATGTTCTCGCTGAACATCACCCTGTCCATGGTCATCCTGCTGGCGGTGATCTACGTCATGCGGCCGATGGAGTTCAGCTCCTTCCCGACCGTGCTGCTGTTCGTCACCCTGATGCGCCTGGCGCTGAACGTGGCCTCCACCCGCGTGGTGCTGATGCACGGCCACGAGGGCCCGCATGCCGCCGGTCAGGTGATCGCGGCCTTTGGCGAGTTCGTGATCGGCGGCCACTACATGGTCGGCTTCATCGTCTTCGCGATCCTGACCATCATCAACTTCATGGTCGTGACCAAGGGCGCCGAGCGCGTGTCCGAGGTTTCCGCCCGCTTCGTGCTGGACGCCTTGCCGGGCAAGCAGATGGCGATCGACGCCGACCTCAATGCCGGCGTGCTGACCCGCGAGGAGGCCAAGGAGCGCCGCAACGAGGTGCGTGAGGAAGCCGACTTCTACGGCTCCATGGACGGTGCCAGCAAGTTCGTCCGCGGCGACGCCGTCGCCGGCATCCTGATCCTGTTCATTAACATCGTCGGCGGCATCCTGATCGGCAGCATCGAGCATGGCATGCCGGTGGGCGAGGCGCTGAAGACCTACACCCTGCTGACCATCGGCGACGGCCTGGTGGCTCAGATCCCGGCGCTGCTGCTGTCGGTGGCGGTGGCGGTGCTGGTGACGCGCATGTCGCGCGCCACCGACATGACGCAGATGGTCACCAAGCAGGTCTTCGGCGAGCCCAGGGTGCTGGGCATTGCGGCCGCCATGCTGGGCCTGATCGGCATCGTGCCGGGCATGCCCAACCTGATGTTCCTGACGCTGGCAGCCGCCTGCGGCGGCATGGCCTGGCTGCTGTCCAAGCGCAAGCAGAAGGCGCTGGAGATGCCGACCCCGGCCGAGGCGGCCCCGGCCAAGCCGGCCGAGCTGTCCTGGGAGGACGTGGCGCCGGAGGACGTGCTGGGACTAGAAGTGGGCTTCCGGCTGATCCCAATGGTGGATGCGCGCCAGGGCGGCGAACTGATGGCGCGGCTCAAGGGCGTGCGCAAGAAGCTGACGCAGGAGCTGGGCTTCCTGGTGCCGCCGGTCCACATCCGCGACAACCTGGAACTGCCGCCGGGCGGCTACCGCATCACCCTGCACGGCGTGCCGCTGGCCACCGGCCAGGTCTACCCCGACAAGGACATGGCGCTGAATCCGGGCCGTGTGTTCGGCACCATCGAAGGTATCCCCGGCAAGGATCCGGCCTTCGGCATGGAGGCGCAGTGGATCGAGCGTGGCGCGCGCGACCATGCCCAGACCCTGGGCTACACCGTGGTGGACGCCTCCACCGTCGTCGCCACGCACCTGTCCACGCTGATCAAGAACCATGCTGCCGAACTGCTCGGCCATGACGAGGCGCAGCAACTGCTGACGCAGCTCGCCCGCAGCGCGCCGAAGCTGGCCGAGGACCTGGTGCCCAAGTTGTTGCCGCTGGGCCTGTTCGCCAAGGTGCTGCAGCAGCTGCTGGCCGAGCGTGTGCCGGTGCGCAACCTGCGCGTGATCGCCGAGGCGCTGGCCGAGGCCGCGCCGCGCAGTCAGGAACCCGTCGCCTTGGCATCCGCCGTACGCGTCGCGCTGGGTCGCCAGATCGTTCAGGAAATCAATGGTATGGACGCCGAGCTGCCGGTGCTGACGCTGGCGCCGCCACTGGAACAGGTGTTGCAGGACTCCCTGCGCAACGGCGGTGCGGTGATCGAGCCCGGTCTTGCCGAACGCATGCACCGCTCCATTGCGGACAGCGCCAGGAAGCAGGAAGCGAGTGGTCAGCCGGCGGTGCTGCTGGTACCCCCGGGGCTGAGGCCGCTGCTGGCACGGTTCACGAGGCAAACGATACCGGGGCTGCACGTGCTGGCTTATGACGAGGTCCCGGACAGCAAGCAGATCCGGATTGCAGGAGCGGTTGCTTTCTAACGAAGCGATGACATGAAGATCAAAAGATTCCTGGCGAAGAACATGCGCGAAGCCATCCGGCTGGTGCGCGAGGAACAAGGACCCGACGCGGTGATCCTGTCGAACCGCCGTATCGACGGCGGGGTCGAGGTGGTCGCCGCCGTGGACTACGACGCCGCGCTGATGCAGCAGGCCCAGCGCGTGGCTCCGGCCGCCGCCGAGCCGGTGGCTCCGCCGCCGGTTGCCGCGCCCGCCCCGCAGCCGGCCCCGCGCCGTGCCGCCGCCGCGGCTCCCCAGCCGGCCCCGGTCGCTCCGCCGCGCCCGGCCGCGCCGCTGCCGCCGGTCGCCGCGCCGGAACTGCAGCAGCTGCGCCGCGAGATCGGCGGCGTGCGCCGCATGATGGAACAGCAGTTCGCCAGCCTGATGTGGAAGGACCTGCGCGAGCAGCAGCCGGAGCGCATGGGCGCCCTGCGCGCCCTGGCCAACATCGGTATCGATCCCGAGCTGGTACGCTCCATCCTCGACGAGATGCCGGCCCAGGCCGACGGCGAGCGGGCCCGCTTCCTGCCGCTGGGCCTGCTGTCGCGCCGCATCCCGGCCGCCAAGAAGGACTTCATCCTCGACGGCGGCATCTTCGCCCTGGTGGGGCCGACCGGTGTCGGCAAGACCACCACCATCGCCAAGCTCGCCGCACGCTACGCCGAGCGTCACGGCGTGCGCGACATCGCCCTGGTGACCACCGACCACTACCGCGTCGGCGCCCAGGAGCAGCTTTTCACCTACGGCCGCCTGCTCGGCGTGCCGGTGCACACCGCCGCCAACGGCGAGGAACTGGCCCGCACCCTGTTCCGCCTGTCCGACCGCAAGCTGGTGCTGGTGGATACCGCCGGCCTGTCGCCGCGCGACCAGCAGCTGCAGGCGCAGTTCGCCGAGCTGCACGGCAGCCGCAGCCCGATGCGCGTGCTGCTGACGCTCAGCGCCACCCAGCAGGCCGGCGACCTGGAAGAGCTCGTGCGCCGCTTCAAGCCGGCCAAGCCGGAAGGCCTGATCCTGACCAAGCTCGACGAGGCCACCCGCATTGGTGGCGCCCTGTCGGTGGCGATCCGCCACCGCCTGCCCGTGGGCTACATCGCCGACGGCCAGCGCGTGCCGGAAGACCTGCACCTGGCCCGCGCCGACCAGCTGGTGCTGCGCGCCATGCAGCTCACCCGCCAGAACCCCGCGCTGCCGCAGGACGGCACGCTCGCACTGCAGTACGGAGTCCTCAATGCCGGTTCCTGAACACCAGGCCTCGGGCCTGCAGCGACTGCGCCAGCCGCGGCCGGTGCAGGTCATCGCGGTCACCAGCGGCAAGGGCGGCGTCGGCAAGACCAACGTCTCGGTCAACCTGTCGGTAGCCCTGGCGGCCGAAGGCAAGCAGGTCATGCTGCTCGACGGCGACCTGGGCCTGGCCAACGTCGACGTGCTGCTCGGCCTGCAGCCCACCCACAACCTCTCGCACGTCATCGAGGGTGTCTGCTCGCTGGAGGACACCATCCTCAACGGGCCCGCCGGGCTGATGGTGATCCCGGCGTCTTCGGGCAAGCGCCGCATGGCGGAACTGACGCCGGTGGAGAACGCCGGGCTGGTGCATGCCTTCAGCGAGCTCAAGCGCCCGCTGGACGTACTGATCGTGGACACCGCCGCCGGCATCGCCGACAGCGTCATCACCTTCAGCCAGGCCTCGCAGGAGGTGGTGGTCGTGGTCACCAACGATCCTTCCTCCCTGACCGATGCCTACGCCCTGATCAAGGTGCTGAACCGCGACCACGGCGTGAAGCGCGTCCACGTGCTGGCCAACATGGTCGCCAGCGGCAACGAAGCGCGCGAGCTGTTCGACAACCTGCGCCGGGTGGCCGAGCGCTTCCTCGACATCACGCTGGACTTCATGGGCATGGTGCCCGCCGACGACTGGCTGCGCCGCGCCGTGCGGCGCCAGCGCTCGGTGGTGGATGCCTACCCGAACTGCCCGTCCAGCCACGCCTTCAAGACGCTGGCGCGCAAGATCGAGGGCTGGGGACGCCCCGAGGGCGCCCGCGGCAACCTGGAATTCTTCGTGGAGCGGCTGGTCTCCCAGCTGCGCCCCGCCGGGGTGCCGGCGTGAACGCCCAGCTGCGGCCACTGCCGCCCGCCGACGAGGCGCAGCTGATGCAGACGCATGCCGGCCTGGTGCGGCGCATCGCCCTGCACCTGGCGGCACGCCTGCCGTCGCACGTCGACCTGGATGACCTGATCCAGGCCGGCGTGATCGGCTTGCTGGAGGCGGCGCGCCACTACAGCGGCGAGCGTGGCGCCTCCTTCGAAACCTATGCCGGCATCCGCATCCGCGGCGCCATGCTCGATGAACTGCGCCATACCGATTGGGCGCCGCGCTCGGTGCACCGCCGCCAACGCGAGGTCAGCGACGCGATCCGCCAGATCGAACAGCTCACCGGCCGCGAGGCCCGCGACAAGGAAGTGGCGGACCGCCTGAACCTGCCCCTGTCCGAGTATCACGACATCGTGCAGGACGCCGCCCGCTGCCAGGTCATCAGCCTCGACGCCCAGCGCGACGAGGACGACGGCGAGGCCATGGACTACGCCGATCCCGGCGATGGGCCGTCCGACCTGCTGCAGCGCGATGAATTCCGCGGCGCGCTGGCCACGGCCATCGCCGGCATGCCGGAACGCGAGCGCCTGGTCATGTCGCTGTACTACGACGACGAGCTGAACCTGAAGGAAATCGGCGCGGTACTCGACGTGAGCGAATCACGGGTCTGCCAGATCCACGGCCAGGCGCTGCTGCGCCTGCGCTCGCGGCTGGCGGAATGGACCGCCAAGGCCTGATCGAAGAACAAGCAATACCGGAGCACACACCCCCATGAATCCGAACATGAAAATCCTGATCGTCGACGACTTCTCGACCATGCGCCGCATCGTCAAGAACCTGCTGGCCGACCTGGGCTACACCAACACCACCGAGGCCGACGACGGCAAGACGGCCTGGCCGCTGCTGCAGGCCGGCGACTTCGAGTTCGTCGTCACCGACTGGAACATGCCGGGCATGACCGGTATCGACCTGCTCAAGAACATCCGTGGCGACGCCCGCCTGGCCAAGCTGCCGGTGCTGATGGTGACCGCCGAGGCGCAGCGCGACCAGATCATCGAGGCCGCCAAGGCCGGCGTGAATGGCTACATCATCAAGCCTTTCACCGCGGTGACGCTCAAGGAGAAGATCGACAAGATCTTCCAGCGCGCGGCGGAGGCGGCGTAATGAACGCCGCGGTGGCCTCAGACGAGCGACTGCGCCTGGCCTCCGGCCTGCGCAAGCTGCTGGCAGCGGTCGAATCCGGCGACGATGCCGCCGTGGAGACCGGCCTGGCCGAGCTGCTGCGTGCCCGTGAGGAGGGCCTGTTCGTGCACCTGGCGCGGCTCACGCGCGAGCTGCACCGGGCGCTGGGCGAACTGGGCCTGGATTCGCGCCTGTCGGATCTCGCCGGCAGCGGCATTCCCGACGCCTGCGGCCGCCTGGACTACGTCGTGCAGGTCACCGAGCAGGCGGCCCACCGCACGCTGGACCTGGTCGACAGCAGCCGCGTGCTGGCGGCCGACATCCTGGCCCATGCCACGGCCCTGCCGGATTCCCCGGCACGCCAGGTGATCCTGGACGACACCGAGAAGCTGCGTCACCAGCTCACCGAGCTGGCCCAGGCGCAGGAGTACCAGGACATCGCCGGGCAGACCATCAAGCGCGTGATCGGCCTGGTGCGCAGCGTCGAGCAGGCGCTGCTGGACCTGCTGCGCGCCGCCGGCACCCGTCCGTCGACCATGCCGATGAAGCCGGTGGCGCCGCGCGGCCTGGAGGGCCCGGCGATGCCGGGCACCGGACACAGCCAGCAGGACGCCGACGACCTGCTCGCGAGCCTGGGGTTCTGATCATGGGCACGGGCGTCGACGACGACATCAAGCGTGATTTCCTGCAGGAAGCGGGCGAGCTGGTGCAGCGCCTGTCCGAGCAGCTGATCGACCTGGAGAAAACCCCGGACGATCCCGAGCTGCTGAACGCCGTGTTCCGTGCCTTCCACACCGTCAAGGGTGGCGCCGGCTTCCTGGAACTGCATCCCCTGGTGGCGCTGTGCCATGTCACCGAGGATGTCTGCAACGGCCTGCGCAGCGGCCAGGTGAAGCTCGACAGCACCATGATGGACTGCCTGCTGCAGTCGCTGGACCAGGTGCAGCTGATGCTGGACAGCGTCGCCAAGGACGAAGCCCCGCGCGCGGCACCGGAAGACCTGATCGATGCGCTGAAGACGCTGGCCGCCTGTGCCGCCGGTGCGGGAATCGCTGAGAAGACGGGAGTCGGGAATCGGGAATCGGGAATCGTTGAAAAGACGGAAATGGAGAATCGGGAATCGGGAATCGTCAAGACGGCTTCCGGTAGTGATTCGATCACCGAGGACGAGTTCGAGGCGCTGCTGGATCAGTTGCAGGGGAAGACAGCGGCTGGCCCGACGGGAGTCGTAAAGGAGATAGCGGAGCCCGCTGTTACGGCTCCGGTGAGTTCCGGCCCTGCCAAGGCTGTCCCTCCTGCTTCTACGATTCCCGATTCCCGATTCCCGATTCCCGCGCCGGCGGCTCAGCCGCCGGCGGAAACCCAGGTCCGCGTCGACACGCAGAAGCTCGACCGCATGATGAACCTGGTCGGCGAGCTGGTGCTGGTGCGCAACCGCCTGAAGTCGCTGCAGCAGCGCTCCTCCTCCGACCCGGTGTCGCGCGCGGTGGCCGAGCTGGACTTCATCACCCGCTCGCTGCAGGGCGCGGTGATGCAGATCCGCATGCAGCCGATCAAGCGCGTGTTCTCGCGCTTCCCCAAGCTGGCGCGCGACGTCGCCCGCGGCCTGGGCAAGCAGATCGAGGTGGAGCTGCAGGGCGAGGACACCGACCTGGACAAGAACCTGGTCGAGGCCCTGGCCGATCCGCTGGTGCACATGGTGCGCAACAGCGTGGACCACGGCATCGAACTGCCGGACGTCCGCCAGCGCGCCGGCAAGCCCGCGGCGGGCCGGCTGATGCTGGCCGCACAGCAGCAGGGCGACCATATCCTGATCACGGTGCGCGACGACGGCGCCGGCATCGACCCCGACCGGCTGCGCCAGAAGGCCGTGCAGAAGGGCCTGGTCGATCCCGCCGCGGCGCAGCAGATGACGCCAGAAGAATGCCTGGACCTGATCTTCCTGCCGGGCTTCTCGACCAAAGAGCAGATCTCCGACCTGTCCGGCCGCGGCGTCGGCATGGACGTGGTGCGCTCGCGCATCCGCGAGCTCAACGGCCACGTCGCCATCGAATCCAAGGTGGGGCAGGGCACCTGCTTCCGCATCCGCGTGCCGCTGACGCTGGCGATCCTGTCGGCGCTGATGGTGCATGCCGGTGGCCGCCGCTACGCGCTGCCGCTGAGCCCGGTGCGCGATGTCTTCGTGCTGGACGAGACCAAGGTCCGCAAGCTGGATCGCTGGGACGTGGTGATGGTCCGCAACGAGCCGCTGCGCCTGGTCTACCTGGACCCCTGGCTGCAGGCCGCCGCCAGCGATACCCCGCGCCATGTCGCCGTGGTCACGGTGGACGAGGAACGCTACGGCTTTGTCGTCAGCGAGGTGCGCGGTCGCGAGGAAGTAGTCATCAAGCCGCTGGGCGCCTCGCTGCGCGGCCTCAGCGGCGTGGCCGGGGCGACCGTGATGCCCGACGGGCAGGTGGCGCTGATCCTCGACCTGAGCGGCCTGGTACAGGCCTATCGTCAATCGCTGGTCTCTACACAATCGGCCACCCCACGGCCGTCAACCATGGATAACGGGCATGGATAAGCTCTCAGCCGCTGGCGTGGTACTCGCCTTCGTCGCCATCGTCGGCGGCAGCATCCTCAAGGGCAGCGGTGTCTCCTCGCTGTTCGGTGCGGCCGCCTTCGTCATCGTCATCCTCGGCACGCTGGCGTCCATCTTCATCCAGACGCCCGGCGCGGTGTTCAAGCACGCCATGAAGATCGTGCGCTGGGTGTTCAAGCCGCCCCAACAGGATCCGGAAGCCCTGATCGGCCGCATCGTCGACTGGAGCGGCATCGCCCGCAAGCAGGGCCTGCTGGCGCTGGAAGGCGTGGTGGAGGGCGAGAGCGACAGCTTCATCAAGAAGGGCCTGCAGATGCTGGTGGACGGTGCCGAGCCGGACGCCATCCGCAACATCCTGGAGGTGGAGCTGTCCAGCAAGGAGCATTTCGACACGCAGGGCGCCAAGGTCTTCGAGGGCATGGGCATCTACTGTCCGACCCTGGGCATCATCGGCGCCGTGCTGGGCCTGATGTCGGTCATGAAGAACCTGGCCGATCCGAGCAAGCTCGGCCCCGGCATCGCCGCGGCCTTCATCGCCACGATCTACGGCATTGCCTTCGCCAACCTGTTCTTCCTGCCGATGGCGTCCAAGCTCAAGGCGGTGATCGCCGACCAGACGCGCGTGCGCGAGATGATCATCGAGGGCCTGATCTCGATTTCGCAGGGCGAGAATCCGCGGAATATCGAATCGAAGTTGAAGGGGTATCTGCATTGAACGCGGGAATCGCCATGACGGGAATCGGGAATCGGGAATCGGGAATCGTCAAGGACGAGCCTGCTTCTACGATTCTCCATTCCCGATTCCCGATTCCCGTCAGTGCGGAGCACTGACAGATGGCACGCAAGCACAAACACGAGGACCACCTGAACCACGAAGCCTGGGCCATTCCCTATGGCGACCTGGTGACGCTGCTGCTGGCGTTGTTCGTGGTGATGTATGCCGTGTCCTCCGTCAACGAAGGCAAGTATCGTGTGCTGGCGGATGCCCTGAGCGAGGCCTTCGGCGGTCCGCCGCGATCGATGAAGCCGATCCAGATGGGCACCCAGCAGCGTGGCGACGAGCAGAGCCGTATCCAGGTGATGCCGCCGCGCGGCGCCGAGAAGGCCAATGCTGTCGGCGGCGAGGACCCCGCCATGCGCAACCGCTTCGTGCAGCCGCCACGTGCGGCAGGGGCCAACAGCGCGGCCGAGGCGCAGGCCCGCGAGCACCTGCAGCGCATGGCCGCGGCGGTGGAAAACGCCCTGGGTGACCTGATCAGCCGTGACCTGGTGGTGGTCAAGCGCACCGACTACTGGCTGGAGATCGAGATTCGCACCGACATCCTGTTCTCCAGCGGCTCGGCCGGCGTCGCCGAAACCGCCTGGCCGGTGCTGTCGCGCCTGGCCGGCATCCTCAAGCCCTTCGGCAACCCGCTGCGCATCGAAGGCCATACCGACAACATCCCGATCAGCACGGCGACCTTTCCCTCCAACTGGGAGCTGTCGGCGGCGCGCGCCGCCCGCGTGGTGCACCTGTTCATGCGCGAGGGCGTGGATCCCCGCCGCATGACCGTGGCCGGCTTCGGCCAGTACCACCCGGTGGGCGACAACAGCCAGGCCGAAGGCCGCAACCGCAATCGCCGCGTGGTCATCGTGGTGCTGGCCGACGAGAGCCAGCCGGCGCCGGAGCTGGGCGACCAGGCCCTGCGCAAGACCGGCACCACGGTGGTGGTGCCTGAGGGCACGCTGGAGCGGGTCAAACAGGAGTCGGGAGCATGAGCGGAGCGCGACGCGATGACCAGGTGCTGAGCCGCTGGGTCTGTTTCGAGATGTCCGGCCAGGTCTACGGCCTGCCGATCTCCGCGGTGCAGGAGGTGCTGGCCGACACCTGCATCGAGCCGGTGCCGGGCACCACGCCGCTGGTGCTGGGGGTGATCAACCTGCGCGGCAGCGTCGTCACCGTGGTGGACCTGCGCCGGCATTTCGGCTTCGAGCCGGAGGCCGATGCGCAGACCCGCATCATCGTGGTGGACCACGGCTGCGAGTCCCTGGGGCTGTGCGTGGACCGCGTGGCCGACGTGCGCAAGCTGTCCGATGGCGCCATCAAGCCGGCACCGGCGACCGGCGGCGGCCGGGCCGAGGCGGGCATCCGCGGCATGGTCTCGCGCTCCGGCGAACTGTTGACGCTGCTCGATCCCGCCCGGCTACTGACGGACCTGCCGCTGCTGGCCTAAGCCACGCAACGTCGCTGCCGTTCCGGCGGCGGCTTCATTCTTCCCCTCGAACGGCGCCCCAGTGGCGCCGTTCGTTCTTCCACGGCTGCCGTCTGTCCCCGTGGATGCTCCGGGCAAATCGCCGGAAAGCCGGCAGGCCGGGCGGGGAACGGGACTTGCACCTACCCCCTCGTCCGCTCACCGGAGTGCATCCATGTCCGAACCCAATACCGGAAACCCGTCAGTCTCGTCGGCCGGGGCCTCGATTTCCCTGCCCGCCGAGCTTGGCATCGATGTTGCCGCCAGCCTGTACCAGGACCTGCTGTCGCAGGTCGACCATCCCGGCGTGGTGACGCTCGACGCCCAGGACGTCGCGCGCATCCACACCGCGGCACTGCAGCTGTTCTGCATGTTCTGCCAGGACCGCCGCGCCGCCGGCCGTGAAACCCAATGGCGCCATCCCACCGAAGCCCTGCGCAGCGCCGCCGCGCTGCTGGGCGTCACCACCCTTCTGCAGATCGCGAGGCAGGAAGCATGAGCCGTATTCTCGCCGTGGACGATTCCACCTCCATGCGGCAGATGGTCAGCTTCACGCTGAAATCCGCCGGCTACGACGTGGCGGAGGCCGAGGACGGCCTCGCCGCGCTGGCACTGGCCCAGAAAGAGAAATTCTCCCTGGTGCTGGCCGACGTCAACATGCCGAACATGGACGGCCTGTCGCTGGTGCGCGCGCTGCGCGGCATGTCGGACTACAAGTTCACGCCGCTGCTGATGCTGACCACCGAGTCCACCCCGGAGAAGAAGCAGGAAGGCAAGGCGGCCGGCGCGACCGGCTGGCTGGTCAAGCCCTTCAATCCGGAGCAGCTCGTCGCCACCATCCAGCGCGTGCTGAGCTGATGTCCAACATCGACCTGAGCCGGTTCCACCGGACGTTCTTCGACGAGAGCGCCGAAGGCCTCGATGCGATGGAGGCCGCCTTGCTGCGGCTGGACGTCGGCCAGGCCGATGCCGAGACGATCAATCTCATTTTCCGTTCTGCCCACTCGATCAAGGGCGGCGCCGGCACCTTCGGCTTCACCGCGGTGGCCAGCTTCACCCATCTGCTGGAAACCCTGCTGGAGCGCGTGCGCTCCGGCCAGCGACAGGTCACCCAGCCGGACGTGGACCTGCTGCTGCGCTCGGTGGACGTGACCCGCGCCATGCTGCGCGCCGCCGATGGCGGCGACGCCGCGGACGTGGACGCGGTGGCCCGCCTCAGCGCCGAGCTGGAGCAGACGCTGGAGATGAAGCCCGCCGTCGTCGCGGCGGTAGCTGCCGCGCCGGTGGCTGCAGGCTGGAAGATCCGCTTCCTGCCCAAGTCCGACATCTTCGCCAGCGGCAACGATCCCCTGCGCATCCTGCGCGAGCTCGACCGCCTGGGCGAGGCCCGTATCGCTTGCGACAGCGAGGCCCTGCCGACCCTGGCCGATGCCGCTCCCGAAACCTGCTACCTGTCCTGGACCGTGGAGCTGCGCGGTGACTGCGACGAGGGTGCGGTCCGTGATGTGTTCGCCTGGGTCGAGGATGAGTGCGAGCTGCAAATCTTGCCTCTCCCCTCGGGAGAGGTCGCCGCGCCAGCGGCGGGTGAGGGACGAGGCTCGAGTGAAGCGCCGTCGGTCGTTCAAGGCGCCGTCCCTCACCCCAACCCCTCTCCCGAGGGGAGAGGGGCTCAAAAGCCCCAGCTGAAGCTCGTCGAATCGACACCCGAGCGCCGCTCCGGCGACACCAGCAGCATCCGGGTGGGCACCGAGAAGATCGACGCGCTGATCAACCTGGTCGGCGAGCTCGTCATCACCCAGGCCATGCTGCAGCAGATCGCCGGCGATCTGGATCCGGTGCAGAACGAGAAACTCCTGCAGGGCCTGTCCCTGCTGGACCGCAACACCCGCATGCTGCAGGAGGCGGTGATGGCCACCCGCATGCTGCCGGTGGACGCGGTGTTCAGCCGCTTTCCGCGCATGGTCCGGGACCTCTCCACCAAGCTCGGCAAGCAGATCGTGCTGGAGACCGTGGGCGAGGGTACCGAGCTGGACAAGGGCGTGATTGAGCGCATCGCCGATCCGCTGACGCACCTGGTGCGCAACTCCCTGGATCATGGCCTGGAGAACGCCGAGCAGCGCATCGCGGCCGGCAAGAACCCTACCGGCACCATCACGCTGCGGGCGGCCCACCAGGGTGGCCATATCGTGATCGAGGTGGCCGACGACGGCCGCGGCCTGGATCGCGAGCGCATCCTGGCCAAGGCTGCCGAGCGCGGCATCCCGGTGCCGGCCAACCCGGCGGATGCCGATGTCTGGCAGCTGATCTTCGCGCCCGGCTTCTCCACCGCCGAGCAGGTCACCGACGTGTCCGGCCGCGGTGTCGGCATGGACGTGGTCAAGAAGAACGTGCAGGCCCTCAGCGGCCAGATCGAGATTTCGACGCGGCCCGGACAAGGCACCTGCGTGACCATCCGCCTGCCGCTGACGCTGGCGATCCTCGACGGCATGTCGGTACGTGTCGGCGATGACGTCTTCATCGTGCCGCTGAACTGCGTGGTCGAGTCGCTGCAGCCGCAGCCGGGCCAGGTGCGCACGCTGTCCGCCGGCGCGCGGGTGGTCAAGGTGCGCAACGAATACCTGCCGCTGGCGCCGCTGCATGAGCTTTTCAACATCCGTACCGATGCTCCCGAGCCGGAGACCGGCATCCTGGTGCTGCTGGAGTCGGAGGGCCGCAAGGTCGCCGCACAGGTCGACGAACTGGTCGGCCAGCAGCAGGTGGTGATCAAGTCGCTCGAAGCCAACTACCGCCGCGTCGGCGGCATCTCCGGGGCCACGATCCTCGGCGATGGCCGTGTCGCGCTGATTCTCGATGTCGCCGAACTGGTGCGGGGCTATGCCCGTGCCGCGGCGGCCTGACGCAGGAAGAAACCATGACCGCACCCACCCCCAGCATCCCGGAATCCCGGCAGGCCGCAGGCCCGCTCGACGAGATCCCCAATGAGTTCCTGACCTTCACGCTCGGCGCCGAGGAATACGGCGTCGATATCCTCAAGGTGCAGGAGATCCGCGGCTACGACACCGTCACCAAGGTGCCCAATGCGCCGTCCTTCATCAAGGGCGTGATCAACCTGCGCGGCACCATCGTGCCGGTGATCGACCTGCGCCTGAAGTTCAGCCTCGAACGCGCCGACTACAACGAGTTCACGGTGATGATCATCCTCAACGTCGCCCGTCGCATCGTCGGCGTGGTGGTGGATGGCGTCTCCGACGTGATGCAGCTGACCCCCGAACAGATCAGGCCCGCCCCGGAATTCGGTGGCGGCATCAACACAAAGTTCATCACCGGTATCGGTGCGCTGGAGCAGCGGATGCTGATCCTGATCGACATCGAGAAGCTGATGAGCAGCGAAGACATGGCGCTGATGGACAGCGCCGCCGTGCACTGAACCCCCGCCGCAAGGACGACCCCATGAAAGCCAAATCCGCCAAACCCGCTGCCAAGTCCACGGCCAAGTCGACATCCAAGTCGCGTCGTGCCGCCCCCGCCGCCAGGAAGCCCGCCTCATCCGCGGCCGCTGCCCGGGAAATGGCCGACCTGCGCGGCCAGCTCGCCGCCATCGGCAAGTCGCAGGCCGTCATCGAATTCTCGCTGGACGGCCGCATCCTGAACGCCAACGAGAACTTCCTGCTGGCGACCGGCTACACGCTGGAGGAAGTGCGCGGCCAGCACCATTCCATGTTCGTCGAGCCGGCCTATCGCCAGAGCCTCGAGTACCGCATGTTCTGGGACAAGCTCGGCCGCGGCGAGTACGACGCCGGCCAGTACAAGCGGATCGCCAAGGGCGGCCGCGAGATCTGGATCCAGGCCAGCTACAACCCGATCTTCGACGTCAAGGGCAAGCCCTTCAAGGTCGTCAAGTACGCCAGCGATGTGACGGTGCAGAAGCAGCAGGCGGCCGATTTCGCCGGCCAGCTCTCGGCCATCAGCAAGGCCCAGGCCGTCATCGAGTTCACGCTCGACGGCAAGATCATCTCGGCCAACGAGAACTTCCTGAAGACGGTGGGCTACACCCAGGAAGAGGTCTTCGGCCAGCACCACCGCATGTTCGTGGACCCGGATTACCGCGAGAGCAGCGAGTACCGCCTGTTCTGGGAGAAGCTGGGCCGCGGCGAATACGATGCTGGCCAGTACAAGCGATTCGGCAAGAACCAGCGCGAGATCTGGCTGCAGGCCAGCTACAACCCGATCTATGACCTGAACGGCAAGCCCTTCAAGGTCGTGAAGTACGCCACCGACATCACCACCCAGATCCATGCGGCCCAGGCGCTGCACACCGCGGTGGAGCAGACCCAGGGCGTGGTCTCGTCCGCCAAGCAGGGCGACCTGTCCCGCCGCATCCCGATGGACGGCAAGTCCGGCCAGATCCGCTCGCTCTGCGAAGGGGTCAACGCGATGCTCGACGGCATCGCCGATGCCCGCGACGCCGAGCGCGTCAAGGCGCAGGAGAACACCCGCATCAAGCAGGGCCTGGACGTGGTGGTCACCAACGTCATGATCGCCGACGCCGACCTCAACGTGGTGTACGTCAACGATTCGATCCGGCAGATGCTGAACACCGCCGAGGCCGACATCCGCAAGGACGTCCCGGCCTTCAACGCCCGCAGCGTGGTGGGCACCAACATCGACCTGTTCCACAAGAACCCGGCCCACCAGCGCGGCCTGCTGGCCAAGATGACGCAGACCCACAAGGCCCAGCTGGTTCTGGGCGGGCGCACCTTCTCGCTGACCCTGAACCCGATCAACGACGACCAGGCCAAGCGCCTGGGCTATGTCGTCGAGTGGAAGGACATGACGATGGAGCTGGAGGCCGCCAAGCGCGAACAGGAGCGCCTGGAGGCCGAGCGCCAGCTGGCCAACGAGAACCTGCGCATCAAGAACGCGCTGGACAACGTGTCCGGCAACGTCATGATCGCCAACAACGAGCGCGAGATCGTCTACATGAACGCCGCGGTCGGCGAGATGCTGGTCAAGGCCGAGAGCGAGCTGCGCAAGGCGCTGCCGCACTTCGACGCGCGCAAGCTGATGGGCGGCAGCATCGACGTGTTCCACAAGAACCCGGCACACCAGCAGGGCATGCTGGCCAACCTGCGCAGCTCCTACCGCACCGAGATCAGGGTGTCCGGCCTGACCTTCGGCCTGATCGCCAGCCCCATCGTCAACGACAAGGGCGAGCGCCTGGGCACGGTGGTCGAATGGAGCAACCGCACCGCCGAGGTGGCGGTGGAGAACGAGGTCTCCAGCATCGTCGGCGCCGCCGCCAACGGCGACTTCACCCAGCGCGTGGCGCTGGAGGGCAAGGAAGGCTTCTTCAAGATGCTAGCGCAGAACATCAACCAGCTGCTGCAGACCAGCGAGGTCGGCCTGAACGAGGTGGTCCGCGTGCTGGCCGCCCTGGCCAAGGGTGACCTGACCGAGACCATCACTGCCGAATACAACGGGACCTTCGGCCAGCTCAAGGACGACGCCAACAAGACCGTGGAACAGCTGACGGCCATCGTCAGCCAGATCAAGGGCGCCACCGACACCATCAATACCGCCTCGCGCGAGATCAGCGCCGGCAACACCGATCTGTCGGCCCGCACCGAGCAGCAGGCGGCGAGCCTGGAGGAAACCGCCTCCAGCATGGAGGAGCTGACCTCCACCGTGAAGCAGAACGCCGAGAACGCCAAGCAGGCCAACCAGTTGGCGATTGGCGCCAGCGACATCGCCGTCAAGGGCGGGCAGGTGGTCAGCGAGGTGGTGTCGACCATGGCGGCGATCAACGAATCGTCCAAGAAGATCGTCGACATCATCAGCGTCATCGACGGCATCGCCTTCCAGACCAACATCCTGGCACTGAACGCGGCGGTAGAAGCCGCCCGCGCCGGCGAACAGGGCCGCGGCTTCGCGGTGGTGGCGGCCGAGGTGCGCAGCCTGGCGCAACGCTCCGCCGGTGCCGCCAAGGAGATCAAGAGCCTGATCGGCGACTCCGTGGAGAAGGTCGGCAACGGCTCCAAGCTGGTCGAGCAGGCCGGCAAGACCATGGACGAGATCGTGACCAGCGTGAAGCGCGTGACCGACATCATGTCGGAGATCACCGCCGCCTCGCAGGAGCAGAGCCAGGGTATCGAGCAGGTCAACCAGACCATCACGCAGATGGACGAAGTGACCCAGCAGAACGCCGCCCTGGTGGAGGAAGCCACCGCCGCCGCCCGCTCGCTGGAAGAGCAGGCCGGAGGCCTGGCCGCCTCGGTCAGCCGTTTCCGCCTGGACGAGCAGGCCGCGGGCTTCGGTGCCATGGCAGCCCCGGCCGCCCCGGCCCGCAGCATGGCCGCCAAGCCGGCTCCGGCCCGCCCGGCGGCACGCCCCGCCGCACCGGCCGCGCGCCGCCCTGCCGCCACCGCGTCTCGCGGCAATGGCGGTAGCGAGCGCCACGACGAGCAGTGGACCGAGTTCTAAGGGAACGGGACCACGGAGAGCCGCCATGTCGCTCGCAGTCCAAGCACAAGCCGCGATGTCCGAGCCGGGCCCCTGGTTGCGCCTGCTGGCCAACTGGGGCCTGAGCCTCAGCGAGGCCGGCTGCGTACTGCCGGTGGAGTCCCGCGGCCAGTGCCCGCTGCGGCCGGTGCTGGCGCGGCTGGCCGGGCAGGACGCCGCGAAGGGGAGGGGTGCCGATGACCGTCGCTGAAAGCCGCGAGTTCGCCTTTGCGCGCAGCGACTTCGAGCGCGTCCGCTCGCTGATCCACGCCCGCGCCGGCATCTCGCTGGCGCCGGCCAAGCGCGACATGGTCTATAGCCGCCTGGTGCGGCGCCTGCGGGCGCTGCGCCTGGATTCCTTCGGCGAGTACCTGTCACGCCTGGACGATCCGTCTGATCCGGAGTGGGAGGCGTTCACCAACGCGCTGACCACCAACCTGACGGCCTTCTTCCGCGAGCCGCATCACTTCGAGATCCTGGCCGAGCACCTGCGCGCACAGCCGCGCGGCGCGACGCTGCGGCTGTGGTGCTCGGCCTCGTCCACCGGCGAGGAGCCGTACTCGATGGCGATGACCGCGATCGAGGCTTTCGGCCGCGACGATCCGCCGGTGCGCATCCTGGCCACCGACATCGATACCCAGGTGCTGGCCACCGCCGAGCGCGGCGTCTACCCGCTGGAGCGGCTGGAACGCATGGACGAGGCGCGCCGCCAGCGCTTCTTCCGCCGCGGCACGGGCGCGATGGAGGGCTACTGCCGCGTGACCGAGCCGCTGCGGCGCCTGGTGAGTTTCCGTCCGCTGAACCTGCTGACGGAGCACTGGCCGATGCGTGGCCCCTTCGAGGCCATCTTCTGCCGCAACGTGATGATCTACTTCGACAAGCCCAACCAGCATCGCCTGCTGGGGCGGATGGCGCCCCTGCTCACGCCCGAGGGCCTGTTCTTCGCGGGCCATTCAGAGAGCTTCTTCCACGCCGCCGACGTCGTGTCGCCCTGCGGGCGCACGGTGTACCGGCGCGCAAAGGCCGGGAACTGATGTATGCGATGCGCAGGGCCCGCAGCACCGTCTCCGAAGCGGCCGTTCCGTACTACGACCCGCGCTACAGCGCGCAGGTGGTCAAGGTGCTGCCCGGTGAGTTCGTCGTGACCACCCAGGACTGCATCCTGACCACCCTGCTGGGCTCCTGCGTCTCGGCCTGCATCCGCGACCCCCTGACCGGGGTCGGCGGCATGAACCATTTCATGTTGCCGGACAGCGAGACCGGTGGCGCCGCCAGCGAGTCGGCGCGCTACGGCGGCTACGCCATGGAAATGCTGATCAACGAACTTCTCAAGCACGGCGCCGCACGCGGGCGCCTGGAGGCCAAGGTCTTCGGCGGCGGCGCCATGCTGCCGAGCTTCCAGTACAACAAGGTGGGCGAGCGCAACGCCGCCTTCGTGCTCGACTACCTCGGGCGCGAGAGCATCCCGATCCTGTCGCAGGACCTGCTCGACAACTGCCCGCGCCACGTCCACTACTTCCCGCGCAGCGGCCGCGTGATGCTGCGCAAGCTGCCGGCCTTCGAGCGCGGCCAGGTGGCGGCGGAAGAGACGCGCTACTTCAGCCGCCTGCGGCAGGAGCCCAAGGGCGGCTCCGTGGAGTTGTTCGAATGAACCGCATCCGGACCCTGGTGGTGGACGACTCCGCGCTGGTGCGCAGCCTGATGAGCGAGATCCTGTCCGGCGATCCCGAGATCGAGGTGGTGGGTACCGCCTGCGATCCCTACGTGGCGCGCGACAAGATCAAGCAGCTCAAGCCCGACGTGCTGACGCTGGACGTGGAAATGCCGCGCATGGACGGCCTCACGTTCCTGGAAAACCTGATGCGCCTGCACCCACTGCCGGTGCTGATGGTGTCCTCGCTGACCGAGCGCGGTGCCGAGATCACGCTGCAGGCCCTGGAACTGGGCGCGGTGGACTTCGTCACCAAGCCCAAGATCGATGTCTCCCACGGCCTGCACGAATACGCCGACGAACTGCGGACCAAGCTCAAGGCGGTGGCCCGGGCACGCCCGCGAGGCCCGGCGGGCGCCCGTCCCGTGGCGGCGGTGCCGGCACGGCGCAGCACGCCGTTCCGCACCACCGAGCGGCTGATCGCCATCGGCGCCTCCACCGGCGGCACGGAGGCGATCAAGGTGGTGCTGGAGCAGATGCCGCCGGATGCCCCGGCCATCGTCATCACCCAGCACATTCCTGCCGCCTTCAGCGCGCCCTTTGCGGAACGCATGAACCGCAGCTCCGCGATGTCGGTCTGCGAGGCCGCCGACGGCCAGCTGATCGTGCCGGGCCATGCCTACATCGCTCCTGGCGGCCGCCACCTGACCGTGGTGCGCGACGGCGCCCGCTACATCTGCCGGCTCACCGACGCGGCGCCGGAGAACCGTCACCGGCCGAGCGTGGATGTGCTGTTCCATTCCGTGGCCAAGAACGCCGGCGGCAACGCCGTGGCCGCCATCCTCACCGGGATGGGCGACGACGGCGCCCGCGGCCTGCTGGAACTGCGCAAGGCCGGCGCACACACCCTGGTACAGGACGAGGCCAGTAGCGTGGTGTGGGGAATGCCCGGCTCTGCCGTGCGCCTCCAGGCCACGGAACAGGTCTTGCCTCTGGACCGTATAGCCGGGCAATTGCTTGCCTGGACCCAATGAACCACAGGATCGCCCCATGAACCTGAACAAGACACTCTTCCCCGCATTGGCGCTCACCGCCGTGCATGTTGCGGCACTGCTGGCCTCGTTGCCGGTGGTGGCCGACGCCGCGAGCCTGCTGCTGATGGCCGGCGGCTGGGCCTGGGCTGGCCGCGAATTCTGGCGCGAGCGCCAGGCCGCGCAGGCCGAGCTGAAATCCCTGCGCGAGTCGGGCGAATCGCAACGCCAGCTGCTGTCCGAACTGCGCCGCGGCATGAGCACGGAGATGCAGGGCACGCAGCAGGAGATCGTCCGCGTGCGCCAGCTCGTCACCGAGGCCACGCGCCAGCTCGGCGGCAGCTTCGAGGAGATGAACCGCCAGGCGCAGGTGCAGGCCACGGCCGTCGGCCGCATCATGAGCCGCAACGGCGAGCAGGAGGGCGGCGGCGTGCGCCACTTCACCGGCTCGGCCGGCACCCTGATGAACAACCTGGTGGAATCCCTGGCCCAGGCCAGTCGCCAGAGCGCCGCCAGCGCCGGCCAGATCGACGAGATGGTGAAGCATCTCGACGCGATCTTCGACCTACTGGGCGACGTCAAGACCATTGCCGACCAGACCAACCTGCTGGCCCTGAACGCTGCCATCGAAGCGGCGCGTGCCGGCGAGGCCGGCCGCGGCTTCGCGGTGGTGGCCGAGGAAGTGCGCAACCTCTCGGAGCGCTCTACCAGTTTCAACGAACAGATCCGCAAGCTGGTCTCCAGCTCGCGCGACGCCGTGGCCAAGGTCCGAGAGACCGTCGGCGAGATGGCCTCGCGCGACATGAGCGCCAGCGCCGATGCCCGCGACGAGGCCGGGCGCCTGCTGCGCCAGGTGGAGGAGGTCAACGGCAGCCTGACCGCCGGAATCCGCGAGGTTTCGGCCTCACGCGAGCATATTGCACAGTCGGTGGGCCAGGCCGTGCGCTGCCTGCAATTTGAAGACATCGTGACGCAGGCGCTGGGCTCGGCCGAGCGCCACCTGCGCCGCATCGAGTCGATCCAGGCCGAAGGCACCGGCCAGCCGGCTCCCGCGGCCGCCGCCAGCGAGAACTGGCGCCAGCCGGTGCACAAGCCGGTGGCCCAGCAGTCGATGCAGGCCGGAGCGATTGAGCTTTTCTGAAGAATCCACTGTCCAAGAGTGGGGTGTACTTGGCGCCGGTTTTCCCGGCGCTTTTTTTATGCGTGAAGAAAATAAAAACGGAACTCCGTTATGTCTGCCGGCATGGCTGCGATAGGATATTCGTCAGGGAGCTTGCGTCCGACGTACGTTCCGGCGTGGCGGTCATAGACCGCTCAGGAGCGGTGGTTCTTTGAGGGTTTATTTCGCCTAAGGGCGAGTCACTTTTTCTTTGCGTGCCTGTTCAGACCGGACACATGGTTAACAAACGTGCCAGGACATGGTTTACACCCCAGACGCCGACGTCAGGCGTCGTTTGGGGAGAGCCACCATGCCCTGGCACGAGGTTTCGATCGTGGAACAGCGTCTGGAGTTTGTGCGCCTGGCACAGCAGCAAGGCGTCAGCCTTGCCGAGCTGTGCCGGCGCTTCGACATCAGCCGGGTGACCGGATACAAATGGCTGGAGCGTGCGGGGTCGGGTGAGGCACTGACCGACCGGTCTCGCCGTCCACAAAGCAGTCCGCGGTGTACGGCGGCAGGTGTCGTGGAGCAGGTACTGGCCCTGCGTCGGCAGCATCCGGCCTGGGGTGGGCGCAAGCTGGCACATCGCCTGCGTCGCTTGGGATTCGAGGCGGTACCCGCTCCCAGCACCATCACCCACATCCTGCGTCGGCACGGGCTGATCGGCCCGGCGCAGAGCGCGGCGGCAACCCCGTGGCAACGCTTTGAGCATGATGCTCCCAACGATCTCTGGCAGATGGATTTCAAGGGCGACTTTGCGGCCGGCAACCGTCGCTGCCACCCGCTGACGGTGCTCGACGATCACTCGCGCTACAACCTGGTCCTGCAGGCCTGCTCCAGCCAGAACACCGCCGAGGTCCGAGGGCACCTGACTCGCAGCTTCCAGCGCTATGGCCTGCCCGTGCGTATCAATACCGACCACGGCCAGCCCTGGGGCAGCCCGGCCGCCGAACATGGCCTGTCGCAGCTGAGCATCTGGTTGATCCGCCTGGGGATCCGCTTGAGCTTCAGCCGCATTCGTCATCCCCAGACCAATGGCAAGGACGAGCGATTCCACCGCTCGCTCAAGGCCGAGGTGCTCGGTGGTCCGGCATTCCAGAGCCTGGACCAAGCCCAGCGCGCCTTCGATCGCTGGCGGCCGGTCTACAACCAGCAACGGCCTCATGAGGGCATCGGCTATGCCGTGCCGGCCGATCGTTACCGTCCCAGTCCGCGGCGTTTCCCCAACAAACTACCGCCGATCGAGTATGGCCCCGACGATCAGGTTGTGACCGTTACCTGGAACGGACAAGTCCGCTTCAGGGGACAACGGCTCAAGGTTTCCAATGCCCTGAAGGACCTGCCGATCGCTTTGCGATCCAGCAGTTCAAAAGACGGGCACTACGATCTCTACTTCTGCCATCACCGCTTCGCGCACATCGACCTGCGCAAGGCGTAATGTGTAAACCATGTCTTGGCACACCTGTAAAGGATGTGTCCGGTCTGAACA